>NZ_QPIJ01000049.1 GCF_003336665.1 Vreelandella rituensis | reverse complement strand
CGTGGCGTTCGCCACTTTTCTCGCGGCCGAACAATACCGATGGCAGGCCAGGTAGTTGGCATGACCAGGGCGGATCATGATGCGTTCGACGCGACGGACAGGCATGGATTGCTCCCCTGTGACGATTGAACTAACATTAGTGGCAAAGGAGATTAGTGTCAATGTCAAAGACTACATTAAGATCACACCCACATTGTGTTTTTAATATAAAGTGCCATTTAGTGTTAGTGACCGCTTATCGGCGAGAGGTGATTACATCGGCGATCATGGAGGACCTGGAAATACACATCCGCCGCGTTTGCGAGATGTCCGACGTGGGTGTGCTGGAATTTTCGGGTGAAACGGATCATGTCCATATCCTGCTGGAACTTTACCCCTCCGTCATGCCAGCCAAGCTGGTCAACAGCATCAAGACCGTGACGAGCCGGCGGATCAGGAAAGACTATTGGGAAACCCTCAAGACACAGCTCTGGGGCGAGCGCTTCTGGTCCAGGTCGTACTGCATGCTCAGCGTGGGCGATGGTGCGAACACGGAGATCATCAAGCGCTACATCCAGAACCAGGCCAGGCCGTCCTGACGGACGGCGCGCTATCCATCCACGCCCAATGCGTGGCTTGGACGTGGAATTCCGCGCGAAATGTTAAAAGGCATCACCGGGCACGCGCACGAACCCTTCCATCAGCACCCGGGCGCTACGGCTCATGATGGCCTTGTCTACCTGCCACCGGCCGTCGACCAGGCTTGCTTCGGCGCCTACCTGCAGGGTGCCGGATGGATGACCGAAAGTGACCGCCTTGCGCTCGCCGCCGCCTGCCGCCAGGTTGACCAAGGTACCCTCGATGGCCGCGGCGGTGCCGATGGCAACGGCTGCCGTGCCCATCATGGCGTGATGAAGCTTGCCCATGGACAGCGCCCGCACCGTCAGGTCCATGTCCTTGGCAGACAACTGCTTGCCACTCGATGTGACATAGTCGACGGGCGGTGCGACGAAGGCCACCTTGGGGGTGTGCTGACGGTTGGCGGCCTCGGCGATGTCCTGGACGAGTCCCATGCGCAGCGCCCCATGGGCACGTATCGTCTCGAAAGTGGCAAGCGCCTTGGTGTCGTTGTTGATCGCTTCCTGCAGCTCGCTGCCGGTGTAACCGATATCCTGGGCATTGACGAAAATGGTGGGAATACCGGCATTGATCATCGTCGCCGAAAGCGTCCCCACGCCGGGCACTTCCAGCTCGTCCACGACGTTGCCTGTGGGGAAGATGGCGCCTTCGCCATCCGCCGGATCCATGAAGGCGACCGGCACCTCGGCGGCGGGAAAGGTCACACCGTCAAGCTCGAAGTCGCCGGTTTCCTGCACCGCGCCATCGGTGATGGGCACCCGAACCAGAATGGTCTTCTCGATGTTGGCCTGCCAGACACGCACCTCGGCCACGCCGTCTTGCGGAATGCGATCGGCATCCACCAGGCCGTTACTGATGGCGAAAGGACCCACCGCCGCCGAGAGGTTGCCGCAGTTGCCGCTCCAGTCGACGAATGGCTTGTCGATGGAGACTTGGCCGAACATATAATCCACGTCGTGATCGGGCTGAGTGCTTTTCGACAGGATCACCGTCTTGCTGGTGCTCGAGGTCGCTCCGCCCATGCCGTCGATCTGTTTCTGGTAGGGATCGGGGCTGCCGATGATGCGCAGAAGCAGTGCGTCCCGAGCGGGCCCCGGCTTCTGGGCGGCCTTGGGAAGGTCCTGAAGACGAAAGAAAACACCCTTGCTGGTACCACCACGCATGTAGGTGGCGGGAATGCGGATCTGGGGCTTGTGTGCCATGAATCATGTCCTTTTATCGGGCTCGACCCGGGCCTTCCGGCACCGGGTCGAGGTTAGACGTTATACAAAAAGTGCCTGCACTTGGCCATGCGGCCCGGCAATCAAGCGGTCGCGCCTTCCGTGGACTCGAGGAAGTCCTTGGCAAAGCGCTGCAGCACACCGCCCGCGGCGTAGATCGACAGTTCCTCGGCAGTATCCAGACGGCAGATCACCGGTACTTCCTCGCGTTCGCCATTGGCGCGATTGATGATCAGCGTTAGGTTGACCCGGGGTGCAGGCTCGCCGAGCACGTCGAAGGTCTCGGTACCGTCGATGACCAGGGTCTTGCGCGTGGTACCTTCCTCGAACTGCAAGGGCAGCACGCCCATGCCCACCAAGTTGGTGCGGTGGATACGCTCGAAACCTTCGGCGACGATGGCTTCCACGCCCGCCAGGGCCACGCCCTTGGCCGCCCAGTCCCGCGATGAGCCTTGGCCATAGTCGGCGCCGGCGATCACGATCAGGGGCTGCTTGCGCGACATATAGGTCTCTATCGCCTCCCACATGCGCACTACCTGCCCTTCTGGCTCGACACGAGCAAGCGAGCCCTGCGTGACCTTGCCGTTCTCCTGCACCATCTCGTTGAACAGTTTGGGGTTGGCAAGGGTCGCTCGCTGGGCGGTCAGGTGATCGCCGCGGTGGGTGGCGTAGGAATTGAAGTCTTCTTCCGGCAGGCCCATCTTGTGCAGGTACTCACCGGCGGCGCTGTTCATCTGGATGGCGTTGCTTGGCGACAGATGGTCGGTGGTGATGTTGTCCGGCAATACCGCCAGCGGGCGCATGCCGGCCAGGCCGCGGGGCCTGGCCATGTTGCCTTCCCAATAAGGCGGACGACGGATGTAGGTACTCTCAGGACGCCAGTCGTAGAGTGGGTTGATCTCGGCCCGGGCACTCTTGTCCAGGTCGAACATGGGGATGTAGGTCTTGCGGAACTGCTCCGGTTTTACAGCCTGCTTGACGATGGCATCGATCTCTTCATCGGCAGGCCAGATGTCCTTCAGCGTCACCGGATTGCCGTTCTGGTCATGGCCCAGCACATCCTTTTCGATATCGAAGCGGATGGTGCCGGCAATCGCATAGGCCACCACCAGCGGCGGCGAAGCAAGAAAGGCCTGCTTGGCATGGGGGTGGATACGGCCATCGAAGTTGCGGTTACCGGAAAGCACCGCCGTGGCATAAAGATCGCGGTCGATGATTTCCTGCTGGATGACCGGATCGAGTGCCCCGGACATGCCGTTGCAGGTCGTGCAGGCATAGGCCACCACACCAAAACCGAGATTCTCGAGTTCCGACATCAGCTCGGCTTCTTCCAGGTACATCTTCACCGTCTTGGAGCCTGGCGCCAGGGAGGACTTCACCCAAGGCTTGCGGGTCAGGCCGAGCTTGTTGGCGTTGCGCGCGATCAGCCCCGCCGCCACCATGTTGCGCGGGTTGGAGGTGTTGGTGCAGCTGGTGATCGCGGCGATAATCACCGCGCCATCGGGCATTTTTCCCTCTTCGTTTTCGACTACGCCACTGACGCCGCGTGCGGCAAGCTCGGAAGTGGGCAGCAAGGCATGAGGGTTGGAAGGCCCGGCCAGGGTACGAGTCACGGACGACAAATCAAACGTCAGCACGCGCTCGTACTCTGCATCTTTCAGGCTATCCGCCCAGAGACCGGTTTCCTTGGCATAGGTTTCCACCAGCTTGACCTGGTCGTCTTCACGCCCGGTGAGTTTGAGGTAGTCGATAGTCTGGCCGTCGATGTAAAACATCGCCGCCGTGGCGCCGTATTCTGGTGTCATGTTGGAAATGGTGGCCCGGTCGCCCACGCTCAGGCTCTCCGCGCCCTCACCATAGAACTCCAGATAGGCTCCCACCACACGCTCGCGACGCAGGAACTCGGTGATCGCCAGCACCATGTCGGTACTGGTGATGCCCGGCTTGAGCTTGCCACTGAGTTCCACACCGATGATGTCGGGCAGGCGCATCATGGATGCGCGACCCAGCATCACGCTCTCGGCCTCAAGCCCCCCAACGCCCACCGCGATCACACCCAAGGCGTCGACCATAGGCGTGTGGCTGTCTGTACCCACACATGTGTCGGGAAAAGCCACGCCGTCGCGCGCCTGGACCACCGGTGACATCTTCTCCAGATTGATCTGGTGCATGATGCCGTTGCCTGGTGGAATCACGTCGACGTTCTCGAACGCCGTCTTGGTCCAGTTGATGAAGTGGAAGCGATCATCGTTGCGGCGGTCTTCGATAGCACGATTCTTCTCGAAAGCATCTTCCTCGAAGCCGGCATGTTCGACGGCCAGGGAGTGATCGACGATCAACTGGGTGGGTACCACCGGGTTGACCCGAGCGGGGTCACCGCCTTGCTCGGCGATAGCGTCCCTAAGACCGGCCAGGTCCACCAGGGCCGTCTGCCCCAGGATGTCGTGGCATACCACCCGCGCCGGGTACCAGGGAAAGTCCAGGTCGCGCTTGCGCTCGATCAGCTGCTTGAGCGCATCGGTCAGCATCGCCGGGTCGCAGCGACGCACCAGATTTTCGGCCAGCACCCGTGAGGTGTAGGGCAATTTGGCATAAGCACCCGGCTGAATTGTCTCGACCGCCTCACGGGTGTCGAAATAATCCAGCGCCGTGCCAGGCAAAGGCTTGCGATAGTCAGTGTTCATAGCGTCAGGTCATCCCGAGTAGTGTTCGATTCGAGTCGTGCTTGAGTAAAGTAAGGCGACCGGGAAACGGCCGCCTTTATCGCCTCAAGCGGCCAGGGTGGGATCAGTCACGCTGCTCGATCGGCACCCATTCGCTTTTCTCCGGCCCGGTATAGTCGGCGCTGGGACGAATGATGCGGTTGTTGGCACGCTGCTCGAACACATGAGCACACCAGCCGGTAACGCGCGAGCAGACGAAGATCGGCGTGAACAGCTTGGTGGGGATATCCATGAAGTAGTAAGCACTGGCATGGAAGAAATCGGCGTTACAGAACAATTTCTTCTCGCGCCACATGACTTCCTCGACACGCTCGGAAACCGGGTAGAGCACCTTGTCACCCACATCTTCGGAGAGCTTCTTGGACCAATGCTTGATGATCTCGTTGCGCGGGTCGGATTCACGATAGATGGCGTGACCGAAGCCCATGATCTTGTCCTTGCGCTCGAGCATGCCCATGATTTCGCGCTCGGCCTGCTCGGGGGAGGTCCAGTCTTCGATCATGTCCATGGCCGCTTCATTGGCGCCACCATGCAGCGGGCCACGCAAGGAACCAATCGCACCGGTAACGCAAGAGTGCATATCGGAAAGCGTCGAAGCACAGACACGCGCTGTGAAGGTCGAGGCGTTGAACTCATGCTCGGCATACAGAATCAGCGAGACGTTCATTACGCGAGCGTGCAGCTCGGAGGCCGGCTCATCGCGCAGCAGGTGCAGGAAGTGCCCGCCCACGGAATCGTCGTCGGTCTCGGTCTCGATGCGAACGCCATCGTGCGTGTAGCGATACCAGTAGCAGATAATCGAAGGAAACACGGCCAGCAGACGATCCGAGGCATCCTGCTGCTCATCGAAACTCTCTTCGGTTTCCAGATTGCCCAGCATGGAGGCGCCGGTGCGCATGACATCCATCGGGTGTGCGGAGGCCGGAATCTGTTCCAGTACCGTTTTCAACGCCTGGGGCAGGCTACGCAGGCTTTTGAGCTTAGTGATATAAGCGTCCAGTTCAGCCTGATTCGGCAACTTGCCCTTGAGCAGAAGGTAAGCGACTTCTTCAAAACGGGCTTTTTCCGCCAGTTCCTTGATGTCAAAACCACGGTAGGTCAGTCCGGAACCTGTCTGGCCAACGGTACATAGGGCGGTGGTACCCGCACTCTGGCCACGCAGGCCTGCGCCACTAGTCGGTTTATCTGCCATTCTGGTATCTCCTTGATAGTGCACTTATCGTTGTAAGAGCGTTATTTGCTAAAACGTCTGTCTTAAAGACTTCCGCTTCAAAAACTTTTCTTTCAAAAACTTCTTGTATCGCTGCTGTGCTCACCGAAAATTATTCGGCATCGCCCTGGTCGGCGAACAGCGCATCGAGTTTTTGCTCAAACGCATGATAATTAAGAAAATCATAGAGCTCGTCGCGTGTCTGCATCAGCTCGACCACATCACGCTGATGGCCGTTTTCATGGATGCTCTGGTACACCTTGAGCGCGGCCTGATTCATGGCACGGAAGGCGGAAAGCGGGTACAGCACCATGCGGCAACCCACGTCACCCAACTCTTGCTGGCTGAATAGCGGTGTGGCGCCGAATTCGGTGATGTTGGCCAGAATCGGCGCATCGACCCGCTCACAGAAGGCGCGATAGTCTTCAAGGGTGTGCACGGCTTCGGCGAAAATGGCATCGGCCCCGGCTTCGATACAGGCATTGGCACGATCGATGGCGGCGTCCAGGCCGTCTTTCTGGAAGGCGTCGGTACGTGCAATCAGGTAGAAATCCGGATCGATGCGCGCATCAGCAGCGGCTTTGACGCGATCGGCCATCTCGGCCTGAGAGACAATCGCCTTGTTGGGGCGATGGCCGCAACGCTTCTGGGCAACCTGGTCTTCGATATGTACAGCTGCCACACCGGCACGCTGCATTTCCTTGACGGTACGAGCGATATTGAAGGCGCCGCCCCAGCCGGTGTCAATGTCCACCAGCAACGGCAGATCCGTAGCGCCACAGATGCGATGGGCGTCCTGTACCACGTCGTTCATGGTGGTCATGCCCAAATCAGGCAGGCCGAACGAGGCGTTGGCCACCCCGCCACCGGAAAGATAAATCGCCTTATGCCCTACTCGCTCGGCCATCATCGCCGTATAGGCATTGATGGTTCCCACGATCGGTAACGGCTGATTGGCTTCGAGGGCTGCGCGAAAACGGGCGCCTGGCGTCTGCTGAGTCATGTAAGTCTCCTGATGATTGTCCGACGTCAACGCGACGCCTGGGTCGGCTTTTCAAGCCTATTGTTCACTTCTGGTAGTCAAGCTTGCTGTTCGAGTGCCGCGGCGTAACGGTCCACGACATTGGCCCTCGAGGCGCTGACATGGCGCCGCATGAGAAATTCGGCCAGTTCCGCATCGCCGGCTTCTATGGCATCCACAATCCGGTGGTGTTCGACAAACGCCAGCTGAGGCCGGGAGCCACTGGCACTGAACTGGGTGCGGTACAATCTGACCAGGTAATAGAGGTCATCGCACAGCAACGTCATCAGCATATTGTTATGGCTGCCTTGAACGATGCGATAGTGAAAGTCCAGATCCCCTTCCCGCTGGTAGTAGGCTTCCCCCCGGCGCAAATCGGCTTGGCGCTCATGCACCGCCAGCACTTCTCTAAGACCGGCGATTTCCTCGGCACTCATGTTCTCGGCCGCCAAGCGCGCCGCCATGCTTTCCAGGGCTTCGCGAACATCGAACAATTCCAGCAGCTCCTTCATCGACAATTGCACCACTCGCGCACCGACGTGTGGCACGCGCTGGATCAGCCGATGAGCCTCGAGCCGCCGCATGGCTTCACGTAGTGGCCCACGGGAAATACCATACGTCTTGGAAAGGCCTGGCTCGGTGATCTTGCTGCCGGGCGCAAGTTCACCGCGCACAATGGCGTCCTGCAACTGGTGAAATACGCGCTCAGCCAAGGTACGCACTTCGGGATGCGACGTTTCGGTGCTGGTCGTATCCTGGTTTTCTAAGCCGGAATCAAATAACGTCATGGTAAATTGTCGACAATTGAGTGATGAAAAGACTTTAGCTTTCTGTAACGATGGCGTCAATAAGCCATAGGGGGCGATTTCATACATCTTTCGTTGTATTCCAAGCGACTCTTAACCGCATCACTGTCAACAATCAGCAAGATTTTAAGCCGCTAAACCGAACGTGAAAAAGTCATCATATTCGCTAGCTGGTCTCATGGATTCATCGCGCCTAGAATATGTCGCCCCCTATCGGCCAGGCATTTTGCTTTATGACAACGCCATTATTGATCACTGCCGTGCCTTATTCCTCTAGCCCCTTGGCGTTGTTTGCGCGGTTGCGTCAACGTCCCGGCGCGATCCTGCTGGACAGTGGGCGACCCGTTGCCACATCCGGGCGTTACGACATCATGAGCAGCGACCCTCTGGCTTTAATGGAAGTGACGCAACAAGGCCAGTTGCATTGCACCCCACCTTTACCCGCGGAAACCGTCGCCGAGCTTGATGCCTTTCAGGCCCAGCAGAAACTACTGGAGCAACTCCCCCCCATCACGCTCGATAGCGACTTGCCATTTCTAGGCGGTTTACTCGGCTATTGGAGCTATGACCTGGGTCGCCGGATTCATGCCATTTCCGCCACGGGCAAGGCCGTGACTCAGCTGCCGGCTTGCCGCCTGGGCCTGTATGACTGGGCGATCATCCAGGACCATCATTGCCAGCAAGCCTGGCTGGTGGCAACGGCCGAACGTGGCCGGCAGGTTCGAACGTGGCTGGCACAACCGGCCCCAGCTTCCGCCGAATTCACCCTGTTACGGACATTTACCGCAGAGCTGGATCGTCAGGCGTATGGCCAGCGCTTCGAAGCTGTTCAACGCTATATTCGCGCCGGGGATTGCTATCAGATCAACCTGGCTCAGCGCTTTCATGCCCCCTATACAGGCGATTTATGGCAAGCCTACCTGCGCCTGCGTAATGCTACGCCGACCCCCTTCTCGGGCTACATGGCGTGGGCAGACAAGGCGGTACTCTCCCTTTCTCCCGAGCGCTTTCTCCAATGTCGCCATCCTTGGGTGGAAACCCACCCAATCAAGGGCACTCGACCGCGTGGCAAGACCCCACAAGAGGATCGCGCCCTGGCAAGTCAGCTTTCGAACAGCGAAAAGGATCGTGCGGAAAATGTAATGATCGTGGATCTGCTACGCAATGATCTGGGGCGCGTCTGTCGGCCCGGCAGCATCCGCGTTCCTCAACTGTGCAAACTCCAGAGCTACCCCAACGTTCACCATCTGGTCAGCGTGGTGCAGGGACAATTGAGCGATGAACGCACCCCGCTTGCCTTACTGGCAGCTGCATTTCCGGGTGGTTCGATCACTGGCGCCCCCAAGGTACGTGCCATGCAGATCATCGATGAACTGGAGCCCAGCCAGCGCAGCGTATATTGCGGCAGCCTGGGTTATGTAGACAGGCGCGGCCATATGGACACCTCGATTGCCATTCGTAGCGTGATTGCCGATGCCGGTGAGCTGCATGTGTGGGGCGGTGGCGGGCTGGTGGCGGACTCAGTGGAAACCGAAGAATATACCGAGACACTCGACAAGATTCGCCATTTGATCGGAGCCCTTGAATAAGGCATAAAAATCACGCCCTATAAATCAAAAAGGAATATAAAACCCTAACCAAACGGTATTGGGGAGAGGCCAAGCCGCTTTGATAGGCTAGGCATATCGACAATGTCTGTTTTCTGACTGCCACCGGAGACCCCAATGACCCTGGAACTGGATCTAGACACTATCAATCGTGACTTGGGTCACGACCCGAAAGCCCTGACGGAATGGGCGCTGGGCCTTGGCAAGCACGCTATCTGCACCACCAACTTTCGCCCTTTCGAAGCGGTTATTCTGCATCTGGTCACCCAGGTCCAGCCGGATATCCCAGTGGTATGGATGGATAACGGCTACAACACGCCGGCCACTTATCAATTTGCCGACGAGATCGCCAAACGCCTGAACCTCAACTTGATCACCTATTTGCCACGTCGCTCACGCGCCCACCGTGAAGCCGTGGAGGGTTTGGTCCCCGATATCGAGGATCCACGCCACACGGCATTCACTCAGGAAGTCAAACTGGAACCGTTCGAGCGGGCATTACGTGAAATGCAGCCGGACGTCTGGATTACCGCCCTACGCGCCGAAGACACTCCCGAGCGCTCACGCATGCAGCCAGTATCGCGTAACGCCGACGGCCTGTTGAAGGTAGCCCCGGTGCTTCACTGGACGGCACGTGAGATGTATCAGTATCTACAGGCTCACGACCTGCCCAACAATTTCGATTACTTCGACCCCACCAAGGTGGAGGACAAGCGCGAGTGCGGCCTGCACCTTCAGCATTGACCGACTGGCTTTCAGACAGCGCTTAATATTCAGGCAGCTCCAGGTCCTTGAACAGCTCCTGTTCATGTCGCGGCCCCGCCGTCAGCGCCGCATCGACTCGGTCACGGTCAAGGTGCGGTGCAAAGCGCTCGAGGAAATCGTACATATAACCGCGCATGAAGGTGCCCCGGCGAATGCCGATCTTGGTGGTGGAGCTGGCAAACAAGTGGCTGGCATCGACTACCACGAGATCGCTATCCAGCGTCGGGTCCACCGCCATGTGCGCAACGATTCCAACCCCCATGCCCAGTCGAACATACGTCTTGATCACATCGGCATCGGAAGCCGTCAGCACCACGTTGGGGGTAAGCTCCCGAGCCTTGAAGGCGTCATCCAGCTGGGAGCGACCGGTAAAGCCGAAAACGTAGGTTACCAGGGGATAGCCTGCCAGGGCTTCCAGGGTAAGCGGGCCTTCAAGCGTCTCCAGAGGATGGCCTTTGGGCACCAGCACGCAGCGGTTCCAGCGGTAGCACGGCAGTAGGATGAGGTCCGTGAACAGCTCCAGCGATTCGGTGGCAATGGCGAAATCCGCCTGACCTTCGCTTACCATCTGGGCGATCTGCTTCGGCGTACCTTGCTGCATGTGCAGGGCGACATCGGGGTATTTACGAGTGAACTCGCTGATCACGGGCGGCAACGCATAACGTGCCTGGGTATGAGTGGTGGCAATTGACAGGCTGCCCCGATGCTCATCACTGTGCTCCTGAGCCACTTGCTTGATGTTTTCGGACAGGCGCAGCACTTTTCCCGCCAGCTCGATAATCGCCTCACCCGCAGGTGTCACCCGAGTCAGGTGCTTGCCGCTACGGGCAAATATCTCTACCCCCAGCTCATCTTCCAGCAAGCGAATCTGTTTGGAAATTCCCGGCTGAGAGGTAAAGAGACTTTGTGCGGTAGCCGACACATTCAAGCTGTGACGACTTACCTCCCAGATGTAGCGTAATTGTTGTAATTTCATGCTCCCCTCCCATGGCCTTCCTCACGAGCGTTTGCCACACTGATAGCAGACTGGCTATAGCACCTCGGCATAGCGTTCGATCGAATAAACAATCCAAAGATAATTACTTTATAGCATATACATCTAGCATTTTAAGTGCAATGCGTACTAGGGTCTTCCGCTTTCGTATTAACACAGGAAATTTGCCACCACCTTCTACGCCCGCTAACATCTGCCGACTTGGCGCGGTAAAAACATCACTACGCCGCGTGAGATCGTTGCTCACTTTGAGGCAACGTAACAGCAAGAGCAACGCAAACGGGAGAAGCATATGGCCAATAATGTTGATGTCACCAACGCCAATTTTGAACAGGAAGTACTTAACGCTGAACAGCCGGTACTGCTGAAGTTCTGGGCACCTTGGTGCGGCCCGTGCAAGGTGATGGCACCGGTGGTGGATGAAGTGGCCGCTGAGCGTGAGACCAACCTCAAGGTCGTCAGCATCAACGTCGACGACGCGCCGGAAATTGCAGCTGAACAAGGCGTGCGAGGCGTTCCCACCGTGATGTTGTTCAAGTCCGGTACCAAGGTAGCTTCCTTGGTAGGCGCCCAGTCCAAATCACAGCTGGCACAGTTCATCGATCAAAACGCCTGATCCCTGTCCTGCCCCTGTGTAGCTTCGCCGCCGACCTTGGGGTCGGCGGCGTCATTCATTGGCTACTGGCGGCGCTCGGAAGGCGGCAGGTCGGCTTTCTCGATACTGGGAGGCGCCTTCGGCCCTGCCCCCGGGCCGAGCAAATGCGATATCCAGCGCGTTTGCGGATGACTATCCAGGGCAATCTTCAGCGTCATCGTCAAAAGTACCGATAACAGCATCCCGGCCACCCCGAAGATCCACCCCCATACCACCAGCGAAAGAAATGCGATAAACGTCGACAACCCTAACGCCTGCCCCATCACTCTGGGCTCTACCAGGTTTCCCAGTACGAAGTTGATCACCAGGTAAGCCGAAGCCAATATCATTGCCTCCAGCACGCCCCCATCCTGAGCTACCAACAGCAGCAGTACCGGAGGTATCGCCGCAATCGCCGAGCCGATATTGGGAATAAAGTTCAACGCAAAGGCGAACACCGCCCACAGCAAAGGAAAGTCGACACCAACCGCCAGACAGGCCAGCCAAACCAATATGCCAGTGACCAGACTGATCATGGTCTTGACCGCCAGATAACGTTTAAGCGTCGAACTGAATTCCCTGAAACGCTTCAAGCTCGGTGCTGGATTGACCAGGGCCCGCGACACCTTTTCGCGAAAATTCAGGGTTTCAAACAACAGGAAAATAACCAGCAGTGCCACGATAATGCTTTGCATGAAAAGATTGCCTATTTCCCCAATAAACTGGGGAACCCAGGAAGTCTCTTCATCCATATTGAATATACTACCTAGCTGGTCCGGGTTGATCGCCAACCCCTTGGAGGCCAAGACATTAAGCAGGTCCCAGTAATGTTCGTACAGGCGCGACTCAATGTCCGGCAATGCTTCAATAAAGGTAGTGAAACTATTGACTACCAATAAACCGAGCAAGGAGACAAACACCAGCAACACCAACAGCGTCAGCCACACAGCCACACGTAAACTCAAACCTCGCTGGTTCAGCCATTGCACCGGGGCCGTGCACACCACCGCAATGAAAATTGCCAGCAGCAACGGCACGAGCAAGTCGGCACCGGTCTTCATTCCGGCCACAATCACCACCAATGCCGCCATCGCCAAGGTAGCGTTCAGGGGAACACTGCGGTAGTACTCTTCCGATAACTTCGCCATATCCTTTACTCTTGCCTGCCATCTTTTTCATCATGGTCGCAGCTCGCCAAGAGCACAAACCAGATGGCATTTTCTTGAGCCGCTTGGTGCGGGCATTGGTGAACTTTCTAACGTCTCATGCTTCCAACCCATATGAGATTAGTCGTGCTCCGGTTTCGTTCACTCTACTCAGGATTTTTGTCCGTTCGCTACTCGCTCAGACATCAATCTACCCGGTTGCCTGCAAGGAGGCTTTACCATGTTGTCGCTTGATCACGCCAAAACGCTACGCCATTCACTTCTGGCCACACTGCTCGGCACTCTTGCCGTATTCATGAGCACAACCACCGCCTCTGCTTCGGCCTCTCATCCACCACCTTCACTTAACATCCAAGCCGAGGCTTCGGTGGACGTAGAGCCAGACAAGGCCACCTTGAAGGCCAGGCTATGGGAACACACTCCCGCAGTGGCGCAACACGACAACCAGGCGCAGGATAGCGACGCCTTGGCCGAGGCACGGCAACGCCTGGAGCAGCGTGCCAGCAAGTTGATTGGTCACATGGAAGAAATAGGTCTGGCGCGTGACGCCATCAAGGCGGGGTCACTCAATATACAGCCAGAGCATGTCAACGGCCCTTCGCAGAATGACAAAGAGCGAGAGACACTTGTACGTACCCGCCTGGAACGTCCTATCGAGGTAGCACTGAACGACCTGCAACGACTGGGAGACGTACTTGATGCTCTGGTCGAGGCAGGGGCTAGCTCCCTCGACGGCGTTCAGTTCGACTTGAAAGACCGTGAAGCCGCCACCGATGAAGCCTTGGTGAAAGCGCTCGAAAAAGCTCGCCACAAAGCGCAACTGATGGCCGATACATTGGACATTACGCTTGGCGAGATCACTCAAGTCCAGGAAACGCAATCGCCGGTCTTTGCCCCGCGCATGATGTCGATGCGTGCCGATAGCATGGAAAGCAGCGGTGCCCAAGCCGAGTATCGCCCCGGCACCATCCGTATCGATGCCGGAGTCAACGTTCAATGGGCCATTACAGAGAAAGCCGCTCGACCCCACCCAGATAAGGACGCAGCGGTTCAGGAATAGTAATCGATCCGTCGGCCTGCTGGTGATTCTCCATGACCGCCAGCAGGCAACGCCCCACCGCCAGGCCCGAGCCGTTCAAGGTATGCAGTAAGCGAGGCTTCTTTTCTTCGGGATGACGAAAACGTGCCCGCATGCGCCGCGCCTGAAAATCTTCACAGTTGGAAACCGAAGAAATCTCACGGTACGTTTCCTGGCTAGGCAGCCACACTTCCAGATCGTAGGTCTTGGCCGCGCCGAAGCCCATGTCCCCGGCACACAGGGTCACCACCCGATACGGCAACGCCAGCGCTTGCAGAATTGCTTCGGCATGGCCGCGCATCTCTTCGAGCGCCGTATAGCTCGTCTCCGGCTCCACCAGCTGTACCATTTCGACCTTGTCGAACTGATGCTGGCGAATCATGCCCCGCGTATCACGCCCATGCGACCCCGCTTCACTACGAAAACAAGGCGTATGCGCGGTCAGTTTCATGGGTAGCATTGCCTGGTCGAGTATCTCGTCACGGGCAAAATTGGTCAGCGGCACCTCGGCGGTGGGAATCAGGTGATAGCCACGCTCGTCATCCAGCTTGAACAGGTCCTTGCCGAATTTCGGCAACTGGCCGGTGCCAAACAGGGAGTCACGATTGACCATATACGGCACATAGCACTCTTCGTAGCCATGTTGCTCGGTCTGGGTATCCAGCATGAACTGGGTCAGCGCACGGTGCAGGCGCGCAATCGGCCCCCGCATCACCGCAAAGCGGGCACCGGTCAGCTTGACCGCCAGGTCAAAATCGAGATAACCGGACTTCTTGCCCAGATCAACATGATCCAATACATCGAAATCGAACTCGCGCGGCGTGCCCCAGCGGTGAAGCTCCACGTTGTCCTCTTCCCTCTTGCCTTCAGGCACGCTTTCATGCGGCAGATTGGGTATGCCGCTCACCAACGACTCCCAATGCTCCTGAGCATCCGCGAGCTTGGCCTTGGCGCTATCCAGACGCTCCCCAAGATCGCTGACTTCCGCCAGCAAGGGCGCTATGTCTTCGCCATTGGCCTTGGCCTTGCCAATCGCCTTGGAACGCTGATTGCGCTCATTCTGCAATTGTTCGGTTTCGGTTTGCAGCTCGCGGCGCTGGGTTTCCAGCCTTTGCAGCTGCTCAATATCGAGCACAAAGCCCCGCCGGGCCAGTTGTCGGGCAACCTCTTCAAGATCACCGCGCAGCAGTTTCGGATCGAGCATGAAATCCTGTCCCTTGGCCTGAAATCAATCAACTATGCGCAACGCAAGCTGCGCGAAAAGGCGTCTATTGTAGGCAAAAGCCGACCCAGGGGCCATGGTCTCGCCGGAACGTTACCAAAAATCCCCGCTTTTAATAGATTGGGGATTAGGTAATAGATAGGTGTCAGGGAATCAACCAGGAAAGAATCACTAACCCGACCAAGGTTCGGAGCACCCCGCCAATGACCGAACCACGCAGCAGAGCGCGGATACCGCCGAAAACGATCAAGAGACCGATCACCAGTACAGCAATACTGAAGAACGAGGCGTTGATGCCCAGCGAGCGGGTTAACCCATCCACGAAGGCATCCATGGCGCCAAAGAAATTGCTGAAAAGTGCCACTAGAAAGTCGACGAAGGCGCGAATGATCTCGCCTATTTGTTCACCGACTGAATCAAAAAAACTGACTGACTGCATAGAGATGGTTTCCGGAAATAGGTAGTAACTGACCATTAAGAAAATAGGTGGTTCCGGAAAAACCGGCGCATGTGGTTCAGTGAATGCTACAGCATGTATTAGCCGTACAGGTAGATTACCGGCTCGCGATTGGTAACCGGCCAGGAGGCCTTGCATGATGGAAAGTATTCGTCGCCAAAATACGCCTACAAAGCATCCCATCACCAAAAGCATCCCAACCCCAGGAGCCAACATGAGCACTTCGTCACCTTTCGAGCAGACCCTGACCGCGCTCGATGCACTGCATGACCAAGACCCACGCCATGTCGAGGTGCGTGGCGAGCCGGTTCCCCGAGAATTATGGTACGCGCAACGCATGAGCGAATGGCTGGAAAGAGTGCAGGAAAGAGCTCATGAAGCCCCCGATGAGCTGTTGCGTCTAGCGGTGCGCGCTCAGCACCTGCAACGCTGGCAGGTGCCGCGCGAAGACTACCCCGCAGGCCGGGTGGGCTATCTGACCTGGCGTCGCGACCAGGGCAAGCGCGCCGGTGAGACCACCGCAGGCTTGATGGAGAATGCCGGTTACAGCCCCGAAGATGCCGCACGTGTCGCCGGGATGATCCGCAAGCAAGGATTGGGGCGTGACGCCTGCGTTCAGGCATTGGAAGATTGCGCCTGCCTGGTCTTTCTGGAAAATTATTTCGGCGATTTTTCGCGCACCTTGGAACACGATCACATGCTGCGCATCGTGCAAAAAACCTGGGGCAAGATGTCACCCCAGGCGCATGAGTTGGCCTTGGCGCTTCCCATGCCGGCACAAGCGCGCAGCCTGGTGGAAGAAGCCTTGGCCAAGTAATGCAACGCATGGCGCTGGGTGCGCCTGACCTTTCGCTGCGGTAAAGTAAGCCTACTTACTTCCCCCTCCGGCAACTCCGGCAGCGATGGCTTGAATATGATTGCACCTCTGGATACCCAAACCGCTCTTATCGAGCGTCTCGACAAGCATTACGTACGGTTTCTGGCAGCGCTGAAAACCGCTGGCTTTGAAGGCGATATTGCGCCTGATTACGCTAATCGCACGGTGCTTGCGACCGATAATTCGATCTATCAGCGCTTGCCCCAGGCGGCGCTCTACCCCAAGCATGCCGAAGATATCGAACGTATCACCAAGCTGGCCGCGCAAGTGCCGCATCGCAATATCGTCCTCACCCCACGAGGCGGCGGCACCGGCACCAACGGCCAGTCGCTTACCGATGGGCTGGTGGTGGATGTCACACGCTACATGAACCGGATTCTGGATATCGACCCGGAAAACCGACGGGTGCGCGTCCAGGCTGGGGTGGTCAAGGACCAGCTCAATGCCGCCCTCAAGCCGCATGGGTTATTTTTCGCCCCGGATCTTTCCACCTCCAACCGCGCCACCATCGGCGGAATGATTTCCACCGATGCCAGCGGCCAGGGCAGTTGCGAATACGGCAAGACGCGCAATCACGTCCTGGAACTGGACAGCATCCTGCTGGGGGGCGTTCACCTGAAGAGCTGCCCGCTCACCAAGGCCGAAGAACAGGCTGAATGTGAGCAAAGCGGCATACGCGGCCGCGTTCACAAGACCGCGCAAGACATCATCGACACCCAGGGTGAGCTGATCAAGGCGACCTTCCCTCCGCTGAACCGCTGCCTGACCGGTTATGACCTGGCGCACCTGCGCGATGCAGAAGGCCGCCTGGATATCAATAGCCTGATGTGCGGCTCGGAAGGCTCATTGGGGTTTCTCAATGAAGCGGTGCTCAATGTGCTGCCGATTCCCAAGCACTCCACCCTGGTCAACGTGCGCTACGCAAGCTTCATGGAGGCGCTGCGTGACGCCAAGGCCTTGATGGGAAGCGGCTCCTCATCGACCCTGCCCCGGTCGCCACGCCCCACTTCCATCGAAACCGTCGATGACAAGGTACTGATGCTGGCGATGGATGATTTCGTCTGGGACAGCGTCGCCGAGTTCTTTCCCCAGGAAGAGGGCGAAACCACCCAGACCGTGGCGATTCGCGGCATCAACCTGATCGAATTCAACGACGATGATCCCGAGCGTTTGGCTGAACGCGTCGCAGCGTTTACCCAGCACCTTACCCATGACGAAAGCGTGCCTCGGCTGGGCTACACCTTGGCGGAAGGCCGGCCAAAGATTCAGCGCATCTATGCCATGCGTAAGCGTGCAGTGGGATTATTGGGTAATGCCAAGGGCGAAAAGCGTCCGATTCCGTTTGTCGAAGATACCGCCGTACCGCCGGAGAGCCTGGCGGATTTCATCAGCGAGTTTCGCGCCGCCCTGGACGCCCGGGGGCTGGAATACGGCATGTTCGGCCATGTGGACGCCGGGGTATTGCATGTACGCCCCGCCATCGATATGAAAGACCCTCAGCAGGCACGCCTGATTCGAGAGGTGTCGGACGAAGTCGCCGCCCTGACCCAAAAATATCACGGCCTGCTATGGGGCGAACATGGCAAGGGGATACGCTCGGAATACGCGCCTAAATTCTTCGGCGACCTTTACCCCAGCCTGCAACGTGTGAAAGCCGCTTTCGACCCCTACAACCAATTGAATCCGGGCAAGATCGCCACCCCCCTGGGCGACACGCCGGTGAAAGCCAACGACCCCAATCTTCTGGCCATCGATGGGGTGACCACACGCGGAGAACTCGATCGTCAGATTGACGAACAGGCCTGGCAAGCCTATGACGCCGCGGTGTATTGCAACGGCAACGGCGCCTGCTACAACTACGATGTCGATGACCCCATGTGTCCGTCGTGGAAAGCCACCCGAGACCGTATTCACTCGCCCAAGGGGCGTGCCAGCCTGATTCGCGAATGGCTGCGGCTGCAAGGGCAGGCTGGCATTGACGTCGTGGATGAATCGCGTAAAAAGAAAGCCGAAGGCCGCTGGGGATTTATCAAGAGTTTCCCGGCGCGCACCTTCAACACATTGGCCCGCCGCAACCACAACGATTTTTCCCACGAAGTGTATGACGCCATGGCCGGCTGCCTGGCCTGCAAGTCATGCGCCGGACAGTGCCCGGTAAAGGTCAACGTACCGCAGTTTCGCTCGCAGTTTCTCGAGGTCTACCACGGTCGCTACCTGCGTCCGTTGCGTGATTATGTGATCGGCGCCACGGAATTCACCATGCCGGCGCTCGCGAGAATGGCACCTGTGTATAACAGCTTGATCGGCCAACGCTGGGTCGACAAATTGATGGCAGGCCCCTTGGGCATCAGTGATAGCCCGCCACTTTCCCGCGCCAACCTGAAAAAACAACTCCAGGCCTGGGGAATCAGCGAAGCCACCCCCACCTCTCTGGCGCTGCTTACCGAACAACAGAAAGCCCGTAGTGTGGTGATTATCCAGGATGCGTTCACCAGCTACTTTGAAGCTCGGCTGGTGATGGATATCGTCGAGCTGTTATCGCGCCTGGATATCCGTGTATTCGTGGCGCCTTATTCCGTCAATGGCAAACCCTTGCACGTTCAGGGTTTTCTGGGTGCCTTCGAGCGCACTGCCGAAAAGCAGGCCAAACGCTTGCGTACCCTTGCCGACTTCGGGGTGCCCCTGGTGGGTATCGACCCGGCCATGACCCTCACTTATCGTCAGGAATACGTCAAATCGCTGGGCTCCAAGGCGGTACCCGAGGTACTGATGCTCCAGGAGTGGCTGTTGTCGCTGGGCACGCGTTTCGTGCCGCATAACCTGACGCTCCACGATCCCGGCTATCAACTGCTTTCGCATTGCACCGAAAAAACCAATGCACCGGGCAGCCCCAAGGCCTGGCAGCAAGTGTTCGCGGCGTTCGGCCTGAAACTGGAATTGGTCGCGACCGGCTGCTGTGGCATGTCCGGCACCTATGGCCATGAGACCCGTAACCTTGCCACCTCAACCGCCATTTACGCGCAGTCCTGGCAACCGGTGGTGGAAGATGAGCAGCGCCAAGACCGGCTACTGGCGACCGGCTACTCCTGTCGCAGCCAGGTCAAACGCTTCTCCGAGACGACGCTGTTGCATCCGTTACAGGGGCTATTGAAGGTGCTCAAGGAAAGCGGACGCCATTAAGCCATATCCTCAGGAGGGCGAATGTCGAAAACCTTGATCGTGCTGGGATTGGTGATCGTGACTATCGGCCTGCTGTGGCCCTGGCTTTCCAAACTCCCCCTGGGCCAGCTGCCCGGGGATATTGCCATACGCCGTGAGAATTTCACTTTCTACTTTCCTGTCACCACGATGATCTTGGCGAGCCTGTTGCTATCGGTACTACTGTGGTTAGTGAATCGCTAGTGGTTAGTCGATCGCTAGCTTCGAATCAACAGCCCCCGTTAAAAGGAGCACCGTGATGATTGAGCTATATACCTGGAGCACACCCAATGGCAGGAAAGCCTCCATCATGCTGGAGGAGCTCGGTTTGCCTTATCGGGTGATTGCCGTGGACATCACCAAGGACCAGCAACACGACGCTGAATTTCGCAAAATCAGCCCGAATGGCAAGATTCCGGCACTGCTGGATCATGAGTCCAAGGATGCCTCGGGACAGCCAAGACGGCTATTCGAGTCGGGTAATATTCTGATTTACCTGGCGGAAAAGACCGGCATTCTACTACCGGAATCAGGTGAAGAGCGCACCGAGACATTGGGCTGGCTATTTTTCCAGATGGCTCATCTTGGGCCAATGGTCGGCCAGTGGCACTGGTTCAAGAATGCCGCCCCGGAAAAAAGTGACATGGCCATCAAGCGCTATCGCGAAGAATCCTTGCGTTTGCTGGAAGTCATGAATGCCCAGTTAGAGGAGGTACCTTACCTGGGAGGCGCTCACTACAGCATCGCAGATATCGCCTGCTATGCCTGGGCGAAAACTGCCGTTGAGGAGCTCAGTGAGGAAGAGACCGAAGCCGAGGTCGTGAGCGGCCTGAACCCCCTGCTGAATTGGCTCAAGCGAGTCGGCGCCCGCCCTGCTGTGATCCGGGGAATGCAGATCCCCGACGATCAGCAAAAGGAGCAGGCCGCCACTCGCAGTTCCCTCAGGGAGTCGCTTGAGTGATGCTCTGCTCTTTATTAACGACGCACAATGCCGTGAAGACCCTACGCCGTAAAGAACAGGCGGCGCAGGGCCTCCCCCGGATTTTCCTCGCGCATGAAGGCCTCACCTACCAGAAAGCCGTGAACGTCGTGGCTGCGCATGCGCTGGATATCCGCCTGTTCGTGAATGCCGGACTCGGTGATCACCAGGATTTCAGCGGGAATCAGTGGCAGCAGTTCCAGGGTGGTTTCCAGGCGCGTCTCGAAGGTGTGGAGGTTGCGGTTGTTGATACCCACCAGAGAAAGCCCCAGCTTGAGCGCTCGCTCAAGCTCCTGCGCATCGTGAACCTCGACCAGCACATCCATGCCAAGTTCGATGGCTTGTCGATTAAGGTCCACTAACTGGTGGTTATCCAGCGCCGCCACAATCAACAATATGCAATCGGCGCCAATGGCCCGCGCCTCGGACACCTGATAGCCGTGGGTAATGAAATCCTTGCGGATTACCGGCAGATCACAGGCATCTCGAGCGGCAATCAGGTAATCCTCATGGCCTTGAAAGAAGTTCGCGTCGGTCAACACGGATAAACAAGCCGCGCCACCCTGGGCATAACTCATGGCGATTTCAGCTGGATCGAAAACTTCCCGGATAACGCCCTTGGAGGGAGAGGCTTTCTTGATCTCGGCGACCACACCAGGCTCACCCGCCTTGATGCGTTGCGTCAACGCCTGGATAAAACCGCGTGGCGCCGTTTGCTCTACCGCCAATGCCAGAAGATCGGCTTCAGATACCGCCTGACGACGTTCGGCAACCTCTGCATCTTTTTGCGCCAGGATACGGGTCAGGATGGTAGGGGTGACAGTTTGATTCATGAAAATCTCTTCGCAAAAAGGACAGAAACAGCGCTCAACGGAAGACCCGGGTGAAATTCGCCAGCTCGTTCATTTTTTCCAGGGGCAACTTGGATGCTTGAGCATCCTGGGCCAGCAATACGCCTTCTTTCAAATCATCGGCAACCCCGGCGCAATAGAGGGCAGCGCCGGCATTCAAGGCCACTATATCAGCGGCTGCGCCATCGCCCACCAGGGACGCACGCACCAGGCGCAGGCTGTCTTCGGCACTCGCCACCTGCAACGCAGCCAGGCTCTGGCGTTCGATGCCCAGGCTTTCCGGGGTGATGGTGTATTGGGTAATCGCACCATCTTTCAATTCCGCTACTTGGGTGGGTGCCGCCAGAGAAATTTCATCCAGGCCATCCTCGGAGTGAACCACCATGACGTGGCGGCTGCCCAGATGCTGCAGCACCTCAGCCATCAACGGCACCAGTTCCGGTGCATAGACCCCTAATACCTGATTCGGCGCACCTGCTGGATTGGTCAGCGGCCCCAGGATATTGAACAGGGTGCGCACGCCCATTTCCCGCCTTGGACCGATGGCATAACGCATCGCCGGGTGATGGTTGGGCGCAAACATGAACCCTACCCCGACCTGCTCGATACAGCGCCCGACCTGTTCCGGCTTGAGATCCAGGTAGATTCCTGCCACATCGAACAGGTCCGCACTGCCGGAAGACGAAGACACACTGCGGTTGCCGTGTTTGGCGACATGGGCGCCGCCGGCAGCCGCCACGAAACTTGCCGCGGTCGACACATTGAAAAGGTTGGCGCCGTCTCCCCCGGTACCCACGATATCAACCACATTCTCGGCATGGATCGAGACGCGATTCATCAGTTCACGCATGACTTGAGCGGCGGCACTGATCTCTTCCGCCGTTTCCCCTTTCATGGCCAACCCGATCAAGAAGCCACCGACCTGAGCATCGGTGGCTTCGCCGGTCATGATTTGCCGCATGACGCTATGGGTAGCTTCGAAGGATAAGTGTTCACGGCGCATTACCGCGTTGATGGCATCTCGCATCTGCATGAAAAGGACGTCCTCGCGTTCAGGTAATTGGGTAGCGCAGCATGGCACTTATCTAAGCTTCAATAAGCCGCGCTCGAGCCACGCTTGAGAAAATTGGCCAGTAGCTCATGGCCCTGGTGGGTCAGGATCGATTCGGGATGAAACTGTACCCCCTCTATATCCAGCTCACGGTGGCGCAGCCCCATGATCAAGTCGGGCGTCACGTCCTCCTTGCTTGTCCAGGCAGTCACTTCCAGACAGCCAGGCAAACTTTCTCTTGCCACTACCAGGGAGTGATAGCGCGTGACTTCCAAGGGGTTATCCAAGCCGGCAAACACGCCTGTACCGTCATGCTCGACGGCGGAGGTTTTACCATGCATGACCTGCGGCGCTCTAACCACCTCGCCACCATACACCTGGCCGATCGCCTGATGACCCAGGCAAACGCCTAGAATCGGAAGCTTGCCGGCAAAATGCTTGATGGCCGCCATCGAGATACCCGCTTCATTGGGGGTGCAAGGCCCTGGGGAAATCACCAAATGGCTTGGCGCGATTGCCTCGATTTCTTCCACAGTGATTTCATCGTTACGATAGGTCAGCACCTCGGCGCCCAACTCCCCCAGGTACTGCACTATATTGAAGGTGAAGCTGTCGTAATTATCGATCATCAAAACCTTTTTAGGCATAAGCTTTTGATTCCTATAGGCTTTGTTGTCTTGCGCGCATATGTTTACTCATAATCTCACTCACAATGCCATGAGTTGCGGTGCGGCAGGCGTTTGTATTGAGGCCGATTGTACCGTTTGGTGTGGTTGGGTGCTACGCTGCTATTCCGGGGCCGCACCAATGTGCGGGATGCGGGCGCGCCACTCAGTGCAAACGATTAAAAATGTGTCTAGCCACGATAGTTTATTGCCGCTGGTAAGAGCTCCGTGCAGTCTCTATCATCGTCAGCATTATCATGATTACTGGGAGCGCGATATGCACAAGGTGCAGAGTTATACAAAAAGCCTTATTTTTTCAGGTTTTTTTGCACTAAACATAGGGTTTATCACAAGCGTGTCGACAGCTTGGGCCGATAATCATACTCCCTTGGAAATCGTGGCCACTTTCTCTGTTCCCGCCGATTTGGTTGAACGTGTCGCGGGTGAACACGGTAATGTCACCTCGCTCACCCCTCGCGGTGCCGAAGCACATGACTGGGAACTCACCCCCAGCAATTTCATGGCGTTGGAAGATGCCGATATCGTTTTCTATAATGGTTTCAATCTGGAACAGTGGATGTCTCAGGTCAGGGCGACCTTATCCGAAGACGTTCCCTTGGTGGAGCTGGCCGCACAAGCCGATTATCCCACCTTGCCGATTATCACCGGCGACTATGAAGGTGAAACCGACCCGCATATGTGGATGGACCCACGTGCGGCGGTTGCCTATGTCAACGTGATTGCCGAATCACTTGCCGAGAAGCAACCCGCCCACGCCGATGCCTTCCATCAACGTGCCGAAGACACCGTCAACGCTCTCTATGCCCTGCATCAGGAATTGACTGAATTACTCGGTACGATTCCCGACAACCAGCGTTTGCTGATCACCAGCGAAGCGGCATTTTCCTATTTTGCTGATGCCTATGGCTTTACTCACAACGGCATCTGGGGCACCAATAGCGAAACCGAAGGCACCCCAAGCCAGGTCATGCGTGTGATCGACCTGGTCAATACCCGTCAACCCAAGGCACTCTTCTGGGAGAGCACCATCTCCGATCGCCATGTCACTGCCATAGCCCGCGATACTCAGGTTGAGATAGCGGGACCGCTTTACGTCGATTCGCTAAGCTCCGATGAAGGGCCGGCAGCCGATTACTTTGCCTTGATGCGCCACAATGCAAGACTCTTGCGCGACACCCTTGGGGGAATCCAGGAGTGATTTCAGAGCCTGACTCGTCTGCAGTCGACATTCAGGGAGTCTACGCCGCCTATGATGGCCAGCCGGTACTGATGGATATCAACCTGCGACTGAAGGCCCATCAATGGACGGCCATCATCGGCCCCAACGGCGCCGGCAAATCGACCTTGTTTCATTTGCTGATCGGCAGCATGAAGCCTCTACGCGGCTCCATTCAGGTATTCGGCGGCTCCCTTTCCGAGCACCGCCGGGCCGGCACCATTGCTTATATGGCACAACGCGAAGCCATCGAATGGGATTTTCCGATCTCGGTAAAAGAAGCCGTGATGACCGCACGCTACGGTCTCATGCGCCAGGATACTGTCTGGCGTCGGCTATTGCCGCCTCGCTGGTCAGCCCGGTCGCATCATCAGGCCGTTGAAGAGGCTCTGGAAGCAGTGGACATGTCGGCTCTTGCCAGGCGCCCCATCGGCGCACTTTCCGGCGGACAGAAAAAACGCGTGTTGCTGGCGCGCGCGTTAGCGCAAAACGCCAAGGTACTGCTGCTGGATGAACCCCTGGCCGGGGTCGACCCAGTCAGTGAACGCTTGATTCTGAAGGTGTTGGCGCAACAACGCAGCGCCGGACGCACCATTCTCATGGTAACCCACGACCTGGTGGGAACACGCCAGCATGCCGACCACGTGGTCTTGATCAATCGCGGTGTGGTCGATCAAGGTATACCCGAGCAGATGTTGAGCGAACATATGCTGGCACGTATGGCGGTGGCCACCCCGCTGGATTTAGCCGAGGAGTGGCAATAATGCAAGCTTTCGAGATGCTGGGCCTTTCCTTGGTCGAGCTGCTGATCAATGCCCTGATGGTAATCGTTGGCTGGCTTCCCGAATCACTGGCCGCGCCCTTTCAGTATGCCTTCATGCAACGCGCCCTACTGACCTCGATACTGGTCGGCGCGATATGCGGCATGCTTTCCTGCTTCGTGGTACTCAAGCGTTGGTCGTTGCTGGGAGATGCCATTTCCCATGCGGTTCTTCCAGGGGTGGCGATTGCCTATCTCCTGGGCTGGCCGTTTTTCGTCGGCGCCTTTATTACCGGCGCCCTGACCTCGTTGGGAATCGGTGCAATAGAACGTCACACCCGGATCAAGTCCGATGCCGCCATGGGTTTGATGTTCACTGCCGCCTTTGCTCTAGGCATCGTCATCATCAGCAAGATCGCCTCCAACACTCACCTGATGCATATCCTGTTCGGCAATGTGCTCGGGGTGCAGCCTTCCGCCTTGTTACTCACGCTATTTTCCGGCGTACTGGCAGTGGTCGTCGTGGCGCTGGCCTACCGCCCGCTGTTGCTCTATACCTTCGACCCACAGCAGGCTCAGGCCCTGGGCTTCAATACCGGCTTGATTCATTACGGGCTGATCTTGCTTCTGACCCTGACCATCGTCGCCAGCCTGGAAACCGTGGGCATTATCCTGGTGGTGGCCATGCTGATCACACCGGGAGCCACGGCCCATCTGCTGACGGATCGTTTTGCCGTCATGCTGGGCTTGTCGGTGGGCGTCGGGGTGCTGTCGGCGGTCATCGGATTATCGCTTTCGGTGACGTTCGATGTGGCTTCGGGCGGTGCGATCGTGCTGGTAGCCACCAGCCTGTTTCTGCTGGCCTTGTTGCTTTCGCCTTCTCATGGGCTTATCGCCCGGCAATGGCGTCGCCAACGCTACAAGAACGGCTGACGCCACGCGACTCACGCTACTATCATGCTTAGTACGCTCGCCCCTTTCCGGCCCGGCCCAACCTCAGCTTTCGTCGAGGTTGTCCAGGCCCCGTTCGGCCATGGCGACCGCGCGGAAAATCGCCCGCCCCTTGTTCAGGGTTTCCTGCCACTCCATCTCGGGTACTGAATCGGCGACGATACCCGCGCCGGCTTGAACATGCAGCTGGCCATCCTTGATCACGGCAGTACGAATCGCAATGGCGGTGTCCATGTTGCCGTGCCAGGAAAGATAACCCACGGCACCGGCATAAACCCCACGCTTGACCGGCTCGAGCTCATCGAGAATTTCCAGTGCCCGGATCTTGGGCGCACCGGATACCGTGCCCGCCGGAAAAGTGGCGCGCAGGGCATCCATCGCCGTCAGGCCCAGCTTGAGCTTGCCGGTGACGTTGGAAACGATATGCATCACATGCGAATAGCGCTCGACGACCATCTGATCGGTCACTTCGACACTGCCGATTTCACTGATGCGCCCCACGTCGTTGCGCCCCAGGTCGATCAGCATCAAGTGCTCGGCGATTTCCTTGGGGTCAGCAAGCAGGTCCGCTTCCAGCGCCTTGTCTTCCTCTTCGTTCCTGCCACGTTTACGGGTACCGGCGATGGGCCGCACGGTCACTTCATCCCCCTCCAGGCGGGTAAGAATTTCCGGTGAGGAACCCACCACCTGATGATCATCAAGGTTGAAATAGAACATGTAGGGTGAAGGGTTCAAGCTGCGCAATGCCCGATACAAATCCAGCGGCGAGGCTTGATAGGGAATCGACATGCGCTGAGACGGCACGCACTGCATGATGTCACCCGCCAGGACGTACTCCTTGATTTTTTCCACCGCCGCCTTGAAGCCGCTTTCGGTAAAACCGGAGTTGAAATCGCTTTCCTGAACCGCGCAACGACCACTGCCACTGCTTTTCGGGTCGACACGCGCTTCACGCAGCCGCGTTTCAAGTCGCTGCAAATGGGCCTGCGCTTGCGCCAACGCCTGGGGGTCGGCAGGGTCGGCGTGGGTCCATAGGGTCAAGCGCCCGGAAAGGTTATCGAACACCACCAGGTCATTGCACACCATCAACAAGATATCTGGCACGCCCAGGGGATCGGGTTTTTCCACTCCCCGCAGGCGTGGTTCGATATAACGAATGGTCTCGTAGCCGAAGTAGCCCACCAAGCCACCATCGAAGCGTGGCTGGTCATCCAGTTTCGGCACCTTGAAGCGAGCCTGGAACTTCTCTATCCAGTCCAGCGGATCTTCCACTTCGGTCACGCCCTGTGTTTCACCGTCACTGATATGATGAACCGTGAAACCGCGGACTTCGATACGCTCGTGGCTGGGCAGGCCGATGATCGAGTAACGCCCCCACTTCTCGCCACCTTGAACCGATTCCAACAGGAAGGTCCAGGGCGTATTGGCCAGCTTCAGGTAAGTGGAAAGCGGCGTATCCAGGTCCGCCAGCACCTCTCGCGAAACCGGAATACGGTTATAGCCGGCGAGGCTGAGTTCTTGGAAGCGTTCCGGGGTCATCATCAAGCGGTCCTTGTTGCATGGGGAACAGGCGAAAGCAGCTGCTCCAGGGAGTCGAGCACCACATCAGGCTCACTGAGGCGGATAGGCTGTCCATGATTGTAGCCGTAAGGCACGGCCAATGTCGCAAAGCCCGCCGCCTTGCCGGCAGCGATGTCATGACGCGAGTCGCCTATCATCAAAGATTGCGCGGGCAAAATGCCAAAATGCTCAGCGCAATGGGTAAGCGGTAGCGGGTCGGGCTTCTTGCGCGGCAGAGAGTCGCCTCCCAGGCACAGCGAGAAATGCTCGGCCAAACCGAAATGAGCGAGGATCGGCTCGATGAAACGCTCGGGCTTGTTGGTCACCAACACCAGGTGCAAGGGAAGCCTAGCCAGGGCGTCCAGCGTCGTCTTGACCCCGGGGTACAAACGCGTCCGGGCAAAAGGCGCGAGGCCATAATGGTAAAGAAAATCGCGGTGGCCCTGCTCGCACTGGCCAGGCGTCGGCGTTTCGCCCATTGCCCAGTTCAAGGCACGCTCCATCAATACCCAGGAACCATTGCCCACCCAGTCACGCACCTCTCCCTCCCCGGGCTCGGGCAGTGCTTGCTCGCGCAGCGCCTTGCTTACTGCCACCGCCAGGTCGGGCACGGAATCGACCAGGGTGCCATCGAGATCGAATGCCAACAGGCGCTTGTCGTCCAGTATCGGATGCATATCCTCTCTCTTTATCCCTGAGCCAGTTGCTCACGCATCTGCCGGATGACGCTGTCGTAGCCATGGGGATCACTGGGTTGGTGCGCCTTGAAAATTGCTGAACCGGCAACAAAGGTATCAGCGCCCGCCCGAGCGATTTCCGCGATGTTATCCGCTTTCACGCCGCCATCCACTTCCAGACGGATGTCCCGCCCCGAGGCATCGATACGCGCCCGCGCTTCGCGCACCTTATCCAACGTGGCTGGAATGAAACTCTGGCCACCGAAGCCCGGATTGACACTCATCAGTAGAATCATGTCGATCTTGTCCATGACGTAATCCAGGTGCGAAAGCGGCGTCGCCGGGTTGAATACCAGGCCGGATTTGCAACCGCCTTCGCGAATCAATTGTAGCGAGCGGTCGATATGTTCGGAGCCTTCCGGGTGAAAGGTAATATAAGTGGCACCGGCATCGATAAAATCGCCAATCAGACGATCCACCGGTTTGACCATCAGGTGCACATCGATAGGCGCCGTCACGCCATGTTTGCGCAGCGCCTCACATACCATCGGGCCGATGGTCAGGTTGGGAACGTAGTGGTTGTCCATGACATCGAAATGCACGATATCAGCCCCTGACGCCAGGACGTTATCCACTTCCTCCCCCAGCCGGGCAAAATCGGCGGAAAGAATCGAGGGGGCTATCAGAAAATCACGTGACGTTGCGGTCATGGTGTCATCCAGAATAAAGCAGCAGAAAAAGTGAAATAGCGAAGCACAAGAGACCGGCATTTTACCAGAGCAAGCGAGGCTTCACAGGCGCTCTGCGCACTCGCAAGGCACACTTATATTTCGAAAAAGAATATTAAACAGGATTGTAATTCCATAATAACAGGGCTACCCTTTTTCTCAATTAAATCCTGACTGCCTCAGAACCAGGCAGGCTTACTGAACAAGGTAAATCCCCATGACATTTCCTCTCTATCTACGGCGCGGCGTTCTTGCTCTTGCTCTGGGTGTCGGCGTTTCCACCCCGGCGCTTGCTCAAGACCGCGAGATGCTGAACTCCTCTTACGACATTGCACGTGAACTGTTTTCCGCCATCAACCCTGAATTTGCGACATGGTGGCAGGAAAACCAAGGAGAAGAGGTTCTCATCCAGCAGTCCCATGGCGGCTCTTCCGCTCAAGCGCGTGCCATCATGCAGGGTCTGCGTGCCGACGTCGTCACGTTCAATCAGGTGACCGATGTTCAGGTGCTGGCCGACGCCGGTCTGGTCGCCGAGGATTGGCAGACACAGTTCGACAACAATGCATCCCCGTATTATTCCACCACCGCCTTTCTGGTACGCAAGGACAACCCCAAGGGCATCGAAAACTGGGATGACCTGGCGCGTGAAGACGTCGACATCGTGTTTCCCAACCCAAAGACCTCCGGCAACGGTCGCTATACCTACCTGGCGGCATGGGGCTTTGCCGAGGATCAGTTCGATGGCAACGAAGAACGGATCCACGACTTCATGCGCACCTTTCTGGGCAATGTTTCAGTATTCGATACCGGCGGTCGTGGTGCCACCACCAGCTTTATCGAACGCGGCATCGGCGATGTCCTGATCAGTTTCGAGTCCGAGGTCAATAACATTCGCGGCGAATACGGCACGGAAGATTATGAAGTCATCGTGCCGCCGGTAAGCATTCTGGCCGAATTCCCGGTCGCCGTCGTGGAAGAACACGCCGAACGCAACGGTAACCTGGACCTCGCCCGAAGCTACCTGGAGTACCTCTACACAGAAGACACCCAGCGGCTGCTCGCGGGTTTCAACTATCGGGTTCACCATGAAGCCGTCGTCGCCGAATTCGCCGATCAGTTTCCGGAAACCAAACTTCTGGAAGTGGAAAACGTCTTCGGCAGCTGGGATGAGGCAATGGAAACCCACTTTGAAGGGGGCGCTCTTCTTGACCAACTTCAGCGTCGGTAGCGTCAACGCGTCAACTACCTCGCCCTAAAGGACGAGGCTTGTGACAACAAGCCCGGTTGACCAGGGAAAGCGGTAGCCAACCCGCTACGTTTGCAATAGGTCGTCAAGACCCACCGCCGAATGCTTCGCTCAGTTCGGCGCTCTGGAAGATCAGGATCATGCTGGTGAAAGGTAAAGCGCCGAAGGTTCTGGTCGCTACCGCAAGGTAGGAGCCGGTTGCAGACATTCCCGAGGGGAGACAGGTTGGAAGACCTGCGTCACCAGGCCCGTAAGGGTTCTATTTAAGAAGGAGATCGCATGGCGGTGTTCGTATTGGGAAAGGACAAGCAGCCGTTGATGCCGTGTAGCGAAAAACGCGCACGGCTATTGCTGGAGCGTGGTCGGGCGGTGGTGGTGATGAACCTGACGCCTTTCGTGATCCGCCTGCGTGATCGATGCCTGAGTGACTGCGCCTTGCAGCCGACGTTGCTGGGCATTGATCCGGGCAGCAAGGAAACCGGCCTGGCGCTGATGCGTCTGGAAGAAAACGCGACGGACGAGCAAGCCCCGGCAACCCGCCATGGGCTTTGCCTGTTTCAGTTGGTGCATCGGGGCTTCCAGATTCGCCAAGCCTTGGAGCAACGTGCCGGTTTTCGGCGTCGGCGTCGCAGCAAGAACCTGCGCCATCGTCAGCCGCGTTTTGATAACCGCACGCGCAAGAAGGGCTGGCTGGCCCCCAGCTTGCAGCATCGTGTCGATACAACCATGGCCTGGGTGGACAAGCTGTGCCGTTGGGCGCCGGTGACTCATCTGAACATGGAATTGGTGCGCTTTGATCTACAGAAGATGGAAAACCCGGAGATTTCCGGGGTCGAGTACCAGCAAGGCACGCTCCTGGGCTATGAGGTGCGTGAATACCTGCTCGAAAAATGGGGTAGAGAGTGCGCCTACTGCGGTACCG
>NZ_QPIJ01000048.1 GCF_003336665.1 Vreelandella rituensis | reverse complement strand
TCTCGGATAGGGTGGGCATGTAAATGGGGTAAGCATGAAATTACTCAATGCCCCATGGTATCGCAGATGATCTGCTCCATGGGTTTGATCGGTGTTTGCCGCCCGTCTGTTTTCCGCCTGATTATTTAGTGACAAAACCCGTATTTTTGACGACATTCGTGACGACAATGAAGGTCTATGTCAAAAGTCAGCAAGGCGGATGGCTGATGCCCACGCATCCGGCGAAGGCTCGTTGGATGCTCCGGGTAGGCAGGGCTGAGGTTATCCAGCGGACACCTTTTGCCATTCAGTTGACCTACGCCGCCACCGAGCATGGCCAGCCGGTCGCCATCGGCATTGACGATGGCGGTGTCGTGGCGGGCATCGCTGCCGTGGCCAACGGTGAGGAGGTCTACCAGGAAGAAATTCATCTTCGCACGGACATCAAGAGCAAGATGGACACGCGGCGTAGCTATCGGCGTGGGCGTCGGCATCGCAAGACCCGCTATCGGGCGCCGCGTTTTGACAACCGCCATGCCTCTCGCCAGGCGGGACGCCTGCCCCCGTCCATTCGCTCGAAGAAGGAGGTCATTGTTCGCGCCGTGGCGCAAATGCCGTTGCCGGCCCCGGTTCTAATTCGTCTGGAAGATGCCTATTTCGATATGCAGGCCATCGAAAACCCGGACATTACCGAGGCGGAATACCAGCAGGGGCCATTGCTGTACGACAAGAATTTCAAGTCGGCCTGCAAAACACGGGATAAGCATCGCTGTCGCGTTTGCAGCAGCGAGGACTCCCTGCAAGTGCATCACCTTGTCTATCGCACGAACGGCGGGAGCGACAAACTGAGCAACCTGATGACCCTCTGCCGGAGCTGTCATGACAATCACCACCAGAACGGACTGGCGCTGCCCCGCCAGAAGAATGTGTCCTTCCGCTCGGCGGCCCACGTCCAACAAGGAAAATATTACCTGCAAGACCGACTGGCAACGCTGGCGCCCGTGCAAACCACGTTCGGCTATGTCACGGCCCATCACCGCAAACGCCAGGGCATCGACAAGACCCACGCCAACGATGCGGTGGTCATCGCCCAGGTGGGCGTTTTGCCAAAAAGCTCCCTGATCAAGACAATCTGCCTGGGCGGACGCAAGCGTTCGCTCCATGAAGCCACGCCGCACCGAGGCCGTAAACAGCCCAACCGCGAGCAGAAGCGCAACGGCAAGAACGTCGTCAGTCTCAAGGGCTTCAATCGGCTGGATACGGTGCGTTTCCAGGGCCAGGTAAGCTATCTCAGTGGGTTCAACGGCACGTCGATGGCGTTTATTCGTGGCGAAGATGGTCACTACATTGCCACGCCCGGCAAGCGCTACAAGCAAGTACCCTTGTCGAAGATACAGCGTCTGCACCACAACCAGACCCACGTCAGGTTTCTGGTCAAGCAGCCTGTAACCACGTCACGGCCTTCCTCCCACGCATCACTGGCTGACGCCCGTTAATCCGTCCGTATGATTGTTGAAGATGAAATATTGCGCAAAACTTAACATGCATATAAAGTACTACTTAAATCAATGACTGCCAACCAAAGCGGACATGCTGGGAAAAATCAGCCTTAGCCGGCTGATCCGATGCAGATTTCCGCATCCAATATAACTGACGTCGGGCAGTTGCTCGGTGCATCGTGACTATGATCTATTTTAGGAGATCTATGGTCAACTACCTCGCCCTAAAGGACGAGGCTTGTGACAGCAAGCCCGGTTGACCAGGGAAAGCGGTAGCCAACCCGCTACGTTTGCAATAGGTCGTCAAGACCCACCGCCGAATGCTTCACTCAGTTCGGCGCTCTGGAAGATCAGGATCACGCTGGTGAAAGGTAAAGCGCCGAAGGTTCTGGTCGCTACCGCAAGGTAGGAGCCGGTTGCAGACTTTCCCGAGGGGAGACAGGTTGGAAGACCTGCGTCACCAGGCCCGTAAGGGCAATGTTTAGGAGGAGATCGCATGGCGGTTTTCGTATTGGGAAAGAACAAGCAGCCGTTGATGCCGTGTTCGGAAAAACGCGCACGGCTGCTGCTGGAGCGTGGTCGGGCGGCGGTGGTGAACCTGACGCCTTTCGTGATCCGCCTGCGTGATCGCTGCCTGAGTGACTGCACCTTGCAGCCAACCCTGCTGGCTGCCGATCCGGGCAGCAAGGAAACCGGGCTGGCGCTGATGCGGCTGGAAAACAACGCAACGGAAGAAAAGGCACCGGCAACCCGCCATGTGCTTTGCCTGTGTCAGTTGGTGCATCGGGGCTTCCAGATTCGCCAGGCCTTGGAGCAACGTGCCGGTTTTCGGCGTCGGCGTCGCAGCAAGAATCTGCGTTATCGTCAGCCGCGTTTTGATAACCGCACGCGCAAGAAGGGCTGGCTACCACCCAGCCTGCAACACCGGGTCGATACGACCATGGCCTGGGTGGACAAGCTGTGCCGCTGGGCACCGGTCACGCACCTGAGCATGGAGCTGGTGCGCTTTGACCTGCAGAAGATGGAAAACCCCGAGATTTCCGGCGTCGAGTACCAGCAAGGCACGCTCCTGGGCTATGAGGTGCGCGAATACCTCCTGGAAAAATGGGGCCGGGTATGCGCCTACTGCGGCACCGGTGATACACCGCTGGAAATCGAGCATGTGGTAGCGAAATCTCGGGACGGCTCTAGCCGGGTGAGCAACCTGACCGTCGCCTGTCACGACTGCAACCAGGCCAAGGACAGCCAGTGGCTTGCTGATTTCTTTGCCACCAACAAGGGACTCAAGAAACGCCTCAAAGCCAATGGTCTGTCGGCGGAAGTCCGTCTTGAGCGCGTCCAGCGCCAGCTCAAATTACCGCTGCGGGATGCCGCTGCCGTCAACGCCACCCGCTGGGCGTTGTATGGTTCCCTGAAAACCACCGGCCTGCCGGTCGCCGTGGGCAGTGGTGGTCGCACCAAGTACAACCGCCAGCGGCTGGGTATTCCCAAGACCCACGCCCTGGATGCGGCCTGTGTCGGCAAGTTCGACACCCTGAAAGGCTGGCGGGTACCCACCCAGGTCATCAAGGCCATGGGGCGCGGCAGTTATCAGCGCACCCGGCTCGACAAGTTCGGCTTTCCGCGTGGCTACCTGATGCGCCAAAAGCAAGTGAAGGGCTTTCAGACCGGCGATAGGGTCAGGGCGGTGGTGCCCAGCGGCAAGAAGACCGGGACACATACAGGTCGCGTGGCCATCCGCAAGACCGGCAGTTTCAATATTCAGACCGAACAGGGCGCGGTCCAGGGGATTTCCTGGCGCCACTGCACCCTGCTGCAACGCGGTGATGGCTACGGCTACCACCCACTACCCACCATTCAATACTAAAGGAGGCGCGGACAGGGAGCCCCGAGTCGTGCTGCGCACGACGCGTTATCCCTCCCGGCGCTAAAGCAACCGGGTTTCCCGCGCAAAACGATGAAAACATTGTCTGCCGCTCTTGTCGCTGCTACTGCTGCCCTGGCTTTCTCCGTAACCGCCCAGGCGGAACCCGATGGCGAGGCAATTTATAACCAGGCCTGCATGGCCTGCCATATGACAGGGGCTGCCGGTGCCCCGATCAAGGGCGATGCCGAGGCCTGGGAGCCACGACTCGAAAAGGGGATCGAGATCCTGTATACGCACTCGATCGAGGGTTTCAATGCCATGCCACCCAAGGGTGGAAACCTTAGTCTCAGTGATGAAGAAGTGAAGGCGTCCGTCGACTTCATGGTCAGCGCAGTGGAATAACCCTACCCTCGGCCTGGAAAGGTGTGACGGCTCGCAAAAAGCCTAAAAAACGCCACCTGTTTGAGTTCAGCGTGGCATAGTAAATGCAATCATAAGCGCCGGGAATCCTCGAAAGACCCGGCTCACCGCTCACAGAGAGGTACACTGATGTCTTCCACTTCAGCTCTTCCCTCCCATCAAGCCGCATCGCTGCCTTCCAGCCGTGGGCGCGGTGCGGCGATCATCGTTTATATGCTTTTTCTGGGCAGCGTTCTGGCGGTAGTCACCGCCCCGCTGGGTGTATTGATCGCCCACTTGAAACGACGCAACGCCGATGACTGGGTGGCTTCGCACTTTGCTTTCCAGATTCGCACTTTCTGGCTGGGTGTCATCGGGGGTGGTGTTTTCGTCGCCGCCTGGCAATTGCTCGGGCTTGCCGGACTGCCACCCATGGCTCCCTGGGCAATGGGTTATATCTATTTCACTGTTTGCCTGATCTGGATGGTGGCTCGATGCGGTGTGGGCATTCAACGCTTGACCTCCAATCGCCCCATCGACAACCCTCGTAGCCTAGCGTTCGGCGGTGCCCGTATCAGCCTGGAGGATTGATGAGCCGCGACTTGCCCAACCCCGGCTGGGGGCCGCTCTCGACCTTGCCCGGCAACCCACTGATGTGGGTGCTGATCCTCAGCGAAATGCTGGTCTTCACGGCTTTCTTTGCACTTTACGCTGGCCAGCGTGCCCTTGACCCCGCCCTTTTCAATGCCTCCCAGCAACAGCTCGACCCCCTGCTGGGCGGCCTCAATACGCTGGTGCTATTGACCAGCGGGCTCTGCGTGGCCTTGGCCGTGGAGGCTATAAGCATCGGCCGCACGCAACGCACCCGCCTGTGGCTGGGCGCCGCCATGCTGCTGGGGGTGGTGTTCTGTGCCGTCAAGCTTATCGAGTACAGCGACAAGTTTGCCGCGGGCCTGACGCCGGAAACCAATGCCTTTTTCGGGTTTTACTATGGTTTGACCGCTTTTCACTTCGCCCACGTACTGTTCGGTCTGGCGTTGCTGGGACTGGTGAGCTGGCGCACCTCCACCGAGAACGTGGAAACGGCGGCGGCCTTCTGGCACATGGTGGATTTGATCTGGATACTGCTTTATCCGCTAATTTATCTTATTAGATGATGTTCTTTTTAGATGATGTCTCTCGAGGTAACCATGACGGCACTGCCCGGCACTCGCCGCTTACTCATCACCTGGGTCATGCTAATGGGCCTGACAGGGGTTTCCATGGTCTCGGCGCGCCTGGATCAGACCACTGACTGGCAGGCCTTGTCTCTCTGGTCGGTCGCTCTGGTGCTATTGGCCACCGCTTTCAAGGCGCATCGGGTATTGATGGTCTACCTCAATCTGCGCGCCGCCACGCCTGCCTGGAAAGGAATTTTCATCGGGTTGATTCTTGTGACGCTGGCGCTGATTGCAGCGGGCTACCTGGCTGGTCGCTTCAATTTAATGGGTTAGCGCGGCGCGTTATCGGAACCGGACATACCTGAAGGGGGCGGCGTCGCATTCGCCCAGGCTTCCAGCAGCCGACCCAGCCGCATCAAGCCATACACGACGAAGGGCACCAGCAGCATCAACCCCACCCCCCAGTCGCGGTTATTGATCAGCCACACCAGTGGCACAACCACCCCCAGGGCGACGAGGGACCATAGCCCAACCGCCGCTACGAGACGTAAACGAGACATGGCAAACCTCCTCAGGTGGCAATGATCTGACGATAGATGCCCGGCAAGGCCAGGGCAAGATGCTCCGGGCGCTGCACGATGGCGTAACCCCCTCGCCCGAACAGATGAGGAATGTAACGCCCCGCCTCCCGATCGATGGTCACCCCGAACACGCGCACTTCTTCTCGCCGCGCTTCAAGCACCGCTTTTCGCGTGTCCTCGATGCCGTAACGCCCTTCGTAATAGTCGGTATCGTTAGGCTTGCCGTCGGTAAGCAGCAACAATAACCGATGACGGTTGGGCCGCTTGGCAAGCTCGCCGGAAAGATGCCGGATAGCCGGCCCCATACGCGTATAGTGGCCAGGCTTGAGCGCTGCGATGCGCCGCGACACTCGATCCCCCATCGGCTCATCGAAGCCTTTCAGCGTATTGACCCAGACGCGATGACGGCGGTGCGAGGTAAAGCTGTGAATGGCATAGTCATCGCCACAACCTGCCAGGCCATGACCCAGCACCAGTAGCGCTTCCTTGGCCACATCCAATACCCTGCGGTCCTCCAGCCAGGCTTCAGTGGAAAGCGACACATCGATCAGGATCGATACCGCCAAATCCCTCGCCTGGGTGCGACTGGCTTGATAGAGGCGATCGCTAGCCTCACCGGTAGCTGCCAGATCGCAGCGTGAGCGAATCACCGCATCCATATCCAGTTCACTGCCATCGAGCTGGCCACGCAGAATCTCGCGGCGCGGTCTGAGTGCTTCGAACTCACGGCGCACTCGGCGAATGCGCCGCCGGGTGGTTTCGTCCGGCTGCCAGTTTTCTCCCTCCTCACTCTGGATGCCACTGAGCACCACACAATGGTCCGGCATATACACTTGCTTGCGGTGGTTCCATTCCGGGTAGGTATGGCGCCCGTGCAGCCGTCCTCCGCTCACCTCATCGGGTGCCAGATCAAGATCCAGCTTGAGCTTGGAAGCGGCCTTCTTGCGATTGGGGCTGAGCACGATCTCATCGAGCTGATCGGCAGCCTGCTTGGCCTCGTCCTCGTCTTCATCTTCCACGTGGCGATTGAGATTGACCATCTCGGCCCAGGAGAGCATTTTTTCTGAGGCATTCAGCATCAGGGGGTCATCGCGGTCGGCCTGATCCTGCTCGCGCCGGTCGGCCTTGCGCTTACCGTGGTCATCTTCCGGCGACTTATTACCGGCGATGGGCGCCTCATCATCTTCCTCTTCGGTTCGCGCTTGTTTATTGGTACCCAGGGTCACGGCCTGACCCCATAACGGTACCGGAAGCGGCGGACGGTAACCGCGTGGTGCATGAAAGTTGTCTAGGGGCAGGGCAGCGTCTTGAATGGCGTCGTGCATCACGTCGGCCCAGCCTGAATCGGGCTGTGTATCGCTAAGCAGGGCACACAGGGCGGCTTCCAACGCCGCTTCCATCGGCGGCAAGCCCTTGCGTTGGGGACGAATCGTCAGCAGTTCGCGGCAGAGCCTGGCGTGGCGCCGGCCAAGTCCCGGAAAGTGGGCAAGCGCCGCTCGAGTCGCCCGGCTCACTTCACGTAGCTGAAGAAGATCATGCTGCAATGGATCTTCGACTGCCGGGACATGCCGAGCCACCGCCAGGTAAGCCACCAGCCAGAGGTAGAGATCACGATTCAGTGAGGCGTCAGAGAACAGCGCGATGCGCGGCGGTAACAGCAGGCTCTCTTCGTCGCGCCGAGCTTGATCGAGCACTTCCTCGTCAAGCCCCAGGCGCTGGCGCAGGGACAGGCGATGGGATGAGCTGCGCCCGGCGATAGCGGCGACATCGACCCCCGCCTCACCGCCACCGGCGCGAAAGAACACCCCGAGCATGGGGCGCAATGAATCGAGACGCACCGCGGCTTCAGGGTGATCGGGGTAGCTTGCCGCACCGGAAGCCCAGCGATGCCAATGGCGGCCGACGAATTCCTCGACTTCAAGAAAATCAAGCATGAAAAGCCCTCAACCGAAGGTGGCGTGAATCGCTTCCATTAGCCCTTCCTGGACATCGGCATCATCACTGAGCGGCTCCACTAAGGTAGCGCGTGCAGCCTCCAGAATGGGCACCCCGGCGGCGATCAAGGTGGCGCAGTAAACCAACAAGCGCGTGGAGACGCCCTCTTCCAGATCCTGGCCCTTCATGGCACGCAGGCTTGCGGCCAGGTTGACCAGTGCCGCGCACTGCTCGCCCGGCAACCCACTCTCCCGCGCGACGATATCACGCTCGATCTTAGGCGGCGGAAAATCGAACGACAGGGCCAGAAAACGTTGACGAGTGCTGGGTTTGAGCGATTTGAGAATGTGCTGGTAACCGGGGTTGTAGGACACCACCAGCATGAAGTCATCCGGGGCTTCGAGCAATTCGCCGGTACGCTCCAGCGGCAGCAGACGCCGATCATCGGTAAGCGGATGCAGCACCACGGTGACATCCTTGCGCGCCTCCACCACCTCGTCGAGATAGCAGATGCCGCCTTCACGCACCGCCCGGGTCAGGGGGCCGTCGACCCAGCGGGTCTCGCCGCCCTGCAACAGATACCGCCCGGTGAGATCGGCGGAGGTCAGGTCGTCGTGACAGGAAATGGTGAACAGCGGTCGCCCCAGCTTGGCCGCCATATGGCTGACGAAGCGGGTCTTGCCGCAGCCGGTGGGGCCCTTGAGCAACAAAGGCAGACGTTGACGAAAGGCGTGTTCGAACATGCTGCATTCGTTGCCGACGCTCTCGTAGAAAGGTAATTCACGCTCATCGACATGAGCTGCGACGGAAGAAAGAGGCATGGCAAGTCTCCATGGCCGGGGGAAATAAGGGAATCTAAAAATAAGAAAAGTGAAGCAAAAACGGCCCCGAAGGGCCGTTTTTTCAGACCGAGCCTGCCCCGGCGGTTATTTGTGTTCCGCCCGCCGGCACCTGCTCCCGGACGGGACCGAAGAAGGCGTAGAGCAGCATGCCCGCTCCCACGGCTACGGCGATCCCCGAACCCAGACGCATGATGTAGAAGAGTTCAAGCTGCATCTGAACTTCCATGTAATTCATGCCCAGGACGCGCTGGAGATGCGTCTGCACCACCCCGGCGAACGTCAAGGTGAAGGTCATGAAGCACATGCCGCTGGTCATGATCCAGAAGCCCCACATGTTCAATACCTGATTGTAAGGCTGCACCCGGCGAATCTGCGGCATGGCGTAGGTAATCACGCCGAGGATCAGCATCACATAGGCCCCATAGAAGGCCAGGTGGCCGTGAGCGGCGGTGACCTGGGTGCCATGGGTGTAGTAATTGATGAATGACAGGGTGTGCATGAAGCCCCATACCCCGGCGCCGAAGAAGGCGATGGTCGGGCAACCTAGCGCCCATAGCATGGCGGCCTTGTTGGGGTGGTTGCGGCTGCCTTTCCAGAACATGGTGAAGGCGAAGACCACCATGGCGAAGAAGGGCGCCACTTCAAGCGTGGAGAAGACACTGCTGAGGGGCTGCCAGTAACTCGGCGCGCCGATCCAGTAGTAATGGTGCCCGGTGCCCAGCAGGCCGGAAAACAGCGCCAGACCGACGATGATGTACAGCCATTTTTCGATCACTTCGCGGTCCACACCGGTCATCTTGATCAAGAGGTAACCCAGCAATGACGCCATGATCAATTCCCAGACACCCTCGACCCAGAGATGCACCACCCACCACCAATAGAGTTTATCCACCGCCAGGTTGGTCGGGTTGTAGAAAGCGAACAACCAGAACACCGCCGCCAGCCAAAGCCCCAGCATCAGTACCATATTGATGGCGGTCTTGCGTCCCTTGAGCAAGGTCATGCTGGTATTGAACAGGAACATCAAAAAGGAGATGGTGATCAGTACCTTCACCCAGAACGGCTGTTCGAGAAACTCGCGTCCTTCGTGAATACCGAACTGGTAACCGACCAGGGCGGCGGCTCCGGCGAAAGCGAAGATCGCCAACTGCAGGTAGGCCAAATTGGGGCTATGGATTTCCCGCTCGGCCTCTTCCGGCATCAAATAATAGGTACAGCCCATGAAGCCGATCAACAACCACACGATCAGCAGGTTGGTATGGCTGACGCGCATGATATGAAAGGGCATCACCTCGGCCATGAAGTTAGGCCAGGCATAAACGGTGGCGGCCAGCAGCCCGAAGACGACCTGCAACGTGAACAGCGCCATGGCCACCATGAAGAAGGGCAACGCCACCTTCTGGGTTTCGTATTTCATTGTACGGTTCTCCTTGATTCATCCACCCGGCATTAGCAACGCTCGCGGCTTAGCCGGCGGGATGCGGGGGCCAGTTCTGGTCGTCGATGCCATCGGTCCATTCGAGGAAGTCGATCAATGACGACATTTCCTCGTCGCTGAAGTCATAGGCCGGCATCTGACGCCGCCCCTCGACACCTAGCGGCTGGGCTCGTATCCAGGCGTTGATACCGGCTCGCGCGGCTTCGGGATTTTCATGGCCGCCGTAACGCTCCCAGACATTACCCAGCTCCGGAGCAAAGTAAGCCCCCTCGCCCATGATGCTGTGGCAGTTGATGCACATGTTCTTTTCCCACACCTCCTTGCCGTGCTTCACGGATTCGGTGAGCCCTGCGCTGTCAGTGGATACATTGACCATGTACCAGTGGGTATGAGCCGTCAGCCCAGCGAACACCAGAAAGAAGAACAGCGAGCCGCCATAGAAGATGTTGCGGGCCGCCGATTTAGTCAGTCCATCAGCCATAAGCCATACTCCCTTGCTAGTCTTTTTCGGCCTCAGGCTCAGGGGCCGCAAGGCATCTATTTTTAAGATGTATGTAAAATGCAACTTAATGATACCAGAAGCAAATCACTAGGAACATTGCCACAGGTCAAATTTTGACAAAATGTCAAAATCATGGGTACAAAATAATTGTTTGAACGAACAACCCTTGTACAACTGAGCGCATCATCAACTCTCGTGAATGCACCCACGAATCATGCTGTGCATTGAGTCGGGGCTTCATCGCCTCACCGCAACGTGGAGAGCGTGACCGGCATCCTCAGTGTGCCAAGGGAACATTTCTCGCCTAACACCTGCCGGCCTTTCGGCGAGTCAGTTTGTGTTTCCACGCCCAGTAGCGGGCGCCTAGGTTTTTAGCTAGCGCTGAGATCAGCGTTGTACTGCTTGCCGTTGGCGAAGGTGACCAGTTCGCACTGTTCGGCGCACAAGAGGACGTGCCGCGAGCGGGCCTACGTCAAACTCGGCGTCCATTCCAAGGGGCGCCTAGTGGCGCTCTGTCGGCGTGAGTCCTGAACGATTAAACCCCGACAGAGCCGGGGCTTAGTATTTTATATTTACTAAATGAAGCGAGAGATGCGAGAGGCTTGAAAGGTTACTCTTTGACGTGAGAACCCATCCGATCAAACGACTCGGCGTTGGGGCAGAAGTCACGGAAGGTCTCGACATCGGTGGTGTGGCGCAACGACTTCCAGCAATGGCCTACCACGGGGCATGCATTGCAGGTGGTTTCGAGAGATGCTTGCTTCTCACCGAGATTTTCGAGCACCAGCCCGAAGCGCTGCACCATCACCGGCATCAATGATTTGGCGGGGCGAAACCCGACATAGGTGCCCTGTGCCAGTTGTTTGGCCACTTCCTGTTCGAAGGAGGCATCCAGCGGCAGGGTGATATCGTTGACCACCTGATGAAAAGCACCCGGCGACTCGTTCTGCATATCTCGCGCCAACGCGGGGGTGGAAGCCCGATAGCAACGCTCACTGACACGTTCCCACCAGGATGGACGCTTTTCAGGGGTTTGAGATTGGGGATGAGTCATGATCGTTCTCCCTTCTAATGAATACCTGCAGTATCGTTGCGATATTCAACGCCGGCCTTGACCAGGATCAAATTTGTTTCATTTGAAACTATAAGCCTGCAGGGAAAATTGCTCAATGGCTGGTGCCTTCTTCATAGCGCGTCTTGTTCCAGACGTTGTACTTGCCCGATGGCTTGCGCATGGGGATACGCTTGAGTTCCTCCAAGGTATCGCCGTCGTAGACGATCACCGCGCCGTCATCGTCCCAAATACTCAACAGCAACTTCTTGCCATAACGGTCGAACTCCACATGAGCAGCGGTCTTGCCCGGCTCGGGAATCAAGGTCTCGACGATTTCCAGGCTGGCTTTGTCGATGACGTGCACTCGGTCGCGGTTAGGGCCGAAGAACACATCCACCCAGGCATAGGGCGAATTGGCATGGCTGCGCATGAAAAAGCCGGGGCCGTCGGTCTCGAGTGTCTTGATCACCGACCAGTCCTGCATATCGATGATCGATACCGCTGCCTTGGACAAATGTGGCGTTGCCATTACTCGGCGGCCTTCGTACTCCCAGGTGATGCCGGATCCTAGGTGCGGCATTCCGGCCAGGGGCAGGTCCGCAACTTTCTCGCCACTGTCCAGATCGACCACCATGCCACCCTGCCCACCCCGGGAGGCACCAATGACATGGCGATAGTCGAGATCGAAGAAGAAGTCATCCAAGTAATCCGGTACCGAAATACGCCGAACCCGAAAATTGGGCGTGTCATGAGATCGGCCGGCGGCCAATGGCGTGCTCATGTGACCAGTGGAAACCACGGGCTCGATGGGCAACGGCCAGGGAATTTCCCAGACCTCTTCAATATCTTTGAGCGCGGCGATGAAACTGCCACGGGGCGGGGCGGCGTAGACGGCACTGACCCGGGAGCCGTTACCCGCTTCGTCGGCCACCGGATAGACTTTCATCAGATCCAGCTCATGAGCATCGAAAAGCACCAGGCTGTGAGGCAAGTAATTAGCGGCCATGACATAGCGACCGTCGGCTGAGACGGCTATGTTGCGCATATTGATACCGGCACGGACTTCCGCGACCACCTCAAGGTTGTAAAGGTCGTACTTGGTAATCCAGCCATCTCGGGAGCCGAAGAAAACGTAACGTCCGTCCGGGGTATACTTGGGGCCACCGTGCAGCGCATAGCGCGTTTCAAAACGATGGATGCGCTCGAAGCTATCCCCATCGAGCACACTGGCGTGGTGGTCGCCGGTTTCCACCACAATGAACAGGTTGAGCGGGTCGGCATCGAACAGCGGCTCGTTCGGTAGGCTACCCTCGGGGAAAGCTACGACCTGGCTGGCCAGAATATCGTCCTTCGTCCAACTGGGCGGGGTTTCTGGAGGGCGGTAAATCCACTCCACCAGTGAGGCGATTTCATCGCTATCGAGCGTTTCACCGAACCCCGGCATCTGGCTGGCCAGGCGTCCATCGCGGATGACTTGCCCCGCAGCGTCGGGCTTCAATCGCGAAAGATTGCCCGGCAGCAGTGCCGGACCGATACCGCCCAGACGAGCCTCACCGTGGCAAGCGGCGCACTGGGTGCGATAAAGGGTTCGGGTATCCGCTTCATTGGCCAATGCCGAGACGGCCGGCAGAAAAAACACTAACCGAGCTACAAGAGAGAGAAAATTCACAGGGCAATACGCTCCCGGGCCAGTTCCAGTGTTTCACCGCTGGCGAAAATCGCCTTCTCGGGTACCGGTTGGGTCAATACTTCAGCCAGGCACACGACCTCCCCGACCACGATCAGCGTGGGTGGCCGCAACCCCTCTTCTTCGATGGTCCTGACCAACTCGCCCAGGCAAGTGATCACCTGGCGTTGCTCGGGAGTGGTTCCACGCTCCACCAAGGCGACCGGATGGCCGGCCGGCAGACCGAAGAACTGTAACCTATCGCTGATCAGGGCGGCATTGGCCAGCCCCATGTAAAACACCACAGTATGGTGCGGCACCGCCAGGGCCTGCCAGTTCAACGCCAGCTCACCGTCTCCCTTGCAGTGCCCAGTGACGAAGGTGACGCTCTGGGCGTGATCACGATGTGTCAGCGGGAAACCGCCATAGGCGGCGCACCCTTGCGCCGAGGTAATGCCCGGCACCACACGAAAAGGCACGCGGTTTTCGACCAAGACTTCAGCCTCCTCGCCGCCACGACCGAAGATATAGGGGTCGCCTCCTTTAAGGCGCACCACCCGTTTCCCTTCACCGGCCAGGCGCACCAGCAAGGTGTTGGTCTGTTCCTGAGTCAAGGCATGGCAGCGCGAGGCCTTACCCACATAAAAGCGTTGTGCAGCAGGGCTTGCCAGGGCCAACACTTCCCTGGAGACCAACCGGTCGTAAACCAGACAGTCGGCTTGTTCGATCAACGCCAGGGCCCGAAGCGTCAGCAGGCCGGGATCACCGGGGCCGGCCCCAACGATGGCTACCTCACCGGGAGCCAAAAGCGCCTCGGCCAAGTCATAGGAAACACAATGTGACGTCATGGCGAATTCCTCGGCTAGAGTTCGGTGGCGGGGATGGAGGCTAAAGGAACGCTGATACGCCGTATTTCTTGATCATCAACGCCGATTTCCTGGTTGGTGAGGTAACAACCGGGATCCTCTTCCCAAGGATCACCGCTGACTTTCCAGGCCCGAACCCGGGTATTGCCATTGCAGATGCTCAAATAACGACAGGCGCTGCAACGCCCTTTCACCGGACGTGGCCGTTGCCGGAACCCCTGCATCAGGGAATCGCTGGTATCACGCCATATTTCGGAAAAGGGTCGCTGGCGCACATTGCCCAGGTCATGATCCCACCAGAACGTGTCAGGATGCACATTGCCCAGGTTGTCGATATTGGCGATATGTTCCCCGGAGGCATTGCCTCCCCAGTTCACCAGGCGCTGTCGCAGCGCTTCGGCTTCCTCCGGAAAATGCCGTTCGGCCCACTGCAGCAGAAAAGGACCGTCGGCATCGTTGTTGCCGGTAACGTATTCGCGCTCCACGCCACCTTCGAGCTCCTCGCGGCAATGCTCGAACAGCCGGCTCATGGCATCGCGGGTCATCTGATACCAAGCGTCCTGCTTGCTGTGGCGATTACCGCGTCCGCCGTAGTTGAGATGCGAGAGATAGAACTTGTCGATATCGTGTTCATCGATCAGCGCCAGAATGTCGCCAAATTGCTCGTAGTTTTCCCGTGTCAGGGTGAAACGCAGCCCCACCTTGATGCCTTTCGCCTTGCACAGTTTCACGGCGTGCATTGACTCGCGAAAGGCCCCCTTGCGTTGGCGAATGGTATCGTGGGTGGTTTCCAGACCGTCGATACTGATGCCCACGTAGTCGTAGCCGACATCGGCGATCTCCTCGATATTCGCCTCGGTAATCAGCGTGCCGTTGGTGGAAAGGCCGGTGTAGATCCCCAGTGCCCTGGCCCGCCGGGAAAGTTCGAATATGTCCGGGCGCATCAACGGCTCGCCGCCGGAAAGGATCAACGCCGGCACGCGGAAACCCTGCAGGTCATCGAGTACCGAATGCGCCTCCTCGGTGGTGAGTTCGCCTTTGAAGTCGATATCCGCCGAGACGGTGTAGCAGTGCTTGCAGGTCAGGTTACAACGGCGAATCAGGTTCCAGATCACCACCGGGCCAGGGGGGGTTCGAGCCGGCGGGATGGGTCCGGGTTCGAGCAGGGTCTTGATGTAGCGGGTGACACGGAACATGGCGTTCTCCTTCTGCGACAAGGCCTAGCCTTGCGCGTCGGTCTCGGTGCTTGCAGTCTGCGGATTTGCGGTGGCCAGGCGTAATCCGGTCTTTTTTAATATGCGCGAACTATAGAGAATACGATGGCCGTGGCACGCCTCTCCCAGACAGGCGCGAAGCACCTGGGCTTGCCGTTCGACGTCTTCACGGGTTCGCCCGTGTAGCATGGCGAAAAGGTTATAGGGCCAGTGAGGCCGGTGGCGTGGACGCTGATAGCAATGGCTGACCCCCTCGATAGCGGCAATTTCCCGGCCCAGTCGCTCGACGTCGACATCCGCCACGTCCCAGACGGTCATGCCGTTGGCCACATAGCCCAGGCGATAGTGATTGGGCACCGCGGCAATACGGCGGATCACACCGCGTTCGAGCATCGCCTGCATGCGTGCGAGCACCTCTTCGCCGCTCATGTTTACCTGCTCGCCCACCGCCCCCCAGGGATCGGAGACCAGCGGCAGGCCTGCTTGAGTGGCCAGCACGATGGCCCGGTCTTGCGCATCCAGGCGCTTGCTTCCGCCCTCCTCAGACGGCCAGATGAAGTCGGACATGGAATTCCCTCTCTTTCGGCATGTTGAAGACCGCCAGGCCGGTGGCCGCTTCGAGCTCCGCCACGACCTCGGGGATACGCTCCGCTGTCTCGGTGGCCAGCACGAACCACATGTTCAATTGATGCTCGCGACGGTAGTTGTGCGCCACTTCGGGGAAGCCATCGAGTATCTCGGCGACACGCTCGTAATCCGCCTCCGGTACCACCAGGGCCGCCAGGGTCAGGCCACCCCCCAGGCGCTCGGCGTGGTACATGGGACCGAAACGGCTCAGCACCCCGGTATCGCGCAACCGAACCAGACGCTCGATCAATTCGGCTTCTGATAAGCCAAGCTCGGCGGCCACCGACGCATAAGGATGCGGCACCAGGGGCAACCCGTCCTGCAGGCGATTGACGATGGCACGATCGTCGACATCAAGCTCCAGGGTGTTCATCGCTTCTCCTTGGGGCATAGCGCCCGCCGCATTGACGATAGGCGTGCTGGCTAAACAGCACTTGATGGTCGATTTCAGCTAAACCATGGCGGTGAACGAGAAGCTCAAGCTGTGCGAGCACTTGCTCGCGCTGAACCCCATGAATCATGCAGAAAAGATTGAACGGCCATTCGGGCAAGCGGCGGGGGCGGCGATAACACAAGGTCACGACGCTTTCCTGAGCCAGGGACTGACCCACGCGAGCGACCTGGTCGTCAGGCACGTTCCACACCACCATGGCGTTGGCGTCGATACCCAGGCGACGATGACGCACCACCAATCCCAGCCGCTTGATCAGCGTTTCCTCCTGCCAACGACGCACGCAGGCCATGACCTCGGCTTCCTCCAGGCCGCACCGCTCGGCCAATACCTGCCAAGGGCGCGGGGTTAGCGGCAATCCTTGCTCGAGAAGCACCCGTAGCCGACGATGGGCGTCGGATTCAGAGAGTTGGCAAGCACTTTCCAAGGCAAGCGGGCTTTCCAAGCCAAGTGGCATTGGGGTCGTCATATTCCCTCCAGCTCGGCCCAGGGAATCGCGAACGCCAGATCGATATGAAAACTTTCCAGCATGGGCAGACGCAGAATCGTCCGGCCGAGCGTGGTTTCCAATTGCGTCAAGCGTTCGTCAAGGCTCCGTTCCTCCGCTGCGGTCATCACGAACCACAGGTTGTAATGATGCTCCCGGGCATAGTTATGGTTCACGCCGGGCACTTGGTTAATGAGCTCTGCAAAGGCATCGCGCTGCTCTTCCGGAACGGCCACGGCGGCCAACAGGCTGGCCCCGGCCAGAGCATGATCGAAGACTGGCCCGACCCGGCTCAGTACACCCAGCGTCTCTAGCCGCTGTAGCCGCTCGATCACCTGCTCTTCGGACGCACCAAGGCGCTCGGCCATGGCATGAAAGGGACGGGAACAAACCGGCAGGTCGCGCTGATAGCAATCGATCAGACGCCGGTCCAGCGTATCGAAATCCTGAGATTGACAATGCATCGGCACAGCTCACTGTTGTCAGTAGGCACTTCTAGCACAGGCAAGGGCGGCGGCCCCCTGGACCGCTGCCGTTTCCTGGTCAGTAGATGTCGTGCTGAGTATTGAGGACGTTGAACTTGCCGGTCGGTGTCACCAGTCGTTCATCCTTGATCACCGCCTTCAGCTCACGGGTCTTGTCGTCGACGATCACCAGGGCGGACTGCTGATCCATGGCATTCCATACCGAGAACCACACCTCGTCACCCGCCTTGTTGAACTCCGGCTGCACTACCCGCTTGGGTCCCTCTCCCACATCAGCCCATTCGGCGATAGGCAGGATCTCGTAGCCGGCATCCATATCGTTGAGGTCAAAGACCGCTACGGTTTGGCTAAGCGCTTCACCGGGATTAAGCGGCGTATCGACATAAAGATTGCTCGACTCCGGGTGGGTCTTGATGAACAGCGAGCCGCCGCCTTGGCCTTCAAGGGTACGCACCACCTTCCAGGCATTGTCCGCATGACCTTCAGGGTCAGTACCGATCATCTGAATGGTGTTATCCCCCAGATGGCTGGTCGCCCATACCGGCCCGAATTCAGGGTCGACAAAATTGGCACCGCGGCCGGGGTGCGGGATCTTGCCCACATCGACGATGGCTTCGAGCTCGCGCTCCTGGGCATCGATCACCACGATCTGGTTGGATTCGTTGGCTGCCGTCATGAAGTAACGGCCTCTGCTCTCCCAGCCCCCATCGTGCAGGAAGCGAGACGTATCGATCTCCACCGTGCTCAAAGCATCCAGGTTCTCGTAATTGACCAGCTGAACCTTGCCGGTTTCCTTGATGTTGACGATGAACTCGGGATGTTGGTGAGAGGCCACGATGGCCGCCACACGTGGTTCAGGATGATATTCCTGGGTATCGACGGTCATGCCACGGGTGCTGACGATCTTCTTCGGTTCCAGGGTTTCGCCATCCATGATCACGTACTGAGGCGGCCAATAGGCACCGGCGATGGCAAAGCTGTCTTCGTAACCCTCGAACTTCGAGGTTTCGACGGAGCGTGCTTCCAACCCCACCTTGATGGTGGCCACGATTCCCGGCTCTTCCATCCACAAGTCGATCATGTCCACCTTGGCATCACGCCCGATGACGAACAGGTAGCGACCCGAGGCGGATATACGCGAAATATGCACCGCATAGCCGGTATCGAGAATATCGATGATCTCCTTGCTGGCGCCATCGATCAAGGCAATCTGACCAGCATCGCGTAGCGTTACCGAGAAAAGATTTTCCAGGTCCAGGTCATTCAGTTGCTGGGTGGGACGTTCTTCCGGCGGCACCATCACTTCCCAGCTTTCCTGCATTTCGGGCATACCGAATTCCGGCGGAACCGGCGGTTCGTGCATGATGTACTTGGCCATCAACTCGACTTCTTCTTCTGAGAAATCGCCCGAGGTACCCCAGTTAGGCATGCCGGCCGGGGAGCCGTAATTGATGAAAACTTTGAGATAGTCCAGGCCACGTTCCTGGGTAACCTCCGGGGTCAACGGCTTGCCGGTCGCTCCCTTGCGCAACACCCCATGACAGCCTGCACAACGCTGAAAGTAGATTTCCTTGGCTCGCTCGAATTCCGCCTCGGTAAGGTCAGGAGCGCCTGGGGTGCGTACTGATTTGGCTGACGCCGCATCCACCGGTGAATCCGTACCCCGATAGACTCTCGCCGCCTCCTGCTCCTCGTCGGGGTCATCCTCAAAAGCATGTACCAAACCCAAGCCGAGTGAGGCAGCCGTGACAGCCACTGCCAGTGGTTTGAGATACCTGTTTCTCTTCATCATCGTTTCACCTATTCAATGGTCCACGTAAGCAGCCTGGTCAGGTAATGCCATTTTTATTTTCGCTGGAGAAACCCAGGTCTAGCGCTGCCTCCAAAAAGACTGAGCCAATAAAAGATATTTTTCATGCATCTTTTAATTTTTGAGTTAGGTTTCGTATAGCAAATTGATCTGCATCAATCTGTTGCTTACCTCACTTCCTTCTACCTCCGAAGGGACATTGTCAGGCGCAGGAAAAACTGATCTATTTTTTAGGCGGTGCCGAAGCCACACTTTATTGATATTAATCAATATGGACATGAACCAAAGACTCGACACTTCTTTGACTCCTTTCCAATTGCCTGGAAGCCATCATGTTTTTCTCACTTCGAATTTCTCTGCTGTGTACGCTTTGGCTGCTGCCCACTCAGGCACTGATGGCGCTAGATATCGACAAGGCGCGGGAAAAGGAGCTTGAAACCTTGCTCTACCAGGACTGTGGCTCCTGCCATGGCATGACCTTGAAGGGCGGCTTGGGCCCCGCCCTGTCCCGCGAGCGCATGAATAGCTATCCCCGCGACGGCTTAACCAGGTTGATCCTGCAGGGTATTCCCGGTACCGCCATGCCCGGTTGGGAAGGATTACTTAGCGAACAGGATGCGCGCTGGCTCGCCGATCATCTGCAAAACGACAATCCCTTGGAGCGCTGACCCTGGAGCCCTCGTCAACTACCTCGCCCTGAAGGGACGAGGCTTGTGACAACAAGCCCGGTTGACCAGGGAAAGCGGTAGCCAACCCGCTACGTTTGCAATAGGTCGTCAAGACCCACCGCCGAATGCTTCGCTCAGTTCGGCGCTCTGGAAGATCAGGATCATGCTGGTGAAAGGTAAAGCGCCGAAGGTTCTGGTCGCTACCACAAGGTAGGAGCCGGTTGCAGACATTCCCGAGGGGAGACAGGTTGGAAGACCTGCGTCACTAGGCCCGTAAGGGCAATGTTTAGGAGGAGATCGCATGGCGGTGTTCGTATTGGGAAAGAACAAGCAGCCGTTAATGCCGTGTAGCGAAAAACGCGCACGGCTGCTGCTGGAGCGCGGACGGGCAGCGGTGGTGAACCTGACCCCTTTCATGATCCGCCTGCGGGATCGCTGCCTGAGTGACTGCACCTTGCAGCCACCCCTGCTGGCTGCCGATCCGGGCAGCAAGGAAACCGGCCTGGCGCCACTGCACCCTGCTGCAACGCGGTGATGGCTACGGCTATCACCCACTACCCACAATCCAATCATAAAGGAGACGCGGACAGGGAACCCCGAGTCGTGTGGCGCACGACGCGCTATCCCTCCCGGCGCTAAAGCAACCGGGTTTCCCGCGCAAAACGATGAAACTGAATTCGATACGCAAACCTCTTGCCGGTATGGCGTTACTCGCGCTACTCGCTGGTTGCCAGACATCGCCCGAGGCTCTTCGGGGCACCGGTGATCTCGGTGTGATCGTGGAGCGCGCCACTGGCAGCCTTGCCGTGGTGGATACCAGCCAACGCCGGGTACTTGAGCGGGTGGAAGGATTGGGCGATCTTTCCCACGCCTCGGTGAAATTCTCGCGGGATACGCGTTACGCCTTTGTCTTCGGCCGCGACGGAGGATTGAGCAAGGTCGACTTGTTGACTGGCAATATCACCGCACGCGTGATGCAGTCGGGCAATAGTATTGGCGGGGCCATTTCCCAGGATGGTCGGCTGGTTGCCGTGGCCAACTATGAGCCGGGCGGGGTGAAAATTTTTGGCAGCGAAAACCTTGAATTGGTGGCCGACATTCCCGCTACCTGGTTGGATGAAAAGGGCCGTGAGCAGCGTTCCAAGGTCGTCGGGCTGGTGGACGCGCCGGGGAATCACTTCGTTTATAGCCTGTTCGAAGCCGGGGAAATTCATCTCGTTGACATGAACGGTGAAGCGCCGGAAGTGACTCGCTTCACCGATGTAGGGGAAAACCCCTATGACGCTCTGATCGACCCTAGCGGACGCTATTACATTGCTGGTCTGTTTGGCGAGGACGGCCTGGCCTTGCTCGACTTATGGCACACTGAAGCCGGAGTACAACGCATCCTGCCCGACTACGGCCGTGGCGACGAACGCCTGCCGGTCTACAAGATGCCACACCTGGAAGGCTGGGCCATGGCGGGAAACGAAGCCTGGTTACCAGCGGTGGGACGCCATGAAGTGCTCATCGCCGATAAGGACGATTGGTCGCTTACCGAGCGCATCCCGGTCCACGGCCAACCCATCTTCGTCATGAGCCGTCCGGATGAACGCCAGGTCTGGGTCAGCTTTGCGCACCCGGACAACGACGTGGTGCAAGTCATCGATAGCGAAACTCGCGATATTGTAGCGACGTTGTCACCCGGTAAAGCCGTACTGCATATGGAGTTCACACCCCGCGGTGAACACGTATGGATTTCGGCCAGGGACAGCGATCGCGTCACCGTCTATGACACCCATACCCTGGAGGAAATTACGCGCCTGGAAAGCGAATCACCCAGTGGCATTTTCTTCACTCCCCGGGCGCATCGTATCGGGCTTTAACGTTATATACAGGTCTCGCACCCTACCCCTGCTCAAGCCACTACCCGTTAAGAGGTAGGCCAAATTCTCATAAGGGGTAGTACCTGTACAACATGACCCAGATCAAATACGCTTAAAGCGACTTCTATTAATGTAGTTTCAATACACCTTCTCATTGTGCTGGCTCAGACATGTCTTGAGCCAGGTAGCGCAATCAAAAAGATGCATAATAAATACCCTTTATTAAGTGCATCGTCACCAGGCTTCTCTTGAAAGGCAAGGATACGATTTATGACCATGCCATCAATGGTTTCCAAGACAGGGGGTTCCAAGACCCTTGTTTTCAAGAAAATGGCTTCCAGGACATGATGTCATTATGGCGTGCTGCTCGTCTGGCCATACAGCCAAGCATATGGCTCGGTTTGGTCTTGATGCTGCTATTGGCCCTGCCTGCCCAAGCTGTCGAGCTGGAGCAGATTCAAGCCGGCTTCCCTGATGCTGACAATCTCAGGCAGGCCGAATCGCAATGGCCGGTGCAGGAAGTCCGTCAGGGAGAAGACCTGCTCGGTTATGTCTTCGAGACCGTGGATATCGCGCCGATCCCTGCCTACTCCGGGAAGCCGATCAACTTGCTGGTGGCCATCGACACAAATGGCGACCTGGTGGTGACCGAGGTTCTCGAACACGCTGAACCCATCATGCTGGTGGGCATTCCCGAAGAGAAACTCCAGAATTTCGCCGATGCTCACCTGCCTTATCATGTCAGTGATAATCCCAAGATCGGCGGTGACCTGGACGCCATCTCCGGTGCGACGGTTACCGTCATCGTGGTCAATGACACTATCATGCGTGCCGCACGCAAGGTGGCAGCCGAACAAGGGTTGATCGCCGACCCCTCGGCCGCTCCGCATGCACGGGTGCTACAGGACGTATTCTCCCCAGCTGGCTGGAGCGAACTCACCGGTGACGGCACTATTCGACGCCTGCACCTGACCCATGGCGAAGTCGACGAGTCTTTCGTCGATACCCCGGCCGAGAACTACCTGCGAACGCCGGAGCCCGCCGACAAAACGTTCATCGAAATTTTCTACACCTACCTGAATCCGCCCACCGCCGGTCGCAACCTCCTGGGTGACACCCGCTATGAACAGCTGATGGCCGAGCTCGGAGAAGACGAACACGCCATCGCCGTGATGGCCCAGGGTGACTATTCCTTCAAGGGCTCGGGCTACGTGCGTGGCGGCATCTTCGATCGCCTCGAGCTGACCCAGGGCAACTCCAATATCAGCTTTCACGACCGCGACCATATCCGCCTGGGTAACTTGGCTATTGACGGCATGCCCGCCTTGAACGAGCGCGATATCTTCATCGTGAGAGAGCAGGCGGGTTTCGACCCCGGCCAACCCTGGCAGCTGGAATTACTGGTGCGTCGTGCCTCGGGGCCGCTAGCCACCGAATTCAGCCGCTTCAGTGCCGACTACAAGGTGCCGGAGGCTTACATCGAACGCCCCGAACCTCCGGTGGAAGAACCTATCTGGGTGCAGGTATGGCGCGACAAGGTATTCCAGATCATTGTATTGCTGGCTGGTTTATTAGTGCTCACCGGTATCATGCTGTTCCAAGACGTCCTGGCGCGTCGCCCCCGCCTGCTAAACCCCCTGCGCTTGGGTTTCAAAATTTACACCTTGGTATTTATCGGCTGGTACTCGCTGGCGCAATTATCGGTCGTCAACATCCTGACCTTTACCAACTCACTGATCAGTGGCTTTAGTTGGTCTTCATTTCTGATCGACCCGATGCTGTTTATCCTCTGGTCGTTCGTGGCGGTCAGCCTGCTGCTGTGGGGGCGCGGGGTATTCTGTGGCTGGCTGTGCCCATTCGGCGCCCTGCAAGATCTGGTCAACCAGATCGCTCGTAAATTAAAAGTAAAGCAAATCGAGGTGCCCTTCGGGCTTCATGAACGGCTCTGGGCCATCAAGTACATCATCCTGCTGGCGCTATTCGCTGTCTCCTTGCATTCCCTGGGTACCGCCGAGCGCTATGCCGAGGTCGAGCCGTTCAAGACCGCCATCACTTTACGCTTTCAGCGTGACTGGGCCTTCGTCCTGTATGCCTTGGGCCTGGTGGCGATTTCGGCCTTCAACCACAAGTTCTATTGCCGCTATCTATGTCCGCTAGGCGCCGGGTTGGCAATTCCCTCCCGTCTGCGTCTGTTCGACTGGCTCAAGCGCCATCGAGGCAGCTGCGGCACCCCATGCCAGATCTGCGCCCACGAATGTGAAGTCGGTGCCATCCATCCCGATGGACGCATCAACGCCAACGAGTGTCATTACTGTCTCGACTGCCAAGTCACCTACTACGATGACCAGCGCTGCCCGCCGATGATCAAACGCCGCAAACGCTACGAAAAGGCGGCTGGTCTGGCCGGTGGACGAGGTGGCGTCGAGACTCATGACCCCGGCAACGCCGGTAACCGCAAACTGCAGCGAATCCCGACGCATCAAGAGGAGTGAATCATGAGCGACAAGAAGACCATCAAGGACATTGGCCGGCGCCACTTTCTACGTAACAGTGCCGTTACCGGCGTAGCCGGCGCAGGCTTGGCCAGCGGTTTCGGTGCCGGCGCCCTGCTTAACAGCCAACAAGCCCGAGCGGCGAGTGAAAATGGGATCGAGATCGCCCCCGGCGAACTCGATGAATACTATGGTTTCTGGAGCGGTGGCCACCAAGGCGAGGTGCGGGTACTGGGCGTTCCCTCCATGCGCGAGCTGATGCGCATCCCGGTGTTCAACATCGACAGTGCCACCGGCTGGGGCATCACCAATGAGTCGAAGCACATCATGGGCGACTCGGCGCATTTCCTCAACGGTGACTGCCACCACCCGCATGTCTCGATGACCGACGGCAGCTACGACGGTAAGTACCTGTTCATCAACGACAAGGCCAACACCCGGGTGGCGCGCATCCGTCTCGACATCATGAAGACGGACAAGATCACCACCATTCCCAACGTTCAAGCGATCCATGGGCTACGCCTGCAAAAGGTGCCTTATACCAAGTACGTTTTCGCCAACGCCGAACTGCCGATTCCGCAGATCAACGATGGCCGCGACCTGGAGAGTCCGGATAACTACTTCACCATGTTCAACGCCATTGATGCCGAAAGCATGGACGTCGCCTGGCAGGTAATTGTCGACGGTAACCTGGATAACACCGATGCCGACTATACCGGCCGCTTCGTGGCATCCTCCTGCTACAACTCCGAGAAAGGCATGACGCTGGCCGACACCATGCGTGCCGAGCGTGACTGGGTCGTGGTATTCGATGTCGACGCCATCGAAGCCGCCGTCGCGGCTGGCAACTATGAAACACTGGGTGATGTGGATGTGCCGGTACTCGACGGCCGCAAGGGCTCGAAGCTGACCCGCTACATTCCCATACCCAAGAACCCCCACGGCGTGAACACCTCACCGGATGGCAAGTACTTCATTATCAACGGCAAGCTTTCTCCGACCTGTTCGATCATCGCCATCGACAAGTTGCCGGCGCTGTTCGACGGCAGTATTGAACCGCGCGACACCGTTGTCGGCGAACCGGAACTGGGCCTGGGGCCGCTTCATACCACTTACGACGGTCGCGGAAACGCCTACACCACCCTGTTCATCGACAGCCAGGTCGCCAAGTGGAATATCGAAGATGCCATTCGCCACTACAACGGCGAAGACGTCAATTACCTCCGCCAGAAGCTCGATGTGCATTACCAGCCGGGGCACAACCACGCCAGCCTCACCGAATCCCGCGATGCCGACGGCAAATGGCTGGTGGTATTAAGCAAGTTCTCCAAGGACCGTTTCCTGCCGGTGGGTCCGTTGCACCCGGAAAACGATCAGCTGATCGATATCTCAGGCGAAGAGATGAAACTGGTGCACGACGGTCCCACCTTCGCCGAACCCCACGACTGCATCCTGATGCGCGCCGACCAACTCAACCCCAGTCGGGTGTGGAAACGCGATGACCCCTTCTTTGCCGAGACGGTCGCCATGGCCAAGGCCGATGGCGTCAACCTGGAAGGCGAAAGCAAGGTCATACGTGACGGTAACAAGGTACGGGTTTACATGACCTCCATTGCCCCGCAGTTCGGCTTGACCGAATTCAAGGTCAAGCAGGGCAATGAAGTCACTGTGGTGGTCACCAACCTCGACCAGGTTGAGGACCTGACCCACGGCTTCGTCATGGTCAACCATGGTGTCTCCATGGAGATAAGTCCGCAGCAGACCTCCAGCGTCACCTTCACCGCCGACAAGGCCGGGGTGTACTGGTATTACTGTTCCTGGTTCTGTCACGCCATGCACATGGAGATGACCGGTCGCATGCTGGTCGAGAAAGCCTGATGGCACCCGGGGTCGGACATTCGGCCCCGGGCTATAAGGGAGTCCTCATGCTCAGCAGAGTCAATGTTGCCGCCACCACCCTCTTGGTGGCGGCCTTCTTAATAGGTTTGCCTGCCCAAGCGGCGCAGTGGCGTGCCGTTCCCGGCGAACCACTCCAGCCGCTGATCGAGCAAGCCTCGGATGGCGATCACATCCGCTTACCCGAGGGTCGCTATCCCGGCTCGATTGTGATTGACCGCAGCTTATCGCTGACAGCCGAAGGCGTCGCGGTGATCGATGGGCTTGGCGAAGGCCATGCCGTGACGCTCTCGGCCCCGAATAGCGTGCTGACCGATCTGGTGATTGAAAACTGGGGCCAGGATCTGACCGATATGGATGCCGGTATCCTGGTGCAACCCGCTGCCACCGGTAGCCTCATTCGTGGCAACCGCCTTTCCGGGCCGGGCTTCGGTATTCGCCTCGACGCCGTCGCCGATGCCCAGGTAATCGACAATGTCATTCGAGGCGATGAAGCACTGCGTTCTCAGGACCGAGGCAACGGCATTCATCTGTTCAACGTCAGGGGGGTGTTGGTGGAAGGTAACGATATCCGTCGGGTGCGTGACGGTATCTACATCGATACCAGTCGCGACAGCGTACTGCGCGACAATCACATGCAGGATCTACGCTACGGCGTGCACTATATGTACGCCCACGACAATCATCTGGAAAACAACCTGACCCGCGACACCCGCACCGGTTATGCCTTGATGCAGTCCAAGCGCTTGACGGTGATCGGTAACCGTTCCGAAAACGACCGTCACTACGGCATTTTGATGAACAACATTACCGGCTCGCTGCTGCGCGACAACCGGGTCGAAGAAATACGCCAGCGCCGCGACTCCGCCGGCCAAGGGCTGGTCAGTGGCGGCGAAGGCAAGGCATTGTTCGTCTATAACTCCCAATACAATCGTTTCGAAGGCAATCGTTTCGCCCACAGTGACATCGGCATTCACCTGACCGCCGGTTCGGAAGACAACGTCGTGGTAGGCAACGCCTTCATCGACAACCGACAGCAAGTGATGTACGTGGCGACTCGCCTGCAGGAATGGTCGGAGGACGGGCGCGGCAACTACTGGGGCAATTACCTGGGCTGGGACCTTGCCGAGGACGGCATCGGCGATACGCCCTTCGAACCCAACGATGCCATGGACCGCCTGTTATGGCGCTACCCCGCCGCCCGGCTACTGATGGACAGCCCCGCCGTGCTGGCCTTGCGCTGGGTGCAACGGCAATTCCCGGTGTTTCGCCCCCAGGGGGTGCGCGATAGCGCTCCCTTGATGACAGACCCTCACTTCGGAGACGCCGACACATGACCCCGGTGATCGATTTTCAGCATGTGACCAAGCATCACGGCGACCTGACCCGCATCGATGCGCTCGATCTTTCGGTCAGCCAGGGCGAGGTGCTGGCCTTGCTCGGCCACAATGGCGCGGGCAAGACCACCACCATGCACCTGATCCTCGGCTTGATCGCCCCGGACAAGGGTAGCGTCTCGGTACTCGGCGGCGCGCCTGCCGGCCCTCATGCCGAGACGCTGCGCCGACGCCTCGGCTATCTGCCGGAAAATGTCAGCTTTTACGAGCAACTTAGCGGACGAGAAGTCCTGGTGTATTTCGCCCGGCTCAAGCGGGTGGCGCGCACTCAAGTCGACGAACTTCTCGAGCGGGTAGGGCTATCGATCGCCGCCGACCGGCGCGTCAAGACGTACTCCAAAGGCATGCGCCAGCGCCTTGGGCTGGCTCAGGCGCTACTCGGCGAGCCACAATTGCTGCTGCTCGATGAGCCGACCACCGGCCTCGACCCCGCAGCGACGCGTGACTTCTACGAAACGGTGAGAGACTTGCGTGACCGGGGCTGCACCGTACTGCTGTCTTCGCATGTGCTGCCCGGCGTGGAGCCCTATATCGACCGCGCCCTGATTCTGGGCGGGGGACGCCGTCTGGCCATGGGAAGCATGGCGGAGCTACGCGCCGAAGCGCAGCTGCCGCTCATCATCCACGCCCGAGGCCGCCTGGAAGAAGACGCCTGGCGCCACGGCTGGGACGACCCACGTATCCAGGTTTCCACCCACCAGGAGCATGGCGTCACCTTCTCGGTTCCCGTCGATGCCAAACTGGCGGTATTACGCCACCTCACCGCGGACTCTAGGGTCGAGGACATCGAGCTATTGCCGCCTACCCTTGAGCATCTTTATACGCATTTCTCGGCCCGGCGCGCTCCCGAAGAACCAGGAGTTCTCTCATGAAGGCTATTCTGACCATCGCAGGCAAGGAGTTTCGCGACGGCCTGCGTAACCGCTGGGTGCTGGCCATCGCGCTGGTGCTGGCGGCTCTCGCCGTGGGGATTGCCTGGTTCGGTGCTGCCGCCAGCGGCGGCCTGGGGTTCACATCGCTTGCCACCACCCTGACCAGCCTTTCGACTCTGGCGGTCTTTCTGATTCCGTTGATCGCCCTGCTGCTGGCGTATGATGCTGTGGTCGGCGAGCAGGAGGCCGGCACCCTGCTGCTGCTGCTCACCTACCCGCTGAGCCGGACCTCATTATTGCTCGGCAAGTTTCTGGGGCATGGATTGATTCTGGGCGTCGCCACCGTCGTCGGCTTCGGCATTGCCGGGATCGTCATCGCCTTGGGTGCCGAGGGGGTATCGAATGCCGAACTGGCTTCCGGCATGGGCCTGCTAATTCTCAGCAGCGTTCTGCTGGGCTGGGTGTTCATCGCCTTCGCCTACCTGATCAGCGTTTCGGTTACCGAAAAGGCCCGAGCCGCCGGTCTGGCGCTGGTCGTCTGGTTCCTGTTCGTGCTGGTCTTCGACCTTGGTTTGCTCGCCTTGCTGGTCAGCGTCAAGCAAGGCGGCGACTGGCTGCCCTGGCTATTGTTGCTCAATCCCACCGAGTGCTTTCGCCTGATCAATCTGGCCGGATTCGAAGCGGCTCGCAGTGTGAGTGGCGTTACCTCCATTGCCCAGGGAGGCGCCTTCCGTCCGGCGGTACTGATACCGATTCTTTTCGCCTGGATACTGGTGCCGTTGGGCCTGGCCATCCTGCGTTTCCGTCATCGACCGGCTTGAAGCCGAATACACCTGGACTATCGCCATGACTCGACGCATTTCGCTGTTGCTGCTCGCCCTGTTCTCCTTATCGCTGCTTGCCGGCTGCGGCGAGCCGGAACCCGACACCCTGGCCACCCCCGTCCCCATCGAGTCGGGCGATAGCTGCCATGTGTGCGGCATGCTGATCAGCGAGCACCCCGGGCCCAAAGGAGAAGCCTTCGTGCAGGGCCAGCAAACGCCGCTCAAGTTCTGCTCCACCATGGAGCTTTTCGTCTTTCTGCAACAGCCGGAAAACGAGACCCGTCTTTCGCATGCCTATGTGCATGATATCGGTGTGACTCCCTGGACAGCACCAGCGGATGACGCCTTCACCCTGGCCAGCGAGGCCTGGTACGTGGTCGGCCACGAACGTCGCGGCAGCATGGGGCACACCTTGGCCTCCTTCGCCGAGCACACCGCTGCCGATGCCTTCCGCAAGACGTATGGCGGCGAGGTCGTCGCCTATGGGGATATCGATCTAGAATTGCTGGGCCAGTTGGGACGCGGAGAGTTGAGCGGCCACTAACCTTGGGCCATTTTCACACCGCTCCTTTGACACCCAGACGCCGGGCCAGCTTGTGAAGATTGCTGGGGTCAACATTCAAGTGGCGAGCCGCCGCGGCCCAGTTGCCGCGGTTGGCCTCAAGCGCCAGGGCGATCGCCTGGCGCTGGGCTTGGGTGACACTCTCCTGTAGCGACATTCGATGCTGTTCAGGAGCGGCATTATCCTGGCCCGAGCGCTCTTGAGTCGGCTCTTGAGACCGTTCTTGACTCAGCCTTTGAGAAAGTCCTTGAGAGGATGCATCGTTCAAGAGTGGCGCCTGAGCCAAATCGAGCAATTCAGCTTCCAAGGTAATGATTTCGTGACGCGCCGCCCCCCTGCTCAACGCCTTGATCGCCGCCCGACTGATCACATGCTCGAGTTCACGCACGTTACCCGGCCATTCGTAGGCACATAACGTCGCTTCGGCTTGCGCTGACAGCCGCAAACTCCGCAAGCCCAGACGCGCCCGGTTGAGTTCCAGAAAGTGTCCCGCCAGCACCAGCACATCGCTGCCACGCTTGCGCAGCGGAGGGATAGGCACCGGATAGACTGACAAGCGGTGGTAGAGGTCGGCACGAAAATGCCCGTCGCGCACGCCATCCTGTAAATGGCGGTTAGTCGCGGCGATGATGCGCACATCCACCCGGCGCGGGGTGTCCTCACCGAGGCGCTGAATCTCACCGTTCTGAAGGGCGCGCAGCAATTTGGCCTGAATCGCCAGAGGGAGTTCGCCGATTTCATCGAGAAACAGCGTGCCGCCGTGGGCGGCCTCAAAGCGCCCGGGCCGCGCCGTATCAGCGCCGGAGAACGCGCCTTTCACATGGCCGAACAACTCGCTTTCCGCGAGCGATTCAGGCAAGGCGGCGCAGTTGACGTGGACCAATGGCGCCGCAGCCCGAGGGGATTGCTGATGCAAGCGGCGGGCAAACAACTCCTTGCCCACCCCGGTCTCGCCACTGAGCAGTACCGGCAGCTCGGAATCGGCGACCACGTCCAGTTCTTCAAGCAACCGTCGTATCAGCATGCTCTGGCCCAGGATCTCGCCGTCATCATGCCGACGACGGGGCGTTTCGCTGTCATGTCGAACCAGCCGCAGGCCGCGAATGTCCTGCTCCAGCCGGGTCATGCGCACCGCCGCCTCGACCAGCAGGGTGAAGCGTTGCAGGTCGTCTTCGGCCTGACGATCGAAGACCCCCGGGCACAAGGCATCCAAGGTTAGTACGCCCCACGTCTCGCCGGCTTCATGTAGGCTGATGCCCATGCAGTCATGGACGTGCAGCGGCTCGCCGGGATGCTGCTCGATTAGGCCGTCGTAAGGGTCCGGCAGGGTGGAATCCGGAGGAAACGACACCGTCCGTCGACTCGCCAGAATCGCCGCCAAGCGAGGATGCTGCGCAATCACGAAACGTCGCCCCAAGGCTTCATGCACCAGGCCATCCACCGCCACTGGGGTCAACGCTTCACCCTTGAGTTGCAACAGGCAGACCGCCCCGCAGCGAAAATATTCACGCAGGGTGACCACAAGGCGCTGCAGGCGCACTGCGCTGGGTAATTCGACGGCGAGGTCGGCGAGCAAGGTGTCCTGGAACATCAGCACCGACCCCTTACGTTAACTTGCGTCATCCGGCTTGGTAAGATGAGGATTTCAATGGAAGCTGACTGCCACGCCTTGGCGATCGAAGGCCAGAAAGTTTTCGATGCTGCCCATCTTTATCGACTCGACCATGCGCTGCAAGGGCTGCTCCGCTTCTTCGCTGCTGGGAGGCAAGGCGCCATCGCCCGCCAAGGCGGCCACGAAGGCGATGTCCCATTCCTGGCCGGTACCTTGCGATTCCTCGACCAGAGCCGCCATGTCGCTAAGCTCCTCGAGGGTTTTGTCCACGCAGAGTACCGGGGCCAGCACACCGCCTTCGCCTTGCTCGAAACGCTCACGTTGTGTCTGGTCGGGATTGTCGGGCAATTCGGCACGCGCCAGAACGAACAGCAGCCGTTGTGGCTCGGTTTGACGGTGGGCTTCCGCCAGCAGGTCAGCATAATTGGAAATAGCCATTCGGGTCTCCTTGAAGGAAAATCACAAGAGTCAGTGAATCATGGTCAGGTAGCTTGTGAAAGCAGTATTCACCTATTATATTCATTTACAATGCACCTTATATAAAACTAGGGAGGGCGTCATCATGTTACTACCCCCCTCTCTGTATTCTCGGCTCTATCAATGCCTTGCCCTCTTGTGCATCGGCTTGGGCGCCATGGGTATCGTTTTACCCCTGCTTCCTACCACGCCGTTTTTGTTAGT
>NZ_QPIJ01000047.1 GCF_003336665.1 Vreelandella rituensis | reverse complement strand
GGGACTGTCTCGCTTCCGGCGCCGTGGGCTGGCGGGTGTCAAACGCGAGTTTGCTTTGCATGCCCTGGCTTACAACCTGGCTCGCGCTGTAGCGCTGAGCCTTTATCATCGTCTCTGGGATTGGTTGTGGAGATGCCTGGGATTATCTTACCTAGCAACAAAGGAAATGATCGCGGCTGCCAGGGTGTGAGTGATGATGTCGTCCAGCCTTCGACGTCGCTGAGCATCGGTTTAGTTATGAGTCGTTAGGAGATTTGCGACAACCTCTTTAGGGCGAAGTAGTTGACCATTTCTGGCGTAGTGGGAAAAATGTAAAGAAAGGGCAGGAGTTCGCCAAGAAAAATATGCAAAAGGCCGCCCGAAGGCGGCCTTGGTATTACACTGGCGGGTGCACGATCATTTGCTGGGATAGCTACGCTGATCATGACCGGTATACAGCTGGCGCGGACGACCGATCTTGAAATCGTCGCTTTGCATCTCGTGCCAATGGGAAATCCAGCCAATGGTACGCGAGACGGCGAAGATGACCGTGAACATGTTGGTCGGAATGCCCATTGCCTTGAGAATGATGCCGGAATAGAAATCGACATTGGGGTAGAGTTTGCGCTCGATGAAGTAGTCGTCTTCCAGAGCGATCTGTTCCAGGCGCTTGGCAATCTTGAGTTGGGGGTCATCGGCCATGCCCAGCTCGGCCAAGACTTCGTCGCAAGTTTCCTTCATGACCTTGGCGCGCGGATCAAAGTTACGATAGACACGGTGACCGAAGCCCATCAGCTTGAAAGGGTCATCCTTGTCCTTGGCCTTGTCGACGAAACGCTGGATATTCTCTTCGGAGTCGTCACCGATTTCGTCAAGCATCTTGAGCACGGCTTCGTTGGCGCCGCCATGAGCCGGGCCCCAGAGAGCGGCGATGCCGGCACTGATGCAGGCGAACGGATTGGCACCGGTAGAGCCTGCCAGGCGCACGGTCGAGGTGGAGGCGTTCTGCTCATGGTCGGCATGCAGCATGAAGATGCGATCCATGGCCTTGGCAAATACCGGGTTGCTCTTGTATTCCTCGCAAGGGTTGCTGAACATCAGGTAGAGGAAGTTCTCTGCATAGCTCAGATCGTTGCGCGGATAGTTGAACGGCTGGCCGACGTTGTACTTGTACGACATCGCGGCCAGAGTCGGCATTTTGGCGATCAGGCGGATCGCACTGATTTCACGATCTTCCTGCTTGGTAATGTCCATGTGGTCATGATAGAACGCTGCCAGGCCGCCTACGACACCGCACAGAATGGACATCGGGTGAGCGTCGCGCCGGAAGCCCTTGAAGAAATTGTTGATCTGATCGTGAACCATGGTGTGATTGCGAACCCGTGATTCGAAATCAGCGTATTGTGTGTCTGTAGGCAGTTCGCCGAACAGCAGCAGGTAGCACACCTCTACGAAGTTGGACTCCTTGGCAAGCTCTCCGATAGGGTAGCCGCGATGGAGAAGGACGCCTTTGCCGCCATCTATATAGGTAATGGCGGACTGGCAGGAAGATGTCGACATGAAGCCGGGATCATAGGTGAACAAACCCTCAGCCACGAGGCTACGTACATCAATGACATCGGGGCCAAGAGTGCCGGAATACATCGGTAGTTCGATGGTCTTGTCCAGACCATCTACCGTTAATGTTGCTTTCCTGTCAGCCATACTGGCCTCCTTTCGAATACGGGTTGGGACGTAAAGTCGGTATTTCGCATGCCGCACCGGCGAAAAGACTCGCCCACTATAGAAGCGTGAAAAGGATTGTCAATTAGCCTAAATGCCATCTCGATCTATACTGGTAGTTATATTTTGTGTAGCTATTGTATAATATTAAGGGGCATTAGCTGAGCGTCCAGTGTTCAAGCAAACGAATACTTTTCTGTTCTTCTAAATGTGGCCATCTGCGTCTGGCCTAGTGGAGTAATCTACTATAGCTATGCTGCAATGCAAAATCGACTCGATATCTGGTTATCTTCTTGAACCATGGTCGAGTCAATCGGAGTTCGGTTTGTCAGCGGAGCCTAAGGTTCTTATAATCTTGGCGCGCGACCGGCAGGTAGGAGGTCGTGCCCGACTTGGCAACGGCCGAGCTGCTTCCAGAAATCACCCCGCTCGGGCCATGCCCGACCTGTCGCAGAGCGGGCCAAGAGAGTGTATAAAGCCGTGAATAGCAAACGACCCGTAAACCTAGACCTTTCGACCATACACTTCCCGCTTCCCGCGTTGACCTCGATCACACACCGCGTCACGGGTGTCATCCTGTTCGTTGGTCTGATTTTCGCTTTCTGGGCATTGGACAAGTCGCTTTCATCACCGGCAGGTTTCGATGCGGTAAGCGATGCACTGGCCCATAACTTTCTAGCCAAACTGATCGCCTGGGGCCTTTTGTCCGCCTTGGCGTTTCACTTTGTCGCTGGTATCAAACACCTGCTCATGGACGCCGATATCGGCGTGACCTTGGAAGGTGGCACGAAAAAAGCGCAGGCCACAGTCGTGGTCAGTGCCCTTTTGATTATTCTGGCGGGAGTCTGGGTATGGTAACCAACATTACGAGCTTTGGCCGCAGCGGCCTTTCTGACTGGCTGATGCAGCGTGCATCCGCCGTGATCATGGCCCTGTACACCGTGTTTCTTGTCGCCTATCTGCTATTCAACCCGGGGCTCGATTATTACACATGGAGCGGCCTGTTCGACCAGACATGGATGCGAATCTTCTCCTTGCTGACATTCATTTCCCTGGCGGCACACGCCTGGATCGGCTTGTGGACCGTAACCACCGATTACCTCAAGTCTACGCCTTTGCGCGTGGGTGCCCAGATGCTGATCATTCTGGCCATCTTCGTGTATCTGGTGTGGAGCATTCAAATTCTGTGGGGAGCTTGATTCATGTCCAACCTGCGTAGCTTGACATTTGACGCCATCATCATCGGTGGCGGTGGTTCCGGTCTGCGAGCCGCACTTGAACTGGCCAAGTCCGGCAAGAAGACAGCAGTGCTCTCCAAGGTGTTTCCGACGCGCTCACACACTGTCTCCGCCCAGGGTGGCATCACCTGTGCGATTGCTTCCGCCGATCCTAACGACGATTGGCGCTGGCACATGTACGACACCGTCAAGGGCGGTGATTACATCGCTGACCAGGACGCGGCTGAATACATGTGTTCCGAAGGCCCCAAGGCAGTGTTCGAGCTGGAACACATGGGCCTGCCGTTCTCCCGCTTTGATAACGGCCGTATCTATCAGCGTCCTTTCGGCGGCCAATCCAAGAACTTCGGGGAAGGCGGCCAAGCCGCGCGCACCTGTGCCGCCGCTGACCGTACCGGCCATGCCTTGCTGCATACCCTGTATCAGAACAATATAAAGAACAACACCGTCTTTCTTAATGAATGGTATGCGGTGGATCTGGTCAAGAATGCCGAGGGAGATGTCGTGGGCTGTATCGCCATGTGCATCGAAACCGGTGAAGTGGTGCATGTGAAGTCCAAGGCCACGGTGCTGGCCACCGGGGGTGCCGGACGTATCTACGCCTCCACTACCAATGCCCTGATCAATACCGGCGACGGTATCGGTATGGCGCTGCGCGCCGGCTTCCCGATGCAGGACATGGAAATGTGGCAGTTCCACCCGACCGGCATCTATGGTGCGGGCACCTTAGTGACTGAAGGTTGCCGTGGTGAAGGTGGCTACTTGATCAACAAGGATGGCGAGCGCTTCATGGAGCGTTATGCGCCCAACGCCAAGGATCTTGCCGGCCGTGATGTGGTCGCGCGCTCCATGGTCATGGAAATCCTTGAGGGTCGCGGATGCGGTGAGAAAGGCGATCACGTTTTCTTGAAGCTCGATCATCTGGGTGAAGAGGTGCTGGGCAAGCGCTTGCCGGGTATCGTCGAACTGTCCAAGACCTTTGCTCATGTGGACCCGGCCAAGGAGCCGATTCCGGTGGTGCCGACCTGCCATTACATGATGGGCGGGATTCCGACCAACGTGCATGGTCAGGCGATCATGCAGGGCGAAGATGGCAAGGACCAGATCGTCAACGGTCTGTTTGCTTGCGGCGAAGCGGCTTGTGTCTCGGTGCACGGTGCCAACCGTCTGGGTGGCAACTCACTGCTCGACCTGGTGGTATTCGGGCGTGCGGCGGGCATGTTCATTGAAGGCGCTCTCAATGCCGGTATCGAATATCTGGATGCCACCGAATCCGATATCGAAGCGGCCATGGCTCGCATGACGCGTTGGAACGAGTCCGAAGAAGGTGGTGAAACCGTCCCCGAGCTCAAGGCGGCCTTGCAGGACATCATGCAGGCTTCTTTCGGCGTCTTCCGTGAAGAAGAGAATATGCAGAAGGGTGTCAAGCAGCTTGCGGAATTGCGCGAGCGTATTGCCAAGGCGCACCTGCCGGATAAGTCCAACACCTTCAACACCGCCCGTGTCGAAGCCCTGGAACTTGACAACCTGATGGAAGTGGCCGAGGCAACGGCAATTTCTGCCCTGGAGCGCAAGGAAAGCCGTGGTGCGCACTCTCGCTACGACTACCCGGATCGTGACGACGTCAACTGGCTGAAGCACTCACTGTACTTCCCGGCGACAAAGCAGTTGAAAAAGCGCGACGTCAACTTCAAGCCAAAGACCATGGCAACGCTCGAACCGAAAATTCGCACCTACTAAACTCCGTATTGACGAGAGGGAGTCACTATGTCCAATCTTCAGGTATCCGTATACCGCTACAACCCGGAAACCGACTCCGCGCCGTACATGCAGGAGTTTCAGGTCGATACCAAAGGTCGCGACCTGATGGTGCTGGATGTTCTGCATCTGATGAAAGAGCAGGATAGCGCTTTGGCATTTCGCCGCAGCTGCCGTGAAGGCGTGTGCGGTTCCGACGGCATGAACATGAATGGCAAGAATGGTCTGGCGTGCATCACGCCGCTATCCGAAGTCATCAAGGGCAATAAACTGGTACTGCGCCCCTTGCCTGGACTGCCGGTGATCCGGGATATGGTCGTGGACATGGGGTTGTTCTACAAACAGTATGAGCGTATTCAGCCCTATCTGCAGAACGACACCCCGGCGCCGGCTATCGAGCGTCTTCAGTCGCCTGAAGACCGCGAGAAACTCGATGGGCTTTACGAGTGCATTCTATGTGCTTGCTGTTCGACAGCTTGCCCATCGTTCTGGTGGAACCCGGAAAAGTTCGTCGGTCCGGCCGGCCTGCTTCAGTCCTATCGCTTCCTGGTGGATACGCGTGATACTGCTACACAGGAGCGTTTGTCCGAGCTGGAAGACCCGTTCAGTGTGTTCCGCTGCCGTGGCATCATGAATTGCGTTGCGGTATGTCCCAAGGGTTTGAACCCGACTCGGGCTATCGGAAAGATTCGTGAAATGCTGTTGGCCGAGGCCACATAAGAAAAAAACAAGCGAAATGCCACTTAAGTTGCCATGAAAGCCACTTAAATCGTGACGGCTCGCTTGTTATCATAGAGGCTAAGCGTTGTGGTGCGGCATCGAGTCGCGCCACATCGTAGCCAGGTTCAAGAGCCGGTGCCGTGAGTACCGGCTCTTGAGCATGGCGCGAACGCGAAGAACCGAAAAGAAGTACCGAAAAGTAAGAACCGAAAACGAAAGTACGATCAGAGAACGAAAGGGCTTCCGGCTATAGGCCGGCGCCGCCGGCAAACCTCCCGCCCCGCCGGCAGGGCAACAGCGATGTCGTCGCGCATGTGGCGATGCCGATACCACCCCATCAGTGCAGGGTGACCGAGAGATGCAACAAGGCATAATGGAGTTAATGTGGCGTTCCTCTCACGTTAGTGGTGGCAATGCCCACTACGTGGAAGCGCTTTACGAGCAGTACCTTGACGATCCTGATACTGTCCCTGACGAGTGGCGCAACTATTTCGACCAGTTGCCGCGCCCCGAGGGCAGTGCCTCCCACGATGTTCCACTAAGCCCCATCCGTGATCAGTTCTATCAATTAGGCCGAGAAACGCGCCCAGGCGCTGCGGTCGCCGCTGTTGACAGCGGAGAGAACAAGAAGCAGGTCAAAGTCCTGCAGTTGATCAACGCGTATCGCTTTCGTGGCCATCAGAAGGCCAATATCGATCCCTTGGGTCTGCGTAATCCCACCCCCGTCCCCGACCTTGACCTGTCGTTCCATCAGCTTTCCAAAGCTGACCTGGACACCGAGTTTCAGACCGGCTCGTTTTTCCTGGGTATGGACAAGGCCTCCTTGCGTGAAATCGTCGACGCCCTCGAGCAGACCTACTGTCGCTCGATCGGCTGCGAGATCATGCACATTGTCGATACCGAAGAGAAGCGCTGGCTACAGCGGCGTTTCGAAGCGGTACGCAGTGCACCCAAGTTCAATGAAGATGTGCGCAAGCACGTACTTGAGCGTCTGACCGCCGCGGAGGGGCTGGAAAACTACCTGGCCTCGAAGTATCCGGGCACCAAGCGCTTTGGCCTGGAGGGCGGTGAAGCCTTTATTCCGATGATGGACGAGCTGATCCAGCGTGCCGGCGGTTACGGTACCAAGGAAGTCGTTATCGGCATGGCTCACCGCGGGCGTCTCAATCTTCTGGTCAATATTCTCGGCAAGAACCCGACGGACCTGATTGACGAGTTCGATGGCAAGAAAGTCATCGAACGGGGTTCCGGTGACGTCAAATATCACCAGGGTTTCAGTTCCAACGTCATGTCGCCGGGCGGTGAAGTGCACCTGGCCATGTCGTTCAACCCTTCACACCTGGAAATCGTGGCCCCGGTAGTCGAAGGGTCGGTGCGTGCCCGTCAGGACCGACGCAATGACAAGGACGGCACCAAGGTACTGCCGATCAATGTTCATGGTGATGCCGCCTTCGCTGGCCAGGGCGTGGTCATGGAGACATTTCAGATGTCCCAGACCCGTGCTTACAAGACCGGTGGCACGGTACATATCGTCATCAACAACCAGGTTGGCTTTACCACCTCGCACCCTGCGGATACTCGTTCCACCGAGTACTGCACCGATATCGCCAAAATGGTTCAGGCACCGATCTTCCATGTCAATGGTGATGACGCGGATGCGGTGTTGCATGCCACTCAAGTCGCCATCGACTATCGCCAGGAATTCAAGCGCGACGTGGTGATCGATCTGGTGTGTTACCGCCGTCGTGGCCATAACGAAGCTGATGAGCCATCGGGCACTCAGCCCATGATGTACTCCAAGATCAAGGCCCACCCGTCTTCACGCTCCATTTATGCGCAGCGGCTGGTGGAGCAGGGCATACTCAGCGAAGCCGATGCCAAGGCAATGGTGGAAACCTACCGCGAAGACCTGGTGGCGGGTAACCACGTGGCCAATGCCTTGGTGCAGGAACCCAATACCTCCCTGTTCGTTGATTGGGCGCCCTATCTGGGGCACGAGTGGAGCGGCGATGCCGATACCACGGTGGACATGAAACGTCTGCAGCAGCTGGCCGCCAGGATGTGCGAGATTCCCGACGGTGTGGAAGTGCAGCGCCAGGTTGCCAAGATCTACGAAGACCGACGCAAGATGCAGGCCGGTGGCATGGGCCTCAACTGGGGCTTTGCCGAGACCTTGGCTTATGCCACCTTGCTCGACCAGGGACACCCGATTCGCCTGACCGGACAGGATGTGGGTCGCGGTACTTTTTCCCACCGTCACGCTGTGGTCCACAATCAGAAAGATGGCAGCACCTATGTGCCGCTACAGAACATGGCGGATGCTCAGCCGACGTTTACCATTCACGACTCCTTCCTTTCCGAAGAAGCCGTGCTTGCCTTCGAATACGGCTATTCCACCACCGCTCCGAACGATCTGGTGATTTGGGAAGCGCAGTTTGGTGATTTCTTCAATGGTGCCCAGGTGGTGGTGGACCAGTTCATCTCTTCCGGTGAAACCAAATGGGGACGCCTGTGTGGTTTGACCATGCTGTTGCCGCATGGCTATGAAGGCCAGGGGCCGGAGCACTCATCGGCACGCCTGGAGCGTTTCCTGCAAATGTGCGCCGAGCACAACATGCAGGTTTGCGTGCCGACCACGCCGGGACAGATCTTCCATCTGTTGCGCCGCCAGGTGATTCGTCCGCTGCGTAAGCCATTGGTGATCATGTCGCCGAAATCGCTGTTGCGGCATAAGGAAGCTGTTTCCAGCCTGGACGATCTGGCTTACGGAAAATTCCATATGGTATTGCCCGACCAGGCCGATCTCAAGCCAGAAAAGGTAAAACGCGTGGTGTTGTGCGCCGGTAAGGTCTATTACGACCTGGCAAACTGGCGAGTCGATAATGAGCGTGACGATACCGCTATCGTGCGTATCGAACAGCTGTACCCGTTCCCCAAGGAAGAACTGCTGGAAATTCTGACGCCCTACACCAATATCGAAGATGTGGTGTGGTGTCAGGAAGAGCCGCTCAACCAGGGGGCCTGGTACTCGAGCCAGCATCACATGCGGGCCGTGGCCGATATGCTGAAAGATGGCTTGGGGCGCGATCTCAAGTTTGCCGGACGCCCGGCATCGGCAGCACCGGCAGCGGGCTATATGTCCGTTCATACTCAACAGCAGCGCCAGCTAGTGGAAGATGCCTTCAATCTGTAAGGCACCCGCTGGAACACGAGAACACATAAGGGAAACGACATGGCTACCGAGATCAAAGCGCCAACCTTTCCGGAATCCATTGCCGAGGGCACCGTAGCCGCGTGGCACAAGAAACCGGGTGACAGCGTTGAACGCGACGAGCTGATTGTTGAAATCGAAACCGACAAGGTCGTGCTCGAAGTGTTGGCACCGGAAGCAGGTACGCTGACTGATGTCATGGCTGAGGAAGGCGACACCGTTGAGTCCGAGCAAATATTGGGCAAGGTAGGCGAAGGCAAGGCCTCCGGTGATGGCAGCAACAAGCAGGATGCCAAGAGTGACAAGAAAGATGAAAAGAAAGCCGAGGCCAAGCCAGACAAGAAGCCTTCCGGCGGTGGCAAGCAGCATGAAGTGAAAGCGCCTTCCTTCCCGGAATCGATTCAGGAAGGTACCGTTGCCACCTGGCACAAGAAGGTCGGTGAAGCGGTCAAACGCGACGACGTCCTGGCCGATATAGAAACCGACAAGGTGGTGCTGGAAGTTGTCGCTCCCGCGGATGGTGCCCTGAGTGAGATCAAGGCGGAAGAAGGCAGCCAGGTAGAGTCCGAAGAAGTGCTGGCTATCTTTACCGAAGGCGCTGGTGGCGAGAGCGGTGCTGACGAAGGCGCGGGTGAAGAAAGCACTGGAGAACGTACCGAAGACAGTGCTGGCGAGAAAGCCGATGAAAAAGTCGGTGACAAGATTCTGGCCCCGGCGGCGCGCAAGATGGTTGCCGAACACGACCTTGACGTTGCCAAGATAGAAGGGACTGGCAAGGGTGGGCGCATCTTGAAAGAAGATGTGCAGAAAGCGGTAAAAGACGGTTCCGCCAAGAAAGCCGCCAAGCCTGCCACGTCACCGGCCAAGGCTGCTGCCGCCCCAGCTGTCGAAGGCGAGCGTCCCGAGAAGCGCGTTCCGATGAGTCGCCTGCGCAGAACCATTGCCAAGCGTCTGGTCGAAGCTCAACAGACGGCCGCCATGCTGACCACCTACAATGAGGTGGACATGAGTGCGGTAATGAGCTTGCGTGCTCAGTACAAGGATACCTTCCTCAAGACCCACGATACCAAACTGGGCTTCATGGGATTTTTCGTCAAGGCGGCCAGTGAAGCGCTAAAACGCTTCCCGGACGTCAATGCCTCTATCGATGGCGACGATATGGTTTACCATGGTTATCAGGATATCGGTGTGGCGGTTTCCACGCCGCGTGGTCTGGTAGTGCCGGTGTTGCGTGATACCGACCATATGAAGATCGCTGATGTCGAGAGGGGTATTGTCGACTTTGGCAAGCGAGCGCGTGACGGTAAGCTGGGTATCGACGAGATGCAGGGCGGCACCTTCACCATCACCAATGGCGGCACCTTCGGCTCATTGATGTCCACGCCGATCATCAACCCGCCGCAAACCGCCATTCTGGGAATGCACAAGATTCAGGAACGCCCCATGGCGGTCAATGGCAAGGTCGAAATTCGCCCGATGATGTATCTGGCGGTCTCCTATGACCACCGCATGATCGATGGCAAGGATGCCGTTCAATTCCTGGTGACTATCAAGGAATTGTTGGAAGATCCCGCACGCCTGTTGCTGGACGTGTAATCTCCCTATCGCATTTCACGTTCAATCGCACTCAGCCTCTGCCCTCACAAGGGGAGAGGCAACCAAGCTAAAGGAGCCGACATGGCTGACAAGTTTGATGTGATCATTATTGGTGCAGGCCCCGGTGGCTATGTAGCTGCCATCCGTGCCGCTCAGCTAGGGCTCAAGACGGCCTGTGTCGAGAAATGGATCAGCGAAGACGGTAGCAAGACGGTGCTGGGCGGAACCTGTCTCAACGTAGGCTGCATTCCTTCCAAGGCTTTGCTTGAAGCCTCGCACAAGTTCGTGGAAGCCAAGCACGACTTCTCCGATCTCGGTATCGAAACCGGCGACGTCAGCATGGACGTCAAGAAGATGATGGCGCGCAAGGACAAGATCGTCAGCAATCTGACCGGTGGTATCGCCGGCCTGTTCAAGGCCAACGGCGTCACGGCACTTCAGGGAACCGGCAAGGTGATTGCCGCCAAGCAGGTCGAAGTCACCGACCAGCATGGCAAGGCCACCACCTTTGAAGCCGACAATATCGTGATTGCGGCGGGTTCCGTGCCGGTCGAGATTCCCCCGACGCCGCTGGTCGAAGGCTTGGTCGTCAATTCCACCGGTGCCTTGGAATTCCAGGAAACCCCCAAGCGTCTGGGTGTGATTGGTGCCGGTATCATCGGTCTTGAGCTGGGCAGTGTGTGGAACCGTCTGGGCAGTGAGGTCACCGTGCTTGAAGCCATGGATGATTTCTTGCCCATGGTGGATGGCGCCATTGCCAAGGAAACACAGAAGCTGCTCAAGAAGCAGGGACTGGACATCAAGCTCAGTGCGCGTGTGACAGGCTCCGAGGTCAAGGGCGATGAAGTCATCGTCAAGTACACCGATGCCAGCGGTGAGCAGGAAATGACGTTCGATAAACTGATCGTCTGCGTCGGTCGGCGTCCTTACACCAAAGGCGTAGTTGCCGATGGCCTGGGCATTGACCTGGATGAGCGTGGTTTCATCTTCGTCGACGACCAGTGCCGCACCAGCGTACCCGGTGTCTATGCAGTGGGCGACTGTGTGCGTGGTCCGATGTTGGCGCACAAGGCCTCTGAAGAAGGCATCATGGTCGCGGACATCATTGCCGGCCATAAAGCCGAAATGAACTACGACACCATTCCCAACGTCGTCTATACCTTCCCGGAAGTGGCATGGGTCGGTTTGACCGAGCAAGAAGCCAAGGCCAAGGGAATTAACGTCAAGACGGGTAGCTTCCCGTTCGCCGCCAGCGGTCGTGCCATGGCCAACAATGCCACCGAAGGTCAGGCCAAGATCATTGCGGATGCCGAAACCGACCGCATTCTGGGCATGCATATTGTCGGCCAGCATGCCGGTGAAATGATTGCTCAGGGTGTCATCGCCATGGAATTCGGCTCCAGTGCCGAAGATCTGGCGTTGACCTGCTATGCTCACCCGACCATGTCGGAAGCGGTGCATGAAGCGGCCCTCGCCGTTGACGGCCATGCCATTCACATGGCCAACCGCAAGAAACGCAAGTAACACCTAGATTAATAAATAAGCGCCACCGTTTCGGTGGCGTGACGCTTTCGGCTATGTATCGAAAGCGCGGGGATGATCAGGAACCGCAAAGACGCGGGTTTTCCGGTCATCGTTCGAGTCACATGCAACCAATGGCATGAATCGATGAACCTTCACGAATATCAAGGCAAGCAACTGTTTGCCGATTATGGTCTGCCGGTATCCAAGGGCTTCGCCGTGGACACCCCCGAAGAAGCCTTCGAGGCTTGCAAGAAAATCGGCGGTGATAAATGGGTCGTCAAAGCCCAGGTTCACGCCGGTGGCCGCGGCAAGGCGGGTGGCGTCAAGCTGATCAAGAGCCCGGAAGAAGCCAAGGCTTTTGCCGAGCAATGGTTGGGCAAGAACCTGGTCACCTTCCAGACCGATGAACATGGCCAGCCGGTCGCCAAGATTCTGGTCGAAACCTGCACCGATATCGCCGATGAGCTGTATCTGGGTGCGGTAGTCGATCGCACCACACGTCGTGTGGTGTTCATGGCGTCCACTGAAGGTGGTGTGGAAATCGAAAAGGTCGCCGAAGAAACGCCTGAAAAGATTCTCAAGGCCGAGATCGACCCCCTGGTCGGTGCACAGCCGTATCAGGCCCGTGAGCTGGCGTTCGCGCTGGGCCTCAAGGGTGATCAGGTCAAGCAGTTCACCAAGATCTTCCTGGGCCTTTCCAAGCTGTTCCACGACAAGGATCTGGCACTTCTCGAGATCAACCCTCTGGTTGTTACCGACGAAGGCAACTTGCATTGCCTGGATGCCAAACTGGGCCTGGACAGCAACGCTCTGTATCGCCATCCGGACCTGCAGGCCATGCGCGACCCGTCTCAGGAAGACGAGCGTGAAGCCGAAGCGGCGGCATGGGAACTCAACTACGTCGCGCTGGATGGCAATATCGGCTGCATGGTCAATGGCGCGGGTCTGGCCATGGGTACTATGGATATCGTCAACCTGAACGGCGGCAAGCCGGCCAACTTCCTTGATGTCGGCGGTGGTGCCACCAAGGAACGCGTCGCGGAAGCCTTCAAGCTGATTCTTTCCGATGATTCGGTCAAGGCCGTTCTGGTCAATATCTTCGGCGGTATCGTACGCTGCGACATGATCGCCGAAGGCATTATCGGTGCCGTCGAGCAGGTCGGTGTCAACGTGCCTGTCGTGGTGCGTCTGGAAGGTAACAACGCCGAACTGGGTGCCGAAAAACTGGCTTCCAGTGGTCTGAACATCATCGCGGCTACCAGCCTGACTGACGCGGCACAGCAGGTCGTGAAAGCGGCGGAGGGCAAGTAATGAGCATCTTGATCGACAAGAACACCAAGGTCATCTGCCAAGGGTTTACCGGTGGCCAGGGCACTTTCCACTCCGAGCAAGCGATTGCCTACGGTACGAAAATGGTCGGTGGGGTCACTCCGGGCAAAGGCGGCCAGGAGCATCTGGGCCTGCCGGTGTTCAACACCGTCAAGGAAGCGGTCGCAAAGACTGGTGCCGAGGCCAGCGTGATCTATGTGCCGGCTCCGTTCTGCAAGGACTCGATCCTGGAAGCCGCCAATGCCGGCATCAAGCTGATCGTGTGCATTACAGAAGGCATCGCCACACTCGACATGCTGGAAGCCAAGGTCAAGTGTGACGAGCTGGGCGTGCGCCTGATCGGTCCCAACTGCCCAGGCGTGATCACTCCCGGCGAGTGCAAGATCGGCATCATGCCGGGTCATATCCACCAGCCGGGCCGTGTGGGCATCGTGTCGCGTTCAGGTACGCTGACTTACGAAGCGGTCAAGCAGACCACCGATCACGGCTTTGGTCAGTCCACTTGTGTGGGCATCGGTGGAGACCCGATTCCGGGCTCCAACTTCATCGACATTCTCGAGATGTTCGAGAAGGATCCGAAAACCGAAGCGATCGTCATGATCGGTGAAATCGGTGGTACCGCCGAAGAAGAAGCGGCAGCCTACATCAAGGCCAATGTTTCCAAGCCGGTGGTGTCTTACATCGCCGGTGTCACCGCACCTCCGGGTAAGCGCATGGGTCACGCCGGCGCTATCATCTCCGGTGGCAAGGGGACTGCTGATGAGAAGTTCAGCGCTCTGGAAGATGCCGGTGTTAGAACTGTGCGCTCGCTGGCGGAAATCGGCGATGCATTGAAGGAAGTGACTGGCTGGTAAGTCGGCCATTGACGTTAGACGCACGTGATAAGGGCGCCCCTCGGGGCGCCCTTATTCGTTAGCCAAAGCTTATCTTGAACCTGTCGAGTCTGCTAGCGAAGCAGCGTCAACGGCAGGATCCTACAGCCGTTGGCTCAACTCATTTAAAAAGGCTTCGACAACGTCACGCTCATAGCGGTAATACGTCCACTGTCCAACACGTTCGGATGAGACGAGGCCAGCGCGGGACAGCGTGGAGAGATATAGCGAAATGGTCGGCTGAGAAAGGCCGGTCTTTTCACGGATATGACTGACACAGATTCCCCCTTTTGGCGCGGTATCCTTCTGTTGGGGAAAGTGGCGCTCTGGCTCCTTGAGCCAGGATAGAATGTCGAGGCGCACCGGGTTAGCAAGTGCACTTAAAACGGTATTGATATCCATTAACACGTCCAGGCGTTGAGAGCCCGATCACTATACGCTTTAACGGGCAGGCTGCCGAGGCAGCCTGCCCAACGTGTATCAACTCACCAGTTCTTCCAGGGCGCTGCTGTCAAAATCCGAGAGCTCTTGAAGACGCCCATCACGTACTTTGTTGGCCCATTGGAGGTCAAAGAGCAGGGCGCGGCCAATGGCAATTAGATCAAAATCATTGCGCGAGCGCCACATCGCCAGCTCTTCCACATTGACACGGCTTTTCGAGGTCGGGTCTTCCGTGCGCGTGAAGTGGCCGGTGCGGAAGGTCTTGTCCAGCCCCACGCTGCCAACGGCGATTACCGGCTTGCCGGTTAGTTCCCGCGTCAAGGTCGCTAGCGTTTTTTCACTGCCTGCAAAACCGGGCTCCCAGATGCGGCGCGTGCTGGCATGAAAGATGTCGACACCGTCATTGGCTAACGGCTTGAGGAGTGCGCCCAGCGCCTCGGGCGTTTCAGCAATAATGGCCGTATAATCAGACAGTTTCCACTGAGAGAACCGGAAGAGTATTGGGAAATCCGGTCCAACCGCATCACGCACGGCGCGTACAATCATGCGGGGAAAGCGCAGCCGATTTTCCGGGCTGCCGCCATAGCCATCCTTGCGCTGGTTACTCTCAGGCCATAGGAACTGGTCGATCAAATAGCCGTGGGCACCGTGTAGCTCGATGCCATCAACGCCTTGGCTTTGATGGCATCGCGCGCGGCACGAGCAAAGGAAGCCGCCACGTCAAGCATGTCTTGTTCGGTCATGGCACGGACAATTTCTACGCCGTCTTCACTGATAGCCATTGGACCAAAGCCGGGCACGTTAGTATCCGGCTCGACGCCTGGGCGGCGTTCACGGCCCACGTGCCACAGCTGGGGGACAATTTTCCCTCCGACGGCGTGAACACCCTCTACAACGCGCTGCCAGCCAGCCAGTGCCTGCTCGCCGTGAAAGGCCGGTACGTCCGGGTAGCCGTTGGCGCCGGGATGATCAATATAGGTGCCCTCAGTAATGATCAGCCCAACACCCCCTTCGGCGCGACTGCGATAGTAACTCGCCACGTTGTCGCCCGGTATGCAATTGGGTGACTGGTTGCGCGTCATGGGGGCCATGACGATGCGGTTAGGCAGGGTTACAGGGCCCATGGTGAAGGACTCAAAAAGGGGCGCGGCTAAAGCTTGTTCGGGTGTTGACATGCTGTTTTCTCTCTATACATATATAAATATATAAATATATAAATATACTTATAAATGTATTTACACATATTTCAGTGCTATTGACAACCCCTTGCCCTTAGAAAGTCCTACGCCCTGAATGCTCTGGCGAATCACCGCTACGCTGTTGGCGAGCGACGTAGCAGTCGTAGCTATATAAAATAAACAGCGGTGCGCCCGCTGCTAGGTAAAGGTGGTAACTCATTAGCCGCCACACCAATACCGCCGCCGGGGCTTGGTCACGCTCCATCAACGGTAACAATAGGCCGCCCACACCGACTTCAGCCGCCCCTGCGCCGCCGGGTAGAAAACTGAACTGGCTGTCGTGGCCAGCATCCGGGTAAGAAACGTCCATATCCAATCTGCATGGCCACCCACCCCTCAGCACCGCTAAATAGAGCAAGCTATAGCGCATTAGCCAATGGGTCCTGGTTAGCAGCATCATCGCAAGCAGCGTTTATCGGTGTTGGGGGAGAGCATACTGCTGACTGCCGTGACAAAGAGAATGATAGCGATCAAGCAATGCGTAGATAACGCTATCCCAACTGAACAAGAAGGGGCACCTGAAAAGGTGCCCTTTCTGCTTTTGTAATGAAAAAAATGGTACTACAAGCGGGATGTTTAGGTCGCCCCTGTGCTTGACAGAAAATATCGCGTCGCTTATTTTTACACTGTAATGTTTAATGTTAATAAGTTTCCCAGTGTAATATTTAGGTGTTTTCACCGTCGCTTGTTTGAGTCGGCGATCCGGAATGGCTGAAATTTAATCTTTAATTCGAGTAAAAACAGGAACCAGCCTTTTCTTATAGCGGTAAAAATAAATAAAGCAGCTGGGGGGCAAGGGAAGACCTGGTTAACTGATGCCAATGGTGGGGTGAAATTTTGAAAATCTTGATTGTGGGAAATATGGGGTACGTCGGCTCCATCGTGGTACGGGAGTTAGCCTTACGCCACCCAACCGCCATTCTTCATGGTTATGACAATGCCTATTTCGCGCATTGTTTGACAGGTGCCGAACTGCTGCCCGAGCGTTATCTTGACCAACAGTTTCTGGGAGACGTTCGGGATATTCCTGCTGATTTTTTTGAAGGCTATACGGCAGTGATTCAACTGGCTGCGATTTCCAACGACCCCATGGGAGACCGTTTCGCTGCAGTTACGGCTGAGGTTAATCAGCGGGCTACGGTGGATATGGCTCAGGCAGCGGCTCAGGCGGGTGTGGAAAACTTCGTGTTTGCCTCGAGTTGCAGCATTTATGGCGTCGCTCTGGGCGTTCCGCGTCGTGAAGTGGACCCCGTGGCTCCGGTTACCGCCTATGCCCGTTCGAAAATAGCGGCCGAAGAAGCCTTGGCGGGCATCAAGGGGAACATGGTGATTACCAGTTTGCGCTTTGCGACTGCATGTGGGATGTCGGAACGGTTACGTCTGGACCTGGTGCTCAATGATTTCGTCGCCTGCGCGCTTAGCCAGCAGCATATTACCGTGCTTAGCGATGGGTCTCCCTGGCGGCCCTTGATCGACGTGTCCGATATGGCCAGAGCTATCGACTGGGCGGTACAGCGCAAGCCTGAAAACGGCGGACGCATACTCAATATCAATACCGGCTCGGACGAACGCAACCATCAGGTACGGGACTTGGCGACGGCGGTTGCCCAGGCAATTCCTGGTACCTCCCTGAGTATCAATACCCAGGCGCCGGCGGACAGCCGTTCCTATCAGGTGGATTTCAGCCTGTTTGCCAGATTGGCACCCGACCATCAACCGCAAATGACGCTTCTGGATTCCATCATGGGGTTGGTCAATGGGCTCAAGAGCATGAAATTTTCCGATGCGCAGTTCAGGAGCTCACGCTATATGCGCCTGCATGCGCTACAGGCGCATATCAATGCAGGACGCCTATCCGAAAATCTGAGTTGGCAAATTCGTAATGCATTGAATCCCGGTGCTCCACCTGCCTCCACCCCCGTTAACTCGACGCCTGAAATGGAGGTTAGATCATGAAAGTCGCAATTTTCGCGGGAGGGTATGGAACGCGCTTGAGCGAAGAGACAGCGATTCGTCCCAAGCCCATGGTGGAAGTGGGAGGGAGGCCGATCCTTTGGCACATCATGAAAATGTATGCCCATCATGGCTTCAAGGAGTTCGTCGTGCTGGGAGGTTATAAGGTGGAGTACATTCGCGACTATTTCCTCAATTATCGCGGCAATCGAACCGATTACACCATCGACCTGAAGACAGGCACCGTCGACTGGCTTCAAAGCATGAACGATGACTGGAAGGTCACCGTGCTGGATACGGACGCCGATGCCATGACCGGTGGGCGACTCAAGAAGGCCATGCCTTTCCTGGCGGATGAACCTTTCTGCCTGACCTATGGCGATGGGCTGAGTGACCTGAATATCAATGCCTTGATCGATTCTCATTTGGCCTCGAAAAATTGGTGCACCCTGACGGCGGTAACGCAACCCGGCCGCTACGGTGCGCTGCGCTTGAAGGAAGGCAACAGCCAGGTAGAGGGCTTTCGTGAAAAGGGAGAAGTGGATGGAGGCCTGATCAATGGCGGCTTCTTCGTCTGTGAGCCGGAAGTGTTCGAGACCATCGACGATAGCCAGACCGTATGGGAAAACGGGCCCATGAACCGGATGATCGAGTTGGGAAAACTGGGATATTTCCATCACAACGGTTACTGGCAAAGCATGGATACGCTGAGAGATAAAATGGTGCTTGAGACCGCCTGGACGGAAGGTGCCCCCTGGAAGCTCTGGAAGGAATGAACCACCGATGATTATTGTTGATACAGCGCTTTCCAAACGCGAGGCACAAGGTAATCCCATTCGAGTGGGGATGGTCGGGGCGGGGTTTCAAGCCAGTGGTATCGGCCTGCAGATCATGACCGCGACACCTGGAATGCGGCTTTGCGCCATTGCCAACCGGCACATGGATGCCGCGATCAAGGTCTTCCAGCAAACCGAGATCGAGCCGGTCGCCTGTGACACCCAGCAGGAACTGGAAGCGGCGATTGCGGCTGGGCGACCGGCAGTCACCGAGGATGCCGTGGCACTGGCTCGTGCTGAGGGGTTGGATGCGATCATCGAGGTAACCGGTTCGTTGGAGTTCGCGGCGCATGCCATATTAGCGGCTCTGGAAAGTGGTAAAGACGTCATTCAGATGAATGCGGAACTCGACGGCACGATCGGTCCCATCCTGAAAGTGAAAGCCGATGCGGCGGGTGTCGTCTACAGCTTTGCCGATGGCGATCAGCCCGGCGTACAGATGAACCTCTATCGGTTCGTCGCCGGCCTAGGGGTAAAGCCTGTGCTGTGCGGCAACATCAAGGGGCTGCATGACCCTTATCGCAACCCGGCTACCCAGGAAAGCTTTGCCAAGCGCTGGGGGCAAAAGCCGGCGATGGTAGCGTCTTTTGCCGATGGCACCAAGATTTCGTTCGAACAGGCGATCGTTGCCAATGGAATCGGCATGCAAGTGGCACAGCGCGGCATGCTCGGCCCCGATTTTTCCGGCGGGGTGCCTGGTGGTCCCCTGGTACCCATCGAGCAGACGGTATCGGCGTTCGAACCCTACCTGGACTCGACGGGACCGGGGCTGGTCGACTACGTTGTCGGGGCGCGGCCGGGGCCGGGTGTATTCGTGCTGGGCACCATCGCTAATCCCCGCCAGCGCCATTATCTCGAACTCTACAAGATGGGGGAGGGGCCGTATTACTGCTTCACGACGCCCTATCATCTGTGCCATTTCGAAGTGCCCACCTCCGTTGCCCGCGCCGTGTTGTTCCGTGATCCGGTGTTGACACCCTTGGATGGCCCAAGGGTGGGGGTGATCGCCATGGCCAAGAAAACCTTGCATGAGGGCGAGACAATCGAGGAGCTCGGCGGCTTTGAAGTCTATGGCGTGGCTGAAAACATCGAGGTGATCCGGCGGGAACGGCTGCTGCCTATTGGGCTGGCGCTGGGCTGTCAGGTGGTGGGTCATGTGGAAAAGGACGCGGCACTGACCTTTGATGATGTGCTCATTCCGCCAGGGCGCTTGATCGACCGCCTGTATGCCGAGCAGGAAGCCATGTTTGCCTTGGAACCCCTGCCTGGTACCGCCGCCACTTCCATGGAGTAAGACATGCTTTTTCATCAAACGAACCTCAAGGATGCCAGACTGATAGAGCTTGAGCCGCATGGGGATGAACGGGGTTTTTTTGCCCGCACCATGTGTCGTGCTGAGTTCGAGCGCCATGGCCTGCTGGGTGATTTTGTGCAGCAGAACACCTCCTTTTCCGCTCAGCGCGGTACCTTGAGGGGGCTGCATTACCAGCGACGCCCGCATGCCGAAGCCAAATTGATACGCTGTATCCGGGGAGCGATTGTCGATGTCATCGTGGATATCCGTGAAGACTCGGAAACCTACCTGCACCATCAGCTGTTCGAGCTGACCGAGGCTAACCGGCACCAGCTTTATGTGCCGCAAGGCTTTGCGCATTCTTTTCAGACGTTGACCGACGATGTTGAAGTCAGTTATCTGGTTTCGGCGGCCTATCATCCCGAGGCCGAAAGCGGCTTGCGCTATAACGATGAATGTCTTGCGATCGAATGGCCCCTTCCGCCCACGGTGGTGTCCGACAAGGACGCTGGTTGGTCATTGATCAGTGAGCGAAGCGACACGCTTTTCTAGGCATCAGCGAATCCAGGCCTCGATCGCCTCGCACCAAAAAAACGTACCAACGAGAAAACGTACTAACGAGAAAACGTACCAACAAAAAAGGGGCAGCGTGATCGCTGCCCCTTTTGGGTGCTGCCTAGGCGCTTACTTACTCCGGATCAATCGACAGGGCGTGCCACCAGCGAGCGGGTTTCCTCACGCGCTTCGGTGAGAGCCACGCGCAGACTATCGCCTAGCTTGTAGCGTTCCTCGCCTTCGATCTGGATGCGACCTTCCTTGTCGTCGATCACCACCTTGCTGCGGTCACTGTGCATCAACGGCGCCGGGACGAACGCCGTGGCACCATTGGCCACCAGACGCACGCGCATGCCGCCACGATTGACTGCCATGATCTCGGCATCAAAGGCTTCCTGATTTTCTGCCGAAGACGTCAGGTAACGCACGTACAGCCAATCCTTGACGTCGCGCTCGGCCATGCGGTTCAAACGACGACGTTCGGTGAGCTGATCGGTGAGCTGCTGGCTGGCTTCCGCCGGTGCCTGCTCGCCCTTGAGCACGCGTTTGATCAAGCGGTGATTGACCATGTCGCCGTATTTACGAATCGGCGATGTCCAGGTGGCGTAGGCGGGCAGACCCAGGCCAAAGTGCGGGCCAGGCAGGGCCGACATGCTGGTGAAGCCTTGGAAGCGCCGTAGGCGAACATCCAGCCAGGCGTCTTCACGGCTTTCCAGAGCGCGCTTGAGTTCACGGTAACGCGGCAGTTCGGTGAGCATTTCGCGCTCGACCTCGATTTCCTGCGTGGCGAGAAACTCCTGAGCGGCCTCGGCCTTTTCCGGCTCGAAAGCACGGTGCACATTGAAGATGCCGTGGCCCACATGGGTGGCCAGAAGGTCGGCGCAACAAGCGTTGGCGGCAATCATCGACTCTTCAATCATGCGATTGGCGATACGCCGGTCTTCGGTGCGAATGCCCAGCACATTGCCGGCAGCATCCAGATCGAAGACGTAATCCGGTGTGTCCTTGAACACCAGCGCATGTTCGGCACGCCAAGCACTGCGAGCTTCGGTCAGGTCGCGCAGTGCCTTGAGCTGTTCGCCGATCTCGTCAGACGGGACCCAGTCGCCTTTATCTTCCAGCCAGTCGGATACCTTTTCATAGGCCAGCTTGGCGTGGGACTTGGCGGTGGCAGCGAAGAAGCGGTAATCGCCCAGGCTGCCGTCTGCACCGATCTCCAGCGTACAGGCGAGTACCGGGCGCTCCTTGTCTTCCCATAGCGAACAGAGGTCGTCTGCGAGCTGCTCGGGCAGCATGGTGACGTTCTGGCCCGGCAAGTAGACGGTAAAGGCGCGCGTGCGGGCCTCAAGGTCGGCTGCATGGCCTTCTTCGATGTAGGCGGTGGGGTCGGCGATTGCCACACTCAGGCGCCAGCCACCGTTCTCATGGGTCTCGATGCGCAGGGCATCGTCCATGTCGCGGGTCTTTTCACCATCGATGGTGAAAAAAGGCTCGGCGGTCAGGTCTTCGCGGGTCAGGCCTTCATCGATCAGCGGCCATTCATCCGCAGCCGGAGGGCAATCCTGCTCCAAGGCATGGCGGGCCAGAGTGACACGCCATGGCACAGCGGGATTGCTGCTTTTAGCCACTAACTCGTCGATCTGAGCGAAAAAGGCGCGGTCATCAGGCTTGAGCGGATGACGCACCAGGCGCGCAACAACCCAGTCACCTTCTTCGATGCTGGCTTCATCCAGGTCGCGTCTGATACGCGCCTTGAGCACATTCTTGATCAGAGGGTGATCGGGCACGACGGCAAGCTGACCTTCACGCTTTTGCACGCGGCCGACGAATCGGTCGAGGCCGGCTTCAAGCAGGGTTTCCGGGTCGACGGATGTCTTGTCGCCTTCTTCATGAATCACGGCTTCGACGCGGTCGCCATGCAGCACCTTTTTCATGGCGGGCGGCGGCACGAAATAAGACGTGCCATCCTCAGTTTCAAGGAAACCGAAAGCCTTGGCAGTGGCCTTGATCACGCCTTCGACGCGCGGCGTGGTTTTACGGATCTGCTGCTTGAGCTGAGCGAGTACGGAGTTATTCTGCAACATTGGGCACGATCAATTGGCGAGATAAGGGTGCCACTATACGGATGGTTTCGCGCGGGGCCAAATTCTGCAACCGAAAAGGCTCTTCGGGCACATGAATTCAATCGGTTGCAGCCACATAAACCCAGGGGACCGAGCAGTTTGGTGCAGTAAGCCCTTTAGCTTCCGGGAAGATCGGTACGAATGTGCTTTATGACGACCCTTGAGAGCGCTCCTGGGAATGCTGCGATGAAGGTGGCGGGGAAGGCGGGGTTTCCAGCCGTTTCAGTTGATGCCAAAGATCCCGGCGTAAATCTGCCAGTTTGGGTCGGCTCTCACTGTCGAAAGGCAAGGGGCGGCACAGTCGTTGGGCACGAAGCCCCAGACGTGCGCTAAGCAGCCCGGAAGCCAACCCTTGGCCGGCACGCGAGGAAAGACGCCCGGCGAGATCGAGCGACAGCATGTCGATTCCGGCGTCAGTTACCAATTCGCTGGCACCGGCAAAGGCCATGTTGTGGAGCACGTTCTTGAACAGGCGCAAGCGACTGGCATAGCCCAATTCCAGTCCATACAGCCGGCACAGCCGATCCACCATGGCCAGGTTGCGCCACGCCACCAATCCCATGTCGACCAGGGTCAGCGGGCTGATGGCCACCATCACGGCGGTTTCCCCGGACATCCGTGAGATCAATCGCTGGGCTTGCCGGTCGCGTGGTGCCAGAAGGTGGTGGGCAAGCAGTATCTGGATGTCGGCGCCGTCATGATGTGGCTGACACGCCTGGCTGAACGCCTGCCAATGCGGGTCGTCGCTAGATAGCTTGAACTGTCGACGCAGCTGTTCGGCCATGGCATGGGCTTGAGCGGGGGACGTCTCGGGGAGTCGGGTCAACTGAAGGCGAAGTCGTTCGTGGTGTCGTAAACGCTTCAAGCGAAACAGCTCGCGGCCAAGAGAGAGCCCACCCAGCCCGATCAATATGATGCCGAACCCCTGCCAGGCCAGGGCCAGCCAGTCGGCGCTGCCTCGGGCGTCAAGCATGCCGCTGGCTAGTTCTACGGCACCCAGCCCCAGGCCGCCGACCACGGCGGTCAAAAGCCCCCAGCGACGTTTGCGCGGCGCTCCCAGGCTGGCGGCGGGCAGGGCCTGTTCCTCGGCGCCAGGGTCTTCTTGCCACTGGCGGTGAGCCACCTCTTGACCGAACTGCTGATGGCCGCGCAACTCGGAGGCCGTGTCGGTCGGTGGGGCCTTCGCCGGATCATCATCCAATGCGAAGTGCCTGCGCGGCTTAGGGTGGTCGGGTGAAGGCCGGGTCATGTGAGTTTGTCTCCGATCAGCCAGTCGATGGCGCTATCCATACGAATGTGCGCCAGGACATCGGTGGTTCGCGGCATGGGGCGAAACGCCGGAAAATTGAAACCCTGCTGGTCCCAGAACGTGGCTTCGGGCAATGTCGCGGGAACGTCGCCGGGGTAGACCAATACCTCTTCTCCCTCGAGGGTGGTGCCGCGTAATGCTGCCGATTGTTGGCCCTGTTGGGTTATTTCCCGGGCCTGGGTGGCACGAATGGCCGCCAACGAGAATGCCTTGACCGGCACATCGGCAAAGCGTAGGTCCTGCAACGGTTCCGCCAGCAAGGCTTCGAGCAGATGGATGAGGTTGGGGTGCTGGTCAGGGGTGACATGATCGGCTTTGGTGGCGGCGATGGCCAGGCGGTCGATCTTCGGCGCAAACAGCCGCGTCAGCAGGCTGCGCTTGCCGTAATCGAAACTCTGCATCAAATGGTTCAGGGCACGTGATAAATCATCGAACCGTTCCGGCCCGGCGTTCAGTGCGCCGAGGACATCGACCAGCACGATCTGACGATCGAAGCGCCGAAAATGGTCACGGTAAAAAGGGCGGACCACATGCTGTTGATAGTAGCGAAAACGCTGGGCCAGGGTGGCGTAAAGGCTGTCGGCGGGTAGGGCGTCAAGCTCGGCACGCTGGGTGTCGAACAGCCCCGGCAACGGAAAGAATTGGAGTGCCGGAGCGCCTTCAAGCTCGCCGGGCAACAGGAAACGCCCGGGCTGTAAATCCGAAAATCCGGCTTTCTTGGCGCGGCGCAGCCCCTGGGCGTAGCGTTCGGCCAGTTCGGCTAGCTGTGCTTCGTCGGCCTCGGCGGCGGGGTCGAGAGCGGCTACCCCTTCTTGCCAATCGGTAAACAGGGCTCGGCGCTGCGGGCCGTGGGCTCGGGTCTGGGCCTGGCTCCAGCTGAAAAAATCATGCTGTAGAAGAGGTAAATCAAGCAGCCATTCGCCGGGGTAGTCGAACAGATCGAGCGTCAGGCTGGTGGTCTGCGGTGTCAGCCAGCCACTGCGCGCCGGGCGATAGCGCAGTTGCAAGCGCAACTCGCTGATGCCCCGGGTGGGTTCGGGCCAGCGCGGCGGGGAGTCATTGAGCGCCGCCATGGCCTGGTCATAGGGAAAGCGGGGGACACCGAGGTCTTGCTGATTGAGGCGCTGGGCACCCAGCAGGCGGCCTTCCCGGGCCGCAGGCAGCATGTCCAGGCGCGCTTCAAGCCCGGCATGGCGCAGCTGGTTGACCAGCGAGGTGAGAAACGCCGTCTTTCCCGCCCGGGAAAGCCCGGTTACCGCTAGGCGCAGCTGCCGGTCTCGGCCGCGAGCGAGAAGGTCGGTCAGCTCACGGCTGATTTTTCCGCGCTCACTGGCCATAACGCATGGCGCTGATGTATTGATGGAACATCGGTGTGGCGGCGATCAAGAAGCCGATCAGTGCAATGAGGTAGCCCGGCCAGCGGCGCCTCATGCGTTGCGCTAGCGTCAGGCCGACGAGACACACCACCAGACCTACCAGGTTGAATGCCAGCGTGGCTGCTTCAAGCCAGTATTGTGGAGACATAACACTTCCTTAGAGGACATTGGCGCAGAATGCCCTTGGAAAAGGGCATCACCGGAGCAGAGTCGCCATTGGTTCAGCACAATATCATACCGACTGGGCCGGTTCAGGCCCCAGCCACATTCACGTTAGCCCAGACTCAAGGTTGTCCCCAATAGGTGCTGGGCATCGGGCACCAGCCAGACGGGGTCAAGACGTGTGTTGGCGGCCTCCACACACAAGAAGTGTCGGCCGGCGTCTGCGGGAATATCGGCAGGCAGGTTGTCGGCCGGGTGCCAGACCACCGTTGAGTCACTGGACTGCTTGCCGATTCGCAGGCTGCGTTGACCATCGTTCAACAGCAAGGCTTGGTTGCTGTGGTAAATACGGTCGATAGCCCCACGAATGGCCAGTGTGCCTTGTTGCTCGCCTTCCGAAAAATCCTTGAGCTTGTCCAGATAGCGGGCACCGGCGAGGCCTTCCAGGCGGCATTGGTGGGCGTCGCTCACCGACAGATAGCTGTGCAGGGCGCCACTCACTTTGAGCGGCTCATGCCCGATATTCTCGCTGATCAATTCAACATGCAGGCGCTGGGCATTGGCTTGGATGACCACCCGTGCGGTGAGCTGAGAATGTAACCGTAAGGTGGGAGAAAGGTGAGCTTCGATGCCTTCTTCGTGCTCATCGACCGCTTCCAGGCGCCAGGGGGCGTTGCGGGCCAGGCCGTGAAAGGGGCCGCTGCGATCCGGTGTTTCATCGGCATAGCGTTCGTCACCGAACCACGGCCAACACAGCGGAATTCCCCCTCTTATGCTGCCGGGGCAGGCGTTGGGGGTCGGGGTCAGCCATAACCAATCGGTGCCTTCTCCACCCGGGCCACGAGGCAGAAAATGTAATACCTGTGCGCCTTGCAGGGATATCGCCAGTTCGCCCCAGGCGGTATTGAACAGCACTACCTCGCGGCCTTCCCAGTGCGTGGAGCGTTGCCCTTGGGTGGCATTCAGCAAGTTCTTGAGCGAGGCGGGAATCATGAAAGCTCCTTGAAGTGAGGACGAGCGGAGCGAATGTCTCGCACACGCTATCATTCTGCTAAGGTGTCGTTACGTACCAAAAGTTATTATGCACTATGGTATGGCAAGCTGAACCAAGAGGTAAAACACGAGGAGAAGGCAATGGGATTGTTAGCATGGTTGATCATTGGTGGGCTGGCCGGCTGGATTGCCGGAAATATCATGCGCGGCGGAGGTTTCGGTATTCTGGGCAATATCGGTGTCGGGGTTGTGGGGGGCGTTATCGGCGGCTTCCTGTTCAGCTTGCTGGGGCTACAAGCCGGTGGCTTTATCGGCTCACTGGTCACTGCAATCGTGGGGGCGGTGGTATTGCTTTGGGTGATCAGCAAGGTCAGGCAAGCCTGATGCAAGCTGTCTAAACCCGAATCATGTTCCTATATCGCCCGGCCTTGTGCCGGGCTATTTGCGATAAGCGTCAAGCCGTTTGCGATAAGCGTTAAAAGAGTTGGCAAAATAGCAGTCTGTCCCCGGCTTTCCGTTACACTAAACCGTTCTGCCGGTAGTCATCCGGCCTGGTTGTATTTTTTCGAGGTGATCCTTGGTTGACCCCCTGAATGCCTGGTGGGCCCAGCAGTTGGTGTTATGCGACTGGGCATTTACTCCTCACCCTACCGTGGTGGACGCCGAGGCCGCCGAGCAACGTCTGGTTGAGCTGAAGGTAGCTAGCCGGGGAGCACTGGCTGGCCAACTCCTGGATTCCTTGTCACCTAAGGCAAACGCCGAGATGCTGCTCTCTGCGCTGGAATTGACCGCCCTGGCAGGAGCGGCCGGCTGGCTGAGCGAGGCGCGAGCCAGGGCATGGGTGTGGCAACTCGTGCTACGCATCACGCGTGAATATAGCGACCTGGAACACTGGCTGAAGGCCTTGCGTCGCGCACGAAATGCACGCGGCTGGCTCGAAGGTGACGATGGCTTCATGCACACCTGTGAAGCTCTGGAAGCCTTGGAATATGAAGGCGAGGGCGTAACTTGGGAGCGACTCATCGAGTGGCTGGCGCATGCTGGCAAGGTGCCGACGCTGTGGCCAGATGCCACTGATCAGCAGTGCTGGCGGGCATGTGCGCTGTTGCGTCCGGTGGTTGTGTATCCCGCCGGTGATAAGGACTGGCCCGAGGCTTTCGAATGGCTGAATCAGGTATGGCAGATACAAAGCCGTGACGAGTTGGTGACGGCCTTGTTATGGCTGGGAGCCCAAGGCGATCGTCAGCGTTGGGATATCGAGGCCGATATGCTGGTGTCGCTGGATGACTCTCAACGCATATTGTGGCGCGAAAACATGCCCTCACAGGACCCTCATTCGCCGGTTCTGTATGGTTTCGTCACTCAGGGTGAACCGTTGGAGTGGGCTGCCTGGGACTGGCTTCGTTTGGTCGAGTTGGCCTGGGCGGGTGCCTGTTGTGGTTGGCTTTCCCAACAGGAAGCTGATGGCTTCGCCGCCCACGCTGTCGATTTGCTAGGGCGGCGCTACCATGACTGGCATGCCGTGCTGAAGGCATTCCAGCGTGGGCAAAGCCTGTTTGAAGGCAAGGACCTGCGCCACAAGACAGCGCCACGTCATGACATTTTGCTCAAGGACCCGCTTAGCCCTTGGCACCTTTCCCTGGCCGACCTGTTGGATACAACCTCCCGTGAGGCCTCGCGAGATGCCTTGCGTGCCTGGCGACGGGACCCCGGGCACTGGTTATTGGCCCTGGCGGGAGTGCGTGAGCCGGACTTGATGCTGCGTCAGGCCAACCCAGGCGGCCCGGTACCTGAAGCGCGCCGTGCCGATGCGGCTGAGTACCTTCAGGAAACGTTGGGGCTGCATGCCGAAGAAGGCGCGAGGTCGTTGGCTCGCTATTGGTTGCCGGCCCAGGCGCATCATTTGAATCAATTGGCTGCCGATGCCGCCCATGGGGCTCTGCCTGCCTCCCATACGCTATTTGGCGACCCGGTGCCCGACGATTTGCGTCAGCGCAATGCTCTCAAAGGGGTGAGTCGCCATGCGGCAACCATTCATATGGCGGAAAAATTCGCCTTTTACCTGCACATGTCGAAGGACAGCGGTCTCTTCGAGGCGACCGAGCTGGATCAGTTTGTTGCGTCGCTGCGCAGTTGCTTGTGTCGTTTCTATCCGGATGCCCGGCGGTTGCTGGAAGCTTGGCTTGCCTGGGAAACTTGCCTGCCCGAACTTGATGAGGCGTCGTTGATTCAAGAACTTCAATGGCATCTGCAAGACCCGGGCAGTATCTTTCACTGGTTGGACTGGCATCCCGACGATTGGCAGGAGCCCGGCGCCCGGCCGAGCCTTTCGCATTTTACCGCCATGGCGCTGGTCGGGCCGCTCAATACAGCTGTCTGGAGTGAACCTCAGCCTGAAAGCGAGCGTGAGTGCCAAGCCATTCGTGAATGGGTGGATGGGCATTATGGCTTGCACGGCGCCACGGAAATGAAGGAATTCCTGGCGTTCATGCTGGAGTCCGGAGATCGTCAGGAATATCAGATCAATTACGCCCCCTATACGCTCAATCGTGAACGCCTGGAGGCGGAAATCGCCATCATGGAGTCGGGAGACTGTCTCGATGAGGAGCGTCACCATCTGCTGCGGCTCTGCCGTGTCAGGGATAACGAAGACCAGTGCAACGACGTGGATATGGCCGCCTGGGACGTGGCACAATTGGTGGATCTGACGATCGCTGGGCGCCAGCTGGGTTGGCTGTCGGCAACCGAATTCGCCGCTCAGCTGGAAAAAGCCCATGCCTTGGCGGCGAATCACTATGCCGGTTGGGAAGATTATGCGCGGGGCATGTATGCCGGATTTTCTTTTTTCATGGGAGAAACGCCGGAGCGTGAAAGTTTCCTGGCGGGATTTCGCCAAGCACTCATCGCATGGCTCAGCGGCGCGCCGCCCTTGGCCGGGGCTTGGACAAGCCTGGATTTTCCCGGTGCCAAGCCACGCCATTTCGCCCCGCTGCACATTGATACGCTGCCGGGAGATTTTCGTACCTTGCATTGAGCCGCCGTTAATCGATGTGACTGAGTCTCGCCAGCGACGATTAATCCGGCTATAGTCGTGGCATCAGCGTTTTTTACTCAATTTTTGTCATTTTTTTAATCGGTCATCAGGAGATATTGTGCATGGATGCTACGCCACACCCTGCTGTGACAGCAGTACGTGCAGTCGGCGCCTGTCTTGTAGTGGTCTTGCTGGCCGGTTGTGCCGGCTCCCCCTCCCAAGACGATATCGAACCACCCGGCGATTATTTTGCTTTGACGCTGCCGGGTATGGCGACGCAAGGGAGCGCACGAATGTCGCCGGTGAACAGCCCCATTGCTCAGGGACGTGGTTTGCAACAATCCCCCGTTACCCTGGTGCGCCAAGCCTTGATGGTCCAGCACCAACGCTGGTCGGGGACGCCGTATCGTATCGGCGGCACCACCGACCGGGGTATCGACTGCTCGGCACTGGTACGCAATATCTATCGTGACACGTTTAATCTGGAATTACCCCGTACGACCCGAGGGCAGATTCATCAAGGAAACCAGATCGACCGCCAAGAGCTTCAGGCGGGCGATCTAGTCTTCTTCCGTCCGCCCGGCCCTTACAACCATGTGGGTATTTACGTGGGTGATGGGCACTTCCTGCATGCCTCTACCTCTCAAGGGGTGACCATTTCGCGGCTGGATAACAGTTACTGGCAGCGTTATTACTGGCAGTCGCGTCGCGCTATCGAGCCAAACCATATTGCACAGCTGAGTGTCGCACTGAACCAATAATTCTTGACGAACCCCGGCCGGCCATATGCATGATTGAAGCTCACAGTCGCGCCTGGTGGCGTGCCACCCTGGCGCTTTGCCTGGGGTCTTTCCTGGTATTCATCAACCTCTATGCGCCACAACCGCTTTTACCCGAACTGCGTCAGGTTTACGGGGTCTCGACGCTGGGCGTAAGTTTGGTGATGTCGGTAGCTACCCTGTCGTTGGCATTTTCGCTGCTGATATTCGGCCCTCTCTCGGATGCGATCGGTCGTGAAGGCATTATGCGCCTTACCCTGCTGCTGGCGGGGTTGTGTTCGTTGGCGCTGGCCTTTGCGCCGAGTTTTGAAGCGTTGCTGATGTTGCGTCTGGTGCAGGGTTTTGTGCTGGGTGGGCTTCCGGCGGTGGCGATTGCCTGGATGGCCGATGAATTCGAACGGCCGGCGCTGCTCAGTGCCGTGGGGCTTTATATCGGTGCCAATTCATTGGGAGGCATCAGTGGACGCGTGATAGGCGGGAGTGTGGCGGAAATCGGCGGACCCATGGCCGGGTTTCTCACCGTGGGCGGGTTGACCCTGGTCGGTGGCGTGGTGTTCTGGCGCCTGCTGCCCATGAGCCAGGCATTCGTTCCGCGACGTTTCGAGCTGAATAGGGCGCTGGATGACCTGCGCGGCCATTTACACAATCCGGTGTTACTAGCAGCCTATCTGCTGGGCGGGATCAATTTTCTGATTTTCATCAATCAGTACAGCTACATCACCTTTCGCTTGGCGGAGGCACCTTATGCGTTGGCGGCCAGCGGGCTGGGGCTGATCTTCCTGACGTATCTGGGGGGAACGCTGGGTTCGATGCTTTCAGGGCGTCTGGCGAAGCGCTGGTCACCCTCGTTGTGCATGATGCTGGGTGTGGTGATCTTGATGCTGGGGACCTGGATTACGCTTTTCCAGCCATTGCCTTTGATTATTCTGGGATTGACCATCAATGCGTTCGGGTTCTTTCTGGCGCATTCATTGGCTTCCAGCTGGGTGGGTCGTCATGCCCAAGGCGCACGTGGCAGTGCCTCGGCACTTTATCTGGTGTTCTATTACGTGGGGGCGAGCTTGGGTGGGTTCTGGCTGGAACCATTCTGGCGCCATGCCGGTTGGTCAGGCGTGGCAACGGCTTCCTGGTTGCTGCTGGCGGTGACGTTGGTTATCGCCGTGGGGCTATGGCGCTTCGAACGCCGGGTGCCGGCGGTCAAGCAATAAAACGATTAACCAATAGGTATGGCGATAGAAAAGACAAAAGGGCGGCCGCTGGGCCGCCCTTTCTGTGTCTGATTGCGCAAATGGCTGCGATATCAGTGCTCGACACCGCCTTCGCCGTGCACATGGCCGTGCTCGGCTTCTTCTTCGCTAGCTTCACGCACTTCGGCAATTTCGACATCGAAGTTGAGGTGTTGACCCGCCAGCGGGTGGTTGCCATCGACGAGGACAGTATCACCTTCCACTTTAGTCACGGTGACCATCAGGGGGCCGCCCTGAGTCTGTGCCTGAAACTGCATGCCCGGCTCGACGCTTTCCACACCCTGGAATGCATCGCGCGGAACTTCCTGCATCAGTTGCGTCTGGACTTCACCGTAGCCTTCTTCCGGCGTTACCTTGACGGTGAGCTTCTCACCGGTTTCACGTCCTTCCAGTTCTTTTTCCAGACCCGGAATAATGTTGCCCGCACCGTGGAGATAGGTCAGCGGCTCGCGGCCTTCTGAACTGTCCAGTACCTCGCCTTCATCGTTGGTGAGGGTGTAGTGAAACGCGACGACTGCGTTTTGTGCGATTTGCATGGGAAATAGCCTTTCGCTGAGTGCATGTCTCAATATGGTAACGCGTGAACGCGGCTGTGTCAGGGGGCAACGAGAATTTCCGGGCTTACTCGCCTTTCGGCGATGTTGCGCCGTTGCTCGGGCGGGGATACCCTATGCCACATCTTTTCCCCTCGTCCAGTGAACTGCTTGCGGAGACTTTCTCATGACCATCTTATTGATTTGGGTAATTGCGTTTGCCTTGATCCTCTATTTTACTTACGCCCGTTGGGATAAAGGTGTCAGCCAAGGACTCGATAAAATGCTTCCTGCTGTGCTTAAAAGTCATGGGGAAAGTCGCTTGATGTGGGCTTTAGTGCTGGCCGTTCTCGGTGCCACTACCCTTGTGCGCCCGGTGGATATACTGCTGGTGGTGTTGCTGCTTGCCATCATCGGAGTCATTGTAGTCAAGCTTGCGTCTTGGCTTGCCGGCAAGTCCACCCATTGATGTCAGTGCCTCGCCCCGGCGAGGCATTTTGATAGAAACAGAAGTACCAATGATATAAGCAGAAATAGAAATAGCCGTATGAAACAGAAACAAAAATGCCCAGGATTTTTCCCGGGCATTTTTCGTCCGATGTTAATCTTTATCGGACGTGAAACGCTGTCGGATCAGTAAGGGGCTACGCTGACGTTTCTGCCGCTACCGATCAAACGGACCCGCTGGCCGGGCTGGAATTGATGGTCGGCACGTTGTACCACGACGACATCAGTACCGTCATCGCGACGGATTTCCATTTCCAGGGCATTGACTCGGTTAGTCGCATCTTCAGCGGCAGTACCCGCGACAGCGCCACCCAAGGCACCGGCAACGGTTGCCAACTGGCGGCCGCTACCGCCACCCACCTGATTGCCCAGCAAACCACCGATGATGGCACCGCCACCCGAACCCAAGAGACCGCCGGCACGGCTGTCAGCCTGGATTTGTACCGGACGAACCGCCACGACAGTGCCGTAGCTGACACTTTGACTGGTTTTTGCCTGATCGCCACGGTAGACATCACCGGAATAAGGGGCTGTATTGGCACAACCCGCTAGTGTCAGAAGGCTCATTGCGGCAATAGGGAGAATACGTTTCATCAAAACCTCCAGGACAGTTACGTCACGACGTGTATGTACGATTATTAAGTGTTTTCAGGGGTGCGCCCAAAAGCTGGCTCGAGTAGGGCTTGGTTTTCGAGTGAAATGTAGTTATAGAACGCTGTTCTTTAACAACATACGCGCCTTAAGCCATTATGACCAGCGGATAATGCAAAAGCTCCCTATAGAATTGCTATCCATGTCGAATCATGTGAATTCAGCGCGAGTGTAGCAATAAACAAAAGCGAAGAAGGTGCAAATAACACGCAAAAAAGGGAGGCCTGAGGCCTAATGCCAGTCAGTTAAGCCTATTCTCAACAAGCTGATCATGAGACCTTTCCGTGTCAGGCAACTGATACGGAAAGGTCTCATGCATTTCAGCGACGCCATTGATGCCATCGCCAAGGCGGTACCCGACGATTTCTCCAGCCTCTCCGAGGTACTCTCTCCCGAACTGATCGACACCTGTCTTGAAGAAGCCGGTGTGGCCACGCGGCGCAAGCGTCGCCTGCCGTTGGACATGGTCGTCTGGGCCGTGGTCGGGATGGCCTTGTTTCGACATATCCCGATGGGGCAGATCGTCAATCACCTCGACATCATGCTGCCCGGCAAGCGCCCTTTGTCGCGCCCAGTGCCGTGGTGCAAGCACGTCAAAGGCTTGGGGTGGAGCCCATCAAGCGCGTCTTCGAGCAGACCCAGGCCTTGTGGCATCAGCAGACCCCTCATCCCCACTGGTGCGGCCTGACGTTACTGGGTGTCGACGGCGTGGTCTGGCGTACGCCTGACTCTCCCGA
>NZ_QPIJ01000046.1 GCF_003336665.1 Vreelandella rituensis | reverse complement strand
GTCGCTTGCCTTGATTTTCGGTGACATTGTCACCCTCATCGGCAAGCGCCCACATGAATTACCTGATCAATTGTTAAAGAGCTGTCGCGAGACCGTAACCGTTTGGCCTCAGCGAGGAAGCATATTCTACGCCTTCCTGGGTGGTTGTCAATGGGCAATTTCGATGCCGTCTGGCCTGACCTCGAAACCGCTAACAAACCGAGGTTTTTCAACCTCATTCACCGCTGGAAACGCCTGGCGTTCCCGGCAGCGGATGCGTACTCTACCGCCTGACCGGGACACTGGCAAGTCCCTGGTGTAAAAAAACTCCAAAGCTATCGTCTTTGGTCTTTAAGCGGGCGACTGACACGGTCCAGCAACGACAGAATCGAGCGATAAGGGATGCCGCCATGCTGGCTCAAGCCGATCTCACAGGTGCGTGAGTTGGAGTAGCCAGCACTGCACCCTGCCACTTGTTCTGCCAACCCATCCAGCGCTACCGCGTTGAGCTCCGGCGTATTGAAGCCTTTGTCACCGGCAAACCCGCAGCAGTGGATGTCGACCGGCACCACCACGTCATTGGAACAAGCCTGCGCCAGCGCCACGCAACTATCGCTCAATCCCATCCGGGTACTGGAGCAAGTTACATGCACGGCGATGCGCTCATCAAGCGGGGTAACAGAAAGTCGTGGCAGCAACTGCTCCTGAGCAAAGCTTACCGGCTCTTGCATGGAAAGCCGCTCATCCAGGTGCTCTTGCATCTGCAAGGTACAGGGACTGGTATCGCAGAGAATCGGGTAGCGTCCGTTCTGGCTGGCTCGCAATAGCTCACCATTCAGCTCTTCAGCCTTGCGAACCGCCTCATCAAACAATCCTTTTGATTGGAATGCCATGCCGCAGCAGAGCTGAGAAACTTGTTGGGGCAAGATGACATCGAAGCCTGCTTTATCGAGCAGCTGCAAGGTAATCTCCATTACCGAGCGTGTTTCAGTATCGTCATGCGAGGCTCCGAAAACCCTGGTGGCACAGGAAGGTAGATAGACGACCTTTTCCCGGGAGTCATCACCAGGCGTGTCGCATTTCAGCACCCGCACCGGCGCCGCCTTAGGCAAGGCCGGACTCCACTGTGGCACTCGATTGCCACTGATACGGCGCGCCCCATGACTGACCTTGCCTAGCAGATCTGGCCCCAGCGTAGCGCGTGCAATTCCCGCCATACTCAAGGCAGCTCGCCCGGCGCTGGTAACTCCGGAGAAATGCCGCCCTACCAGATTGGCCGTGCCCGCCTTGCTCTGGTTGTTGTCGTGACGCAGTTTGCGTACCAGATCCCCCGTATTGATACCCACCGGACACTGCATGGCACACAGGCCGGTCGCGGCGCAGGTGTCGATGCCTTGATATGCATAGGCTTGCCAAAGTTCCTGGGCACGCGCTTTACCCTGATCACTGGCGCTATCACCCAGCGCTTCAAGCCTTGCCAGCTCGCGGCGAAGCACGATGCGCTGGCGTGGTGTAAGCGTCAGGTCTTTTGATGGGCAGACCACCTCGCAGAAACCGCACTCGATGCACTTGTCGATCAGTGGGTCGGCTGCCGGCAACGGCTTGAGATTTTCCAGGTGCAGTGTCGGATTGCGACTCAGAATCACGTCAGGATTGAGCAGATTATCCGGGTCGAACAAGGCCTTGAGCTCCCACATCAGGGCATAGGCGTCGCTACCCCACTCCAGCTCGACATAGGGCGCCATGTTGCGCCCGGTGCCATGCTCCGCCTTGAGCGAGCCGCCATACTCGACCCCTACCAGCTGGGCGACTTCATCCATCAATGCCTGATAACGCGCCACCTCGCCGGGTTTTTCGAAGCCCTGGGGGAAAACAAAATGCAGGTTACCCTCCAGCGCATGCCCGAACAGAATCGCCTCCTCATAGCCATGCCGGCGGAACACCTCAGTCAGCGCAAGCACACCCTCGTCGAGGCGTTCGATAGGAAAGGCAACATCCTCGATGATCACCGTGGTGCCGGTTTCGCGTACCGCGCCCACCGCGGGAAACAGCCCTTTGCGAATCTTCCAGTAGAGCGCATAGGTGGAAGCATCGCGGGTAAAGGCAACCGGTTCGAGTGTCTGAATCTCGGCGAGAACCTTTTGCACCTGCTCAAGGCGCGACTCGAGCTCGGTGTCGTCATTACCGCGCACATCCACCAGCAGCGCTGCGGCACCCTCCGGAAGCTCCTTGAGCACTGACGGCATCCCGGCTTGATCCTGTACCGAGCGCAGGGCGGCACGATCCATCAATTCCACGGCGGATACCGGCGCCTGCTTGAGCGCAATCGTCGCTCGACAGGTGGTGGCCATGTCCGGGAAGAAGGCCAGGGCCGCCGCTTTCTCGGGTTCGTCTATCACGCTCTCATAGGTGATGGCACTGATGAAGCCCAAGGTGCCCTCGGAGCCGATCATGAGATGCTTGAGGATCTCGATTCCATCTTCGAAATCCACCAGGCTATTGAGCGCATAACCGGTGGTGTTCTTGAGCCGGTACTTGTGGCGAATCTTCTCGGCCAGCGCCTCGTTGGCCCGAGTTTCGCTTCCAAGACGCTCAAGTCCCGACACCAGCGCAGCATGAGATTTGCGAAAAGCACTGACACTGTGTGGCTCGGCGGTATCCAGCAAGGCACCATCCGCAAGAATGACGCGGATATCGCGCACCGTTCGATAGCTGTTCTGGGCGGTACCGCAACACATGCCCGAGGCATTGTTGGCGGCGATTCCCCCGATCATGCAACTGTTGATCGAGGCCGGGTCAGGACCGATCTTGCGCTGGTAAGGCGCCAGCAACTGGTTGGCCCGGGCACCGATCACGCCAGGCTGCAAGCGAATCGCCCGGCCTTCGTCGAGAATCTTGTGGCCTCGCCAGCCTTGCCCGAGCTGGATCAATACCGAATCGGTCACCGCCTGGCCTGAAAGCGAGGTACCTGCCGCTCGAAACGTCACCGGCAAGTGCCGGACGCGGCATTCGGTCAGCACCCGCTGAAGCTCTTCTTCGGTTTCGGGGCGCACCACCAACTGGGGAATCAGTCGGTAGAAACTGGCATCAGTGCCATAAGCCAGGGTGCGCAGCGGGTCATCGATCAGACGCTCTGCGGGTATCGTTTCTAGCAGAACCGCCTTGAGCTCTTGCCAGGCATGGGGGGCCGAGGGGGTCATGCACTTGCCACCTGCGCGGCGGCATAGCGTAGCAACACTACCAATTCACGCGGACCATGCACGCCATAGGCAAGCGTCTGTTCGATATCCGCGGTCTTGCTGGGCCCGGAAATCAGCAGGGCGTTGGTCGGCATGCCCTGCGCCCAGCCATGCGCCTCGATCATGTCAAAGAAGGTGTCCTCGACACTCTCAGCATCCAGCACGGCAATATGAATCGGCGGCACCAGGCTGATCAGGCGCGGCTCGTCCGGCGTGGGCCACAGCCACAGGCTGCCGGTCTCGGCGATGCCGCCACCGGTCGAGGTCATGCCGGCATCGACACGCTCGAACTGTTCCCGCTGCCACGTCTCGATATCGCGATCCACATCGACAAGCTCGACATCGGATGCCTTCAAGGCCTCGCGCGCCTCGGCCGCGACGGGATGCTCGCGACCCAATGCCAGGCGCTTGATCGACTTGGCGGCCAGCACTTCGGCTAACCGGCGAGTCCAGTCGTCTGAGGTGGTGTGGATCACTTCGCCGTGCACCGAGGTGATCAAGCGTTCAAAGTGCTCAAGGCGCTCCGCTCGGCTCCAGCCACGATTGGTCACCACGGAAAAATCACAGGCCGGGGGCGTCAGAGGGCCGTCGGTGCGCTCGCGTAGGCGCTTGAAAATCGCATCACGGGCGCTCATGCGTCGCTCCTTTGTTTACGATGACGTTTGATCAACGCATGCAGCGTGGTCTTGGCGGGCTTGGGCGCCGTGCGATGGTCCGTCCAGGGCCCCAGATTCGATGGCATCAGCATGTTCAGCTTACCGGCCATGGCGGTACCTCTACGCCAAGCGCCCGGATGAGTCGCCAGCCACTGAAAGCTTTTCCAGGCCGCGACTTCCTTCTTGTTACGCTTGACCCCGGCGCCGGGGACATTGCCACGCCCTTCGCCCACGGCCTCACGACGCAGCCTTACCAGCAAATCGGGGATCGGAATCTTTACCGGACATACCTCCCCACAGGCACCACACAGGCTCGAGGCGCTGGGCAGGTCCTTGGTATCTTCCAGCCCCAGCATATGAGGCATCAAGATACTGCCGATAGGCCCGGGATAAGTGGTGCCATAGGTATGGCCACCGACCCGCGTATACACCGGGCAGTGATTCATGCAGGCCCCGCAACGGATGCAGCGCAGGGTGTCGAGCAGTTCATCATCCTGGTAGATTCTGGAGCGGCCGTTGTCGACCAGTACCAGATGCACGGCTTCGGGCCCGTCGTGTTCCTGCTCCTTGCGCGGCCCAGAAATCATGTTGAAGTAAGTGGTCACATGCTGGCCGGTCGCCGAGCGCGAAAGCAGTGCATATAAAGGCGGAACGTCGCGCAGGTGCTCCACCACTTTCTCGATACCCGTCACGGCGATATGCATCGGCGGTACCGTGGTGGTCATGCGCCCGTTGCCTTCGTTTTCCACCAGACAGAGGGTGCCAGTCTCGGCGACCGCGAAGTTGACCCCGGAAATTCCCACATCGGCGGCCATGAAGCGTTCGCGCAGCTGGGAACGGGCGGCGGCGGTCATATAGTCGACATCGCGGGTACGCTCGGTCCCCGTCTTGTGGTGCATGATGTCGGAAATCTCATCGGTATTGAGGTGAATCGCCGGCATGATGATGTGCGAGGGGGTCTGCTGATTGAGCTGCACCAGGTACTCGCCGAGATCGGATTCCAGCGCCTCGATGCCCGCCGCTTCAAGATGCTCATTGAGATGCATCTCCTCGGAAACCATCGACTTGCCCTTGATGACCGCCTTGGCGCCCCGTGCCTCGCACAGCTCGCGAATGATCCGACAGGCCTCCTCTCCGTCTTCAGCCCAATGCACATGGATGCCATTGGCCTCGCAGTTGGCTTCCAACTGTTCGAGAAGCTCGGGTAATTTGGCCAGTGCTCGCATACGGATATTGGCACCGAGTTCACGCAGGGTTTCCAGGTCCCAGTCGCCAAAGCTATCGCGCCGTTTGGTCATCAGGCCATCCATCGCCTTGCGGAAGTTGGCGCGAATCTGCGGGTTGCCCAGGGCATCGTGGGCCTGGCGATGAAAGTCGCGAGGAGTAAACGTCTGAACCGCGTCGTCGTGTATGCTCATGTGCTCCTCCGCCACAGATAACTGGCAATATGCTCACCCGTCACCGCTTTTTGCTGATGCTCGAAACGCCCTCCGATGTTCATTAGACAACCACAATCAGAGGTAACGAAACGCTTTGCGCCGGTCGCTTCGATGGCTTGCGTCTTGTCTTCCACCATGGCCGCCGAAATTTCCGGATGACGCACGGCAAAAGTCCCGCCGAAACCACAACATTCGGCGGCACGCTCCTGCTCCATCAATTCCACCTGGCCGAGCTTGGACAGCAACATCGGGCCGGTTTCCGCCAGGCCCATTTCCCGCCGGGCGCTGCAGGAGGTATGCATGGCAACTTTTTCCGGTTCGCCGCGATCTTCAAGCTTGAGACGACAGACATGCACCAGAAACTCGGTGAGCTCAAACACGCGTCCGGCCACCGCCTTAGCCAGCGCTTCGTCTTCCGTGCCGGCAAAAAGTTGCGGATAATGAGTATGCATCATCCCGCCACAAGACCCCGAAGGCACGATAATCGGCCAGTCCTGCTCGAACAGCCCCAGCTGCGAGCGGGCGACTTCCCGCGCCTCGGTTTGATAGCCCGAGGTATACGCCGGTTGCCCGCAGCAGGTTTGATCATCGGGAAAGATGACTTCAATGCCCTCGCGCTCGAGCAAACGAATAGCGTCCATGCCGGCCTGAGGGAAAAAAATGTCGACCAGGCAGGTGCCATAAAAATACACCTTGTCCGGTTTGGGGGGGTATAGCTTGACTGGCGCCATTCGCAGGGCTCCTCAGCGTGCCGACTAGCGGAAATCGATAACATTGGAAAATTGGTAAAACCAATTTACCCGAATAATTTTTCCAACACTAAGGAGATAACCAAACACTGTCAAATGGAAACCCCGGGTCGAACAGCCCTAAGTGCCTAGACTTTAGTCAAAAACCCCGGAATCGTCTTCATGTTTTTTCATCTATTTTTAGCGACGGGCAAGGCATCTTGTCGTCACCTCGGCAAAAAGCTAATATTGGTCTTACCAATCTAAAAGGGTTTTTTACCATGAGTTATCCCCCGCTGCGCCAGCAACGCCTGGCCGATGTGATCACCGAACGGCTGGAAGGCATGCTGCTGGAAGGCAGCCTGAAACCGGGCCAGCGCCTTCCCCCGGAGCGCCAGCTGGCCGAACGTTTCGGTGTCTCACGGCCATCCCTGCGTGAGGCCATCCAAAAGCTTGCCGCACGCGGCTTGTTGACCAGCCGTCAGGGTGGCGGCACCTTCGTCAATGATGAACTCCATAGCGGTTATACCGACCCGCTCCTGGAAATGCTTTCCAGGCACAAGGAATTTCACCTCGACCTGTTGGAATTTCGTGACGCCATGGAAGGAATTTCCGCCTACTATGCCGCCCTGCGCTCCACGCCGGCGGATAAAGCCATATTGATTCAGCGCTTCGAAGAACTCGACAGCGGCTTCGCCGGTGCCGACCCGGCACGCGAGGCCAAGCTTGATGCCGCCTTTCATCTGGCCATCGCCGAAGCGGCTCACAACGTTTTGCTGCTGCATACGATTCGCGGCATCTTCCACCTATTGGAAAAAAGTATCGTCGACAACCTGGCTCACCTGTTTGCCAAACCGGATTCGCGTAGCCTGTTGATGAAGCAGCACCGCGCGCTGCTCGATGCCATTCTCGAGGGCAAGCCGGAAGAAGCCCGGACGCGCGCTCATGAGCATCTGGTTTTCGTCGAGGAAGGCCTGCTCGAAATGGCACGTGCGGAAACCCGCTCACAACGTGCCCTGCGCCGCGCCCAAAGCACCACGATACCGGCATGAAGCGCTAGGCGTTGCAGCCATTCCCCTTAATGGATGAGGTTCTGGACACTTGCCCATGAACACCACTTTGCTGGCCGGGCTTTCGCGTCGCTGGCGGCGCCTTTGGCTGGTCCTGCTTTCCCTGGGCTTGTTGCTATGCATGTGGCAAGCAGCCCAGATAGCCAGGGAACAAGCCCTCGCCACCCTTCAAAGCGACGCCGAGAACGAACTGCGCTTATCGGTGGCCAATCTCAACGGCTACCTGCTGCGCTACGATTACCTGCCCAGCATGCTCGCCACCCGCGAAAATGTGCAGCGCTTTCTCGCCTCACCGGAAAGCCAGGATCCCATGCCGCTCAACATGATGTTGGACCGCTTTCGCTTTACGGCCGGGGTGTCCGATGTCTACCTGCTGGACCGTCATGGCACCACCCTGGCTGCCAGCAACTGGCATCGCGCCAATACGTTCATCGGCCAGAACTACGCTTTTCGCAGCTATTACACCGCTGCCATTGCCGGCGGCCAAGGGCGCTTTTTCGGTTTGGGCGTGCAGTCGCTCGAACGCGGCTATTATTTCTCCGCACCGGTATGGCTCGACGATACCGCGCCCGACGCTCGCCCGGATGGCGTCATCGTGATCAAGGTATTGCTCGATACCGTCGAAGAAAGCTGGGCGAAACAGGAGGCAACGCTGCTGGTCACCGATGCCGATGACATCATTTTCATGGCCAGCCGGGAACAGCTGCGCATGACGGCTCTGCACTCTCTCTCCGAAAGCGAACGTGAAGCGCTACTGGCAACGCGTCGTTATGCCAACGAACCATTGCCTGCGGCGGGCATCAAGCAGCATGACGTTTATGACGACAATAGCCGGATCGTCAGTTTCGCCCACGACGCGATGAAAAATGACCACTATCTAAGGCTTGCCCAACCTATTCCCGAGTTCGGCTGGCAAATGCATATTCTCAAGCCCATGACACCGGTAACCAACGCGCAATGGATAGCCGCCTCGATGGCGGGCGGCCTTTACGGGGTGCTGCTGCTCGGCGGCGGCATTGGCTGGCAACGCCTGCGCCTGCGCCGTGAGCGCGAAGCCTTCGCCGAGCGTGAACGTCGCACCTTGGCGCGTGTCCGTGACGAACTGGAAGTCAGCGTCGAACATCGCACTCGAGACCTGGTGGCCAGCAACAGCAGGCTATCGGCGGAAATCGAGGAACGTCGCCGCGCCGAAGACAACCTGCGCCAAACCCAAGATGAACTGATCCAGGCAGCCAAGCTGGCCGTGCTGGGCCAGCTCGCCGCGGGTATCAACCATGAACTCAACCAGCCGTTGGCGGCCATACGTGCCTATGGCGAGAACGCCCGCAGCTTTCTGGCCCGTGCGCAGTACGCCAATACCGATGCCAACCTGGCGCAGATTATCGAACTGACTCAACGCATGGCCGAGATCAGCGCCCAGCTACGCCAGTTTTCTCGCAAGAGCGGCGAACGCCAGGAAACCATCTCCGTGCAGGCCTGCGTCGATTACGCCTTGAGGCTATTCCAGAGCCGGCTTCGCGAAGGCAACGTGACGGTCGAACAGCACTGGCCCGACGAGACTCTCTGGGTCACCGGTGACCTTATCCGCCTTGAGCAAGTGCTGGTCAATCTGATCAGCAACGCCCTGCATGCCATGAAGGACACCGAAAGCCCTTGTCTACAGCTAAGCGCCCGCCGAATCGGTGACAAGGTCATGATCCGTGTCGCTGATAACGGCCCTGGTATTCCCGAGGCCCACCTGGCGCATATTTTCGAACCCTTTTTCACCACCAAGACCCCGGGTAGTGGTTTAGGGCTGGGCCTTTCGATTTCCTCACGTATCATTGACGACCTGGCCGGTACGTTGCGTGCCGCCAATTGCCTCGAAGGCGGCGCCCAATTCGAGCTGACGCTCGGCCTTGCGGCGTCACCCCATCCTTCTCAGGAGAATATTTCTCATGCATGAGCCGTCGACGTTTCCGGTGATGATCATCGACGACGAGCCCCATTTGCGTATCACCGCCAGTCAGACCCTGGAGCTTGCCGGCTATGCCACCCACTGTTACGAAAGTGCCGAAAGTGCCTTGAGCCAACTGAGCCCCGACTTTCCCGGCGTTGTGGTCAGTGACATTCGCATGCCTGGGATGGATGGCATGGCCTTGCTGCGTGAATTACGCCAACGCGACCCCACCCTGCCGATCATTCTGATTACCGGTCATGGGGATATTTCCACGGCCGTGGAAGCCATGCGCGAAGGTGCCTGGGATTTTCTGGAAAAGCCCTTTGCCGGCGATCAGTTGGTCGAGGTGGTGCGCCGAGGCGTGGAAAAACGTCAGCTGAGCCTGGAGAATCGCCGTCTTAAGGCCGAATTGGAAGTCCAGCAGGCCGCACTAGGTCCACGCCTAGTGGGTAGAACCACGGTGATTTCCCGGCTGGCCGCGATGATTCAACGTATCAGCCAGGTGGAAACCGATGTGTTGCTGTTCGGGGAAACCGGTACCGGCAAGGATCTGGTGGCCCGTGCCATTCACGAGCGCAGTGCCCGCCGCAATAGCCCCTTCATGGCGATCAACTGCGGCGCGGTGCCGGAAAACACCATCGAATCCGAGCTTTTCGGCCATGAAAAAGGCGCCTTTACCGGCGCTGTCGAGCGGCGTATCGGCAAATTCGAGCATGCCGATGGCGGTACGGTATTTCTGGATGAAATCGAGTCCATGCCCTTGGCATTGCAAGTCAAGCTGCTGCGAGTATTGCAGGAACGCTCCGTGGAGCGGCTGGGAGCCAATGAGGTAGTGCCGCTGAATATTCGGGTGATCACCGCCACCAAGGTGGACCTCAAGACGGCAGCCGAAACCGGTCAGTTTCGCGAAGACCTTTACTACCGGCTGAACGTCGTGACCCTGCCCCTTCCCGCCCTGCGCGAACGGCGCGAGGACATTCCTCTTCTTTTTCAACACTTTGCGGTAATTGCCGCCAACCGTAGCGGTCTGGAAGCGCCCACCCTGGATAGCCAGGGGATTGCCGTGCTGCTGGCCCATGACTGGCCAGGCAATGTGCGCGAACTGCGCAACCTCGCCGAGCGTTACGTCCTGCTCGGCGCGGCCTTTGATTATCGTCTGGATGCACTGCTCGAAGGGGCTAGCGCCGACACCTGCGAGCCCGCGCTTCCCCATCAAGTCGAGCTGTTCGAAAAAAGCCTGATCAGTCAGTCATTGGCACGCTATAGAGGGCGTGTGAGCGAAGTGTGCCAACAGCTGGGCATTCCCCGCAAGACGCTTTACGACAAGCTCAAGAAGCACCAACTGAAAGCCGACGATTACCGCCACAAGAACGACCCCTGAACCAGCAGCTCGCCCAGCACCTTCCAGGGTGGCAGCCAAGGCAATAGAACGCCGGTGGCGATCAGCATCAACAGCGAGGACAGCGGCCGACGCGTATCGCATAACTTGAAGGCGGTGCCGGACGAGCGCTTCAAGCGCGCGCCTTCCAGGTCCACGCTGTAAACCTCATCAAGCAGTAGGTGGATCAGAAAGCCCACCCCGATAGCCATGCCATGCGACCATGCCAAGCCAGCCGGCTGCTTCAATAATTGAAAACTCACCGCAGCGGTTATCAGGCTACATAACGCCCCCGCCAGTATCGAGTGCCAGATGCCTCTATGCACGGTGAGCCGAGAAAACAGCACGCTGCCCAGGTAGCGCACGGCAAAGTAGATCCCCCCGCAGGCGACCAGCAACACCCCGGGGGTCAGCCAAGGCTGCAGCAGCAACACTCCCATCACCAGGGCCGGTACGGAAAGCAAGTTGAAAATCAAGCGTATGGAACGCGAACGGTCGGCATCGATATCGGGCAGGATTCCCCCGAAGGTGACCAGTGCCAGCGCCAGCAGCGCCTGAGGCACCTCCCACCACTGGACCTGCCAACCGGCATACGCCAGTAGCGTCCCGCCTACGGCGGCAATGGTGATGTGGGTGCGGAAATTGGCCATGTCGCGGCAGCTCTTAAAAAGCTGGATAAATTAACAGATTACAGGCTACCGCGACACTCTCCCCCGATAAAAACACAAGGGGCGACGTGGGGTCAGTCCATTGGCTCCAGCAAGTATTGATCCTTGAGTTTCACATAGTTACCTGCCGTATAGGGAAAGAAGGCACGTTCCTTATCCTTCAGTGGTCGCATTGCCTTGGCCGGGTTACCGGCATAGACATGACCGCTTTCCAGCTGCTTGCCCGGAGTAACCACCGCCCCTGCCGCAATGATGACCTCATCTTCCACGACGGCACCATCCATGATGATCGCGCCCATTCCCACCAGAATACGATTTCCCAGAGTGCAGCCGTGAAGAATTGCCTTGTGGCCGATAGTCACGTCATCGCCGATGGTCAGCGCGAATCCCGTCGGGTTGAAGTCACTGGCATGAGTAATATGCAACACACTGCCGTCCTGCACACTGGTGCGTGCGCCAATGCGGATACGGTGCATATCGCCGCGAATCACCGTCATCGGCCATACCGAGCAATCATCACCCAACACCACATCACCCAGCACCACACTGGCCGGATCGATATAAACGCGTTCGCCTAACTGGGGTGACCTTCCCTGATAGCTGCGAATAGCCTGATTTTTCATGGTATCTCCCGTGTTCATGGTATCTCCCGTGATTGAAAACCTGCGTCAGGACACTAGAGCAGCGCGCTCAGCAGTACGACCAGGGTGAGTGGTATCGACACCCAGCGCACTACCAGGCGCCACAGCCGGAACATTCGCGCGCTGGCCCCCAGTGCCTCGGCCGCAACAGCCTGGGGCATTACCCAGACAGCGAAGATGGCAATCAGCATGCCACCCAGCGGCAAAAAGATATCCGGCGGAATACTGCTCACCAACTCGAACACATTACGCCCGAACAGCGGGCGAAAGTCGGCCAATACCGAGAATGACATCGCGGCCACCACGCCCACCAGCCATACGCCACTTCCAACCGCCAGCGATGCCAGGCCTCGCTTCCACCCCAACCCTTCCAGTGTAGCCACCATGGGTTCGGCCAGGTTGATCGCCGAGGTCCAGGTGGCCAGCAACAAAAGCAAGAAGAAGGCACTCAGCCACACGGCCCCCCAGGGCAAATGAGAGAACGCGATAGGCAAGGTGACGAACATCAGCCCCGGCCCTTCGGCGGGGTCCATGCCTTGAGCGAACACCACGGAAAAGATCGCGATGCCAGCGATCAGCGCCACACTGATATCTAGCACCGCAATGGTGGCCGCCGCCTTGGGCAGACTCTGTTCCTCAGGCATATAGGCACCGTAAGCCATGAGTGCGCAGGCCCCCACCGCCAGGGTAAAAAACGCATGGCCCATGGCATGCAGCACTACCGACAAGGTCACTGCATCGAACGCCGGTAGAAACAGCCATGCCAGTGCCGGACCGAAGCCCTCGGTGGTCGCGGCATAGCCCGCCAATAGCAGTAACAGGATATACAGCAACGGCATCAATAGATTGTTGAGTCTCTCCAATCCCTTGGCAACACCTGCCGCCACCACGCTCATGGTCATGAACAGAAACAGCGAATGATTGAAAATCAACAACCCAGGGTTGGCCAGAAAGGCATCGAAGCCTGCTCCGATCTCGGCGGGGCTTGCCTGTATAAAATTGCCGTTGACCGAGGCCACCAGAAACTCTATCGACCAACCGGATACCACCGAATAAAACGACAGGATGCAGAACACGGTGAAAGCACCAAACACCCCCAGCCAGCGCCAATGGCGAGAGGCCCCTGCCTGGGTCGCCAAGGCGCCCAGTGCCTGCATCGGCCCCCGGCGCCCGGCTCGACCGACCAGGATTTCGGCCATCATCACCGGCACCCCCAGCAATACCATAAAGGTGGCGTAGATCAGCAAAAAGGCGGCGCCGCCGTTTTCTCCAGCTATATACGGAAAGCGCCAGATGTTACCCAGCCCCACTGCGGCACCAGTGACGGCCAAGATAAAGGCCCGCTTCGAGCTCCAGCGCTCCAGCGTCTCGCTCATCGTTTACTCCTGCCCATTGGCGTTTGGAAGCGCGCAAGACTAGCAGGCCCTTGCACCGCCGCCAAACCTTGCCATTGAAACCTATTGCACTCGCCCGCATTTATGGCCTTAACAGACGCCTTTCGCTTTTTCAGCGACTCCTGACCATCACTATCGAGGTGCGCATGTCCCGCAACCCCTTGCTCGAGACCCATCAATTGCCGCCCTTTGACGAAATTCGCCCCGAACAGGTGATACCGGCGATGGACAGCCTGCTGGCGGACAACCGGACGGCCATTGAAAAGCTCACCGCTCAGGCACAGCACACCAGTCCCACCTGGGAAAGCGTTGCGGCACCGCTGGAAGCGTTGAACGACCATCTCAGCAAAGCCTGGGCACCGGTGTCTCATCTCAACGCCACCATGAATTCTCCTGAATGGCGCGATGCCTACCAGGCATGCCTGAGCAAGCTTTCCGACTACAGTACCTGGGTGAGCCAGCACGAAGGCTTGTTTCATGCCTGGCAGGCGCTCAAGGAAGGTCCCGCCTGGGCCGAGCTGGATGAAGCCCAGCGCCGCACGGTGGACAATACCCTGCGTGACTTCCACCTTGCCGGGGTCGATTTACCCCAAGCCCAGAAAACCCGTTACGGTGAGATCAAGGCACGCCTCTCCGAGCTTTCCCATCAGTACTCCAACAATGTGCTGGACGCCACTCAAGCCTGGCACAAGCAGATTGTCGACGAAGCCGAGCTTGCCGGTCTGCCGCAGAGCGCACTGGACAACCTCAAGGCCAATGCCGAAGCCAAAGAGCTGAAAGGCTATCGGATCACCTTGAACTTCCCCAGTTTCTATCCGGTGATCTGCTACGCCGATAACCGTGAATTGCGCCGCGAGGTGTACACGGCCTTTATCACCCGCGCATCCGACCAGGGGCCGGATGCCGGGCACTTCGATAACGCCCCGCTCATGGAAGAAATCCTGGCGCTGCGCACCGAGCTTGCCGAGCTGCTCGGCTTTGCCAGCTACGCCGACTATTCCCTGACCACCAAGATGGCGGAATCTCCCCGGCAAGTCCTCGACTTTCTGAAGGACTTGGCTCGCCGGGCGGTACCCCAAGCCCAAGAAGAGCTTTCCGAGCTTGCCGACTACGCCAAGCGTGAATTGGGGATTACCCAATTGCAGCCCTGGGATGTGGCCTATGCCAGTGAAAAGCTGCGCGAAGCACGCCACGCCATTTCCGAAGAACAACTGCGCCCTTACTTTCCGGCACCCAAGGTGATAGACGGGCTGTTTCAGGTAGTCGAGCGTCTCTACGGCGTGCGTTTCAAGGAAGATCCAGAGGCGCCGCGTTATCACGACGACGTGCGCTACTACCAGATTACCGAAAACGGCGAGATCATCGCCGGGTTTTACCTCGACCTCTACGCCCGAGAAGGCAAGCGTGGGGGTGCCTGGATGGCCGATTGCCGAGTTCGCCGGAAGAGCAGCGAAGGGCTTCAGTTGCCGGTGGCCTTCTTGACCTGCAACTTCACGCCGCCCGTGGGGGATCGACCTGCACTGTTCACCCACGATGAAGTGACCACCCTGTTTCACGAATTCGGGCACGGCCTGCATCATATGCTGACCCAGCAGCAGATCGCCGACATTTCCGGCATCAATGGCGTGGCATGGGACGCCGTTGAACTGCCCAGCCAATTCATGGAGAATTTTTGCTGGGAACGCGAGGGGCTCGATTTACTCGCCAGCCACGTGGACACCGGCGAGCCGTTGCCCTCCGAGCTTCTCGAACGCCTGCAAGCCGCCAAGAATTTCCAATCCGCCATGGGCATGGTTCGCCAGCTGGAATTTTCGCTGTTCGATCTGCGCTTGCATCATGAACTCAAGGCCCCCACCGCCACGCAGATTCAGGCCTTGCTCGACGAGATCCGTGCGGCGGTCTCGGTGGTACCCAAGACGGACTTCAATCGCTTCCAGAACAGCTTCGGGCATATCTTTGCCGGTGGCTATGCGGCAGGCTATTACAGCTATAAATGGGCGGAAGTGCTGTCGGCGGATGCCTGGAGTGCCTTTGAAGAGGCCGGTATATTCGACCCCGAAACCGGACTGCGCTTTCGCCGTGAAATTCTCGAACCCGGCGGTCTCCGGGATGCCGCGGACCTGTTCCGCGCCTTTCGAGGCCGCGACCCGAGCGTTGAGCCTTTACTGCGTCACTGCGGTATTCGTGCCGCCTGACATTCACTTCGGTTGCACGTCGGCATTGGCTGACGTGCAACTTTCAGGGAGCCTCCGATGGCTGTTATCAAACGTTTTATTGCCGGGGTCATCTGCCCCCGCTGCGCCGAGATGGACCGTATTCGTGCTTGGGAACAAAACGGGATTCGTTATCGCGAGTGCGTGAGCTGTGATTTTTTTGAACAGCTGGCCATTGAAGACGAGGCACTCGGCGAACTGACCACCCGGGTCAACCAGGTACGAGATGAACAGAAGCAGCAGGACGTTCAGCCGGTACGTATTTTGGACCTAGGCAAGACCCACAAGCCGTAAGTAATCTTGCGCTTATCGCCCTTGGTTTATTCACCAGAGTGTCCGAAAAACCGCACACGAGCCAACCAGCAGTGTGCGGATATCCAGCCACTCCCCCTTACTCCCTTTTCGACTTTTGTCGAAGCCTATCGCTTTATCCTTTTGTTTTTAAGGTTTTATTTATTTACTGGTTCGCTAATTGCTCTCAATTAGACTGTCAGTATGGCCGTCTGGTAGCCAAGACGCTTACCTAAGCGGTCATCAATGAATATTCCAATAAACAACGGGAAAATCGCCATGCGCAACATGATGCCCAAGACTTTTACCCTGCTCGCCGGTAGCGCCTTACTGGTAGCCGGTACCGCCGCGCACGCTGAACGTTCGGATTGGCCGGATAACTTCACCGTAGGAACCGCAAGCCAGGGCGGGACCTACTTTGTTTATGGCTCCGGCTGGGCCAACTTCATTGCTGACGAGCTGGGTGTTTCCGGCGGTGGCGAAGTCACCGGTGGCCCGACCCAGAACCTGGCACTGGTTCACGGTGGCGATGTCGCTTTCGGCCTGACCACCATGGGACCCGCCGCGGATGCCGTGAGTGGCAAGAGCCCACTGGCACCGGGCCTAGAAATGGACAACGTCTGTGCCATGTTCCCCATGTATGAGACACCCTTCTCGATTACCGCACTGGAAAGCTCCGGCATTAGCTCAATTTCCGAGATCCCTGATGGCGCACGCATCGGTTTCGGCCCTGCCGCCTCTACTTCCGATACCTATTTCCCCGAGATTCTAGAAACACTGGGTGTAGAGTTCGACCGGCGTAACGGTGGCTGGACGGATCTTGGTGGCCAGTTGCAGGATGGCTTACTCGACGTGATCGCCTTTGCCGCCGGCATCCCGATTCCGGCTGTCAGCCAGCTGGAAGTGCAGACCGATGTCAACATCATCGAGTTCACCGAGGAAGAGCAACAGACCGTTATCGAAAACTTCCCGGTGGCGGAATTCTCCATTCCCGCCAGCACTTACGAAACACTTGAAGAAGACGCCCGTGCAGTTTCCATGTGGAATTTCGCCATTGCCGGCTGTGACCTCCCGGAAGACTTTGTCTATGAAGTGACCAAGGTCACCATGGAAAACAATGACAGCATGCGCTCCGTTCACCGCAGCGCTGCAACTACCATTCCGGAAAACATCAAGTATAACAAAGTGCTGCCTTTCCACCCGGGTGCGGCCCGTTGGTACGAAGAGAACGGCTACGACATCGATCCTGACCTGATCAAGTAAGCCTTTCCTATGTTAGCGGTGCCCCGTGCCGGCCATGCCGCACGGGGCATCTTTCGCTTTTGCCCCTTTTTTTGCTTTTTGCTGTGAGGGTGACCCCATGAGTCACAAACCCGACCAAGATTCTACCGGCTTCAAGGATGACGCCCCGACGCCACCCGACGCTATCGCCTCTGGTGTCGATGAAGATATGGTGGAGACCAACCGCCGCGTCTTTGCCGGCTGGCAGTGGCTTCTGTTTGCAGGGTTGGCGATTGCTTATTCCAGCTTTCACCTGATTTCACTCAACATCTACCCGATGGAAACCTGGTCGTTTCGCATCGTGCACATTGCCGGGGCGTTGATCTTGGGTTATGGGCTGTATGCCGGTGCCCGTTTTGCCGACCAGGAACATCACGCTTCCGCGCCTTGGTTAGGCTGGGTGAGCTATGCGCTGCTGATTCCAGCGATCTATTCGCTGATTCAGGTGTTTTTCATGCAGCAAACCTTGAGCGGCGGTGCCTTGCGTATCGACCCACAGGTGGAAACCTGGCATTTCGGTTTCCCCTTGATAGCCGCCACTGTGGCGGCCATCGGGATTTCCTGGTTTTATCGCCAGGCTCGCCACCGTTTCACCCCCGCCGACCTGGTGTTGATGGTCTGTGCGTTGGCAAGTGCCGGTTATTTGTTGGTGGCTTATAACACCGATATTCGCATGTCGACCGGTACTTCCTTTGCTCCTCCCGGCATTACCTGGGCGGCGATTGCCGGCTCTCTGTTGATTCTTGAACTGACGCGACGCGTTGCGGGACTCGCGCTGGTGGTCATTTCAGCGATCTTTCTGCTTTATGTGTTTGCCGGCCCCTACCTGCCAGGCTTTCTCGGCTATCCCGGCTTGTCGATGAACCGCTTCTTCAGCCAAGTCTATACCGATGCGGGCATCCTCGGCCCGACAACGGCGGTCTCGTCGACGTACATTATTCTGTTCATCATCTTCGCTGCATTTCTGCAAGCGTCCAAAGTAGGCGATTACTTCGTCAACTTTGCCTTCGCCACTGCCGGTCGTGCACGTGGCGGTCCGGCCAAGGTGTCGATCTTTGCCTCCGGCCTGATGGGTATGATCAACGGCACCAGCGCCGGCAACGTGGTATCCACCGGTTCGCTGACCATACCGCTGATGAAAAAAGTGGGTTATCCCGCGCGCAGCGCCGGCGCCATCGAAGCCGCGGCGTCCACCGGTGGGCAGATCATGCCGCCGATCATGGGGGCCGGTGCCTTTATCATGGCGGAAATCACCGGTATTCCCTATACCGAAATTGCCTTGGCGGCAGTGATCCCAGCCATCCTTTATTTTGCCTCGGTCTACTTCATGGTGGACTTCGAAGCTGCGCGTAAAGGCATGCGCGGCATGCGCAAGGATGAGATTCCGCTGTTCTCGAAACTGGTGAAGCAGGTCTACCTGTTTACGCCGATCATCATTCTGATTTTTGCGCTGTTCATGGGTTATTCGGTGATTCGTGCCGGTACCCTGGCCACTGCGTCGGCCGCCGTAGTGAGTTGGTTTTCCCCTAACAAGATGGGCATACGCTCTATTCTCACCGCCTTGCAACTGGCCGGCACCATGGCGATTCAGATCATCGCCGTCTGTGCCTGCGCCGGCTTGATCGTGGGGGTTATCTCCCTGACCGGGGTGGGAGCTCGCTTTTCTTCACTGCTGCTCGGTCTGGCCGGGGTCAGCCAGCTACTGGCGCTGGTGTTCGCCATGTGCATCAGTATCTTGCTGGGCATGGGCATGCCCACCACCGCCGCTTATGCGGTCGCCGCTTCGGTTGTGGCGCCGGGGTTGATCAACATCGGCATTCAGCCGTTGGTGGCGCACTTCTTCGTGTTCTATTTCGCCGTGGTCTCAGCGATTACGCCCCCCGTGGCTCTGGCCTCGTACGCGGCAGCGGGGATATCCGGTGCCAACGCCATGCAGACGTCGGTCACCTCATTCAAGATCGGCTTGGCCGCCTTTATCGTACCGTTCATGTTCTACTACAGTCCGGCCATGCTGATGGAAGGTAGCTGGATGCAGATCCTGCGTGTGGGCGTCACCGCCACCCTGGGTATCGTACTGCTCGCGGGCATGGTACAAGCCTGGTTCTTCGGTCCGGTCAAGATCTGGCAGCGCGTGATCATGCTGATAGGCGCTATCTTCATGATCTATGGGGGCATCTATACCGACATTGCAGGACTGGTGATTGGAGCGGCTCTATTCTTGATGCAGCGTAAGGCGCATGGCAATCATGCGAGTGTGAAGCCCACCGCCTGACGCTTCCTTGCTGTTTGAGGCACAATAAAGGCCACCGACATTATCCATGTCGGTGGTCTTTTGTTAACTACTGGTTAGCTCGACCACGCCACAGGCTTTGCGCGGGCCGCCACCGCCATCCTTGGGCTCATTGGAATAGGTGTCGCCCTCTGCGTGAATCATCAGGCTGCGTCCCTGCATGTCGTCGAGGCTAAGCCGCGGAGCCAGTACCGGGTGCATGGCCTTGCCATCCTCGTTGACAGTCAGTACAGGAAGGTCGCCCCGATGCCCTTCGCCGTAAGGCCCTTCATGGCTACCGGTATTCTTGGGGTCATAGTGGCCACCGGCCTTTCCCGCGGCAATCGTTTCTCCATCATCGTTCTCGCCCGGTTCGCAGCTGGCATTCTGATGCACATGGAAGCCGTAGATGCCGGGAATTATTCCCGAAAGATCGGGTGTCAGAAGCAGCCCGTCTTCCCTTTCTTCGAGGGCGACGGTGCCAATCGACCTCTCGACGCCCTTTTTACTCACCCAGTGCATTTCGACTTCATGTTGCTCTTGAGCTTGAGCGTGGGTTGTCGCACCGACAAGCAGCAGAGAGACCGCGGCTCCCGAGAGAATTAAATGGCGCATCGTGCAGCTCCTTCATTCTGTTTGCATGAACACTCAGAACTCAGGCTAGACGCTTGACCCAAAGGCCGCCAATTCGCTTATCCATGCTTTGGCTTAGCGCAAATTATCGATCACGCGTAGCGGCGCTTTGGATTGATTCAGGGTATAGAAATGCAACCCCGGTGCCCCACCCTCCAGTAGGCGCTGACATAGGCGTGAAATCACCTCCGTGCCGAAATCACCAATCGCCTCGCTGTCATCGCCATAGGATTCGAGCTGCTTACGAATCCAGCGGGGAATTTCTGCTCCACAGGCATCGGAAAAACGCGCCAGCTTGGTGTAATTGGTGATCGGCATGATACCCGGCACGATAGGCTGTTCCACGCCCAGGGCACGCGCCTTGTCGACGAAATGGAAATAAGCGTCAGCGGTGAAGAAGTATTGGGTGATCGCCAGGTTAGCGCCGGCTTTCATCTTGCGCGCGAAATTTTCCACATCCTTGTTGAAGCTGGGTGCCTGGGGATGCGATTCCGGGTAAGCCGCCACGGCAATCTCGAAATGATCCCCGGTTTCCTCGCGGATGAATTCGACCAGTTCGTTGGCGTAGCGCAGCTCGCCGATACTGCCCATACCCGAAGGCATGTCACCGCGTAGCGCCACCAGGCTGTTGATGCCTTCCTCTCGATACTGCGCCAGCAACTCGCGCAACTCACCCTTGTCACTGCCGATACATGAAAGGTGGGGCGCCGTGGTAATTCCGCTGCGACCCACGTTACGTACCACCTCACGGGTACGTGCCTGGGTCGAGCCGCCGGCGCCGTAAGTCACCGAGAAAAAACGCGGGTTACGACTCGCCAGCACATCACATACTTGCATGAGCTTGTCGCGCCCGGCGTCGGTGCCTGGCGGAAAGAATTCAAAGCTGATACCCAAGGGGTGCTCTTGGCTGCTCATGCGTTTTTCCTCATCATCTAAAAGGTTATATGCGATTATTGGCGACATTCTCGCCTGTCCTGGCGCCATGAGCCAATGAAAGATTCCCGGCCGAAACTTCAATTTGATTCATGTTGTTTTCCGCCCTTGAGGAACCCCGATGTTTGCCTTGAACCCCGCCACCCTGACAGGTCCGCTATTGATGCTGCTGAGTTTCGTCGGGCTGGGGTGGCTCGCCGCCAGGCGTCTTGCTGTCGACCCGCGCCCCATCGCCACGCTGCTGATTTACCTGGTCGCCCCTTTGACCTTTTTTCGGGCCTTGATGCAGGGTGGCCCCACAGCCGATTATCTGCTGCTGACGCTCGCCCTGTTCGTGCTTTCCAGCTTGATTTCACTGGTTGTCCATCGGCTGGCCCAGCATTTTTTCGACGCCCCGGAAAGCGCTCTGCTAGCTTTTTCATCCGGCACCGGTAACACCGGTTATTTCGGGCTTCCGGTGGCCTTGATCGTGTTGCCAGCGGAAGGTGTCACGCTCTACCTGTTCTGCCTGCTGGGCATCACGCTTTATGAGTTTACCGTGGGCTTTTACATCAGTGCTCGTGGCCAGTTTTCAGTACGCCAAAGTTTGATCAAGATTTTGCGACTGCCCCTGATTTACGCTTTTCTGGCCGCGTTATTGCTTTCCAGTGCAGGACTTCGTCCACCCGACGCCGTGATGCAATCGCTGGATGTATTTCCCGCCACTTATACCCTATTGGGCATGATGATCATTGGCATGACCTTGAGCAGGGTCACGCTGGCCGCCTGGGATACCCGCCTAATACTCGCCTGTGTCGGCATAAGGTACCTGGTATGGCCACTGGCGACACTGGTGGCGGTATTGGCCTTGCAGCGGTGGCTGGAGATTTCACCCCCACTGGCTATGGCCTTTTTACTCCTGGGCGTGGTACCCATGGCCGCCAACGTAGTAGTGGTGGCCATGGAGTTGGGGATTCAGCCGCAAAAAGGCGCCCTTGCCGTGTTGGTTTCCACCTTGCTGGCGCCTTTTTTGATACCGCTTTATTTCGGCATCATGCTAACGCTGACCAGCCTCGGCTGACCTGAAACCGGCCACCCCTTCACGCTGCAAGCGTTGTGCCAGCCGCTGAATTTCCAGGTGGCCAAAAAATGCCTGCAAGGCCTCACTTCTGACTGAACCGACATCCGGGATAGCCTGCCACTGCGCCAATGTTCGCCCTTCGAGCACAGACCACTCTCCAGCGGTGCGGGTATCTATTCCAGGTGGCACGCCGAGTGCTGCCAACCACTGGTGAAACGGTTTTTCCCGTGCGGCCTGAAAGCTCCGACGTAGCTGAGAGGCTCTCACAGTCCCCACGCCGGATACCTTCCGAAGGCTTTCAACGTCCAGACTCATCCAGTCCAGCAAACCTTCCAACAACCCGGTATCCACCCTTAATCCGCAGGGTGCCCACACCGACCAAGGTGTGGGGTGAATGCGGTGCGGGGCGTCAGCCCCGCTGGTTTTGGATGTACTGTGCCACGACTTCCAGTGGTGCTCCGCCGCACGATCCCACGAAGTACGACCGGCTCCAAAGCACCGGCTTGGTGTAGGCGCCCCGCAGGTCGTTGAACTCCGCCCGCATCCGACGTGACGTTACCGCCTTCAAGGAGTTGACCAGCTTCGTGAGCTGCACCTTGGGGTTGTACTCGACCAGCAGATGCACATGATCACTGTCACCATTGCACTCACGAAGCTCGGCCTCGAAGTCAGCGCAAACTTCGCCAGCAATTTGCTGGAAGGCCTCATGGTGAAGCTCACCAAGAATCTTCCGACGGTACTTGGTCACGAACACGATGTGAGCGTGAAGCAGGTAGGCGCTGTATCGCGCCTTGTTGATCTTGTACATACTGAGTCTTGACCTATGCTTAATTAGCCGATTATAGTTACTCCTAAGTTACCACACACTGAGTTTGCCATGAAGGTCTTGAAAGCCTACCGATTCAAGCTGAAGCCAACACCGGAAGCAGAAGCGTTGCTCTACCGGATGGCGGGGTGTGGCCGGTTGGCGTACAACAAGTCCCTTGAGATAATGCTCGACATCGTCCGAAAAGAACTCGCGTTCGAGGGTGACCGCAAGTCGTTGTACAATGCCCTCAATGATCTACCCCCTAAGGAGCGCATCGCTCTGGCTAAGCGTTTCCCGAGCGCAGCGGGCCTGAATAAGCAACTGACGCAGTGGAAAAAAGAGCCGGAGCTTGCCTTCCTAAAGGAAGCCTATACCGACAACCTTCAGCAACGCCAGCGCGACCTGCGAGACAAGGCCATCAAGGAATGGTGCTCAGGAAAGCGAGGGTTCCCGGTTTTCAGGACCAAGCGCATCGCGCATCACTCGACCATGCGCTTCGTCAACTTCCCCAAGTATTGCACCCTCGATCATCGCCGCATCAAGCTGCCCAACAAGCTGGGCTGGGTGCGGATGTACCAGTCCCGCGTCATCGAAGGCGAGCCACGCAACGCGACGGTCTCACTCGATGCGTGTGGTAATTGGCACGTAGCTATCATGTGTGCAGTCGACGTCAAGCCGACCCGTACGCCTGATCAAGGCGCGGTCGGTATCGACATGGGGATTGCCAAGAACATGACGCTGAGTGACGGCATGTCATTCGCCGGGGTGCGTAGCTTCGCTGCCTTAAAGGACCAACTGGCGACTTCCCAGCGCAAACTGAAGCACAAGGAGCGCGGCTCCGCCAATTGGAAAAAACAGAAGCGCAAGATTGCGCGTATTCACCAGCGTATTGCCGATATACGGCGCGACTATCAACACAAGGCAACAACGACGATCTGCAATAACCACGCCATGGTCGCCGTCGAAGACCTCCGAGTCGCCAACATGTCGAAGTCTGCGAGGGGCACGGTTGCCCAACCGGGACGTAATGTCCGGCAAAAATCAGGGCTGAATCGCTCGATCCTCGACCAAGGTTGGTACGAGATTCGACGCCAGCTTGAGTACAAGATGGCATGGACCGGGGGCTTGTTTGTGGCGGTACCACCGCACCACACGAGCCAGACCTGCCCAGCCTGCTTCTACAAGTCGGCAGACAACCGCAAGACTCAGGCGAGTTTTCTTTGCACGCACTGCGGTTACGCCGAAAACGCTGATATCGTGGGAGCTATCAACGTGCTTCACCGAGGCCTCGACCTGCTCGAAGCCTCGAACCAGTAAGACCTGATCAGGGCGGGACGACGCCCGTAGCGCCTGTGAAGTGAGTGGTGCAGTAGGGCCGCCAGCAGCAGGAACCAGACCACCGGGCGACCAGTGGTCACCTGAAAGGGAATCCTCTTCCTGAGTCGCGCCAGCGCGAAGGAAGGGGAGGATGTCAACAAAGCTTGCCAGGTACCTTCCCCGATACCGCGCATGTCCAGTTGCTCTCCGAGCCAGGTAAGCCTGGCGACGAGCTGTGCTTGGCAACCTTCGACAAGGCGCAAACAGCTCAGAAGGTGATAGGCCTCGGCAGCCGGTACGCTCAGGGGTTCGCGTTCCTCTGTTTGCCAGACCACCTCGGCAAGCTGCGGAATAGTCAAACCCGCCAGATGAACCGCCACCTGGTCCCCGGCGCGCAGGTCCAGCGCCTGCCATTGCTCAAGAGAGCCCAGCGATACACGGCTGATTCGACGCCCTTCAAGGCGGATAGGATACAACCATACCAAGGGAGTGATACGGCCCGTACGCCCCACACGAAACTCAATCCCATGCACTTGCGCCAATGCCTGACGAGGCGGATATTTCCATGCCACTACCCATTCAGGTGGGCCTGATGACCAGCGTCGACCGGAGGGACGGCTTGATTGGCGCAGTACAACGCCATCGGTGGCAAAGGATAATAGCCCATTGAACCAGCGTTCCCGCCAGTTCCCGGCAGCCTCCCTGTCGTCAAGCGCATGGGTGTAATCGGCGGTATCGAAGCCCAGCAACGTCAGCGTTTCAAGTCGCTCCTCAATGGTGGCCGGGCCATCCGGCCAATCCCACACGAACAAGCCGATATTCGCCAGATCCTTGCCGGAAGGGGTTTGCTGGGCCATCACACCGGCCACTCGGCTGCGGGCCTCAAGCGTCTTGCTGCGCGATTGCACGTGCCTTTCCAAGCGCCAGTAGAGCTCGCCCTGGAGCACGGCATCTTCGGGTTCAGGCAATCGATTCGGCACGGCGGGGAGCGCCCGGGCACGCGCGGTCCAGTCCTGCCCATGCTCACCATCGCCCCGGCTGACCACCTGGACCAACACACCATCCACATAACGCAACGTGACTGCCACCCCATCCCAGGGCTATCGCAGTTGAGCGAACTGCTGAATGATAGCGAGTAGATAGTCGTCATCCCAACCGGCTGTCTTGCGTTTCCCCTTCTTGGAGCCTTTCGAGGGCTCTCGTTCGGTGGCGTTAAGTGCAAGTTTGCGCAAGAGAGCCAGATTTTCAGCGCCATGACCGCGACGCGTGCGGTTTTCATCTTCCTTGCACGTGACATCCAGCACCCAGTGCAGACTATTTTCAATGGCCCAATGCTGGCGAGTCACATCGATCATTCGCGCCGGTGACATGGTGTCACTCAGCAAGTAATACGCGGTTTCTTCTGTTGTTTTATTGACCAGTTCTCGACGCCGCGTAATGCGCCCAACCGCTCCCAGGCCGGGCCACTGATGGCCTTCCTGCAGCTAGTTCAGGTCTGACACGACGGTGGCCGAACGCGTTTCGATGCGCCCGTGGCCGCTATCCGCAACAACGGTTGTATCCGCCTCATGCTCCATCATGAAACGGATGTCATCGAAAAGCGTCTTCTGGTTTCCTTTGACGGCCAATACGTACTGGCCGTTAGCCTCTGTGATCTGCTTGGAGAGCGAACGTTAGCAATGCATCGCATCGGCCGTGATCGTCACATCCGTTAACGACAACCACTCGAGTATGTCGGGGACGGCCTGGATCTCGTTGGATTTCTCATCGACCAGAAGCTGTCCCAATACCAGGCGTTGCTCCACTGCCCAGACATTGACAAGACGTAGCGGTGATTGTCCATCGACATGGTCATAAGCGCGTCTAAGGGACTTACCATCCACGGCGGCGACGCCTTTCAGCTGCGCTGCAAAATCTGGCATGAACGTCAAAAACTGCTCATGAAAANCGTATCGTGACTTGGCGTTCCATGCGGCAGTGAGAGAAATCGACCGAGAAAATCAGCTTTCGAACGTGCGAACAGCGCCATATCGGAACAGTCCTCGGCGCCGCTGATGACGGCGCACAGGGTAATGAACAGGACGTCGTTTAATGGATAACGGGCATTGCTGCCTCTGGGATCAGGAAGGTTATCAAAGCATGATGTCTCGATAGGCATGATATCTCTCTGATGAAGCAAATGATGATGCCCTCAGGGTGATTGATCACGAGGCAATATGTCTAATCCATCTGCGATAGCCCTGCACCCCATCCACCTTGGGTTGAATCCATACGTCTTGCCGCCGACTCGTCCAGCGTCTCACGCCCGGTTCATCGGTTTTTGTCAGGCCGGTTTGCACCACTGAATGAGCGCTTTCCCCGAAGGCGTCGCGCTGTGGCTGATGCGCGACCGGCCTACCGAGACAATCTTGCCAGCCGGCCAGGCGCTCAAGCACTTGATCGTAAAGTTCATCGGCCACCAGGGAGGTGCCCTGTTGGTGATAGGCATGATCCCAGCGCTGGACTTGCTCGGCCAAGGCGTCGGCTTCCCGCAACAGGCGGGCTTGTGGCCAGTCTGGACAAGACATGGCGTCCGCCTGGGCCAGGCCCGCCCCAACGACGCTCCCCCCAACAATACCCATCCCAACGACGCTCATCCCACCGAAGGTCAGCCTGACAATACTTATCCTGACAATACTTAGCCAGATGGCTCTCATCCAGATGCACCATGGTGGGGCTATCCTTGGCGGCATGGGAATTCTCCTGAAAGCTTTCCTGAAGGGATCCCGTCAGCCTAACCAAATCAGCCATGAAAAACGCCCCCCGGCAAAGCCGTGGGGGCGTTTTCTTACAGCCGATACGGGCAATAACTTACAACGGTTACAAACCCGCCGCTTCGCGCAGAGCGCCAGCCTTATCAGTTTTTTCCCAAGGGAAGGCGGTAAAGGTTTCGACTTGCTGCTTGCCGTAATCATCGACCCAGACATAGCTGGATTCAAACGGCTCGCGACCGAAATGGCCGTAAGCCGAGGTCAGACGGTACATTGGATGCAGCAGATCCAACATCTTGGTAATCGCGAAGGGGCGCAGATCGAAATACTCCCGCACCAGCTCGACGATCTTGGCATCCTCGATCTTGCCAGTACCAAAAGTATCGATAGCCACCGAGGTCGGTTCCGCCACGCCAATGGCATAGGCCACCTGAATTTCGCACTTGTCGGCAAGGCCTGCGGCAACGATGTTCTTTGCCACATAGCGCCCGGCATAAGCCGCGCTACGGTCGACCTTGGACGGATCCTTGCCCGAAAAGGCCCCGCCGCCATGGCGCGCCATGCCACCGTAGGTGTCGACGATGATCTTGCGCCCGGTCAAGCCGCAGTCGCCCACCGGGCCGCCTATCACGAACTTGCCGGTGGGGTTGATGTGGTATTGGGTCTTTTCGTCGAGCCACTCCGCCGGTAACACATGCTCGATGATTTCACGCTTGACCATCTTGCGCAGGTCTTCCTGCTCGATATCCGGATCATGCTGAGTGGAAAGCACCACCGCATCGACGCCGCAGGGCTGGCCTTCGCCGTTGTAGCGGAAGGTGACCTGACTCTTGGCGTCTGGACGCAACCACGGCAGCATGCCGTGCTTACGCAGTTCCGCCTGGCGCTCGACCAACCGATGGGCATAGTGGATCGGAGCCGGCATTAATGTCTCGGTTTCGTTGCTGGCATAGCCAAACATCAAGCCTTGGTCGCCCGCGCCCTGATCTTCCGGCTTGGTACGATCCACGCCCTGGGCGATGTCCACGCTCTGCTTGCCGATCAAGTTTATCACCCCGCAAGTGCCGCCATCGAAGCCGACATCCGAAGAGGTATAACCGATATCGGTGATCACCTCCCGTACCAGCGCCTCAAGGTCCACCCAGGCGGTGGTGGTGATTTCACCGGCAATAATCGCCACACCGGTCTTTACCAAGGTTTCGCATGCCACGCGTGCCTGTTTATCGCGGGCAATGATGGCATCCAGCACCGCATCGGAAATCTGATCGGCGATCTTGTCCGGATGACCTTCGGAGACGGACTCGGACGTAAACAGGGAATATTCGCTCATCGCGCTCTCGACCCTCTGTATCTCGGCTGCAATTCGCGCAGCACCAGCAGGAAATCATGGCAGAACAAGCCTGCCTTCAAAGCAAAGCGGTACCCACCGCTTCGGGAGGCAGAGTCTACACGCTGTAGCCCCGGCTTCCCAGAATTTGCCGCCGCTTCCCAAGTCGGCGACAATAGCGCCTTTAATTTCGACTTCAGGCGAGGAGCACCCCATGCCATCCCGTTTCGAACTGGCCAATGCCATTCGCGCTCTATCCATGGATGCCGTCCAGAAGGCCAAATCCGGCCATCCTGGCGCCCCCATGGGCATGGCGGATATTGCCGAGGTGCTGTGGAATGATTTCCTCAAGCATAACCCCAGTGATCCGAACTGGGCCGATCGCGATCGTTTCGTGTTGTCCAACGGTCATGGTTCCATGCTGCTCTACTCGCTTTTGCATCTTACCGGCTACGAAGTGAGCTTGGAGCATCTGCAAAGCTTTCGTCAATTGCACTCGCCCACAGCCGGCCATCCGGAATACGGCTACGCCCCGGGGATCGAAACCACCACCGGGCCACTGGGCCAAGGCCTGGCCAATGCTGTGGGAATGGCGCTGGCTGAAAAGACCCTGGCGGCACAATTCAACCGCCCCGGGCATACCATCATCGATCACACCACCTGGTGCTTCGTGGGTGATGGCTGCTTGATGGAAGGTATCTCTCATGAAGTTGCGTCACTCGCCGGCACCCAAGAACTGGGCAAGCTGGTAGTGTTTTATGACGATAACGGCATTTCCATCGACGGTGAAGTCGAAGGCTGGTTCACCGATGATACCGCCAAGCGGTTCGACGCTTACGGCTGGCATGTGGTATCCAATGTCGACGGCCACAATCCGAACGAAATCAAGGCCGCGATCGAATTGGCCAAAAGCCATGACGACAAGCCCAGCCTGATTATCTGCAAGACCGTGATCGGTTTCGGCGCCCCCAACAAGCAGGGCAAGGAAGATGCCCACGGCGCACCGCTGGGCGAGGATGAAGTCGCCGCCGCGCGCAAGGAGCTCGACTGGCCCCATGCGCCGTTTCATATTCCCGAGCCCATCTATTCCGGCTGGGACGCTCGCACGAAAGGCAAGGCCCGTCAGGACGAGTGGAAATCACGCTTCGAGCGCTACAGCGCAGCGTTTCCTGAACAAGCCCGGGAGCTCAAGCGCCGCCTGAAGCGCCAGCTGCCGGCGGAGATCACCAGCGAAGCGCTGATCGAAAAGGCGCAGGAAAAAGGCGAAAGCATTGCTTCTCGCAAGGCCTCCTTCGCGGCACTCAACGCCCTGGGCCCACAAATGCCCGAACTGCTCGGCGGCAGTGCCGACCTCGCCCCTTCCAACTTGACCTTCTGGGACGGCGCCAAGGCGATTACCCCCCAGGATGCCAGTGGCAACTACCTGCATTACGGGGTACGTGAATTCGGCATGGGGGCGATCATGAACGGTATCGCCCTGCACGGCGGTTTCGTGCCTTACGGCGCCACCTTTCTGATCTTCATGGAATACATGCGCAACTCCCTGCGCATGGCGGCCTTGATGGGCCAGCAGGTGATCTACGTCTTCACTCACGACTCCATCGGTTTGGGGGAAGACGGCCCGACGCATCAGCCTGTCGAACAGCTGACCAGCCTGCGCACCACGCCGAATTTGTGCACATGGCGGCCTTGCGATGCGGTGGAAACCGCCGCCTCCTGGGATGCCGCGATCAAGCGCCATTCCGGCCCTACCGCTCTGGTGCTGTCGCGTCAGAACCTGCCGCACCAGGCGCGCACCAAAGAGCAGTTGGCCAATATCCAGCGCGGGGCTTATGTGCTGAAAGACAGTTCCGGCACGCCGGCACTGATTCTGATCGCCACCGGTTCGGAAGTTTCCCTGGCCATGGAGGCCGCCGCCGAGCTGGAAGCCCAGGGCAAGGCCGTACGTGTGGTCTCCATGCCGTCCGCCTATCGCTTCAACGGACAGAGTGCCGATTACCGCGAAAGCGTACTGCCGCCAAGCGTGACCAAGCGAATCGCCATCGAGGCTGGACATGCCGACTACTGGTACAAGTATGTGGGCCTGGAAGGCCGGGTGATCGGCATGACCACCTACGGCGAGTCTGCGCCGGCCGGCGATCTGTTCAAGCACTTCGGCTTCACGGTGGAAAATATCGTCACCCAAGCCAACGAATTGCTCGGGTAATAAGCCATGCCTGCCGTAGGCGGTTTTCTGTGGTTGGTGGGCTTCTGGCTGGTCGGTGAAACAGTGGTTACGCTCACCGGCCTGCCGGTCTCCGCCGGAGTGGTGGGCATGTTGCTGCTCAGCGCTACGCTGATGGTGCGTGGCGGGGTACCGGAAAGCCTGGCCGCTGCCGCCCAGCCGCTGATCGCCTTGCTGGCCATGCTGATCATGCCGGGCGTGGTGGGGGTGTTCTTCATCCTCGATGAAATGGCCGGTTACTGGACGGCCATCCTCTCTGCCTTGATTCTCGGCACCTTGCTGAGTGTCGCCACCACCCTGTGGCTGATGCAGCACTTGATGCAGGGTTACCATGCCCCAGATTGAATCACTCCGTGACACGCTACTGGCCACGCCGTTATTTGCCGTGGCGCTTACCTTAACCGCCTATCTATTGGGCATGGGGTTATTTCGCCGCCTCGGCCAACCTACCTGGCTACCCGCCATACTCATCGCCGCCGTATTCCTGGCGGCTCTCTTGGCTCTGAGCGGCATTCCCTACCCGGAGTACCGGGAAGGTGCCAACTGGCTGACGATACTGCTCGGCCCGGCCACGGTGGCACTGGGCATGCCGCTCTATCAACAATTGCCCCGCATACGCGAGTTATGGCGTCCGTTAGTGGTCAGCTTACCGCTGGCCGCTAGCCTGGCGGTACTTTACGCCTTGGGCATTGCCTGGCTGATGGGAGCCTCACAGCCGATTCTTGCCTCACTGGCGGCAAAGTCGGTCACCGCACCCATCGCCATCGGCATTACCCAACAGCTAGGCGGCTCCATTGCCTTGCTGATGGGAGGCTTGCTGGTAACCGGTGTGGCGGCCATCGCTTTCGTCAGCCTGCTGGCACGCTGGATGAAGATCAAGGATGAACGCATCATCGGCTTTGCCTTGGGACTCAACGGCCATGCGATCGGTACGGTACGCGCCTTTGAGATCAGCCCCACCGCAGGGGCATTCGCCTCGTTGGGGATGAGCCTGACGGGTATCTTCACGGCTCTGCTGCTGCCGTTGGCCTGGCGGCTGGTAGGCGTTATCGGCATGAGCGTAACTAGCTGAAATACGCTATCATCGGCACCCGCTTACGTTAATTCATTTTATTGCTATTCAGAGCGTCAGCCCTTTCATGGCTTACTCCCCTTCGGTATTTCGCATCGCAATCAATGGCTATGGCCGTATTGGTCAGTGCGTACTCCGCGCATTGGTGGAGCTGGGTGACACGGATATTGAAGTCGTTGCCATCAACGAGCTTTCCGACCTGGCCACCATCACTTATCTGACCCGCTACGATACGACTCACGGCCGCTTTCCCGGCCACGTCGAAAGTCGTGATGGGGACTTGATCGTCAATGGTCGTCCGATTCGCGTACTCTGCGAACCCGACCCTGAGCGCCTGCCTTGGAAAGCACTCGACATCGACCTGGTACTGGAATGTTCGGGTAGCTTCAAGGATCGCCATACCGCCGAAAAGCATATCGAAGCCGGCGCCAAGCAATTACTGTTTTCCCAACCGGCGGAAAGCGATGTCGACGCGACCATCGTACGCGGCATCAACGACCACAGCCTGTCGCGCTCGCAACGCATCCTGTCGGCGGCTTCCTGTACCACCAACTGCCTGATTCCGGTATTGACGGTGCTCGATGAAGCGTTGGGACTAGCCCATGGGGTCACCACTACCATTCATTCAGCAATGAACGACCAGCCAGTGATCGATGCCTATCACCAGACCGACCTGCGCCTGACACGCTCGGCCATGCATTCGATCGTCCCGGTGGATACCAACCTGGCGCTTGGCATCAACCGGTTGATGCCTCACCTGGCGGGGCGTTTCGAATGCTTGCACATGCGTGTACCGACCATCAATGTCTCGGCCATGGACATGTCGCTTTGCGTGAATCGCCAGACATCGGCTAGCGAAGTCAACGCTCTGTTGCGCCAAGCCAGCCGTGAGCGGCTTGTCGGGGTGCTGGGCTATACCGAAGAGCCCATGGCGTCGAGCGATTTCAACCACGACCCACGCTCAGGTATCGTGGACGCCACCCAGACAAGGGTTGCCGGGGGGCAATTGGTAAAACTGCTCTGCTGGTTCGACAATGAATGGGGGTTCGCCAATCGCATGCTCGATATCGGTCGCCAGTTGGCCAAGCTTCCGCCCACTTATTAACGTTTTCGGCAGCGTTATTTTAAAGCTTTGACAACATGAGGAACTCGCTCACATGAATGTGCACAAGATGACCGACCTGCCCCTCGCGGGCCAGCGCGTATTGATCCGCGAGGATCTCAACGTACCGGTCAAGCATGGCAGTGTCAGCAGCGATGCTCGCTTGCGCGCTGCACTGTCTACTATCCAGGCGGCGACGGCCGCCGGGGCCAAAGTCATGTTGATGAGTCACCTTGGCCGTCCTACCGAAGGCGAGCCTGCGGAGGAGTTTTCCCTGGCCCCGGTCGCCGAACGTCTCGGTGAGCTTCTCGGCCGCCCGGTGACCCTGATCAAGGAGTATCTGGACGTCGCTCTGGATCTGGCTGACGGTGAGGTGGTACTGCTTGAAAACGTGCGCTTCAACGAGGGCGAAAAGAAAGACGACGAAATGCTTTCCAAGCAGTACGCCGCTCTGTGTGACATCTTCGTGATGGACGCCTTCGGCACCGCCCACCGTGCCCAGGCGTCCACTCACGGCGTGGCACGTTTTGCGCCGAAAGCCTGTGCAGGCCCCTTGCTTGCCGGTGAACTGAATGCGCTGGAAAAGGCATTGGCGACCCCAGCACGCCCGATGATTGCGATTGTCGGTGGCGCCAAGGTATCGACTAAGCTGGAAGTGCTCAGCGCACTTTCCGAGACCTGCGATCAGTTGATCGTCGGCGGAGGCATCGCCAATACTTTCATCGCGGCCGCCGGTTACAACGTAGGCAAGTCGCTGCATGAGGCCGATCTGATCGGCCAGGCCAAGGACTTGATGGCCAGGGTCGACATCCCGCTACCCAGCGATGTGGTCGTGGCCACGGAGTTTTCCGAGCAGGCCGAAGCGGTGATCAAACCGGTTGACCAGGTAAGCGATAATGAAATGATCCTAGATATCGGCCCCGAGACCGCCGCTCGTCTGGCCGCCATGCTCAAGGATGCGGGGACGATTCTTTGGAACGGCCCGGTGGGCGTGTTCGAGATCGACCAGTTTGGCAAGGGAACGGAAATCATCGCCCGTGCTATCGCCGAGAGCCCGGCATTTTCCATCGCCGGTGGTGGCGACACCTTGGCAGCCATCGATAAATACGCAATTGCTGACCAGGTTTCATATATTTCCACTGGCGGCGGCGCTTTTCTTGAATACGTGGAAGGCAAGCAACTTCCTGCCGTCGCCGCGCTCGAAGCGGCAGCGGCATCTTAATTCAATACGTTAATCACTCATTTTTGCAAAAGGTAACACCATGGCACTGATCAGCATGCGCCAAATGCTCGACCACGCCGCTGAACGCGGTTATGGCATCCCGGCTTTCAACGTCAACAATCTGGAACAGATGCGCGCCATCATGGAAGCCGCCGACGCCACCGATTCGCCGGTAATCATCCAGGCCTCCGCCGGGGCCCGCAAATACGCCGGCGCCCCCTTTCTGCGCCATCTGATTCTTGCTGCCGTGGAAGAGTTCCCGCATATTCCCGTGGCCATGCACCAGGATCACGGCACCAGCCCCGCTATATGTCAGCGTTCCATCCAATTGGGCTTTTCTTCGGTGATGATGGACGGCTCCTTGGGTGAAGATGGCAAAACGCCGATGGATTACGCCTACAACGTCGACGTTACCCGCCGCACCGTGGAAATGGCCCATGCTTGCGGCGTTTCCGTGGAAGGCGAACTGGGTTGTCTGGGCAGCTTGGAAACCGGCATGGCCGGCGAAGAAGACGGCATCGGTGCCGAAGGCCAACTGTCTCATGAGCAGATGCTCACCGACCCGGAAGAAGCCGCCGATTTCGTCAAGGCCACCCATGTGGATGCCCTGGCTATTGCCATCGGTACCAGCCACGGCGCTTACAAGTTCACCCAGCCGCCCACCGGCGATACGCTCTCGATTCAGCGTATCAAGGAGATCCACGCCCGCATTCCGGATACCCATCTGGTCATGCACGGTTCTTCCTCGGTACCCCAGGAGTGGCTGGAGGTGATCAACCAGTACGGCGGCGAGATTCCCGAAACCTATGGGGTACCCGTTTCGGAAATCGTTGAAGGCATCAAGCACGGGGTTCGCAAGGTCAATATTGATACTGATCTGCGCCTGGCATCCACTGGAGCGGTTCGCCGTTTTCTGGCTCAGAACCCCTCAGAATTCGATCCGCGAAAATTTCTCAAGGCAACCGTCGGCGCCATGCGCGACATCTGTGTCGCTCGCTATGAAGCCTTCGGCACTGCAGGCAATGCCAGCCGCATCAAGCCAATCACGCTTGAAGAAATGTCCATGCGTTATGAGCGTGGCGAGCTGAACCCCAAGGTAAGATAATCACGGCTAATATTATACGGGCGGTCCCTAGAGGCCGCCTTTCTTGTTTTTGGATAATGCTGGAAACGCACTAGGGCCTGTTGACCTTTCACATGGGTAGCCATAAAAAACCGCAGGCCAAGGCCACCATGCTTTCGTAGTTTCGTTTGAGTTTGTCATACCGCATCGCTATCGCGCGATACGGCTTCAA
>NZ_QPIJ01000045.1 GCF_003336665.1 Vreelandella rituensis | reverse complement strand
CCGTAGGATTGTCTTGTCCATAGGGACATGGTTAGTTAGCCAATTGTGGTCGATGTTGTCGAAACATCCTGAGATGTCACCTTCCATAACCCATTGAGCTGAGCGCTTCTTTGCCAGACAGACAAAACATTGCTCGATAGCGTCAGATGTGTTTCTGGATGGGCGAAAACCGTATGAGTCGGGGTCAGCAAGGGTCTCTGCTACAGGTATTAGCGCGAAGCTGTAGAGGGCTTGCATGGCCCTATCGTTCATGGTCGGTATTCCGAGTGGTCTCAACTTCCCATTACTCTTGGGGATGTAAACCCGTCTGAGCGGCAGAGGTTTATAACCACGTTTCTTCAGATGTCCGGTGGCCGATAGTTTGGCATTTGGTGTTGACCATATCTGCTTGTCTACACCTGGCGTGTTTTTGCCTTGGTTTTCTGTCACTCGTTTCACTGCTAACGTTTTTGCGGAGAACGAGTGGGTTAGCAGCCATTGCAAGGATTTTACCTTGTTCCAGCGGCCTTCCTGAGTTGCCTTTACGATACGTGCTTGGAGCCTCTTGACCTCTTGATGACATTTGGCCCAGTCGATGCTGTGCCAGTGCATATCAAGGTCGGTTGGTGCACCCATGTTCGAAAACGCGGTCATCTGCTTTCCAACCTTCGGAGGTTTATCAAGTTATCTCGTAAACAAGAACCAGATGGAAGTCTGCCCACTTTCGTGTGAAGTAATATTGCGCGATGCTCAACTTCTATCTCCCTCATTACAGAGGAGCCTTCGCTTTCTCCATCCTCCTTTACCCACTGTCCTGTCATTCGATCTTGCGATCTCCTTACCCCTTTCGAGGAGGGCATTGGGCTTACCATGTTTCGCTTGACCGATTTAATCCAATTTAGGCCCACCCTTTCGACCGGCGGCGCAACGCCCATGTTGGGAGAAACACAAGACCCCCAAGCCTGTCCGCATACCTTTTGGTTCAAGCCTATCAGCATCTTTGGCTTGTTCTGGATTACGGTCTTTACCAGGTGTTCACTTATGTTAGCCATGTTGGATACCCTAGCCTGTTACCGGTTTGATGCTACCAGTTCAGCGCTACTACCTCGCAGGTTCGCGCTGGCCTTTCGACTCAGATACGTTGTCAGTGGAGCTTCATACCGAGCCGTTACCAGCTCCGCACATCCACCTAGGGTACTGTTCATGGGAGAACAGGTGGCAGTCTCAGCCACAGTCGGTAAAGCGACTTCATGTCGCACGGTGTTGTTCCACACAAAACGTGAACAGCCGAACGATTGTGCCAACAGCACAGCCTGCTCGGGCGTGGGATAAACACGTTCTTTGTAGGCACGTTTCATCATGCTGGAAAAATATCAGGGGTTAGGGGCAATATCAATACAGCACCGCGGCGCGGTGCGCGCTTATATCACTGCCCGAGGACTGGGCGATGCTTTACGCGCTGAGTGGTAATGCAATGTGTGGGTCAGCAAATGCGTGGTGGCTTCACGCCACGGTAGCCATTCGCCATCTTGCCAGACCCAGCCATCCCGGTCGTATAGTGGCGTCATCAAGATTCCCCTCGCTCGTCAGTTGTCTTTTCTTGAGTGTCCCACACCCGCACCCACTCATCGATCAAGTCACGTTGATGGGGCTGCAAAGCTTGATAACCCCAGGCAGCAATTTCATCATTCTGAGGATCAGGTACCTGGATCTCACTTTCGGCCAACACCGAGATCACTGCGTGGCCGCACAGCGGAACATAGCCTTCCGAGTACCCGCCTTCGTGAATCATCACTAGACGTCCCTCGCAACAGCGCTCTGCCAATGCCTTGACCTCTGAGGTCATTTCAGCAAATGCTCGACTATTGAGCAGCATCTTGCCGAGCGGATCTTTGCCGCAGGCATCATAGCCACAGGCCACCACGATCAACTCCGGCGAAAATGCCTCGATAGCCGGAAGTATCAGCTCAGCCATGGCATAGCGATAAGCGCCAATGCCGCACCCCGGGGGTAACGGCAGATTGAGGTTGGCGCCCCGACCGGCACCTTCTCCTCGCTCATCGAAGCCGCCGGTATCCAGCGGGTAATTGCCTGCCTGATGTATCGATACCGTCAAGACATCGCAGTCGTCATAAAAGGCGGCCTGTTGACCATTGCCGTGATGAACGTCCCAATCGAGGATCGCCACTCGCCTGACCAAGCCGAGCGCACGAGCATGCATCACCGCAATGGGAATATTGCCCAGAAGACAGAAGCCCCGGCCGCGGCTGGACTCTGCATGGTGGCCCGGCGGGCGGCATAAGGCATAGGCATTGCTCAACTCGCCTCTTGCGACCGCGTCGACAGCTTCAAGCGCCAGACCTGCAGACTGATGTGCCGCCGCCAAGCTTCCCGCAGTATAAGGCGCACAATCGCCAGCATCACCCATTCCTCGCTGGGTTCCTGCTTCGAGGGCATCGAGATAGCTTGAGCTGTGAAATCGCTCCAGTGCCTGACGACTGGCAGGAGCACCTTTTCTTACCTTCAGTTCATCGATCAAACCCGACACTTCCAGTAAATTCTTGAGCCGGCGTTTGCTTTCGGGGCTCTCCGAGGCCGGTTGCGGTTGCAGAAACTCACCCGGTGCTGAAAATATTCCAATAGCTCCCGGATCGTGCCAGAAGCAGCGTTCGTGCCAGAAGAATCCTGTGGTTTTGCTATGCTGATTCATTATCTGCCCTTGAAAGGCTTTTAGATTTGGAAGTCGAGCTGAGCTTCATCTCATGCCAATGCTTCATTCGACTGACTGAGATGATACTAGGCATCTTTACTGAGACGATTTGAATGATTATGCCGCATCTATTGATTTTACTCACTATGCAAAAAATTAATTTACAAAATAATGTAAGTTAATAAAAATCAAAGAGAGATGCAGTAATTTTTAAACATGATATTTAATTAAATATAACTAATTAAACTGATAATTTATATTTAATAACAAAAAGTTATGAACAAAATGCTTATTAGATAATATTTCATAAACTGCTTAATCATCATTTTTTCACGAGGATCACCCAATGGCTTTGACGACATCATCCGACCAGGTTTATGTAATAACCGAAAAAAGTCCGCAAACTCAATTATTTGTTGAGTACTTGATTCAGCACACCGGCTATAACGCTACGGTGTATCCACCGTCTGCCGTGCTTACGGTCACTCCACCAGAAAAAGCACTATTGCTGATCGACATGGATCACATCAACCTGGATACCTTGCCGGGATGGCAGGCAAAGCTTCCTGAGGCACTGAAACAGGTCCCCATTGCCGCCTTCAATATCAGGGACATGGATCACGCTCTGGAAGCCTTGGCTTGCGCTCAACTCAAGGGGGTTTTTTACCGTAACGAGAATCTCGATGTGATCTGCAAGGGCATCAAAAGCTTGATGGAGGGTGAGCTTTGGATGTCACGCGACCTCATGGCGCAGCTTATTCTGTTTTATCGCAAGTATCAGAGCAATGTGTTCCGTCCGGCAGCCGGCCTGACCAACCGCGAGATGGAAATTATTTCCTTACTCAGTTCCGGCGCCTCCAACCAGCAAATCGCCGACAAGCTGTTCGTCAGTGAGCACACTGTAAAGTCTCATCTTTACAACATTTTCCGCAAGATCAATGTTCACAACCGTATCCAGGCCTTGAATTGGATTCATCAGAATATCGGGCCGATCCTGCCCAATATCGACAATGGCCGTAATGGGAAAAAGCATGGTTAACGCTGTGTTCCTGGATTCATAGAATAACTGCAGCACTCTATTGCTATTGCTATTGCTCTCCCAGCTTTAGCACATGAACGGTGGCTCGCCACAATTCCCAGCCATCCATCAAGCCCGGCGAGACATCCACATGTTCCAAGCCCGCCGCCTCGTATAAGTGAGCCTGGTCCTCGGGCAAGACATCCTCCAAACGGCGGCTGTGGCTTATCGGTATCACTCGATCATTCGGCCCATGAATCAATATCAGCTGTGCCTGTAAAGCATCGAGTTCTCGTCTCGATAAGTCCAGCGCCTTGAATTCCTGTCTCAGCCGTGACGGCAGCTTATCGAGCAGCGCATTCACCTTATCTGGATCTTCATTGGTCACCAGGTTATACAGCGACCTGCCTTGCGGCCCTAGCCTGCGAACCTCAGCTTCCACCGCTGCAGAACGGTCTTCCAGTTTGCGCCGGGCGATATTTTCCAGAAGCGCTTGATCTTCCTCGTCTTCCAGCCAATGAAGCTGACTCAACAACATCGCCCAACGTGCCCGACTCTCCGGCGGGGGCAAATCCAGCGCCTTACCGCCATGCTCTTCTCCTGTGGTGACATAGCGAAGCATGTCCGTCAGATCATAATAGCCACCCACGGCCACCACGAAACTCACCCGCTCGGCCGTGTCTTCCTGCATGGCAGCGATGAGTGCCGGGCCTACCGCAAAACTGATGGCGGCAAGTGCAGCCTCCGATTCCGCGGCCTCCACTTTATTCGTGGTGTAGCGAATGGCATCGGCTATCGCTTGAGCCTCACGTGTGCTGATGGAAAAATCCTTCAAGCCCTCCAGTTCAGGTACTACCAACCTGAAGCCCAGTCGGGATAAGGTCATGGCAAACTCGACCAGACGGGAATCGCGGCGACCCTCCTCGGTAAACCCATGCACCAACACCAATGCCCCTCGGCGGGAGGCCTCCGGGTGATAAATATCCGCTACGTACTCCCGCCCCTCCACTGCGTAACTCACTTCCTCCCGACGAGGCTCCGGGGTGCGCTGTTTCAGCCTGCTTTCTTCACTTCCCGCCGACAGATCTCCCAGCACCAGCAAGGCTTCATAACCACGGTTCAAGGCACCACACCCCGACAACAAGCCAAGCATCAACAGCAGGCCGACAAAGCGTAGGCTAAATGGCATGTTCTCTATTTGGATCATCTTGTAACTCTGGAATTTCAGGAAAGACAATCAGTACATGGCTATCATGATAATCGTCATCACTGTCTGGGCTTAGCTCATGCACTGAGTTTCTCGACTCGAGAGGACGTCAAGATGCCGAACTATCTCAATGACCCGACCCTGAACCAGCCGTTATTCCCGGGCAGCCATATCGTGCTGGATGACCACTATGCGTTTATTTCGGGTCTGACCGTGATGGATATTCCCGGTGGCGAAACCGTACTCGGTGATATTCACGAAGAAACCCGCTGGGTCATGCGCCGCTTGGTAAAAATACTCGAATACGCAGGATGCGATATCGCCGATACCGTCCGTGTGGACATTCATCTCACCAATCTCGATAACGCCCAGCAAGTGGACGCCGTCTATGCTGAGTTTTTCAATCATACCCGCTATCCAGCGCGTACCTGCACCGAGTCGTCAAGACTCTACGACGGTTCCCACGTCGAGATTACCTTGATGGCGCGACGCCCCCAAAAAGTGAAAGACCATGAGGACGACGCGAACGGTGAACAAAGCGACCGCTAGAAAGCTATCTCACATGAAGACTTCCTCACATAAAGACTGCCTCACATGGGTAGAAGAAGCGTCATTTGCGGCCACAATCTATCCGGATCTTCAATGACATGGCTATTAGCCTCATGAATCTCAGGCCAGCGATTGGCATCTCCGTAGTAGCGCATGGCGATATTGGCCAGGCTTTCCCCCTCTTTAACCCGGTAAAGTGTGGTGTCATCCTGCATCAGTGAAACCAGCCTCTGGTCGTGATACAGCTGTTCGGAGTACTGTGCGATTTCTTCGGGATTATCGCGACCATGAGCATCCGCCAACGCCTGAGCACTTTCGCGGGCGGTGTCTTTGGCACCTTCGAGATCCACGCTGCCTTCTTCTTCAGTGGGAAGTCGTTCGCGTAACGCCGCAATTTCTTCCTCCCTTTCCTGACGAATGGCGTCACGCTGCTGTTTTACTTGAGCGAGTTCTTCTTCCAGAGCTTCCACCTGAACAGCCAGATCTTGATCCTCTCCATTATTGGCCGCCTCGCCGTCGGTGTCTTCCTGAGATTCGTTGGCGGACACGGCTGCGGCCTTCTCTTCAAGCGTGTCGGCCAGCTCACCTTCAAGATATTCGATGCGCTCACGCATCTTTTGCATTTCTTCCTTACGGGTTTCCAAGTCGGTACGCGTCACAGAAAGCTCGTCTTCCAGTTGCTCCCTGGATTTCTCCCTTTCTTCGACCGATGCTTCGGTCTCCGGCGCTTCCTGGTCCTGCTGAGCAATCCCTGGAACAGAGTGCCCCAGCAACATACCGGCAGTCATAGCAATACCCATCGATTTGGCGACTCCAGCACGAGTAGCCCAAAAGTAAAAAGGTTCTTTCATGTTGCATCTCCCTGTAGCAAAGCACGCCCCGTCACCAGGCTATTTACTAATATGGTTCATCTAACTCCAGGGCGCCAACGCTCGTTGTTAGCTATGTTTATGCTGAGTACGTCATCCATATTCAATGGCATTCAAGCAGGTGAAAAGCATGCATCAGTATGAGAGAACCATCATGGCGTTTGATGACGCAGGCAATGAATATTTCATCGATATTTTCTCGAGCGTCAAGAATATCAATAATTTACACCATGAAGGAGCCGTCCAGAACGGCCTTTCCTCTTACAAGACCCGAGAAGGCCATGCCGTTACTCATTTAGGTGGCGGCGACTTTTCAGTGTGGGTAAAGGGTGAGGAAGACGCCGTCCACGTGAAAACCACGGATTCCGAATTTGCGTGATCAAACAATCAGGATCTGTCTGAAAAATCGGAGGGTGTCATGGCGATGATTTCATCCAGCGGTACAAGCGTTAGATAGCCGTCTTTCATGAAGGCGCCGGTGTCCAGATAAAGCACATTTCCTAACCAGATAGGTGCCTTCACGATAGTATGCCCCACCACCACCGCATTGATTCCGCTCACGACACGATTGTCTTGAGCCTCGTAACGTTTACGACCCCAGGTAAGAGTCTCGCGGTAAACATCGACATCGTCTTTGAGCCTGAGCCAATCCTGTGGCGGTTCGGCGTGGACCATTCCGACACGATATCGACCAGCGTTAATCTCTCTCACCAACGGCAGGTGTTTCATCGCCTTCTCAAGTACCGCGGCCACCTCATTGGGGTTTTCCGAATAGACCCATTTTCCCCCGTTGAGCATCCATAGCTCCCAGGCGCTTCCACCGGTACGAAATGCATCCAGCGCTAATTGCTCATGATTGCCGAGCACCCCGAAAAACCAGGGTTCGAAAGCCAATGAAAGACATTTGAAGGAATCGCGGCCACGGTCGATAAGGTCACCCACCTGAAATAACCGGTCATGCTTGCTATCGAACCCAGCCTGAGTAAGCGCATCGAACAGGGTATCGTATTGGCCGTGAATATCTCCCGCTACCCAATCTCGCCCATTCCGATTGGTTTCATGTGTCACCAGCATGGGGCACCTCCTTCCACAAGGATACAATGCTGTCTTTACAGAATAGCAGCCTCAGCGGCTTGCTCCCTGTGCACCACTTGATGCCATCGTCGAAAAAATCGCCCTGTCATTGACAGCACGTCACGAAAATATATACTTTTTATGAGAATGAGAATCAATCTCTTTTAAACCTTTTTTAAAGTCAGCTTTCAAAGACAGTTTTAAAAGACAATCCCCATGACAAATGAACAGCGCCAAATCCACCAAACCGCCCTATTCTTGCGCACCTCTTTCGAGGCGATTCAATGCTCCATCGCCGGCAGGCTGGAGGACCCTTTGCCATGCTGGCTGGATACCAGCATGGTGATGATGCTGTCTCGTGAACTGAAGCGCTGCTGCCAACAGTCAAAGCCACTGTTTCTACCGGAAGCGACGGAGCGACTTTATCTGGCCGCTCAACAATGTGAACTGTTGCTGAAGCAGTGCCCCGGGATGCTGAGCAGCTCACTATGCTACCGGCACCTCGGCACCATACTGACTCCGTTAAATGAAGCGATACAGTACATGGAAATACCCATCAAGATGCGCTGGCCATGGCAGAGGCTAGCCAGGTAGTTTGGCAGACACTTTCTTCTTGAAAAGCGTCTGAGAACGGTACTTTAAGCGACCTGGATTGTGACTCCCGCCTCCCTTCCCGTATAGTTGGAGGCTTATTACTTCAGGTTCGCAATTACCGATGCTTCAACCGCGTGTCCAAATTCGCCCCCGCCGTCGCAGCCCCCTGCATTTTTTGCCGTTGGGAGGATGTGGTGAAATCGGCATGAATCTGAGCCTTTACGGCCATGACGACCACTGGATCGCCATCGATTGCGGGATGATGATTCGTCAGGATCTGCCCGACTTTCCACTGCAGGTCCCCAATCTCGATACCGCCACGGCATTGGGCATCATTCCTCGTGCACTCTTCATTACCCATGGCCATGAAGACCATATTGGCGCGGCTGCCTGGTTGTGGCCGCATTGGGGCTGCCCTATCTACGCCACTCCGCTGGCCGCCGGACTCTTGCGCCTGAAATTTTCCGAACGTGGCTTGGCAACCGATGCCATTAAAATCATCGAGCCCGGCGAGGCGCTGGAAAACGGTCCATTTACGCTACGCTATCTCCCGATGACCCACTCCATTCCCGAAAGCTGTGCTCTGATGATGGCTGTCGGCAATTATCGGGTGCTGCATACCGGCGACTGGAAGCTCGACCCCGACCCTCTGGTCGGTGCGCCCGTATCCGCCGCGATGCTGCGCGCCCTGGCGCCGGTCGACTTGGTGGTGGGAGATTCCACCAATGCGCCGCTGCCGGGCCATTCGGGTAGCGAAGGCGACGTGGCCGTGGCCTTGGAAAACACCATGGCCAAGTGCAACGGGCGTATCGTGGTGTCGTGTTTCGCCAGTAATATCGCCAGGATCGTGGCCATCGGCCGGGCAGCTCAGCGCTGCGGCCGACGCATCAGCTTGATGGGGCGCTCCATGGAACGCATGGTGACGGTGGCACGGGGACTGGGTTATCTCGATGACTTCCCGCCGTTGGTACCCGTCCATGACCTGGGTTACCTGCCCGCGGAAGAGGTCGTGGTAATCGCCACCGGTAGTCAAGGAGAACCCCGTGCGGCCCTGCAGCGCCTTGCTCAGGGGCGGCATTCGCATTTTGAGCTTCAACCCGGCGACAGCGTGATTTTTTCCGCCAAGGCGATTCCCGGCAACGAGCGCATGATCGAACGCTTGAAAAGCTCGCTGGCTCGCCTTGAGGTCAGTCTGTATGACGAGTTCAACCATCCCGAGCTACATGCCACGGGACATCCCGCTCAGGACGAGTTACGCAAGCTGTATCAATGGATACAGCCACGCTACCTGTTGCCCGTGCATGGCGAGGCACGCCATCAGCAGGCGCATCAAGCACTTGCACGAGAAATGCATATCCAAGCGCCGCTGGCTCCGGTAAACGGCGATATGATCCGCCTGGACGCCAACGGTCTTACCTTGGAGAAGCGCCATCCGCAGCCACCCTGCATCGTCAGCCAGGACAGTGTGGTGCCACATCCGGGCCTGGATGGGTCGTATCAGCGTTCACGCCACGGCAGCCTGTACCTGGCATTGTCGGTGGCGGCGACCGAGACGGGCTGGACGCGCATCGGGCGACTGATGCTCGACAGCAATGCCACAAGCCCAATGGACGAAGACAGTTTCGTGGATTGGCTCGACGAGCAGCTGGACGGCATTCACGCCGACACGCTTTCCGAACTGAGAACCGCCCTGCAACCTCGGTTGATCGATTGGCTGACAACTCATCTTCAGCGCATGCCCGAGGTGCACCTGCAGATCATGGCCGAGGAAATGCCGCAGTCGACATGAGTCGCCCCGTTTCTGTTCAAAAGATCGACCAGCAATCAGGAAGATGACCAACGCTGTGCATCAGTTTGATCCGTGTGACGCTCCTTGACCCAGTAATCTCCACTTTTAGCATGCTCTTTTTTCCAGAACGGCGCTTCCGTCTTGAGCAAATCCATGATGAAGTCACAGGCTTGAAACGCATCACGCCGATGTGCACTGGCGACCAGCACCCTGACAATAGGGTCCCCCGGTTGCAAGTGACCCACTCGATGCACCACCCGCACTGCCTGTAGCGTCCAACGTTGCCATGCCTGCTCGGCAATAGCGTGCAGTGTGTTTTCCGTCATGCCGGGGTAATGCTCCAGGCTCAGGCCCGTTACGTCGGGAGCTTCATTGAAATCGCGTACCAAGCCGGTGAAGCTGACCACCGCCCCGATATCCGTTCGCCCATTTAGCGTTTCCGGATAGCCATGGGTAATGGCAAAGGCGTCGGACTGCACCCTTATCTCGATATCCGCCATGTTCTTTATATCCGACATGATTAGCCCCCTGTGACCGGCGGGAAGAAAGCAATCTCGTCATCATCGGTAATACGGGCCGTATCATTGGCCATGACCTGGTTGATCGCACAGAGAGTGCGCTGTTCGTTAAGCAGCGCAAAGCGAGGATCACGCTGAGCAAGCACCGCTTTCAAGCCGGCGATATCGCTCGTCGGCAATTCATCCAGGCTTACGAAGCTCTCGCTGGTGGCCAGTCGTTCGCGAAGTTCCGCCAGGAATTTGACCCTGACGCCCGCCGTGGGGCAGCGCTCTCTCAGGGAGACTTCGCCGGTGTCTCCTTCGCCGGTCACGATAGGCGCTTCCGACGTATAACCGGCCCGACGATAATCGCCGCTTTTCCCCCCGGTCTTGCTATCCAGGCGAATGGCCTCGATCTGCATGCTCTTGTCGACGGCCTTGCACATATCGTAGAGCGTCAGACAGGCGACCGAGACGGCGGTCAAGGCTTCCATTTCCACACCGGTGCGCCCCGTCAAGCGGCAGGTGGCGGACACCTCGACACAATGTTGTTCATGGTTGATCAAGAAATCGACGGAGACCTTGGAGAGTGCCAGCGCATGGCATAGCGGGATTAGCTCATGGGTGCGTTTTGCAGCCTGAATACCCGCAATACGTGCAGTGGCCAGGACATCGCCCTTGGGCAACCCCCCTTCCACCAGCAACGCCAGGGTTGCCGGCTGCATGAACACACACCCGGAGGCCACGGCTTCACGCGACGTTTCGGCTTTGTCCGTCACATCCACCATATGGGCTTCACCTTGGGCGTTCAGATGCGTCAAGTTCATGCTTTTCCTCTATCGACAAGTTGAGTGTTAAGGAGATAGGCCAAGGCTAAGCCAACGATGCCTTCCAGCGTGCGGGCCATTTTTTCACCCAGGCGGCAACGTCCTTTATATTATCAATATTCAGCACCTCGACGCCCTCGTCCAGGGCAAGTGCTGCGGGTTGATTTGTGGCAACCGCATGCACCCAGGCATCCTGCACGAGGCTTGTATCGCCACAGGTATCTCGATGAAGCGCCAGCTTGGGAAATGGCCAGGCTTTGAAGCCTTCCACCAGGATCAAGTCCGGTGAATAGCAGCGCAAGGATTCGACCAAGGCGGGCAAGTCCGGCTCCTCCTGCCCCGGTGTTTCCATCATCAGGGCAAGCCGTTTATGCGAGGCCACCAGCATCGGCGTGGCGCCGGCACAGCGCAAACGATAACTGTCCTTGCCGGGTTTATCTACCTCGAACTCATGGTGAGCATGCTTGATCACCGCCACCCTGAGCCCATGCTCGCGCAGTAGCGGAAGCAGCTTTTCCAGTAACGTCGTCTTGCCGGTGCCACTCCAGGCGGCAATGCCCAGCAGTGGCAAATCAGGCTCGAATGACAAGGACGGCAGTGCGTTCATCGTTTTGCGCGGGAAACCCGGTTGCTTTAGCGCCGGGAGGGATAGCGCGTCGTGCGCCGCACGACTCGGGGCTCCCTGTCCGCGCCTCCTTTAGTGTTGAATGGTGGGTAGTGGGTGGTAGCCATAGCCATCACCGCGTTGCAGCAGGGTGCAGTGGCGCCAGGAAATCCCCTGGACCGCGCCTTGTTCGGTCTGAATATTGAAACTGCCGGTCTTGCGAATCGCCACGCGCCCCGTGTGGCTGCCGGTCTTCTTGCCGGCCGGGACAATCGCCCTGACCCTATCGCCGGTCTGAAAGCCCTGCACTTGCTTCTGCCGCATCAAATAGCCCCGTGGGAAGCCGTACTTGTCGAGGCGCGTGCGCTGATAGCTGCCACGGCCCATGGCCTTGATGACCTGGGTGGGTACTTGCCAGCCTTTCAGGGTGTCGAACTTGCCGACACAGGCCGCATCCAGGGCGTGGGTCTTGGGAATGCCCAGCCGCTGACGGTTGTACTTGGTGCGACCACCACTGCCCACGGCGACGGGCAAGCCAGTGGCTTTCATGGTGCCAAACAGCGTCCAGCGCGTGGCGTTGACAGCAGTGGCGTCCCGCAGTGGCAACTTGAGATGGCGCTGGACGCGCTCAAGCCGAACGGTGGCCGACAGGCCATTAGCCTTCAATCGTTTCTTGAGTCCCTTGTCGGCAGCAAAGAAATCAACAAGCCACTGGCTGTCCTTGGCCTGGTTGCAGTCGTGACAGGCGATGGCCAAATTGCTCACCCGGCTAGAGCCGTCCCGAGATTTCGCTACCACATGCTCGATCTCCAGGTGCGTATCACCGGTGCCGCAATAGGCACACTCACGCCCCCATTTTTCGAGCAGGTATTCACGCACCTCATAGCCCAGGAGCGTGCCTTGCTGGTACTTGACCCCGGAAATCTCCGGGTTTTCCATCTTCTGTAGATCGAAGCGCACCAATTCCATGTTCAGATGAGTCACCGGCGCCCAACGGCACAGCTTGTCCATCCAGGCCATGGTCGTATCGACTCGGTGTTGCAGGCTGGGTGGTAGCCAGCCCTTCTTGCGCGTGCGGTTATCAAAACGCGGCTGACGATAACGCAGATTCTTGCTGCGACGCCGACGCCGAAAACCGGCACGCTGCTCCAAGGCTTGGCGAATCTGAAAGCCCCGATGCACCAACTGAAACAGGCAAAGCACATGGCGGGTTGCCGGGGCTTGCTCGTCCGTCGCGTTGTCTTCCAGACGCATCAGCGCCAGGCCGGTTTCCTTGCTGCCCGGATCAATGCCCAGCAACGTCGGCTGCAAGGCGCAGTCACTCAGGCAGCGATCCCGCAGGCGGATCACGAAAGGCGTCAGGTTCACCACCACCGCCCGACCACGCTCCAGCAACAGCCGTGCGCGTTTTTCGCTACACGGCATCAACGGCTGCTTGTTCTTTCCCAATACGAACACCGCCATGCGATCTCCTTCTTAAATAGAACCCTTACGGGCCTGGTGACGCAGGTCTTCCAACCTGTCTCCCCTCGGGAATGTCTGCAACCGGCTCCTACCTTGCGGTAGCGACCAGAACTTTCGGCGCTTTACCTTTCACCAGCATGATCCTGATCTTCCAGAGCGCCGAACTGAGCGAAGCATTCGGCGGTGGGTCTTGACGACCTGTTGCAAACGTAGCGGGTTGGCTACCGCTTTCCCTAGTCAACCGGGCTTGCTTTCACAAGCCTCGTCCTTTAGGGCGAGGTAGTTGACGACTACTCTCCTTGACGACATCTCCTTGAAGACGTCTCTTTGCAGATATGTCTTTGCTTTGCAGGTATGTCTTTGCGGTTTTTCGTTTCGTGCCGGGTGATTACTCGTCTTCACCGGCGGCGGGCAATATCCAATTCAATACAATACCCACCAACGCTGCAAGACTCACCCCCTGCAAGGTGAATTGCCCCTCGCCGAATTGCATACCGCCGATACCGAATACCAGAATCAACGATACCACCACCAGGTTCCGCGGAGCGGTGAGCGAATGCCCGGCACGCACCAAGGTATTCATGCCCACCACTGCAATCGAACCGAACAATAATGTCATGATACCACCCATCACCGGACCGGGAATGGTTTGCAACAATGCGCCCAGCTTGGCAATGAAGGCTAGCAATACCGCAAGAACCGCCGCCACTATCATGTACAAAGGATTAAAAGCTCGGGTCAGGGTTACCGCCCCGGTAACTTCCGAATAGGTCGTGTTAGGGGGTCCACCAAATAACGCCGCCACGGTAGTCGCCAGACCGTCTCCCAGCAAGGTGCGATGCAGGCCGGGGGTTTCCAGGTAATTCTTGCGTGTGACCGAGCCGATGGCAACCATGTCACCGATATGCTCCACCGCCGGTGCAATCGCAACGGGTATCATGAACAAGATCGCAGCCCAATGAAAACTGGGGGCGGTAAAGGCCGGAATGGCCAGCCAGGCGGCCTCCCGTACCGGGGTGAAATCCACGGCACCCATCAAAAGCGCCAGTACATAGCCAGTGACGACCCCCCCCATGATCGGAATCAAGCGCAGCAACCCCCGCCCGAACACAGCCAGCACCAAGGTCACCAGCAAGCTGGTCATGGAGAGAAAAATGGCCCCGCCGTAATCGATGTTGTCGCTGGTTTCACCAGTGGCCATGCTTACCGCCACCGGCGCCAATGCAAGCCCTATCACCATGATGACCGGCCCGACCACCACCGCCGGCAAAAGACGATGCAACCAGACCGTACCTTTCAACCGAACAGCCTGGGAAATCACCACATACACCAACCCGGCCGCCATCAGCCCCCCCATGGTGGCGGGAATCCCGAAACTCGCTATTGAGCCTTGGATCGGCGCAATGAAGGCAAACGATGAGGCAAGAAATACCGGCACACTCTGCCGAGTAACGGCATGGAACAGCAGCGTCCCGGCACCTGCGGTAAATAGTGCCACACTGGGGTCAAGCCCTGTCAGTAACGGCACCAGCACCAAGGCACCGAATGCCACGAATAGCATCTGTGCACCGGTGAGAAGCACGCGCAGCAAGGATTCCGCCTTGGCAGTAGCAACGGCGTCACTCATGTAACAATCTCCAGGCATCAATCGACAAAAAAATGCCCCTGACGTAAAAAACGTGAGGGGCAGTAAGAGAGGAAACTAGCGTGTCCCGAAGATCTTGTCTCCAGCATCGCCCAGGCCTGGAACGATATAGCCGTGTTCATCCAATCGCTGATCGATTGAAGCGGTAAAGATTTCGATATCGGGATAAGCATCTTGCACGCGCTTGATGCCCTCCGGAGCCGCGACCAGCACAATTATCTTCATCTGCTTGCAACCCTGCTCCTTGAGCATGTCCAGGGTGGCTACCATGGTGCCGCCCGTTGCCAGCATGGGGTCAATCACCAGTGCCATGCGTTCTTCGATGTCATTGGCGAACTTGGCGTAATAAGGCACGGGTTCCAGGCTTTCTTCATCTCGGTAAAGCCCGACGACGCTGACCCGAGCGCTAGGCAGCAAATCGGTCACACCTTCCAGCATTCCCAGCCCGGCACGCAGAATGGGAACGATGGTGACTTTCTTGCCCTTGAGACGCGGCACCGTCATCGTTTCATTGTTCCAACCATGGATTTCCTGATCTTCAACTTCCAGGTCCTGGGTCGCTTCGTAGGTCAATAATTTGGCGATTTCACCAGCCAGCTCACGAAAACTCTTGGTGCTTAGGTGTGCTTCTCGCATCAGCCCCAGCTTATGCTGAACCAACGGATGCTTAACGGTATGGACACTCATGAAAATCTCTCTTGATAGCTGGTTCAGGACGATGACGAATGTTCAGGCGACGCTATAGACGTAAAATTGCGCAATATTCTACGCCTAACTCACGGACGGGTTAAGGGGACGCCGGTAATTGCCAATTGATCGGCTTGCGCCCTTTCTCTTCGAGAAACGCATTGGCTTTCGAAAAATGCCGGCAGCCCAGAAACCCTCGATGAGCGGAAAGCGGAGATGGATGCGGCGCTTCAAGCACCAGATGTCGTTGTGTATCGATCAACACCTTCTTCTGGCGCGCATGACCGCCCCAAAGCAGAAACACACTCGGTTTGGCATGTTCACTGACCACGCGGATCACTTGATCGGTAAATTTCTCCCAGCCTTTTCCGCGGTGCGATGCGGCATTGCCACGCTCTACGGTCAAGGCGGTATTCACCAGCAATACGCCTTGTCGCGCCCAATGCTCCAGGTTGCCGTGCTTGACCGGGATGGCACCCACGTCAGCGGCAAGCTCTTTGTAGATATTGGCAAGCGACGGCGGCACCGGCACCCCCGGCTGCACGGAAAAGCACAGCCCATGGGCCTGATTCGGGCCGTGATAAGGGTCTTGGCCCAGGATCACCACCCGAACGTCATTCAGCGGGGTTAGCTCGAAGGCGTGAAACCAGTTCGAAGAATGCGGATAAATGACTTTGCCATCGGCCTTTTCCGCTTTCAAGAAGCGCTTCAAGGCCTGCATGTAGTCAGCGTTGAACTCCTCGCCTAAATAGCGGTTCCAGTCATCGGGAAGCGGGTTTGAAGTGCTGGTCATGGGTGGCATCGAGGTAGGGGGCATGGAAACCTCATTCAACGCTTGGTCTGTTCAACCAGAGGTTCGACATAGGTGACACCCATGTCCCAGGGAAACTGAATCCAGCATTGCTGGGCGACTTCGGTCAAACACTGATCGACCAGAGGGCGCCCTTCCGGCTTGGCGTAGATAGTGACGAAATGTGCCTTGGGTAACATTTCACGCACGGCGCGGGCCGTCTTGCCGGTGTCCACCAGGTCATCCACCAACAGCCAGCCATCACCGTCATGTTCCACGCCCTTGAGCACTTCCAGCCTGCCCTGGTCCTGATGATCATAGCTCTTGATGCATACGGTATCTATAAGGCGCACATTGAGCTCGCGGGCGATAAGAGCAGCGGGAATCAAGCCACCTCGAGTAATCGCGACGATACCCTTGAAGTCTCGCTCGACCAGTTGATGGCAGAGCTTTCGCACATCACGATGCAACTGATCCCAGGAAACGATGAAGTGCTGATGATAATGATCGCTGCTCATGGGTGTTACTCGTTTTCAGTGAAGGAACATACCGCGAAAACGCCGTAACCGGCTTCGCGAATCTTGCTGGAACCACCTAGGTCAGGCAGATCGATAATGGTAGCTGTTTCAACCACATGGCCTCCGCTACGCTGAATCAGATTAGCCGCTGCCAACATGGTGCCACCGGTAGCGATAAGGTCATCCACCAACAGGATTCGGTCTCCCTGCTTGAATGCATCCGAGTGTAGTTCTACCTCGGCATGACCGTATTCCAACGTATAGGTTTCACTGATGGTCTTGAACGGCAGTTTACCCTTTTTACGCACCGGCACGAAGCTGCAGCCAAGCTCGTATGCCAAGGGCGCTCCAATGATAAAACCGCGCGCATCGATAGCGGCGATGGCGTCCAGGTTCATTTCTTGATAACGATGCACGAAGCTATCGATCAGCTTGCGAAAGGCCGCGCTATTTTGCAAAAGCGGCGTGATATCACGGAAATTGACCCCAGTCTCGGGCCAGTCGGGAACCGTACGAATAACGGACTTGATATAGTCGCCGTAGATGCTCATCACGTCTCTCATCGAAAGAAAAGGAAAAAAACAATCAGCCTAGAAACAGGTATTTAAAGGCAAAAAGTAGCGCCAGCAGAATGACCGCCGGATTGAGGTCCTTGAAGCGACCGGAGAGTGTCTTGATCGCCGCGTAACTGATAAAGCCCAGGGCAATACCTTCAGCAATCGAAAAGGTCAGCGGCATCGCCAAGGCGGCGATCAGCACCGGGGCAGCATCGGTGGGGTCATCCCAGTTGGCATGCGCCAGGCTACCCGCCATCAATACCGCCACATAAAGCAACGCACCCGCTGTCGCGTAAGCGGGGATCGACCCAGCCAACGGGGCGAAAAACAGGCTGGCCAGAAACAGAATGGCGACGACCACAGCGGTAAGTCCGGTGCGGCCCCCTGAAACGATGCCCGCCGTTGACTCAATATAGCTGGTGGTGGTCGAAGTACCCAGAGCGGCACCGGCCATGGAGGCACCACTGTCAGCCATCATCGCGCGCCCAAGACGTGGCAGTTTGCCATCCTTATCCAGCAGCTTGCCGCGTTGCGCCACACCTACCAGAGTGCCGGAAGTATCGAACAAATCCACGAACAGAAAGGCAAAGATCACGCTGAGCATCGCCACATCCAGAGCACCCATCAAATCCATCGCCATGAAGGTCGGGGCGATTGAAGGCGGCATGGACATGAACCCGGCGTATTCATTGTGGCCCAACAGCATGGCGATCGCAGTGATGCCCAGAATACCGATCATGACGGCGCCGGTGACCTTGAGGTAGGCCAGGGCGGTAATGACGAAAAAGCCCAGCAAGGCATAAATCGCCGGCGGCTGGGACAGATCACCCAGCGCCACTAAGGTTGCCGGATTGGCCACCACGATACCGGCGTTTTTAAGCGCGATCATTGCCAGAAACAGACCGATACCCGCGGCAATGCCCAGGCGCAGGGAAAGCGGAATCGAGTTGATGATCCACTCGCGTATCTTGAAAACACTCAGCAGGAAAAAGCACAAACCGGAAAAGAATACCGCGCCCAGGGCCGCTTCCCACGTATACCCCATGCCCAACACCACACCATAGGTGAAAAAGGCGTTCAGCCCCATTCCTGGTGCCTGGGCGATGGGGTAATTGGCCCATATACCCATGATCAGACAGCCGATGGCGGCCGCCAGGCAAGTCGCCACGAAGACCGCCCCATAATCCATGCCGGCTTCGGAAAGGATGCTGGGATTGACAAAAATGATGTAAGCCATGGTCAGGAAAGTGGTAATCCCGGCGATGACCTCTGTTTTCACGTTTGTCTTGTGTTCAGTGAGTTTGAAATGATTATCGAGGAAACGTTTCATGGATGTTTTTTATCCTGCGTGAAAACGCCGTGGCATTAAGGGGAGCTAGAAAAGCCGCACATGGTACCTAAAGGCGCCTGGCGATGCGAGACCGGCACATGGCGACATGCGAAACGAGCACGAAGGCCCGATGATGATTACCAAGCAAACATCGGGCCACTTTTAACCAATCGGTCAAAAATCGACCGTCGGGTCAGCGAGGCTCATTTCATCGTTTTGCGCGGGAAACCCGGTTGCTTTAGCGCCGGGAGGGATAGCGCGTCGTGCGCCGCACGACTCGGGGTTCCCTGTCCGCGCCTCCTTTAGTGTTGAGTCGTGGGTATCTGGTGGTAGCCGTAGCCATCACCGCGTTGCAACAGAGTGCAGTAGGGCCAGGAGATGCCCTGTACCGCGCCCTGTTCGGTTTGAATATTGAAACTGCCGGTCTTGCGGATGGCCACGCGACCCGTATGCGTGCCGGCCTTCTTGCCGGCCGGGACAATTGCCCTGACCCTATCGCCGGTCTGAAAACCTTGTACTTGCTTTTGGCGCATCAGGTAGCCACGCGGAAAGCCGTACTTGTCGAGCCGGGTGCGCTTGTAGCTGCCGCGCCCCATGGCCTTGATGACCTGGGTGGGTACCCGCCAGCCTTTCAGGGTATCGAACTTGCCGACACAGGCCGCATCCAGCGCATGGGTTTTGGGAATACCCAGGCGCTGACGGTTGTACTTGGTGCGACCTCCGCTGCCCCCGGCGACGGGTAGGCCAGTGGACTTCATTGCACCGGACAGTGCCCAGCGGGTGGCATTGACAGCGGTGGCATCCCGCAGCGGTAATTTGAGCTGGCGCTGCACCCGAGCCAAGCGCATTTCCGCCGACAGGCCATTGGCTTTCAGGCGGCGCTTCAACCCCTTGTCGGTGGCAAAGAAGTCGGCAAGCGACTGATTATCCTTAGCGATATTGCAGTCGTGACAGGCGACGGTCAGGTTGCTCACCCGGCTAGAGCCGTCCCGAGTTTTCGCTATCACATGCTCGATTTCCAGGGGTGTATCACCGGTGCCGCAATAGGTGCATTCCCGGCCCCATTTTTCCAGGAGGTATTCGCGCACCTCATAGCCCAGGAGCGTGCCTTGCTGGTACTCGACACCGGAAATCTCGGGGTTTTCCATCTTCTGCAGATCGAATCGCACCAGCTCCATGCTCAGGTGCGTGACCGGTGCCCAACGGCACAGCTTGTCCACCCAGGCCATGGTGGTATCGACCCGGTGTTGCAAGCTGGGCGGCAGCCAGCCCTTCTTGCGCGTCCGGTTGTCGAAGCGTGGCTTGCGATGGCGCAGGTTCTTGCTGCGACGCCGACGCCGAAAACCGGCACGTTGCTCCAAGGCTTGGCGAATCTGGAAGCCCCGATGCACCAACTGAAACAGGCAAAGCACATGACGGGTTGCCGGTGCCTTTTCTTCCGTTGCGTGGTTTTCCAGCCGCATCAGCGCCAGCCCGGTTTCCTTGCTGCCCGGATCGGCAGCCAGCAGGGTTGGCTGCAAGGTGCAGTCACTCAGGCAGCGATCACGCAGGCGGATCACGAAAGGCGTCAGGTTCACCACCGCCGCCCGACCACGCTCCAGCAATAGCCGTGCGCGTTTTTCCGAACACGGCATCAACGGCTGCTTGTTCTTTCCCAATACGAACACCGCCATGCGATCTCCTCCTAAACATTGCCCTTACGGGCCTGGTGACGCAGGTCTTCCAACCTGTCTCCCCTCGGGAATGTCTGCAACCGGCTCCTACCTTGTGGTAGCGACCAGAACCTTCGGCGCTTTACCTTTCACCAGCGTGATCCTGATCTTCCAGCGCGCCGAACTGAGTGAAGCATTCGGCGGTGGGTCTTGACGACCTATTGCAAACGTAGCGGGTTGGCTACCGCTTTCCCTGGTCAACCGGGCTTGCTGTCACAAGCCTCGTCCTTTAGGGCGAGGTAGTTGACGTGATCAAGTCCATCTTATCTTTGGTGGGCTGCCAGCACTCGCTCGACTGTTTCCACGATAGCCTGGGTCTGGGGATCGACTTCGATGTTGACGGAGTCTCCGGGGCTCCTGCCACCCAAAGTAGTGCGCGCCAGAGTTTCGGGAATCAGATTGACGCAGAACAGAGCGCCTTGCCCATCGGGAGCAGCCTTTACCGTGCCCACTGTCAGGCTGATGCCATCCACACCGATATAACCTTTCTCGAAGACGAAACGCAGCATTTCAGCAGGCAATTCAAACCACAGACGGCGATTATTGGGCGCTTCTTCAAGTTCCACCAGCTCCGCCATCCCCAGCACATGTCCCGACATGGCGTGCCCGCCAATCTCATCGCCAAACCGTGCCGCGCGCTCTATATTGACGCAATCACCGACTTCCAGCGCACCAAGATTGGTCAATCGCAGTGTTTCTCTCATCAAGTCGAAACTGACCCGGGCCCCCTCAACCGCCGTAACGGTCAGACAGACGCCGTTGTGAGCCACGGAAGCCCCCAGTTTCAAGCCTTCACATAGTTCGGCGGGCATTTTCATGACATGGGTGCGGAATTGCTCAAGCTCGCGAACCTCCACCACTTCGGCGGTACCCTGTACAATACCGGTAAACATGGGCATTCCTTTTACTGGCTGTTTTAGATGGTTTCTTTCATACCGCGCTCAGCATAATGCGGCGGCCGTCTTCACCGCAATCAATTGACACTCCCCCCGCCACTCTCTAGACTTTCGCCGCAAATGCAATGACGCCGATTTGTCCCCGGATTGCGGGCGTCCATCAGAGGTTTTCTGATGAAGTTCAGCTAAAAAGGGTGTGTCCAGCGTTTAGGGCCACCGCCTAGGGTGGTCTTTTTTATGCCCCTTTTTCGCACCTGCCCTCACATCTCGTGTCTTCGGCCTACCATAAGGCAGACGCCCCATGATTTACCTTGAAAACATCAGCAAGACCTACGGGGCTGGCGCCAACACCGTCCACGCCTTGCAAAACGTGAACCTGCATATTCCCCAAGGCCGGATACACGGCGTGATCGGCCTGTCCGGTGCCGGCAAGTCGACCTTGATCCGCTGCGTCAACCTGCTTGAGCGCCCTTCTACCGGCAAGGTCAGTGTCGATGGACAAGACATGACCGCCCTGAGCCCTCAGGCATTGAACAAGGCCCGCCATCGTATCGGGATGATCTTTCAGCACTTCAACCTGCTGACCACCCGGACGGTATTCGACAATATCGCCTTGCCCTTGGAATTGATGGGAGAAACACGCAGCACGATCCGTCAGCGGGTCGAGCCCCTTCTGGAACTGGTCGGTCTGGTCGACAAAGCCAACCAATATCCCGCCCAGCTTTCCGGGGGACAGAAACAGCGCGTCGCCATCGCCCGTGCCCTGGCCAGCAAGCCCAATGTGCTGCTCTGCGATGAAGCCACCTCGGCTCTCGACCCCCAGACCACCGGCTCGATTCTCGAGCTTTTACGCGATATCAACAAGAAACTCGGCCTCACCATCCTGCTGATCACTCACGAAATGGACGTGGTGAAGTCGATTTGCCACAGGGTGAGCCTGATTTCAGACGGTGAACTGGTCGAGGATGCTGAAGTAGGCGATTTTTTTACCGCCCCGCGCACCCAGCTGGGACGTGAATTTCTCAATGACTTCCTTCAGCTGGAGCCTCCCAAGGAGCTTATCGAACGTTTAAGCCCCGATGCCGGCACCAATACTCATCCGGTCGTACGCCTCACCTTTTCCGGTGACGCGGTTTCCACTCCGCTGATTTCCAAACTGGCGCGGGAGTGCGAAGTGGATGTCAGCATTCTTCAAGCCAAGGTGGAATCCATTCAGGATCGCACCCTGGGGCTGATGATCGCCGAGCTTCTCGGCACGCCCCAGCAGACCCGGGACGCCATGGCGTATCTAGAATCCCACCAATTGCAGATAGAGGTACTCGGCCATGTCCAGCGCAATGCTTGACCTTATTCTCCAGGCCACTCTGGACACCCTGTATATGGTGGCGATATCGGGGGTGATCTCGACATTGCTTGGTGTCCCCCTGGGCGTAATGCTTTACGTCACCCGCCCACGCCAGATTCTCGCCATGCCGGTACTCAATCAGGTGTTGAGCATCGTCACCAACATCGGGCGCTCGATACCGTTCATCATTCTGATGGTGGCGATCATTCCGTTCACCCGAATGCTCGTGGGTACCTCGATTGGTATCAATGCCGCTTCAGTACCGCTGACGATTGCCGCCATTCCCTTCGTCGCTCGCTTGGTCGAAGGCGCGCTGAACGAACTCTCACCAGGGCTGGTCGAAGCGGCTCAATCGATGGGAGCCACACCGTGGCAGATCGTCAGGAAAGTACTGCTGCCGGAAGCTCGCGGGGGCATCATTACCGGACTGACCATTACCGTGGTCACATTGGTAAGCTATTCGGCCATGGCCGGTGCGGTGGGCGGCGGCGGCCTGGGAGACTTGGGCATACGCTACGGCTACAACCGCTTCAACCCCACCATCATGGTGATTACCGTGGTGATACTGGTGGTAATGGTTCAAGGCTTTCAAAGCCTGGGTGACTACCTGGTGCGCAAGAGCGATCGTAAATAGCTTTCAACCCTAATAACCAAAATGAATTAGACACTGGGTTTTTATTCTCGCAGTATTATTCCCAAGCAGTCCATTCAACTCAAGAGGAGCGTTCTGGATGCATAAATTACTACTTGGTGGACTTACCGCCATCGCTTTTGCCGTCAGCACTGCCAATGCTGACACACGCACGATCAAGGTAGGCACCGTTGCCGGGCCGGAAACCGACGTCATGCAAGTAGCCGCTCGCATCGCCCAGGAAGAGTATGATCTGAATGTCGAAATCATCGAGTTCACCGATTACGTGACCCCCAACGCTGCCTTGGCCGATGGCAGCCTGGATGCCAATGCCTACCAGCACGAGCCCTACCTGCAGTCGATGAACAATGACCGGGGCTACGATCTGGCGATTGCCGGCTATACCTTCGTTTATCCCATTGGCGCTTACTCGGAAAAGTACGAGAATATCGAAGAGCTTCCGGATGGTGCTCTAATTGCACTGCCCAACGATCCTTCCAACGAAGGCCGTGCCCTGATTCTGATGCACAACAAGGGTTTGATCACACTGGATGATCCCGAGAACCTTGAAGCCACCCCGATCGACATCGTCGAAAACCCACGTAACTTCCGCTTTCACGAAATCGAAGCCGCCCAGTTGCCGCGCGTACTGCCTGATGTGGACATGGCCTTCATCAACAATACCTTCGCTCAGCCGGCAGGCCTGAGCCTGGACGATGCCTTGATCAAGGAAGGCCCCGAGTCCCCTTACGTCAACTTGATTGCCGTGCGTGGCGGTGATGAAACCCGTGAAGACATTCGCCAGCTGGTGGATGCCTACCAAAGCGAAGCCGTTGTCGAAAAAGCCGAAGAGCTGTTCCAGGGTGGCGCCGTTCCCGGCTGGACCGACTAAGCTTAAGCACTGCTATATACGAACTGTCAGATACCATCAGGGCCGATACGCCCTATTTCAGGCCGGCTCATGCCGGCCTGATTCGTTTCCTTTCACGTTTCAGGCGAGACAATGCAACCCGATTATTCCTTACTATGTCGCCAGCTCAGCGCATTACTCGATACACGCGACTGGTTAACCAATAGTGCGCAATGCTGTGCCTTTATCATGCAGGAGATTCCGCAGCTGAATTGGGTGGGCTTCTATCTGCAGCGCAGCCCTGAACTGCTTCACTTGGGGCCGTTTCAAGGCAAGCCTGCCTGCCACCCCATCCCCTTCAGCAAAGGCGTATGTGGCGCAGCGGCACGCAGCCAGACCACCCAGCGTATCGAGGACGTTCATGCCGTGGCCGACCATATTGCCTGCGATGCGGCATCGCGTTCGGAGCTGGTGATTCCCGTGGTGGTGAACGCAAGGCTGTGGGGGGTTCTTGACCTGGACAGCCCGGAACCGGGCCGCTTCACTGAAAACGACCGGATCGGCATCGAAGCATTGGTGAAGATCTTTGTGGATCAGACCGACTTGCCGGATCTCAAATAAAACACGAACGCAAAAAAATGCCCCTGCAATCTGGATTGCAGGGGCGTTCTTACTGGTAGGACCAGGCGGATTTGAACCGCCGACCTCCACGATGTCAACGTGGCGCTCTAACCAACTGAGCTATGGTCCTGTAAATCGGTAACAAAGACATTGTCAGCAGCGAAGATTTGGTAGGACCAGGCGGATTTGAACCGCCGACCTCCACGATGTCAACGTGGCGCTCTAACCAACTGAGCTATGGTCCTGCTGCAAGCAACGGATGCGTATTCTACGGAACCACCCCTGAAATGCAAGCATTTTTATGGCTTGCTCAGGGCGTGGTACGCACACGGCTCACCGCCTCCCGCCAACCTCGATAAAGCGCGTCACGCTCTTGCGCGGGCATTTGCGGGGTAAAGCGTCGCTCGCATTGCCATAGGCGGGAAATTTCCTCCAGATCGCGATACCAACCCAACCTCAGGCCAGCCAGATACGCCGCACCCAAGGCGGTGGTTTCCAGGATATTGGGACGATCCACATCTACATCGAGCATGTCGGCCAGAAATTGCATCAGCCAATTATTGCTGACCATTCCTCCATCGACGCGCAAGACGCCTGGCGTTGCCTGGATATCATCATTCATGCAGGCCTGGAGATCGCGGGTTTGATAGCACACCGCCTGCAGCCCTGCCGCGACGATTTCGGCAATCCCCGTATCGCGAGTCAGGCCTAAAATCGCCCCACGTGCCTTGGGGTCCCAATGCGGCGCGCCCAAACCGGTAAAGGCAGGCACCAGGTAAACGCTATGGCCACTGCGGGTCTCCGCCGCCAGTGCTTCGGTTTCCGCGGCGTTGGCGAACAGTTTCAAACCATCACGCAACCATTGCACCGTCGCCCCGGCCACGAAAATGCTGCCTTCCATGGCATAAGTGGGCCGCCCGTTCAGGCGATAGGCAACCGTCGTCAGCAATCGATTGCGTGATAACGAGGGCGCATCGCCGGTATTGACGATCATGAAACAACCGGTCCCATAGGTACTTTTGCCCATCCCCGGGGTAAAGCATGCCTGGCCGATCAAGGCGGCCTGCTGGTCGCCCGCCACACCGGAAATCGGCAATTCGGCCCCCAACCAGGCGGCATCCACCTTGCCGAAATCATCGCTGGAGTCTCGCACCTGCGGCAGCAATGCGGCAGGTATGTCGAAAAGCGCCAGCAATTCCTCGTCCCAATCTTGATGATAAATATTGAACAATGCGGTACGCGAGGCATTGGTGGCGTCAGTGGCATGTACCCGGCCATGCGTCAGTCGCCAGATCAAGAAAGTATCCACGGTACCGAAGGCCAACTCACCTTTCTCGGCACGCTCACGCGCGCCTTCGATATTATCCAGCAGCCAGGCAAGCTTGGTCGCGGAAAAATAAGGGTCCAGCAGCAAGCCGGTGCGTGATTGGAGCATCGGCTCATGCCCCGCTTCTTTCAGCGCCTGACAATGCTCGATCGTACGCCGGTCCTGCCACACGATGGCCGGATACAGCGTCTCGCCGGTGGCTCGATCCCACAACAAGGTGGTTTCACGTTGATTGGTGATGCCCACTCCATCCAGTTGCGCGGCATCCAGGCCGGCATTTTCCAGCGCTTGGCGACAACTGCTCAACACACTTTCCCAGATGGCTTCCGGTTGATGCTCCACCCAGCCATCGGCGGGAAAGCATTGAGCAAACTCCTGTTGCCCAGAGGCGACGCTGCGCCCCTGCCGGTCAAACACGATCGCTCGGGAGCTGGTGGTCCCCTGATCGATTGCGAGAAGATAATTGGCCATCCGTATCCCTATGCTCGTTTTTGTTTATTCGTTTCTTATTTACTCGGGAATGCCGCCACGGGTCAGAACGACAGGATCAAGCAGCCTTTCCAGGGTTTCCCTGTCGAGGTCGGTCTGCTCCTCGGCCACATCGATAATCGGCCGCCCCGCCTGATAGGCCTTCTTAGCGACAGCGGCGGCGGCGTTATAGCCAATCACGTTATTCAAGGCGGTAACCAGTATCGGATTACGCGCCAAGGGACCCTGAAGATTATCCTCACGGACCTTAAAGGTGGCTATGGCCCTATCCGCAAGCAAACTTGCGGTATTACCCATCAGCATGATGGAGGTGAGCAGGTTGGAGGCAACCAGCGGCAACATGACGTTAAGCTGGAAATTACCGCTCTGCCCCGCCACGGTGATCGCCATGTCCAGGCCGATCACCTGAGCGGCTGCCTGAGCGGCGGACTCCGGTATCACCGGGTTGACCTTGCCCGGCATGATCGAACTGCCGGGCTGCAGAGCTTCGAGCTCAATCTCGCCCAGCCCCGCCAGCGGCCCGGAATTCATCCAGCGCAGGTCGTTGGCAATTTTCATCACCACGCACGCCAATCCCTTGAGCTGGCCGGAAAGTTCAACGGCGGCATCCTGGGAAGCCAGACTGGCGAAGAAGCTATCATTAGGCTCGAAGGAAAGCCCTGTCTGACGGCTCAAGTGCTGCGCCATACGCCCGGCGAATTCCGGGGGCGCATTGATGCCGGTTCCCACTGCCGTTCCGCCCTGCGCCAAACGACACAGCCGCTGCATGGCGCTGTCCAGACGCTCGATGGCTTGATTTATCTGGCTGGCCCAAGCCCCCAGCTCTTGGTCCATGCGCAAGGGCATGGCGTCCATCAGGTGAGTGCGACCGGTCTTGGTGACATGCTGCAAGATGTCGGCACGTTGAGTGATCTGAGCGTGCAGATGCACCAGGGCGGGACGCAAATGCGTATCTACCGCGATGGCTGCCGCCACATGTATCGCCGTGGGAATTACATCATTGCTCGACTGCCCCATGTTGACGTGGTCGTTGGGGTTGACCTCGACGCCCTCACGACTGGCCAGGGTCGCGATCACTTCATTGACGTTCATGTTGCTGGACGTGCCGGAACCGGTTTGAAACACATCGACCGGAAACTGGTTGTCATGCTCGCCGGCTATTACCGCTTCCGCCGCCTTGATGATGGCATCGGCACGCCCACTGTCCAGCAGGCCGAGATCCCGGTTGGTATGGGCGGCGGCAAGCTTGATCCGGGCAATGGCATGAATGAACCGACTGGGCATGGGCGAGCCGGAAACCGGAAAGTTGTTGACGGCACGCTGGGTCTGAGCCCCATAAAGCGCCTTCTCGGGCACTTCCAACTCCCCCATGCTGTCGCGTTCGATACGTGTGCTCATTAGACGTTACCTCCCTAACCCAGTGGGGTAAAAATACATTCTTCCAGATCAGGGTGCTCTTTAAAAAGTGCCCCAACTTGGCTGCATGAATCTTACCTTGGTAGCGGCGGGGAAATGATGCAAGTCCGGTCTATTTATCAGTGGCTTCACGCTCAATGTTGCACTGCACAAAAATGCTTGCTATGCTGCAACGCAAGAAGATCAGGAAACAAGAGAAAGCTCTACCGTTACTTTCCTGGTCAGTCACTGACAACCCTTGGAGGGTAATATGAATACTTTCAACACTAACGAAATGAACCAGCAAGTCGACAACCTGTTCATGGCACCGGCACGCGCCTTCGCTACTTTGAGCCTTAACTTCACCGAGAAGTTGGTCAATGCTCAACTGGACGCCGGCAAAGCCTATGCCGATACCAGCCTGGCACAGGTTCGTAACTTGCTGAGCATCAAAGACGCTGAAGGCCTGCGCAGCTATATGGAAGACCAGCAGAAAGTCGCCAAGGAACTCACCGAACGCGTCAAGGGCGATGCCGACAAGGTGGTCTCCTTGCATCAGGATTTCATTCAGCAGAGCCAGAAGCTGACAGAAAGCAACGTCAAGCAAGCGCGTGAAGTCGCCAGCAAGGCTACAGCCAAAAGCGCCTGAGTGCTTTCATAATATGCTGTTATAACACCTTGTTATAACTCAGTATAGCGCAAGAAAAACCGCCGAACTCGGCGGTTTTTCTGTGTATGGCGGACGCTACCAATCGAGTGCCTTTTTAACGAAGGGAATGGTGAGTTTGCGCTGCGCTGACAGAGATGCCTGATCCAGGGTTTCCAGAGTACGACATAGCTCGCCTAGCTCACGCGGTCCTCGATGCAGGATATACCGCGCCACATCATCGGGCAACTTCATACCACGCAGGCTTGCTCGTAGCTTGAGTGCATCGAGACGTCCGGCATCATCCAGCGGCTGAACATGAAAAGTGACTCCCCAGCTCAACCTTGAAGCGAGGTCCGGTAATTTTACCGGTAACTGGCGCGGTGAGGCTTGAGCGGCAATCACCAGGCGCTTGCCTGCATCACGCAACCGATTGAAAGCATGAAACAAAGCTTCCTCCCAGCGTTTGCGCCCTATGACAAGCTCAAGGTCGTCAATCGCGACCAGATCCAGTCGCTCGATATCTTCCAGCATCAACGGCGGGAAATGGCCCAACTCCGCCAACGGCAGGTAGAGCGCCCGCTTGTCGGCGTCCGATGCGGCGTGACAGGCCGCTTGCAATAAATGCGTGCGGCCGGTTCCCGGTGCTCCCCATAAATACACATACGGCTCCCCATCCTGCTCACATTGGTGGATCAACCGCTCCACCAGTGAAGCATTTTCAGCGGGCAGGAAATTTTCGAAGGTGGCGTCATCGCGTAAGCCTATTCCCAATGGCAACTGTGCCGGTACTCGGCTCATGACGCTCCCTCTTCGTCGTGGTGATCCTGTTCAGCATCGTACAATCTGCTGTGTTTATAACGTTCGTTGATTTCGCGCAAAAGCACCATGATAACCGCCGCTGCGGGCAGCGCCAGCAATACCCCGGTAAAACCGAACAGGCTGCCCCCCGCCAATACCGCGAAGATGACCGCCACCGGATGCAGGCCGATCTTGTCGCCCAGCAACTTGGGTTGCAATACCACGCTTTCAGCGACTTGGCCGAGTGAAAAGACCGCGACCACGCCCAACACCGCCCACCAGGTGCCGAATTGAAACAAGGCCACAATCAGTGCCACACCGAGTCCCAGGATAAACCCCAGGAACGGCACGATACTCGCCAAACCCGCCACCAGGCCTATCAGCAGGCCGAAGCTCAGCCCCATCAGCGTCAAGCCGATTGAATAAATGCCTCCAAGGCACAGCATGACAAGCAGCTGACCGCGCAAGAAGGACGAAAGCACTTCATCACAGCGACTTAAAAGCCGAACGGCTTCCGGCTCCCACTGCCGAGGAATGAAACCAATGATGCTGGCATTCAAGCGCTTCCAGTCGAGCAATAGATAAAATGTGACCACCGGGACCAGGGCGACATAGGTTATCCATGTGAGAAAGGCGGCACCTGAACGCCCCACTTGCCCCAGTACTTGAGCCAGATATCCCCCTGCATCGCGCCAGTGTTCGGTCAGAACTTCCCGCAGATTGGCCAGCTCATTTTCCAGGTCATACCCGGTCCATTCTCGTACCTGCGGCGCCAACTCCTGCTCTACCCAGGACAAAACGCCCGGAATCACCTCACCCACTTCTTTTAACTGCTGCACGGTCAACGGAATCAGGATCAACAAGCTGAGCGACAGAATAACCAGCATCACAAGAAAGACACTACTTACTGCAATCGGGCGATTCATTCCCCAACGTTCGAAACGGTTAGCCAGAGGGTCGGCCAGATACGCCAGAATCATGCCGGTGATAAAGGGCATCAACACAGTATCCAGGCGGTACAGCAACCAACCCAGTGCAATGACGAGGATAATTCCCCACCACGAATTTCTCATGCGTAACTCTCCTTCCTGGATATGGCACCAGCGGTGCGGGGCGCGCCACCTGATGCTACAATCTTGCCTCGCCATTGCTCAGCTCACCGGCATAGATTTGACTGGCCGGCATTACAAGCACTGTTATTTTTGCTTTACAGGATACGTCATGACCGAGACTTCCTCTTCGCAGCCTGCCAAGCCTTCCCTCAGTTACAAGGATGCCGGCGTCGATATCGATGCCGGCAATGCGCTGGTAGATCGCATCAAACACGTGGCCCGGCGCACTTCTCGTCCCGAAGTCATGGGCGGACTCGGTGGTTTTGGTGCCTTGTGCCAGCTACCCACTGGCTACAAGGAGCCGGTACTGGTATCGGGAACCGACGGTGTCGGCACCAAACTACGTCTGGCAATGAACCTGGGCCGCCACGACACTATCGGTATCGACCTGGTAGCAATGTGCGTCAATGATCTGGTGGTGGCCGGTGCCGAGCCGCTGCTTTTCCTTGACTACTATGCCACGGGAAAGCTCGATGTGGATATCGCCGCTGATGTCGTGACCGGTATCGGTAACGGCTGTGAACAGGCCGGCTGCGCCTTGGTAGGCGGTGAAACCGCTGAAATGCCCGGCATGTATGAAGGCAGCGATTACGACCTGGCGGGTTTTTGCGTCGGCATCGTGGAAAAATCGGAAATTCTCGATGGCAGCAAGGTCGGTGCAGGCGATGTACTGCTCGGCATGGCATCTTCCGGGCCTCATTCAAACGGCTACTCACTGATTCGCAAGATACTCGAAATCAGTGATGCCGACCTGGCCATGGAGCTCGACGGCAGGTCACTGGGCGACGCCCTGATGGCACCGACGCGTATCTACGTCAAACCATTGCTCTCCTTGCTCCGCGATAGCGAGATTCCGGTACATGCTCTTTCGCATATCACCGGGGGCGGTCTGCTGGAAAATATACCGCGCGTGCTGCCCGACAACCTGGCGGCGCATATCGATATTACCACTTGGCAGAGACCGGCCGTTTTCGATTGGCTGAAAACCCAGGGAAATGTCGATGAAACCGAAATGCATCGTGTGCTCAACTGCGGTATCGGCATGGTGATCGTGGTACCCGCAGAGAAAGCCGACCAGGCCCGAGCGCATCTTCAAGCCCAAGGCGAAAGCGTTTACCGGATCGGTAACATCGTGGCCCGCGAAGAAGGAGCCGAGGCCGTTGTACTGGAGAACCTCCCGGCATGAGCATTCCTGAATTTGGCAGCGATACCCTCAACGGTCTCACGCCCGACCCCACCGAAAAGCGTCGGGTCGTGGTACTGATTTCCGGCAATGGCAGCAACCTGCAAGCGCTGATCGATGCCCAGTCTCACGACCGCCTGAGCGGTGAGATCGTTGCAGTGGTTTCCAACGAAGCCGGGGCTTACGGCCTGAAACGGGCCCACGAAGCCGGCATTGATGCCGTCGCCCTGCCGCATCGCGAATACGATAGCCGCGAAGCGTACGACAGTGCCTTGATAACCGTCATCGAGCGGCATGAGCCGGATTTGATCGTACTGGCGGGTTTCATGCGCATACTGAGCCCACACTTCGTGGAGCGCTACGAGGGGCGCATGCTCAACATTCACCCCTCCTTGCTACCGGCTTACCAAGGGCTCAATACCCACGCCCGCGCCCTGGCCGACGGGATCACCGAGCATGGCTGTAGCGTGCACTTCGTGACCGAAGAACTGGATGGCGGGCCGGTGGCGATACAGGCGGTGGTCAATGTCGAGGCGGGAGAAAGCGAAGAAAGCCTCAAGGAAAAGGTGCACGCCCGAGAGCATCTGATTCTTCCCATCGCGGTTAACTGGTTTCTGGAAGGACGCCTGCGGTTCGCCGGAGACAGCGCCACCATTGATGGCGTAACGCTTCCCCGTCACGGCATGCGCCTATCTCACCAGGATGCGGCCGAGGAACTCGACGAGACTTGATGAGCCGACAGGAAACGTGATGAACCAATAGCGTTACTGCCAAAGGGCGACTTGATCAAAGTCGCCCTTTTTATTTTTTCTACAGGCAGGCAGCCGAAAAACGCTCAGGTACGCGGCAAGGTCACTCCACGCTGCCCCATGTATTTGCCGCCACGGTCCTTGTAAGAGGTTTCACAGACCTCGTCGGACTCCAGAAACAGCATCTGCGCCACACCTTCATGCGCGTAGATCTTGGCCGGCAAGTTCGTGGTGTTGGAAAATTCCAGCGTCACATGCCCTTCCCACTCCGGCTCGAGCGGCGTGACGTTGACGATGATGCCGCAGCGCGCATAAGTGGATTTTCCCAGGCAGATAGTCAGCACACTACGGGGTATACGGAAATATTCCACCGTTCTGGCCAGCGCGAAGGAGTTAGGCGGAATGATGCAGACATCGCCCTTGATATCGACAAAGCTTTTTTCATCGAACGCCTTGGGGTCCACCACTGCCGAATAGATATTGGTGAATACTTTGAATTCATCGGCACAGCGCACATCGTAGCCGTAGCTGGACGTACCGTAGGAGATCACGCGCCGCTCATCGACGTAGCGCACCTGCTCCGACTCGAACGGTTCGATCATCGCCTGGCTTTCGGCCATGCGCCGTATCCAATTGTCTGACTTGATACTCATGGGTTGAAGTTGTCACTCACTGAAAGAAATCGAGGGGCCGTCATGGGACTGGCCGGCTACTTGTTCCGCCACTTGCCTGGCGATCTCGCCGAATGTCTTGCTGATGTCGCTTTCGGGCTCGGAGACTACACTGGGATGCCCTGCATCTGCCAGTTCACGAATCGACAAGGCCAATGGAAGACGCCCTAATACCTGGGTGTCGTACTCCGCAGCAATGCGCTCGCCGCCGCCGGTGCCGAAAATGGCTGCTTGATGGCCGCATTTTTCACATTGATAAAGACTCATGTTCTCGACGATGCCGAGTACCGGCACATTGACCTTGCGGAACATTTCAATTCCCTTGCGGGCATCGAGTAACGCAATATCCTGGGGAGTGGTGACGATAACCGCGCCCGACACCGGCACGCGTTGCGATAACGTCAACTGGATGTCGCCGGTGCCCGGCGGCATGTCGATCAACAGAAAATCCAGATTGTCCCACAACGTCTGGGTCAACAGCTGCTGGAACGCCCCCACTACCATCGGCCCTCGCCACACCATGGGCTCGCGAGTGTTGACCAGAAATGCCATCGACATGGCCTGAATGCCATGTGCCTGCACGGGATGAAAATGTTTCTCACCGGCGGGCTCCGGGCGGGCGCCTTCTTTCACGCCCAGCATCTGGGCCTGGCTGGGGCCATAAATATCCGCATCCAGCACCCCCACCCGATAGCCTTGTGCCGATAAGGCCAAGGCCAGGTTGACGGTCACGGTGGATTTACCCACGCCACCCTTACCGGATGCCACGGCCACGATATGCTTGACGCCATCAATCACATGCTTCTCCTTGGTTAACCGATGACGCTCTCACCTGAGTCGGCGATGATAACGCTCGCCACCGGTTTCATAAATACATATCACAAACACATATCACAAACACGAACGGCAGCCTCCCGTTGCAAGCTGCCGTTCGTACCATGATCAATCAGGATCTAGCGCTATTATAAAGCTCAGTTCTGCTCTTGCTCCTGGGCTTGTTGCTCCTGTTGATTCTCTTGTTGCTCGCCTTGAGCTTGCTGCTCTTGTTCCTGCTGACCCTCTTGTTGCTCGCCTTGAGCTTGCTGCTGAGCTTGTGCCTCAGACTGCGCCTGGCCTTGGGAAGCAGCATCCGTTTCAGTGTTTGTGTTCTCCATCCGCGTCTCCAGCGTGCTCAATTCTTCACGCCAGTCGCGTAATTGAGTTTCAAGGCGCTCCAGCTGGTTTTCTCGCTCCTCCACTTGACCTTCAATCATCGCCAGTTCCTCGCGACCGATATCTATCGCCAGCATGAGATCTTCCATTTCCGAGCGCACTTGATCGATGCTGTCTTGCTCTTCCTGGCGCAGCGCCTGGAGTTCTTCAACTTCCGATTGCAGTTCATCGCGCTCATTGGTCAAGGTCGTTTGCTGGCTGGACAGCACTTCCACCTCTGATTCACGAACCTGAATCTGTTCTTCGAGTTCGTTCAAGCGCGACTGAGCCTGGTCCATTTCGGACTGCATCTCTTGTAGCGCCTGTTCAGCTGCATTGCGCTCTTCGACTAGTTGCTGACGCTCCTCTTCGGCTTGTTGGCGAGCTTGCTCCGCTTCTTGCCGGGCTGCTTCAGCACTTTGACGCGCTTCTTCGGCCTGTTGGCGAGCCGCCTGGGCTTCATCGCGAGCTTGCTCCACCTGCTCGAGCTCTTGTTGCAGTGACGTCAATTCAGCTGCTGCCTCTTCCTGCTCGGCGCGTAGCTCTTCTACTTCAGCTTGCAGCGCATCGCGTTCCGCCGTCAACGCATCCAGCTGCTGTTGAGTGCTGGCAACATCGCTTTCGGCCTGCGCCAATTGCTCTTCGGCCTGAGACTGTTCTTCGTGCAGCACAGCCATTTCGCCACGCAAGCTTTCCAGCTCCATTTCAGCAGCTTCCACTTCTGAAAGTTGCTCGGTTAATGCCTGGTTTTCACTTTGCAGGGTTTCCACACGTGTTTCGAGTGTCTCGACCTCATCCCCACGAGACCCTGCGGTGGATTGCGCCAAAATCGCCCAGATCACGGCAATCGCAGCGATCCCGGCAATTCCTCTGACCCGGTTATCCTGAAACAAGGCTTTTGTGCTCAAATCTTGAGCGGAAGAACCGCCTGACGCACCCGGCGAAGCATTGTTACCATTGGAACCGCCACCCCCTTTAGAACCGCCACCGCCGCCACCCGTGGAGCCACCACCGTGGGAACCGCCGGCCTTGGAGCCACCGCCTGTCGACCCGCTAGTCGTGGAACCAGCAGTCGTGGAACCAGTCGTTGTGGAACCAGTCGTTGTGGAGCCGGTGCCGGCACCTGTGGAGCCGCTCTTGGGTGGCTCGCTCTTTGTCGAAGAAGAAGTAGTTGAAGAAGCTTTTTTGGATGAATCGTTCTTGGATGGATCGTTTTTGGGTTGATTGTTATCCGGGGTGTTTGTGTCCGACATCGTCCTTCCCTCTTGTTGATCCGAGCAGTGAGTGCTGATTCTCACAACAGGCTATTCAATAGCCTGTTGTAAGCGATACATATGATTACCTCCTTAACAGCATACACAGCCAAACGCTACTGAACAGCCGTAACGAGGTAATCCAGCGTTGAATTTTTTTAAGCAGAACAGCAAGAGATCAGCACCGCCCTTAAGCCTGCCCACTTTAATCCTCCCGAATGCCATCCTTCCAACTCTGGTATGAGCTGATCCAGGATGGTCCTCCGACCCCCGACGTTCTATCTTGATTGAGACACCTTGAGCAATTTAAGCGCATCCTACGCATCGACGCGCAGCGTGATGCGCTAGTTAAGCGGCTGGCCATGATGTATATCATGGCTCGCTATGGCTGGATATAAATCAGGGTTTGGGGGTATGGTGTCGTTATGCCAAGCAAGATGATTCGTACCGACAAATGGCCACTGCAAGCCACGTTGCAACAACGACAGTTGATGCAAGATACGCGGGATGAATACCGTGTCTTTTGTCGTGCGCTATCGGTGGTGGTGTTAAATAATTGGGCAACGTTACAGCAGGCGCCCAGCTTTTCGGCAGCGGTCGAGCGGTTAATCCACCCAACGAAAAAGAACCCGTCACCTCGCCATCACTATTTTGCTCAGCGGTTCTACAAGT
>NZ_QPIJ01000044.1 GCF_003336665.1 Vreelandella rituensis | reverse complement strand
AACTGCCTGTCATCAGGCGTGGGCATACATGCGGTCGTCACGGTAAGCTCTCAGGCAAAAGAGACATCATTTTACGGCTTTATCCCTTTCGCGACACCCTCTTTAGGGCGAGGTAGTTGACCTATCTCCAGAAGTCCGTTAGCAAAGTCCATGTCATAGGCAAGTTTTTGCAGCAACGTGAACAACTGATCATTGGGCATGTGCCGAGCGTCATCGGATTTCAGCGTCATGTTCTCGAGGGTCTTACGGACATGGTCAAGAATCAGGTAGGCACGTTTTTCCGGGGTGTCATCAGCGTGAAAGTACCAGGCTGATCCATCAGCAAGATCGATACGAACGCGTTGTTCAATCATGGCGATTCCCCCGGATAGAAATAAAAAAGTCAGCTGACTGGTTATGTACTGACCAGCTCTTGAGACTCATTGCTTTCTCTCCTAGCGTAATTTTTTGGGGTAAAAAGCCATATAACTTATGTTAATTTTTAATGGTATTAAGGTCTTAATGCGAAATTATTTCGCTACGCCGATCTCGAGCATCATGCTCGCATGAACTCCAAGAGGCGCTGAAACAGCGCATCGGGTACTTCTTCAGGAATGTAATGCCCGCAAGAAAGGGCTTCTCCGTCAACGTGTTTTGCGACCGAACGCCATTCCCGCAAGGGGTCGAAACAACGTTCGATGATGCCGTGTTTTCCCCAAAGAATCCGCGTGGGACAACTGATCAGCCGCTCTGCAGCGCGGTCATCACGATCATGCTCCAGATCGATGGTGTTCGATGCCCGGTAGTCCTCACAAAGGGCATGCGCTGCGCCTGGTTGAGCCAGGGTGCGCTGATATTCGCTAATCGCACCAGGCTCGAATATTTCCAGATTGCCGTGACGGCCACCCATGGTGCGTTTGATGTAGTCTTCGGGGGAAGCTTCTATCAGCGTTTCGGGTAGCGGAGCAGGCTGGATCAAGAAGAACCAATGAAAATAGGCGGTCGCAAAGGTGCGGTCGGTCTTTTCATACATGGCAAGGGTCGGCGCAATATCCAGCAGCATCAGTTTTCTGACTGCTTTCGGGTAGTCCAAGGCGAGCCGATGAGCGACTCGTCCTCCTCGGTCATGCCCGCAAAGGAAAAAGTCCTTGAAGCCTAGTTCACCCATCACCGCTACCTGGTCGGCAGCCATCGAACGCTTGCTATAATTGGCATGGTCGGGCTCTCCCGCCGGTTTGGAAGAATCCCCATAGCCTCTCAGGTCGGTTGCCACGACGGTGTAGTGCCGAGCCAGGCGCTCAGCCAGCCGATGCCAGATAAGATGTGTTTGAGGGTGGCCATGCAGCAACAGGAGAGGAGGGCCTTCTCCACCGATACGTCCATGGATGCGAATGCCGTCATTGTCGATATCAAAGGTACGAAAGCCTTGAAACATCATCTCTTTCTCCTGTTGGCGAGTCTCTCATGGTTGGGTTTCGAAAAATGCTACTCCCGAGCAGAGGGGCAGGGAGCTCCGCATGGCGCACAGGCCGTGCTGTCTCGCTGCATCAATGTGGTTTCGACATTGCCACGCCCCATGTTGAAAGCAAAGGTAGGGCTTTGCAGGTGGTCGGCCATGATCAGCACCAGAATCACCGCTAGTGCTATCAATACGCTGCTACGTCTGTAAGCGGCTCGCATGAAATTCTCCAGTGCTCAATTGGGTAGACGGAACCAAGGACGTAGGCGAATGCCTATCATCGACCCCAGAAAAGCTGAAGCAAACCATATCCAGCCGTGCAGGCTGGCCGAGGCGATGCCTGAAAACAGCGCACCGATATTGCAGCCAAAGCCCAGGCGCGCGCCGTATCCCAGCATTAAGCCGCCTACGATGGCCGCCAGGAACTGGCGCCCTTGGGGGCGAATGCGGCTGGCCTCATTGAAGCGGTTCGCCATGCCGGCGGCGAGCATCGCGCCCAGCAATAAGCCGAAGTTCATCACCGAGGTGATATTGACCAGCACGGAATCGGCCAAGGCCATGGCCGGGTAATCCCACGTCCAGAATTCGAACTGGCTCATGTCGACGCCGACTGCCTGCAATGCCTTGGCACCCCAGAGATTAAAGGCAAAGGTAATGCCCCAGGGCGAACCACCGATCACCAGGGTCAAGGTGTTGCCGATGGCAAGCACGGCAATTGCCCAGAAAAACGGCCAGCGACCGGTCAGAAGGGTGCGTAAAAAACCGTTATCCCCACTGCGAAAACGCCATTCGGCACGCTCGACATTGCCATGCGCGCGCCGTTCGATGCGCGTTACCCACCAGGCTATCGCACCCAGTGCCAGCCACTGCACAGCAATGGCCCCGGGAATGCCCAGGCCGTCGATCAGGCTGATAGGGCCCACCGCCGGCAGGTCCAGCCACCAGGGCAGGTGAATCGAGCCGATCACCGCGCCAATGATGAAAAACAGCAACGTGACCACCATGCGGATATTGCCCGAGCCCACGGTGAATAGCGTTCCTGAACCGCAGCCCCCGCCCAGTTGCATGCCGATGCCGAAAATGAAGGAGCCCACCACCAGGGACGTGCCTACCGGAGCCACCGCGCCGATCAAGTCGTCGGGATTGTTACCTAGCAGAGGCACCATCAGCAGCGAGGTCAGGGCAAACAACAACAGCTGGGCCCGCATTCCCGCCCCGCGTTTTTTTGTCACCAGGTTGCGCCAACCGGCAGTGAACCCAAAGGCGCCATGGTAAAGCGCCACCCCGAGAAGCGTGCCCACCGCAAACAAGGCCACCAGGAAAGGGGCGGTTTCCAGCCAGATCAAAAAGCCGAGAAGGGCGAGCCCGAACAGAGCCACCCCGACCACGAAACGGTCGACCTGCAAGGGCTGTCGAGTGGGAGTGAGAGTGCTTGCTTGACTCATGAGAGGTCTCTTTCGTAATGAAGGCCGCCCTGCATGAAGGCTCAGGCAGGGCGGAAAGCACGAAGGGCGATAGGCGTCTTAGTTGAAGAATTCGATGACGCGCGCGAGGCCGCGTTTGGCGGTTTGCACCGGGCGACTGTCGCTGAGCGTCCATTCCGCCATTGAGCCGTCGTACATGGACACGTTATCGAAGCCTGCCACTTCACTGAGCACAAACCAGTCGGTCGCCGCCCAGTGCCCGGTATTGCAGAACGCCACGGTCTGAGTGTCGCTGTTCAATTGCGCTCCATTGATGCGTGCTTGCAGGTTTTGCGTATCCAGATAAAAAGCGCTGTCACGGTTATGCATCATTGAGTGATGAGGCAAGCTAGTGGCACCGGGGATGGTGCCGGCAGAACGAACCGCGGGCGAGGTCGTATCGCCGGTGAAGTAATCGGAAGGCCGGGCATCCACCAGCTGTGTTTGAGAGTTGCGGGCGGTTTCGACTTCTTCCAGCGTGGCGATCAGTTCCCGGCGAAAATCGACGTCGAAGACAGTCATCTCCCGCGAGGCCGGAGAGCCGCTTGCCACCTCGTAGCCTTGTTCTGTCCAGCCATGGAAGCCGCCGTTGAGCACGGCGACGTCATCATGGCCGAGTACTTTGAAGGTCCAATAGATACGCGCGGCGCTACCAAAGTCGGTTGCGCCGGTGCCTGCAGGGACGACCACCACCGTATCGTCGTTGCCGATGCCCAAGCCGCCGATCAAGCGCTTGAGCTTGTCTTCCGGTGGGAGAAGACCTGCGACATCGCCACGTTTTTCGCGCCAGCCATCATCGGTATAGTTGCTATAAAGACTGCCGGGAATATGCGACTGCTCGAAGGTCGAGCGATCGCCGCCATTATCGATGCCGGAACGTACATCGAGGACCACCAGGTCATCATTTTCCAGATTGTTGCTGAGCCATTCCGCGTCTACCAGGGCCGAAGGGAGTTCGACAGCCAAAGCATGCGAGGCAAACGCAGCCATGCCCAGAGCGAGCAAGGCCGGTTTGATGAATAATTGCTTGAGCATAATCTTGATCTCTTGGGTCGGGTATTCGTATCGGTATTATCCGAGGATTGTCGAGATTTTCAATATTCTCCAGAAGAATTAATAATAATCTTGATATATCTTTTGAGAATATAAACTCAAGTCATCTCCCGCAATTTCCCTTGGCGGCGCGCAAGTAAAGAAGCAAGAAGACGCTCAGCGTTGGGTAGCGCGCTCGGCGATCGCCATGAAAATAGCGTCGAGTTCCTCCGCAATTTCGAGCAGGGTTTCATCGCCTTCATGGGCATAGGGCGTGAAGACATGCGTCGGGGTTTTCCAGGATAACGTGGCCGTGCCATCGGCCTGTTCCGTGACGTAAAAACGCACAGGCGCTTCTATCATCGCCGGTACGCTGCTGCGCAGAGCACGCACGGCAAAGTCATTGCGAAATACACCCACGACGCGGTTGCCGGGAATGGTTTCCCCACGCTGCGCGGCCGCTTCGGTGGGGCCGGCTTCCGTCACTACCGCCATGCCTTCAGCGGGAACGGCTTCACGTAGAGATTCGAGAAGCTCGGCGTAACTCTGTTGAGTGGGCATTACCTGCCAGCCTTCTTCGGGCCACTGAGTCTCGGCAGCCACCGGAAAGGTCACCCCCAGCATGAGCATGGCGGCCAGTAAGGTGGCGACAATGTGACGGCATTTCGAATGCTGCCGAGAGGTGGATATGGATTGAGCATGTAAAGACATCAGGCACTCCTTGCAGAGGTTTCAAGCGATTCACGTTGCCAGTGGCGCAAGGTGCAAGGGTGAACGCCAAAGGTTTCAGGGACACGCAAGCCGAGACTTTCAGCCAACAGCCCGATAAGCGCCATATGATGGATGGTATGGCTGGTGAGAAAGGCCAGTTCGCGTTCAAGGCTCGAATCGAGCGTCAAGGTGGTGGGGTCGTCAGGGTAGGTCAAGGAAAGGTGGGAGGAGGCTGAGCCTTGCTTAAGGGCTTGCAACCCGCACTCAATCCACCTCAAATGCTCGACGGCCAGGGGTGGCGATTGCTCCAGCGCGACATCACGTTTGCGGTTTTCATAGTTGAGGCTAGCTGGGAAGGATGAAATGTCTTTATCCAGCAATGCATCGTAATGATCGATAATGTGGCGAACGTGTTTTCCCAGGGTATGCATCTTGCGTTCGCCCAATACCTCCTGGTAGTGGTGAGACGATAGGCTATTGAGGAATTGTCTGAGTTGAGCAAGGGGATGAAGGCTTTCCTCGATGAGCGCCTCCAACGCCAACGCCTTGTCGTTTATTGCCATTGCACTGTCTCCCTCTGGTTTTTTGGAGCTGGCTTTCGGGACAGGGTTTCGACGGCGGGGTCTAGCATGGCCACGGCGATGAAAGGGAGAGGCTGAAGCCGGACAGCACCAGCCTCTCCATTGGATGCAACGGCTCGGGATCAGGAAGCTTCCACTTCGCCTTCGCCTTCGCCTTCGCCTTCGCCTTCGCCTTCGCCTTCGCCTTCGCCTTCGCCTTCGCCTTCGCCTTCGCCTTCACCTTCGCCTTCACCCTCAGCTTCATGCTCTTCCTCGCCTTCTCCTTCGCCCTCTCCCTCGGCTTCACCTTCGGCGTGCATGCTCGCCAGCAACAGGGTTTCTTCCTGATAAGCGCTAAACCCTGCTTGAGTGGCTTCATCGCTTGCCACGGCCTGGAAAGCCGCGGTGCCGGCGATAAGCGCCAATGCCGGGGCTGTATAGCCCAGCTGGCGGCTCAGACGGCTCAGCAGGCTGCGGCGTTTTTGATCTTGTAATGACATGATCTATCTCCTTGGATGGTCTCGATTGACATACGCTGTATGTCGTCCCGCAATGAAGTCAGCCAGCTGGGCCGACTCCGGTTTTGCCCAGGATGAAGCGGCCTTTGCTGCATTATTCGGCTTTGGCTTCATCCTCGGCTTCTGCTCGGGCGACTGAAGGCTGAGCCTTGAGGCGCTGTGTCAGTACTTGGGTGGCGTCGCTTTCGTCCTCCAGATTGATCACGCTGCGCTCACATTGAGAGAGCCAGTCGTTCAGGCCGGTGATGGCATCGACATCCAGCGGTTTGCCATCGGGGGCATAACAGCAGGGCAATAACGCCCCCATTGCATCCAGGCTTGAAAGGGGCTCGGATAAAACTGGGGAAGCTTTTTGCGCTTTTTCATGGTTGATCCATATCACCTGCCGCACTTGGCCTTTTTCAGGTAACGCCAGCAGCGAGGTTGCGGCTTCGCCCAGCTGATTGGCCGACATCGGTAGCCCCAGGGGTTCCGCCTGCATAAAGGTGGCGGTATCCAGGCGGACGCCCCGGGTCAGCGACAGCGCTGAAGAGGGCGCAAGGTGTTTCGCCACGGCCTCGCCTTCTTCGGGTGTGGCAAACAGGCACAGCGCCATTGCCCCTTCCGGCGTGGTCAGCAAGCCGGTATCGATCACCAGGTGGTGGGCCGATGCCGCCTGGCGGGCCAGATAGGTAATCAGTAGGGGAGCGAGCGAGGCCAGTTTCAGGCGCGAAGCCAGCACTTCTCCATGGGTGACCAGGGTGAAACCCGGCGAATCTCGCAGGATTTCAAGGCGAGGTAGGTCCTTGCCCTTGGCGCGATCTTCTTCAGCCATTGGCGACAGCAGCGGCGCCATGCGCGCCAGAACGGGGGCGCTGTCAGTGTGCAGTTGCCATTGTCGATCCTTACCTATCAGTTTCATGGGAGGGAGCGACACATTGGAGGTGCTCGGCTGGGTTTCATCGGCAGAAGAGAAAGCGTGGCTGGAGGGAGGCTGCTCGCCCTGTTGACTTGGAAGATGCTGGCTGAGGAAATGCTGTCTGAGTAAACCGTTGCGACACCATTCTGAAAGGCTCGTCCATACCTCGTGACGCAACACCTGGCTATCGGCGGTTTCACCTTCCGTGAGCCCGACGGAACAGGCGAGCTGCTCGGCGATGGCGTCCGGGTCCAGGCCCTCGGTTGCCAACAACCAAATCAAGGCGGCGGTATCGTTGAGCCGGTAGTAATGTCCGGTATGCGTGGCGTAGAGAGCGAGCTGGTCATCATCGAACACTTCCGCTGCCTGCCACCGGCACAAGGTCGGGCGTGGAACGGGGTGGCTTGCCAGGGCGTCGGTCAGCTGAATATCGGCAAGCCGGGGCAGCGAGAAGTACGGCAGATAGTGTGACGGTGATCGATTGGGGTACAGGCGCTGGAAACCACCGGCACGAGCCAATTCCTGTTCGGCCTGTTGAACGACTGTCTCGGCGGCTTGCCCGGGTGCATCAATCCCCACCAGCGCAACCATATCCTTCACCAGCCCATTCTTGATTTTTTTCTCGACGATGCCGCCATCCTCGGGCTTGGCGCAGATGCCCAGCGAGGGGCTGAGGTTGCATTCCAGAATCCAGGGTTTGAGGTCGGCATCCACCATGCAATCGAGTCCCAATAGCTCATAGCAGCCTTGAGGGTCGGCGCCGAACTCGGCCGTGCGCTGGCGCATGGCATCCAGGGCGGAAATCACGGTCAGGGTGATCAAGTCATGAATTTGCTTGAAGAGCCGTTCGTCGTCATGGCCTTGGTGACGCAACCATTCACGGTAGCGTTCCAGGTCGATGAACTCGACGGGAATCTCCGCCGAGGTATTCAGGGCGTTGATATCGGGATTGGTCAGTTGGCTGTAGGGGTTGTCCGCATCGTTGACGTCATAAGGTTCCGAGGCCAGCTTGGCAAACCCTTGGCGATAGGCATACAGCCGAAGCGGTTCGAGGGAAGCAATCAGCACGTAAAGGCGAAGCACATATTTGTGTCCGCGGATGGTGTGAGGGTCGGCCAGATACTCTTGAACCATCCAGTTGGGCTCGAGCGGTGTTTCGCCCACGTCTTGCAGCACGCGGATACCTTTGCCCTTGGACGCATTCTTGGGTTTGAGAATCCAGTGTTTCTCGGGGTGCGTCAGGGCCACCTGTTGCAGGGCATGGTAATCCTTGGGCATGGAGTAGACCCGAGGAAAGAAGGCCAGCCGCGCACTCGCTTCGTGGTTCGGGCCAAAGGTTTCGTGGATACGGAAACGCAGCGCCGCCAGGCTGTCATGCAGGCGACTTTTTACCGTCAGGGCATTATTGCCGGGAAAATGATTGAGCTTGCGTTGCGCGGAGACATGCTTGAATTGAGCTGGATCGGGCATGCCCGTGTACCAACCGGCGTCCCACTCATCCGCATTGCCTGGCTCCCAGCCTTGAGTCTCAAGCGCTTCCCGAAAGAACCGGTCCTGCTCAGCGGCGCGCTTGCCTCCCAACCAGTAACGACGTTTTGGCATTTTTTGCTCAGCCATTGCCGATCCCTCCCATGACTCGGTTTTATTATTTGCTGATCCTTAGTCGTTAACTCTAGGAAGGCCTTACAGTCTTCGCCGATTTTTTTGTGGCTCATTTGGGGTTGTTTGATTGTTTAACGCCGGGTCCGATTCTTGGAGACCACTTCAGTCCTCAAGTGAAGCCAGCGTGCCAATCGAGAAGTAGGGCGGCGGCGCAGGTAATAAGGCAGCAGTGTCATCACCGCCAGCACCGCCAGAGCTGCGGTGACCGTCAGGAAGGGGTTGAGCTCGAAAGTGGTGCCCAGACCGGAAAATATAACCGTCATGGGTAGCATCCCCAGAAACGTGGCCAGGGCGAAACGCCAGGTAGCGATGGCCGTGACGCCGGCGGCATAACTGACCAAAGCGAATGAAAAAAGCGGAATAAGCCGGGTCAAAAAGACCGTCCAGAACAGCATATGCTGCGCCCCATCCGCTGCGAAAAGAGGATGATGTGAAAGCCGTTTGCGAAGAAGTTCCCTCCCCAGCAAGCGAGCCACGAAAAAGGCCACCAGCGCGCCGATCATCGCTCCCACCGCGGCCACCAGGGTTCCCTGGAAAATGCCGAATGCCAGCCCGGCGGCCGCACTGATGGGCAAGGTGGGAATAGGCCCCACCACTACCGCAAGAATCATCATCAATACGAGTAGCAGTGGTCCGAGAGAGCCATGCGCATTCAACCACTCGGAAATGGCTTGGGCCGAAAGGCTGCCGGGCATTCCCAGCCGATGCAACACCCACCAGATTCCTGCCATGACCAGGGTGACCGCGCCCACCATGCCGAGTTTGAATAGCAAATTTTCTCGCTTCATGTACTGATTACTCGTTGAATTATAAAAATTGGCGTGGGACGTAGCCACCGGCACCGGGAGGTTTTTCAGTTCAGGCTCAAGGTAGCAGGCCTTTCAAGGATCAACGTTTCCTAGGCTACGCTTAATCAATAAGCCAAGCCGAACCGAATTGAACAAGGAGAGAGGCAGTGATTAATCACTTGTTTAACAAATTGAGCTACTACATGACTCTCTCCGAAGAGGAAAAGCAGGTACTGGAGAGGGCGTCTACGGGAAGCGTTCTTATGGAGAAAGGCGAGGTCATTATCAACGAAGGTGAGCGGCCCAAGTATGTCTACCTTATAGAAAAGGGATGGGCATGCCGCTACAAACTTCTGGAAAATGGCGATAACCACATCATGGCCTACCTGATCCCTGGGGATCTATGTGATGTGCATATCGCTATTCTTGATGAAATGGACCACTCGCTACGCGCGCTTACCCCAGTGACACTGCGCAAGTTTCCAGCAGATGAAATGCGCAACATCATGGAAAATCATCATCGTCTGGCGCGAGCGCTTTTCTGGTCTACCTTGGTGGATGAAGCCGTTTTGCGAGAATGGTTGGTTAATATGGGGACTCGGCCGGCCGAGTCGCGTCTGGCGCATCTCTTTTGCGAAATGCTGATACGTTCGCATATTGCTGGCTGTGCTAAAGATAACAGTTTTGAATTTCCACTGTCGCAGGCGGAGCTCGGTGAGACGATAGGACTGACGTCGGTACATACCAACCGCGTGCTTCAAAAGCTACGCCAGGAGGGCTTGGTATCACTGGAAAAGAAGCGATTGACGATTCTTGATTGGGAGCGATTGAAGGAATTTTCTCAATTTGATTCGATTTACCTGCATTGCCAAAACATATCTTGCCAAAGATCGCCTCGATAAACCTTGCTTGAGAAGTCTGAAAGATATTGTTGCAATGCACAAACAGTATGCTATTGTTGCACTGCAACAGAGCAGGGGATCTCCTGTTCACTATCACTTTAAAGAACCTATGGAGGTTCCTGTAATGATGAACAACTTCAATTTTGACCCCAAGCAGTTTGATACCAAGCAAATCGAATCCATGATGTTCGGCCCGGCTCGCGCTTACGCGGCCCTGTCCGTCGACTTCACCGAGAAGCTGGTCAACGCTCAGCTGGACGCCAGCAAGGCTTATGCCGACAATGGCCTGGCCCAGTTGCGCAGCCTCATGAACGTCAAGGATGCTGAAGGCCTGCGTAGCTACATGGAAGGCCAGCAACAAGCTGCCCAAGACCTGGCCGAGCGTCTGAAAAAAGATGCCGAGAAAGTGGTTTCCTTGCAGCAAGAGTTTGTTCAGCAAGGCCAGAAGTTGACAGAAGAAAACGTCAAGCAAGCCCAGCAGACTACCGCCAAGACTGCCAAGTAAAACGGCTAGCCGACATCTAGTCGGCAGGGCGTTACCCAAGAAGGCCGCTGATCAATGATCAGCGGCCTTCTTGTTTGTGCTTGAGTCACTGCCGAAAAGCCGAATTGGCCGTTATCCTGGCATGTAGTAATCAGCGACGCTAGTGAGTCAACGTGGTTTAACGAGTACCATGGCGGCTTTCATTGCCGTGGCGCTCGCTCATGTCATCTTCCGCTCCACCCTTGTCCTCTGCAGGGGACCGCTACTTCGATGGCCTTGCCGACAAGTTTTCCCGGTCGTTATACAACGCCCCGCGGGGAGACCTGCGTCTGGCGATGTTGGATCAGCTGTTACCGCAGATGCTGCGCCTGGAACAACAACCGGTGCTGGATATCGGTGGCGGCCTGGGGCAGTTAGCACTGTGGTTGGCCGCCCGGGGCCACCCGGTCACCATGACCGAACCATCCGGTGAGATGCTGGCCTATGCGAAAGAGGCATTTTCCACGGCCAACACCAGTACGCCCATCGAATTCGTGCAGGCGCCGCTTCAGGCGCTTGAAGCGAAAACACCCGGCCCTTGGCCGTTGATTACCTGCCATGCGGTACTTGAATGGCTGAGCGACCCGCAAGACGCCATGCGACGGCTGACGGCACTGCTGGCGCCGGGAGGGCAGTTATCGTTGATGGTCTTCAACCGCGATGCGCTGCGTTTCTCCAACGTGGTAAAAGGCAACCTGGAAAAAGCCTTGAGTGATCGGTTGGCCGGCACCGGCCACCGCCAGCGGCTAACGCCGATTTCGCCTATTTCGCATGATGAGGTCACCTGCTGGGCGGCGGAAAACCGGTTACAGATCGAGTCGGTGGCCGGAATCCGCGTGTTTCAGGACTATCTGCGCCAGCCGCCGCAGACTGAGGCTGAGCGTGCCGACCTTCTGGCCTTGGAGCATCGCTATTGCCGCAGTGAGCCGCATTGGCGTCTGGGGCGCTATCTGCTTTACACCTTGATTAAACCGGAGAAAAGTTGATGAGTGCGCAAACACCGGCTTGCCAGCTGTTGGAACGTTATTTTGAGGAACACGCCGACCTATGGACGATCGCGCCGCCTCAGGATGCCTGGTTGAAGACCCATGCCGACACCCTGGTGAGTGCCGATCAGGCCATTCTGGATGCTTGGCGAGCACTTGGGAAATCCGCTTATAGTCCCTTCGACAGCTTGCCCGCCCCGACTGGACCCTGCGTGCTGTTCTGGCCCAAGGCGCATCGCTTGGGACTATGGTGGCTGGCATGGTTATGCGCAGAGCTGCCAAACGGGACACCGCTTGCCTTGGTGGGTGAAAACCATGGAGGAATCAAGCGTGTGCCCAAGGTGCTGGCTGAGTTGGGGCTGCAAAGCGATAAACTGGATAGTGCGCGACGCTGTTCATTATTCGTCACGCGCACCGCAAAGCTGAGCCAGTCGCCGGACGATGCCTGGACGGAGTTTTCCGCCGCTGGCTTGAGCCTGGCAAGCCACCCGGGGGTGTTCGGCCATGGGAAGCTGGATGAGGGTACGGCACTGTTGTTGGAAACGTTAACGCAAACCCTGCCACCCAATGTAGATAACGTATTGGACATGGGCTGCGGTGACGGTGTTCTGGCAGCCAGCTTGGCGAAACAAGGGCGAAGCGTGACGGCGGTGGACGTGAACCTGTTCGCGGTGGAAGCGACGCGGCGTACCTTGAGCGCCAATCAATTGCAAGGAGAGGTGCTGGCGAGTGATGTCTATCAAGCGCTGGCGGGGCGACGCTTCGATGCGATCATCAGCAACCCCCCATTTCACCAGGAACGCGCGATTGATTACGGCCCGACCGGACGCCTGATACAGGAAGCGCCTGGCTATTTACGCCCTGGCGGTCGATTGATTGTCGTGGCCAATGCGTTCCTGCCCTACCCGGATCTGCTTGAAAAGACGTTCGGTCAATTCACGCTACTTGCCGATAACCGCCGCTTTCGCGTTTATCAAGCCGGTTTGGAGGCATTGGCGTAACGAATGCTGGTAATCAGATAGGTAGCCTCGCCACCCGGAGCCATCACGGTGACCTCGTCATCCAGCGTCTTGCCGAGCAGGGCGCGGGCCAGGGGCGCATCGACACTTATCCAGCGCTGTTCCGGCTTCATCTCGTCGTGGCCGACGATCCGCAAGTTGATGGTTTCGCCTTCTGCATCCTCCAGAGAAACGAAAGCCCCAAAGAACACCTTTTGGGTATCCGCGGGTAGCCGGTCCACGACACGCAGTTCATCCAGGCGCTTGGTCAGGTAGACGATGCGGGCAATCACCCGGTTGAGCTCTTTCTTGTTGTAAGTGTAATCGGCGTTTTCGCTACGGTCGCCCTGGGCGGCAGCTTCGCCTACCTTGGCGGAAAGCGCCGGACGCTTGGTGCGTGAAAGATGATCCAGAATGCCGCGCAGGCGTGCGGCGCCTTCGGCAGTTATCAGATTACTTTTAGGTTCCTGGCGAGGATCCTTGGCCGGATCGCGCCAGCGGGTCATGTTACGGCCTTTCATGCATTACTCGATCATTACAACGGATGTTCCAAGATACGTGATTGCAGGCTTATGGGCCAGTGATGTCTCACGACTGGAAAATCATTCAAACGTTCGTTACATTGCAGTCCTTACACAACAACAATCTGGAGATTGGATGAAACATTATCGTTCGTTACATCAATGCGTGCTGGCCGGCAGCCTGTCGGTGGGTCTAGTGCTGGCACCCTTGAGTGTCGCCATGGCATATGAAAATGCACTTTTTTCGCTGAAAAATCGCTGGGAGCACAGCACCACGCAACTTGCCGAAACGCAGCGCCGTGAGGCGTTGAAATCTCTGACCGATGAAGCGAAATTGCTGGCGGAACAACATCCGGATGAAGCGGACGTCTTGATCTGGCAGGGCATCGTGCTGGCATCCTATGCTCGCGAACAAAGCGGCCTGGGAGCGCTGGGCAGTGCCGGTGATGCCCGAGATGTACTCGAGCGTGCCCTGGAGCTCGACCCCGAAGGTGGCAATGGCTCGGCCTACGTGACGCTTGGCGCGCTTTATGATCGCGCCCCTGGCTGGCCACTGGGGTTCGGCAATGATGAGACGGCCGAAAGCATGTTTCAGCGTGCCTTGGAAATCCGCCCTGACGGCATCGATGCCAACTATTACTACGCAACCTATCTTGAAGAAGCGGGCGAGCGGCAAGCGGCGCGCCGGCATGCCGAGCGTGCAGCGAACGGTAATGCACGCGATAGCCGCCAGGCATCCGACGAAGCGCTGCGCCAACAAGCTCAAACCTTGCAGCGTCGTCTGTGAGCCGTTATCAGTGAATTCATGAATCAGTGAATTTATGAGGTCGATTGGCATTCCCGGTAGCAAGCATTGATAATGTTGCGAGTCATTAACCAGGAGTGCCCTGATGTCCACGACGCCTCATACCGATGAGTTGGATATGCCGTTGCTGGGACATGACGATGTCGAGCTGCAGCAACGGCGCTGTTTATATCAGGGCTTCTTTCGCCTTGAAGCGTTGGAATTGCGCCACCGCCTTTTCGACGGCGGCTGGAGCAAAACGATGCTGCGCGAAGTGCATCAGCGTTTCGATGCGGTAGGTGTATTGCTCTATGACGCTCAGCGCGACACTCTGGTGCTGGTCGAGCAGTTTCGTCCTGGTGCCATCGACGATGCACGCTCTCCCTGGAAGCTCGAGGTTGTTGCGGGCTTGATCAAGGACGGCGAATCGCTGGACGAGGTGGCGCGTCGCGAAGCTTTCGAGGAAGCCGGCGCCGATATCGGCGAGCTTATCAAAATGCATAGCTATTACCCCAGCCCCGGTGCCTGTAATGAGGAAGTCACGCTGTTTTGCGGCTTGATTGACAGTCAGGGCATGGGCGGCATTCATGGGCTGGCCGAAGAGCACGAGGATATCCGCGTGCATGTGGTGAGTTACGCTCGGGCTTGGGAGCTTCTCGAACAGGGTCGGCTCGATAACGCCATGTGTCTGATCAGCCTGTATTGGCTGGCTGCGCAGCGTGCCTTGCTAATGGCTTCATCACGGCTTTCCTCACCAAGGGAGACAGGGAGCTAACATGGCTAGACATGCCTATGTCACTGACTTGAGATCCCTGCAGGGAGAATGTAGCGCCAACTATTTGCGTTTATTGCGCCTGCTGGGCGATATGGAAGCCGGGCAGCATCGTGAGATTGCGCTGGGTGGCGCCTCGGGGCGCGAGTTCGGCTCGCTGCATCTGCACGTACAGGAACAGGCCCCCTATACCACCGTGCTGAATGTCTCTCAGTCCGGACCGCTGGATGGTGTGATTGAAGCACAGCGTATGCGCGTGCATCTTTATCATGATGCGCGCATGGCGGAAGTGACGCATTTTCAGCGTGAGCGCCATTTTCACGGCCGCTATCGCTACCCTAATTCCCGCATGCATCAGCCGGACGAAAAGCTGCAGCTCAACCGTTTTTTAGGTGAGTGGCTGGCTCACGCCTTGGCGCATGGACGCAGTCTCGATTTACCGGAGATGCGTTGATGCGTTTGGTTCAGATCACTGACGCTCATCTGCATGCCGACCCCCAGGGGCGTTCGCGCGCGGGCTTGCCGTGGCGTCAATTTCGCACCGTGATCGAGTCGGTGATCGCCGAGCGCCCCGATGTCGTGGTGGTGAGTGGCGATGTCAGCCAGGACGCGACCTCGGCTTCCTACAGCTTGGCCAAGCAAACCCTGTCCACCTTGCCTTGTCCATGGTTCTGGTTGCCGGGCAATCATGATCAGCCGGAATTGATGAAAGCGGTGCATCCCCTGCACGATGACGTGGATCTTGAGCATTGGCATATGGTGCTGCTCGATACGCGTGTGGAAGGCCGGGAAGAGGGGGAACTGGGGCCGCAACGCCTGGCCGCCTTCGCAGAATGTCTCGAGCAGGACTCGCGACGTACCTTGGTGGTGCTGCACCATCCCCCCGTCGAGGTGGGGAGTGCCTGGATGGATCGCATTGGTTTGCAGGACCGCGAAGCCTTCTGGCAGGTGCTGTCGGCTTACCCGCAAGTCAAACTGGTGCTGTTCGGCCATGCCCATCAAGCCTTTGCCCGCTACCGGGTGCTGGATCACAGCCATGTCGGCGTCTATGGCTGTCCGGCCACCGCCGATCAGTTTCTTGCCGGCGCCGAGAACTTCGCCCTCGATCAGGCCGCACGCCCTGGCTATCGAATAGTGGACCTGCGTGATGGCGATTGGCTGACTTGGATCGAGCGTGTCGATATATAGCCTCTCAGGCTGTTAGATGTTAAGAGTCTAAAAAGATAGTTATTAATTCTTTTGGGTTATGGTTGGCTCGGCGTTACCCTACGTTAATTAAACCGACAATTACCATTTTGTTATTTGTCCTGCGAGGTAGCCGGGCCATGAGCCAGTTTTCTACTTTATCGACCACGGCCCAGCGTGGGGTGCCGGAGGCGCCTTTCGAAATCGGTGCCGAGCGTCAGACCCATCTCAAGCAGCTTGAAGCCGAATCGATTCACATCATCCGTGAGGTGGCCGCCGAGTTTCGCAATCCGGTGATGATGTATTCCATCGGCAAGGACTCCTCGGTGATGCTGCATCTGGCGCGCAAGGCGTTCTACCCGGGAACCCCTCCCTTTCCCCTGATGCATATCGATACCACCTGGAAATTCCGCGAAATGATCGAATTTCGCAACCGCATGGCGTCGCAAGCGGGCATGGAATTGATCGTGCATACCAACGAAGAAGGGCGTGCCGCCAATATCAACCCTTTCGAGCACGGTAGCGCCAAGTACACCGACGTCATGAAGACCTCGGCGCTCAAGCAAGCGCTGGACAAGCATGGTTTTGATGCGGCCTTTGGTGGCGCGCGGCGTGACGAGGAAGCCTCGCGGGCCAAGGAACGTGTCTATTCGTTTCGCGACAAATACCATCGCTGGGACCCCAAGAATCAGCGCCCGGAACTGTGGAACGTCTACAACGCCAAGATCAACAAGGGTGAATCGATCCGCGTCTTTCCGCTTTCCAACTGGACCGAGCTGGATATCTGGCAGTACATCTATCTCGAGCAGATTCCCATCGTGCCGCTTTACTACGCCGCCCCCCGCCCGATCGTCGAGCGTGACGGCATGCAGATCATGGTTGACGACGAGCGCATGCCGCTTGAGCCCGGCGAGGTGCCCGAAGACAAATGGGTGCGTTTCAGGACCTTAGGGTGCTACCCCCTGACAGGAGCGGTGGAGTCGAAAGCTGCCACCTTGCCCGAAATCATCCAGGAAATGCTGTTGACCCGTACCAGCGAGCGCAGCGGTCGCGCCATCGATCACGATCAGGCCGGGTCGATGGAGAAAAAAAAGCGCGAGGGCTATTTTTAATGGGGAAAGTCTAATGTCACATCAGTCAACCTTGATTGCCGATAATATCGAGCAATACCTGCATGAGCATGAGAACAAGGACCTGCTGCGCTTCATCACTTGCGGCAGTGTGGATGACGGTAAATCGACCCTGATCGGGCGGCTGCTCCACGATTCCAAGATGATCTTCGAAGATCAGCTTGCCGCCATCACTCAGGCCTCGAAAACCAGCGGTACCACCGGGGATACCGTGGACCTGGCGCTGCTGGTCGATGGCCTGCAGTCGGAGCGTGAGCAAGGCATCACCATCGACGTGGCGTATCGCTTCTTCTCCACCGACAAGCGCAAGTTCATCATCGCCGACACGCCCGGGCATGAGCAGTACACCCGTAACATGGCCACCGGCGCCTCGACGGCCAGCCTGGCGATCATTCTGATCGATGCCCGTTACGGCGTGCAGACTCAGACTCGTCGGCACAGTTTCATCGCCGATCTGCTGGGGATCCAGCACCTGGTGATCGCGATCAACAAGATGGACCTGGTGGGGTTTTCCGAAGCACGTTTCGAGGAAATCAAGGCCGAGTATCGCCAGTTCGCTACCAACCTCAAGGCGCCCGATATTCACTTCGTGCCCATGTCGGCGCTGGAAGGCGACAACGTGGTAAACCGCAGCGAGCAGACACCTTGGTACCAAGGTAAGACGCTGATCGAACTGCTGGAAACCGTCGAGATCGATCGCGACCAGAACCTGAGCGACATCCGTTTGCCGGTGCAGTACGTCAATCGCCCCAACCTGGATTTTCGTGGCTACTGCGGCACCCTTGCCGCCGGTGTGCTGCGTCCGGGTCAGGCAATCAAGGCGCTGCCCTCGGGCAAGAGCTCGACGGTCGAGCGTATCGTTACCTTCGATGGCGACTTGCAAGCCGCCTATCCGGGTCAGGCGATCACCGTGACCTTGACCGATGAAATCGATGTTTCACGGGGCGACTGGCTGGTGGCGGCGGATGCCGAGGTGCCGCTTTCCAATGTATTCGCGGCGGATATCGTCTGGATGCATGAGCAGGCGCTGACACCAGGCAAGCTGTTTGATTTCAAGCTGGCCACGCGCGATCTATCCGGTGAAATCTCCAGCATCGATTACCAGATCGATGTCAACAGTCTGGAGAAGCATCCCGCCGAGCGGCTGGAGCTCAATGCGATTGCGCGCTGCCAGGTCGAACTTACCGCCGCGATTCCGGTGGATGACTACCGCACCAGCCCCGGCACCGGAAGCTTTATCGTGATCGACCGTTTGAGTAATGTCACGATGGGGGCGGGCATGATTCGCGGTGTCGCCGAAAGTCGCCGCAAAGCGCAGCATCAAACCGATTGGGCGGCGTTTGAATCCGATCTCAATGCCTTGGTTCGCAAGCATTTTCCCCACTGGGAAGCCAAGGATGTAAGCGACTTGCTGAAGCGCTAGGACAAAATGCCCGGCTTGACGTCGGGCTATCATGATTCACACTTCTTCAGGCGAAATACCAAAAGTTGCTCAAAAGAAGGAGTCTCGAATGTCTCAGTCTCTACAAGGAAAGCGTGTGGCCATCCTGGCTACCGATGGTTTCGAGGAAGCGGAATTGAGCAGTCCGCGTGCGGCGCTGCAGGAAGAAGGCGCCGAGGTGCAAGTGGTTAGCCCGAAAAAGCAAGGAATTCGTGCCTGGGCAAAGACTGATTGGGGCGACACCTATCAGGTCGACAAGGCCTTGGATGACGCTCGGCCGTCCGATTATCACGCCCTGGTATTGCCCGGTGGGCTGTTCAATCCGGATACCTTGCGACTGGATGAAAAAGCATTGGCCTTTACCCGGCATTTCTTCGAGCAAGGCAAACCGGTAGCGGCGATTTGCCATGCCCCCTGGATATTGATCAACGCGGGCCTGGTCGAAGGGCGGCGCATGACGTCGGTACCTTCTGTTAGCCAGGATCTCAAGAACGCAGGCGCTAATTGGGTCGATGAGTCCGTAGTGGTCGACAAGGGACTGGTAACCAGCCGTACGCCGAAGGATCTGGATGACTTCAACGCCAAATTGATTGAATCGCTTGAGCAGGGCGAAACGACGGGAAATCACGCTTGAAGAAATTATTTCGTCATGGCATGAGTTTCGCTCAGCGCATCATCCATGTACTCGCCAAGCCCGTGAAGCGTGACAGCGGGCGAGGCGGGATGGTGGTTAATCCCTATCGTGGGTACGGCTCTCAAAAACAGGCCTTCCTGATGGGGCGCGTGTTTCATCAGGCATCCGTGGGGCGCATGATTCCACGGCGGGGCATGCTGAGCGACACGGCGGATGTGGTGCGGCGCATCGCGCGGCGTGGTCTGGCGGATGCCGATGTCGATATCTGTTTAGGTGACAATCGGGTGAGGGTTGTCACGGATCGCGATGGTTACTTCAATGCTCACATCCCGTTGACCGTTCCTCTCTCGCTGGATATTTCCTGGCACTATGCCGAGGTGCATGTCTCCGCCGTTGATGAGCATCCAGTAAGAACCCAGGGGGAAGTCTATGTGCCGCCCCCGGCCACCGATCTGTTGGTGATCAGCGATATCGACGACACGGTGATGTTTACCGGTGTGGCCGAGAAATTCCGCATGTTGTATCGCCTGTTTGTCGAAAAACCTCACCGCCGCACGGCATTCCCCGGCGTGGCTTCGCTTTATCAGGCGCTTCATCGGGGCCCCAGTGGGCACGGCGAACGGCCGATTCTCTACGTTTCGCGAGGGCCTTGGGCGATCTACGAAGTACTGGAAACCTTCTTTCAGCTCAATCGTATTCCGGTAGGCCCTATCCTGTTTCTGCGTGAATGGGGCCTGACCTTGCGCCACCCCTGGCCACGCCGGGCCGAAGATCACAAGCGAGATGCCATCAAGCATATGTTGGCGCTATTCGAGGACATGCCTTGCATTCTGGTAGGCGACAGCGGTCAGCATGATCCGGAAATCTACGCAGACATCCTCAGGGCTTATCCGGAGCGTATCAAGGCGATCTATATTCGGCGGGTGGATAACAAGTCCAGCCGCGAGCACGCCATTCAAAAGCTGCAAGAGGAACTGAGCCATACGGCCTGCGAATGGGTGGTAACCGACGATAGCACCCTGATGGCCGAGCATGCCTATGCCAAGGGAGATATTTCCGTCTATGGTTTGCAGGCCGTGCGCAATGATGTCGCCCAAGAAAAGAAAATCGACTACTGAATCAGGGAGAAACCAGGGCGTTGTTCCCGATATTGAGCATTTGCCTTCGGGGCCGTGCCACTGGTCCGCCAGGATGCTTCGCTGCAGGAAAGCGCGATATCCACCAGGGCGTAGGCGGACATGCCCGGTGCTAATTTCAACTGTTCCTGGGCGTGACGGGCAATGCGTGCGATCAGTTTCTGGTCACCGAAAGTCAGGCCCACCAGCACATGACTGGGTTGGGGGTCGTCGCTTATCGATTCCACTTGTGTTTCCAGGCAATTGGACACACTGGAACCCGCCGGTGGAGTGAGTGCGATGGCGACATCCCGGGCTGTCACCCGTACGCGTAGGCGTTGCCCCGGCGAAACGTACTGCCGCGAGACCAGCAGTCGCTCGCCGCCACATTCCAGTACGCTTAAATGATGCTGTGCATCGTGGCCAACCACCGTGGCATTGAGCACGGTGGAAGCATTGCCGCTGCGGGCTAGCGGCAAGTCGGGACGGGTAAGCATTTCCTGCAAGGGGCCCTGGGCCAGAACGCGTCCGTTTTCCAGCAGCAGCATATGGTCGGCTAACCGAGCGACCTCATCGATGGAATGGCTGACGTAGACCACGGGAATCGACAGGGACTCATGCAACCGCTCGAGCCAAGGCAGAATTTCCGCCTTGCTGGTGTCGTCCAGGGCTGCCAGCGGCTCATCCATCAGCAGCAGGCGCGGGCTGGTCAGTAGCGCGCGACCGATGGAAACCCGTTGCCGCTGGCCTCCGGAGAGCTTGTCCGGATAACGCTCCAGGAGGTTTTCAAGCCCCAGCAGGGCTATCGTTTCATCGAAGGTGACGCTGCGTTCGGCAGGGGCGACACGCTGGTAGCCGTAAAGCAGGTTGCCGCGTACGCTCAGGTGGGGAAACAAGCTTGCCTCCTGGAAGACGTAGCCCAGGGCACGCTGATGCACAGGCACGAAACGCTCGGCATCCTGCCATACTTCATCGCCGAGACGTAGCTGGCTGCCGTCAAGGTGTTCCAACCCCGCCAGGCAGCGCAATATCGTCGTCTTGCCCGAGCCGGAGCGGCCGAACAGCGCGGTGATCCCGCATGAGGGAATCGAGAACGCCACATCCAGGGTGAAGTCGCCGCGCTCAACGTAAAACCGCGCTTGCAGCTCTGTTTGGGTCAGTAGTTCTGTTTGGGTCAGTAGTTCTGTTTGAGTTGTTTCGTTTTGCATCTACCGCCTCATGAGCCTATTCCCACTACCTTGAATTTGCGATTGAGCCCGTACACCGCCACCAGCAAGGCGAACGACAACACGACCAGAATTAATGACAAGGTATGGGCGGAAGCGTAATCCATGGCTTCCACATGGTCGTAGATGGCGATCGAGGCGACTTGGGTACGGCCGGGAATGTTACCCCCGAGCATGATGATGACCCCGAACTCACCCAGCGTATGCGCGAAGGAAAGCACCGCTGCGGTTAAAAAGCCGCGGCGTGCCAGAGGCATTGCCACGCTAAAGAACCGGTCCAGCGGTGAGGCGCGCAACGTCGCCGCCACTTCCAGCATCCGCCCGCTGGTCGCCTGAAAAGCCGCGGTCAGTGGCTGCATGACGAAGGGCAGCGAATAGATCATCGAGCCGATGACCAGACCGCTGAAACTGAACGCCAGATGGTTGAACCCCAGCGATTCCAGGGTGCCGCCGACCCAGCCACGGGGGCCGAGCAATATCAGCAGATAAAACCCCAGCACGGTGGGCGGCAGCACCAGAGGCAACATGACCAGCGCTTCGATCAAGGTCTTGCCACGCCAGCGAGTATGGGCCAGCCACCAGGCCAGGGGGGTACACAATACCAGTAGGATAGCGGTACTGATCAAGGCGAGTTTAAAGGTGACCCACAGTGCGCCGGCATCCTGGGGCGAGAGCATGGCTTGGCTCCTGTTCTAGTGGGGGACGCTGTAACCGGCGGCTTCGATGATCGCCACTGCCTGGGGGCCACGCATCCAGCTCAAGAAATCCTGGGCGGCTTGAAGGTCCTGAGTGTCGCTAAGGATCACCGCCTGCTGGGTGATCGGGTCGTAAAGTTTTGCGGGGGGAATCCAGTAGGAGCCGGGAATGCTGCCATCCTCGGCTTTGACCTGTGAAAGCGCCACGAAGCCCAGCGGCGCCGCGCCCGAGGCGACCTGGCTGTAGGCCTGACCGATGGATTGAGCGCGAATCAAACGCCGCTCTTGCGTCAGTGTCTCCCATGCCCCGACTTCCTGAAGCACCTGTTGAGCGGCGGTTCCGTAAGGGGCGTTACGTGGGTCGGCGATACTCAGGTGACGAAAATCTCCCTGTGACAATACCGTGCCGTTGCTGTCTACTTTCTGTGAGTTGGGTGACCATAGCAGTGGCACGCCGACAGCATAGGTGAAACGCGATGCCTCCAGCGCCAGACCATCGGCGACCAGCCGTTCCGGGCGCCGGCTGTCGGCCGAGAAGAACACATCAAATGGCGCTCCATGGTGAATCTGAGTATAGAAAGCCCCGGAGGAGCCGGAACTGAGCATCAAGCTTTGCCCACTATGCGCCTGGTAGTGCTGAGCAAGTTCCTGCATGGTGCCGAGAAAATTGGCGGCTACCGCCACCCGCAATTCGGCGCTGGCGGAAGCGGTGCCTACCAGCAATAGGCTAAGGCCCAGCAAGAGTTTTTTAAGTTCGATCATCTTCATCGTTTTGCGCGGGAAACCCGGTTGCTTTAGCGCCGGGAGGGATAGCGCGTCGTGCGCCGCACGACTCGGGGTTCCCTGTCCGCGCCTCCTTTAGTGTTGAGGCGTGGGTATCTGGTGGTAGCCGTAGCCATCACCGCGTTGCAACAGAGTGCAGTAGGGCCAGGAGATGCCCTGTACCGCGCCCTGTTCGGTTTGAATATTGAAACTGCCGGTCTTGCGGATGGCCACGCGACCCGTATGCGTGCCGGCCTTCTTGCCGGTCGGGACAATTGCCCTGACCCTATCGCCGGTCTGAAAACCTTGTACTTGCTTCTGGCGCATCAGGTAGCCACGCGGAAAGCCGTACTTGTCGAGCCGGGTGCGCTGGTAGCTGCCGCGCCCCATGGCCTTGATGACCTGGGTGGGTACCCGCCAGCCTTTCAGGGTGTCGAACTTGCCGACACAGGCCGCATCCAGCGCATGGGTTTTGGGAATACCCAGGCGCTGACGGTTGTACTTGGTGCGACCGCCGCTGCCCACGGCGACGGGTAGGCCAGTGGACTTCATTGCACCGAACAGTGCCCAGCGGGTGGCATTGACAGCGGTGGCATCCCGCAGCGGTAATTTGAGCTGGCGCTGCACCCGAGCCAAGCGCATTTCCGCCGACAGGCCATTGGCTTTCAGGCGGCGCTTCAATCCCTTGTCGGTGGCAAAGAAGTCGGCAAGCGACTGATTATCCTTAGCGATATTGCAGTCGTGACAGGCGACGGTCAGGTTGCTCACCCGGCTAGAGCCGTCCCGAGATTTCGCTACCACATGCTCGATTTCCAGGGGTGTATCACCGGTGCCGCAGTAGGCGCATACCCGGCCCCATTTTTCCAGGAGGTATTCGCGCACCTCATAGCCCAGGAGCGTGCCTTGCTGGTACTCGACGCCGGAAATCTCGGGGTTTTCCATCTTCTGCATATCGAATCGCACCAGCTCCATGCTCAGGTGAGTCACGGGTGCCCAGCGGCACAGCTTGTCCACCCTGGCCATGGTGGTATCGACCCGGTGTTGCAAGCTGGGCGGCAGCCAGCCCTTCTTGCGCGTCCGGTTGTCGAAGCGTGGCTTGCGATGGCGCAGGTTCTTGCTGCGACGCCGACGCCGAAAACCGGCACGTTGCTCCAAGGCTTGGCGAATCTGGAAGCCCCGATGCACCAACTGAAACAGGTAAAGCACATGGCGGGTTGCCGGTGCCTTTTCTTCCGTTGCGTTGTTTTCCAGCCGCATCAGCGCCAGGCCGGTTTCCTTGCTGCCCGGATCGGCAGCCAGCAGGGTTGGCTGCAAGGTGCAGTCACTCAGGCACCGATCACGCAGGCGGATCACAAAAGGCGTCAGGTTCACCACCACCGCCCGACCACGCTCCAGCAACAGCCGTGCGCGTTTTTCGCTACACGGCATTAACGGCTGCTNAACGGCTGCTTGTTCTTTCCCAATACGAACACCGCCATGCGATCTCCTTCTTAAATAGAACCCTTACGGGCCTGGTGACGCAGGTCTTCCAACCTGTCTCCCCTCGGGAATGTCTGCAACCGGCTCCTACCTTGCGGTAGCGACCAGAACCTTCGGCGCGTCACCTTTCACCAGCGTGATCCTGACCTTCCAGAGCGCCGAACTGAGCGAAGCATTCGGCGGTGGGTCTTGACGACCTATTGCAAACGTAGCGGGTTGGTTACCGCTTTCCCTGGTCAACCGGGCTTGTTGTCACAAGCCTCGTCCTTTAGGGCGAGGTAGTTGACGCAGATAAGCTCCGATGGGCGCAGTGACTGCGGTCGATGATAGCGCAACCGCCGACCCTATCGCCATTGGTGCAAGGTGGCCTGTGACATGAAGGCGCAGTGGTTGACGCTGGGCTTGCCATCTTCTTGTAAGCTGGGAGACATTGCCGGAATCGCATGGTGCGCGGGAGTAATGAGATGGTCGTGGTATTGCTAGGTATCGTGTTGCTGTTGTTTTTTCTGCCCAACTATTGGGCCAAATGGGTGCTCAAGCGCCATACCCGAGGGCGCGATGATTATCCGGGGACCGGCGCCGAGCTTGCCGATCATCTCTTGCGCCGTCTGGGCATCGATGAGGTCAAGGTCGAGCTGACCGAAGATGGTGACCACTACGACCCTGAAGCGCGCCGTGTGCGGCTTTCCCGGGATATCTATCATGGGCGTTCCCTGACGGCGGTGACGGTGGCCGCCCATGAGGTGGGGCATGCCATTCAGCATCACCGGGGCTATCCGCCGTTGCTGGCGCGCAGCCGGATGGTGAAGGTCGCCCAGAAGGCGGAAAAGCTCGGTGCGCTTTTGATGATGGCCGCGCCTTTTCTGTTCCTGCTCACCCGCTTGCCCGGGGGCCTGTTGGTGGTGGTGGCCATGGCGGTCATCAGTTTCGGCACCGCGGCGCTGGTGCATCTGGTGACCTTGCCGGTGGAGTTCGACGCCAGCTTCAACCGCGCCCTGCCATTATTGAAAGAATACGTGCCACCTTACGATATGCCCGGCGCGCGCCATGTGCTTACCGCCTGTGCCTTCACCTATGTGGCGGCCTCGCTGGCCGGGATCATGAACCTGGGCCGCTGGCTGGTAATCCTCAGGCGCTAGGTTTGTTGGCGATCACTACCGCACGGCGGGGTGCCGGGTAGCCTTCCAGCGTGCGGCTGGGGTCATTCGGGTCGAGAAAATCCTCAAGCGACTGAAAGGTCATCCAGTCGGTGGCGCGCTGTTCATCCAGGCTGGTCAACGCTTCATCGACCACGCGCACATTGTCGAACCCACAGCGCTCAATCCACTGACACAGCGCCTGGGAAGAGGGCAGAAAGTAGACGTTGGGCATGGCGGCGTAGCGCTCGCCGGGCAACAGTACCGTGGTGGCGTCGCCTTCCACGACCAAGGTTTCCAGCACCATCTCACCCCCAGGGCGCAGGGCATCCTTCAGCTGATGCAAATGCTCCAGCGGGGAAGGGCGGTGGTAGAGCACGCCCATGGAAAATGCCGTATCGAAAAATGCCAGTTTTTCGGGGATGTCCTCGATGCCCACCGGCAGAAAATGCGTGCGCCCCTCGTCGGCGTCACCGATAAAGTGGCGCACCGCCTGGAACTGCCAGAAAAAGCGTGGCGAGGGGTCGATCACCAGCACGAAATCAGCGCCTTCTCCCGCCATGCGCCATGCGTGGTAACCGCTACCGCCGCCCACATCCAGCACCTTGCGATGTTTCAGCGGTGCCAGGTAGGGTGCCACACGCTGCCACTTCCAGTCCGAGCGCCATTCGGTATCGATATGGATGCCGCCCAGGCTGTAAGGGCCTTTGCGCCAGGGAGCCAGTTTCCGCAGCAGGTTGTCGCACTGGCGGCGCTGGCTGTCGGAAAGCGGAAGGTCTACCGTGACGGTGTCGGTGCTCAGGCTGACATCCCGCGCCGAGGGTAGCGGGGGCAACTTGGCCACGGCTTTCTCCCAGGCGGGCAGGTCACCGAAACGCTTGCGGTCCAGGCCATGGGCGAGCTGCTCGGGTAGCCGGGCAAGCCAGCTATCCAGGCCTTGGTCAACAAACGCCTGGTACAGAGGGCGGTGAGCGGGGGGTATCGGCACGTCAGGCTTCCTTGAAGGCGATCAGCGAGGCGAAATTCAGGTATTGAAACCAGGTCAACGAGCGCGTGAAACCGGCATTTTTCAGGCGCGCATGATGAGCGTCGAGGGTGTCCGGCACCAGGACGTTTTCCAGGGCGGTGCGCTTCTGGCTGATTTCCATGTCGCTGTAGCCGTTGGCACGTTTGAAGTCATGATAACGTTCCACCCGCCAGGCATTATCGCGCTCATCGGCGTCGATGATCTTTTCCGAAAGCAGCAAGACCCCGCCGGGTTCCAGGCAGTCATATAACCGCGCAAGCAGGGCGTCGCGATCCTGCGGGGGCAGGAACTGCAGGGTGAAGTTGAGAATCAGCATACCGCAGGGCTGGTAGTCGAAACGACGGATATCACTTTCCACTACCTGCATGCGATGATCGGGACATTCCGTCTCGAAGGTTTGCCGGGCACGTTCGACCATCGCCGGGGAAAGGTCCAGGCCCGTGTAGCGAAACGCATCGGGGCTGAGTTGCCCGGCCAGCGCCAAGCCGGAGGCGCCCAGCGAGCACCCCAGGTCGTATACCTGGGCGCCATGGCGCAAATGGCGCTGGGCGATTAGGCTCAACATGCCCAGTATCTGGCCGTAGCCGGGTACTGAACGGCGAATCATGTCGGGAAAACACGCCACTACCTGCTCATCGAAAGAAAAGCGGGCCACCCGGTCTAGGGGTGTCGAAAAGATGGCGTCACGGTAAGATGCATCACTCATGGATAAGCCGGAACCTGGATTGGGGAGAACCATTTTACAAGCCCCAGGCCCCGGCTGCACGGATCGAAGCCTTTGGAGACAATCATGGCCTCAGCCTCAAGCGCTACTCCTGATACATTGCCTGCCTGGCAAACCCTGCGCACTCACGCCGATCAGCTCAAACATGTCCATCTGAAAACCTTGTTCGGCGACGACCCTGGCCGCTGGCAATGCTTTACCCGGCAAGTCGCGGGCCTGACACTGGATCTTTCCAAGCAACGCTGGGATGAGGATACACTGGAGCATCTGCTGGCCTTGGCCGAAGAGGCCGGTGTGCGAGGGGCGATTCAAGCGCTTTTGAGCGGCAAAAGGGTCAATACCAGTGAAAACCGTCCGGCGTTGCATACCGCCCTGCGCTTGCCCCGTGATGCCAGCTTGATCGTGGACGGCGAAGACGTGGTGCCGGCGGTGCATGAAAGCCTGGAGCGCATGGCGGAACTGGTGGAGAAACTGCATGCCGGGCAATGGCGCGGTGCGACCGGCAAGCCGATTGAGGACGTGGTCAACCTGGGGGTGGGCGGCTCCGATCTGGGCCCCTTGATGGTGACCCATGCGTTGGCTGACTTTCGTCCCGAGGGCGTCCACCCGATCGAGGTGCATTTCGCATCGACCATGGATGGCTCACAGATGGCGGACTATCTGAGTCGTTTCAACCCGGAAACCACGCTGTTCGTACTGTCGTCGAAATCGTTCACCACCATCGATACCCTGTCCAACGCCGATACCGCTCGCGATTGGCTGACCAACCGCCTCGCCCGGTATGGAAGCATGTCGGCAAGTGCGGAATTGGTGGTACGTCAGCACTTTATCGGTGTTTCCGCCTGTCCTGAAAAAATGAGCGAATGGGGCGTCGCCCCGGCGCATCAGCTCAGGTTCTGGGATTGGGTGGGAGGGCGTTATTCGTTGTGGGGCACTATCGGGCTCCCGATTGCCCTGGTGGTAGGCATGGCCAATTTCCATGAGTTTTTGGCCGGCGCCCATTCCATGGACGAGCACTTCGCCAAGGTGCCCCTGGCCGACAACATGCCGGTTCTGCTTGCGCTGGCGGGTATCTGGAATGTCAATTTTCTGGATATTCGGGCACATTCGATTCTGCCTTACGATGGCCGCCTGGAGTACTTCGCCGCCTACCTCGAACAGCTGGAGATGGAGTCCAACGGCAAGTCGGTCACGCGTCAGGGAAATACAATCAATTACTCCACTTGCCCTGTACTATGGGGCCAGCTCGGCCCCAATGCCCAGCATGCCTTCTACCAGCTGTTGCATCAGGGTACCCAGCCGGTGGTGTGCGATTTCATCGCGCCCTTGCGCCGTTATGATGAAGTCGAAAACCACGATACCCGGGCGCATCTCAAGGCACAGCATCGCTTGGCGCTGTCCAATTGCTTCGCTCAGTCACGGGTGCTAATGCTGGGTGACGATGCCCTTGATGACGATGGTCCGCGCCCGCAGCACAAGCGCTACCGTGGCAATCAGCCTTCCACCACCGTGCTGCTCGACAAGCTGACCCCGTCAACGTTAGGGGCCTTGATTGCCATGTATGAACACAAGGTGTTCGTGCAGGCGATGATCTGGGATATCAATCCATTCGATCAATGGGGGGTGGAGCTGGGCAAGAAAATTGCCGGTGAAACCCAGAAGATCCTGGAGCATGACGGGGAAATTCAAAGCCTGGATGCCTCCAGTCGTGGATTGATCGAAGCCTTCTGGGCAGCCGAGGATCACGAATGACGTGACTCCCCCTCTGGCTGTATATACAGCTTTTCGCTATGCTGTGCGGCCTGAGATGAGCGCCGGTGCTCCCGGTTGCGCTTGCGCGTAGCCAGGCCGGCGTTTCTGCGTTTGCACGAGTGGATTTACCCTTCAGGAAACGTCTTACATGACCCAGTACGATGCCTACAGTGCCAGCGCTATTGAAGTCCTGTCCGGGCTCGAGCCCGTGCGCAAGCGTCCCGGCATGTATACCGATACCTCCCGGCCCAATCACATGGTGCAGGAAGTCATCGACAACAGTGTCGATGAAGCCCTGGCCGGTCATGCCACCGAGCTCGATGTGGTGCTGCATGAGGATGGTGGGGTAGAAGTGCGCGATAACGGGCGCGGCATGCCGATCGACCTTCACCCTGAGCACGGTGTCTCCGGGGTGGAACTGATCTTGACCAAGCTGCATTCCGGCGGCAAGTTCTCCTCCTCCAGCTACCGCTTCTCCGGCGGTTTGCATGGGGTTGGGGTCTCGGTGGTCAATGCGCTCTCCACGCGCTTGGAAGTGGAAGTGGTGCGTAATGGCGAGCGACATGCGATTGCCTTCGAGCACGGGGAAAAAGTCCGTGAGCTGGAGCTGATCGGCAAGGCTCCCAAGCGCATGACCGGGACTCTGGTACGTTTCTGGCCGGATGTGAGCTATTTCGATAGCCCCAAAGTGTCTCTGGCGCGCTTACGCCATTTATTGCGCGCCAAGGCGGTGTTATGTCCCGGCCTCAAGGTCACGCTGCGTGATGCCGAAGGCAACGACACCGTCTGGGAATACGCCGATGGCTTGCGCGACTATCTGGCCCAGGCAACCGATGGCTATGAGGTGTTGCCGGCAGAGCCTTTTGTCGGGCATTTCAGTGACGATGAACATGGCGTCGATTGGGCGATCCAGTGGCTGCCGGAAGGTGGCGAGCCGCTCACCGAAAGCTACGTCAACCTGATCCCCACGCCCCAGGGCGGCACCCACGTCAACGGCTTTCGAGCCGGGCTTCTCGATGCGCTGCGCGAGTTCTGCGAGTTTCGCAGCCTGTTGCCGCGAGGCATCAAGCTTACCGCCGATGATCTGTGGGAGCGGGCCTCGTTCGTGCTCTCGGTGAAGATGCTCGACCCCCAGTTCGCCGGACAGACCAAGGAGCGGTTGTCGTCGCGCACCATTGCAGGCTTCGTGGGCGGCGTGCTCAAGGACGCCTTTTCGCTGTGGCTCAATCACCATGTCGACCAGGCCGAGGCGCTGGCCGAGCTGGTGATCAATGCCGCCCAGCGGCGTCAGAAAAAAGCCAAGAAAGTGGCGCGCAAGAAGGTGACCTCGGGCCCCGCCTTGCCCGGCAAGCTGGCGGACTGCTCCAGCCAGGACCCCTCCCAGGGCGAGCTGTTTCTGGTCGAGGGCGACAGCGCCGGCGGCAGCGCCAAGCAGGCCCGTAACCGCGAGACTCAGGCGATCCTGCCGCTGCGCGGCAAGATACTCAATACCTGGGAAGTCGAGACTCACGACATCTACGGCTCCCAGGAAGTGCATGATATCGCCGTGGCGATTGGTGCCGATCCGGGAAGCACCGACCTGGAAAAGCTGCGTTATCACAAGATCTGTATTCTGGCGGACGCCGACTCCGACGGCCTGCATATCGCCACCTTGCTGTGTGCGCTGTTCGTGCGCCACTTTCCCGCCCTGGTGGATGCCGGTCACGTTTTCGTAGCCATGCCGCCGTTGTATCGCATCGATCTGGGCAAAGAAGTGCATTACGCCCTGGATGAAAGCGAGAAGGCGGCAATTCTCAAGAAACTGGAGAAAAAGCGCGGCACACCCAACGTCCAGCGTTTCAAGGGGTTGGGTGAAATGAGCCCGCTGCAGTTGCGTGAAACCACCATGGCGGTGGATACCCGCCGATTGGTGCAACTTACCCAGGAAGTTGGCGATGGCACCATGGAAATGATGGACATGCTGCTGGCCAAGAAGCGCGCCAGCGACCGCAAGCGCTGGCTGGAAGACTACGGCAACCTGGCAGATATCGAGGTCTAACGATTCATGGTAATGGATATTCAAGTGGCGGAGGGTGACGTCGAACGTCTTTCCCTGCGTGACTACACCGAAAAGGCGTACCTCGACTATTCGATGTACGTGATTCTGGATCGGGCCTTGCCCAATATCGGCGACGGCATGAAGCCTGTGCAGCGGCGTATCATCTATGCCATGCGCGAGCTGGCGTTGAACGCCAACGCCAAGTACAAGAAATCGGCGCGCACCGTGGGCGATGTGCTGGGCAAGTTTCATCCCCATGGTGACAGCGCCTGCTATGAAGCCATGGTGTTGATGGCGCAGCCGTTTAGCTACCGTTATCCACTGGTGGACGGCCAGGGCAACTGGGGGAGTCCGGACGATCCCAAGTCGTTCGCCGCCATGCGCTATACCGAAGCCAAGCTTTCCCGGTTCGCCGAAGTATTGCTGTCTGAACTCGGCCAGGGCACGGTGGACTGGACGCCCAATTTCGATGGCACCATGAATGAGCCGGTGGTGTTACCGGCGCGCTTGCCGCATGTATTGCTCAATGGCGGCACCGGTATCGCCGTGGGCATGGCCACCGACATTCCGCCGCATAATGTGTCCGAAGTGGTCGAGGCGACCTGTCATCTTCTGCGCCATCCCGAGGCGACCACCACGGATCTGATGGAATTCCTGCCGGCGCCGGACTTTCCCACCGATGCGGAAATCATCACGCCCCCCAGCGATCTGAAAAAACTCTACGAAAGCGGGCGTGGTTCGGTGAAGCTGCGTGGGCGTTACCTGCGTGAAGACAGTCATATCGTGATCACCTCGCTGCCGCATCAGGTCAGCGGTGCCAAGATTCTGGAACAGATCGCCGCCCAGATGAATGCCAAGAAGCTGCCCATGGTGGCCGACCTGCGTGATGAATCAACCCACGAAGAACCCACTCGCCTGGTGATCGAGCCACGCTCCAATCGTGTGGATGTCGAGGCGCTGATGGCGCACCTCTTTGCCACCACCGACCTGGAAAAGAGTGTTCGCGTCAACATGAACGTGATCGGGCTGGACGGCCGACCAAGCGTCATGTCGCTCCCCGTCATGCTGGGAGAGTGGCTGCGTTTTCGCCGTAGCACGGTGCGTCGGCGTCTCGAGCATCGGCTGGGCAAGGTGGAAGATCGCCTGCACCTTCTGGAAGGCTTGCTGACCGCTTACCTCAATCTCGACGAGGTCATTCGGATCATTCGCGAAGAAGACGAGCCCAAGGCACAACTGATAAAGGCATTCGCGCTTTCCGATCGACAAGCCGAAGCGATTCTGGAGCTGCGCCTGCGCCATCTCGCCAAGCTCGAGGAAATGAAGATTCGCGGTGAGCAGGATGAGCTGGAAGCCGAGCGCAAGCGCTTGAGCGCCTTGCTCGGCAGCGAAGCCAAACTGACCAACCTGATCGAGAAGGAAATTCGTGCGGCAGGCAAGGAGCATGGCGATGCACGCCGCTCGCCGCTGGTCGAACGTGAAGATTCCAAGGCGCTTTCCGAAGTGGAATTGCTGGGCGCCGATCCGATCACCGTGGTGCTCTCGGAAAAGGGCTGGATTCGCGCCGCCAAGGGCCATGATATCGACCCCGAAGGGCTTTCGTACAAGGCCGGGGATCGCTTCCACCTGGTCGCTCGTGGCAAGACCAACCAACCCTTGGTTCTGCTCGATGACACCGGTCGCGCCTATACCCTGGCGGCGCATAACCTGCCCAGCGCGCGTGGCCAGGGCGAGCCGGTGACCGGCCGGGCCAATGTGGCGGCTGGGGCGCAAATGACCGGGTTGATGCTGGGGCCCGCGCAAAGCCGCTTTTTGCTGGCATCCGACGGTGGCTACGGCTTTATTGCTACGCTCGATGCGTTGACTGGCAAGAACAAGGCGGGCAAGGCCGTGCTGAGTGTGCCCAAGGGATGCAATGTGCTGCCACCCGTGCCGGTGCCTCAGGCTGAGGACGAAGCCCAAGCCCTATGGGTGGCGGCGGTTTCCAACGAAGGACGTCTGCTGTTGTTCCCCTTGGACGACTTACCGCAAATGGCCAAAGGCAAGGGCAACAAGATGCTGGATATTCCCGGACCGAGAGCGGCGCGGCGTGAAGAATTTGTGCGTGATATCACAGTGCTGTCCTGTAATGCGGCCCTGGTGCTGCATGCCGGCAAGCGCAAGTTGACCTTGAAAGCCGCGGATCTGGCGTATTATCGAGGTGAACGTGGCCGGCGAGGCAGTAAACTGCCCCGTGGCTTTCAGAAAGTGGATCGAATTGAGGCAGGGGAGTAACCCATGGCAAAACGTTTATTGATTCGCGCCACCGGTATGGCACGCCCCGGCCAGCTGGCGGGGTTGGGCAAGGCATTGGCCGGCAGTGGTGCGCGGCTTCTGGACATCAATCAGAGCGTGACGTTCGGCATGCTTTCGCTGGAAGCCTTGGTGGGTCTGGATCACGACAGCGCTCTTGAAGCCGCTCTGAGTGACGCCGGGGATGCCCTGGGGCTGGATGTGCAGGCAATTGCGGTGAGTGCAGAGGATTATTATCGATGGAGCAGTGAGGCCAGCCAGCCGCGTCTGATTTTGACGCTGCTGGCGCCACGCCTGCCCGCCGGCATCCTGGCCGAAGTAGGCGCCTTGACTGCCGAGTTCGGCTTGACGGTGGAGCTGATTCATCGGCTTTCCGGCCGGGAACCACTGGATGGCGAAGCCCCCGAGCTGGGTGCTTGCGTGGAATGTTGGCTGCGCGGCGAAGCCGTCGACCTGGATGCTCTACGCGTGAAGGCGCTGGCACTGGGTGCTCAGCACGGCGTGGATATCGCTCTGCAGGAGGACTCCATCTGGCGCCGTCATCGTCGCCTGGTGTGCTTCGATATGGACTCCACCTTGATCCAGACCGAAGTGATCGACGAGTTGGCGCGCCGCCACGGCGTTGGCGATGAGGTGGCGGAAATCACCGAGCGTGCCATGCGCGGCGAGCTGGATTTCCAGCAGAGTTTCCGTGAACGCATGAACAAGCTCAAGGGCCTGGATGAGTCGGTGCTTGCCGATATAGCCGAAAGCCTGCCGCTCATGGACGGGGTCGAACGCTTGATGCGCCATCTCAAGCGCCTGGGGTATCGCACCGCGATTCTCTCTGGCGGCTTCACTTATTTCGCCCGCCATCTTCAGGAAAAGCTCGGCTTCGACGAGATTCACGCCAACGAACTTATCATCGAGAACGGCAAGGTCACCGGCGAGGTGCGTGAACCTATTCTGGATGCGAGCCGCAAGGCGGTATTGCTGGAAGAAATTGCTCATCGGGAAGGCTTCAGCCTGGAGCAGACCATTGCCGTCGGCGATGGCGCCAATGATCTTCAGATGCTGGCCAAGGCTGGGTTGGGGATTGCGTTTCGCGCCAAACCGCTGGTACGTGCTCAGGCACGTCAGGCGATTTCAACCTTGGGAATCGACGCAGTGTTGTACTTGATCGGCTATCGTCAAGTCGATCTGGAGGAGTAAGCGGTGAGCGAAGCGCCAAAAAACGAGCCCTTCATCAGCTGGCAGGGGCGCCTTGAGCGCCTGCGCTCGAACAAGCTGTTCGAGATGGGGGTGATTTCTATCATCGTCATTTCGGCGCTGATGATTGGCGCCAAGACCTACGAGGAAACCACGCGTTTCGAGCAGTGGCTGCTGTACCTGGATGTCGCGGTAACGGTGTTTTTCCTGATCGAGATATTGATCCGTATGGCCGCCGAACCCAACCTGCTGCGCTTTTTCAAGCGGGGCTGGAATGTGTTCGATTTTCTGATCGTTACCGCCAGTCTGATTCCCATGGATGATTCGGAAATGGTGCTGCTGGCGCGCCTGCTGCGGATTTTCCGCGTGCTGAGGCTGGTGTCGATGATCCCTGAGTTGCGCATGTTGCTGGCGGCCCTGGTTAAGTCGATTCCCCGCATGGGCTACGTAGTGCTGTTGATGTTCATCATTTTTTACATCTACGGCGCCATCGGCAGCTTCCTGTTCAATGACGTGGACGAGCAGCTTTGGGGCAATATTTCCCTGGCCATGCTCACGCTGTTTCAGGTGGCGACGTTCGAGAGTTGGGCCACTGCGGTGATGTATCCGGTAATGGAAGATTACCCCTACAGCTGGATCTTCTTTCTTACTTTCATCTTTCTCAATGCTTTCATTTTCCTCAACATGATGATCGGGATCGTGCTGGATGTCATGCAAAAGGAGAGCGCTCAGATAGAGCTGGAAAGCGGGGAAGGTGAAGTGGCCGAGATGCACGGTCTACGTGACGATGTCCGGGCCTTGCAAGCTCAGCTCGACCGGATGGAAGCGGCCTGGAAAACACCGGCTGCGCAAGATAGCGGTCAGGATAGGGGCCAGGATGGAGGAAAAGAGTCTTGACAAGCATCGCCCAGACTGATTTTCTAAGGGGTATGACTACCTCATTGAACCGCCTTGCACTAGACCTACGACTACTAGCCCGCCGCTGAAGCTTCAAGCGCCGGGCAATGCCTTCCGCATTGTCGTTTGTTTTATCAGTTGCGAGGTTTTCAATGTCTTACATCACTTTTACTACTTCGACCTGTGCCACCCGATTCTCCCGATCTTGCTGCATGAATAGCCGCTCGGGCTGTTCATCGTTTAACTCTCGCGCCCCCTCGCACATTGTTGCGACGGGGCGTTTTTGGTCTGCGCCGCCAGCGCATTCCCAGCCCTATTTCCAGCCCTATTTCGCTACCGTTTAACCAGGAGAGCCGCCATGATGTTGTCTGATCCCTCCAAGAAATACCGTCCCTTCGTCGCCGTTGATCTGCCCGACCGTCAATGGCCGAGCAAGCGCATCGAAACCCCGCCCCAGTGGTGCAGTGTCGACTTGCGTGACGGCAACCAGTCGCTGATCGACCCCATGGATCAGGAGCGCAAGCAACGCTTTTTCGACATGCTGGTGAAGATCGGCTTCAAGCAGATCGAGGTGGGCTTTCCTTCGGCCTCCCAGACCGATTTCGATTTCGTGCGCACCCTGATCGAGGAGGACCGGATCCCCGAGGACGTCACCATTCAGGTGTTGACCCAGGCACGTACCCATCTGATCGATCGTTCTTTCGAAGCACTCAAGGGCGCCAAGAACGCCATCGTGCATGTGTATAACGCCACCGACCCGATGTTCCGTCGCGTGGTGTTCAATGTCGACAAGTCAGAATGCGTCGAGATTGCGGTAGACGCCACCCGGCAGATTCGAAGCCGCATGCTCGAGGCGCCGGAAACCAACTGGACGTTCCAGTACTCGCCGGAGCTTTTCACCACCACCGAGATGGATTTCGCGGTGAAGATCGTGGAAGCGGTGATGGACGCTTATCAGCCCACCCCCGAGCACCGCATGATCGTCAACTTGCCAGCTACCGTGGAAGTCGCCACTCCCAACAATTACGCCGACCAGGTGGAATGGTTCTGCCGCCACGTCAATAACCGCGAAAGCCTGATCGTCAGTGTGCACCCGCACAACGACCGGGGTACCGGGGTGGCCGCCGCCGAGCTGACCTTGATGGCCGGCGCCGACCGGGTCGAAGGTACCTTGTTCGCCAATGGCGAGCGTACCGGTAACGTGGATATCGTCACGCTGGCGATGAATATGTACACCCAGGGCGTGCATCCCCAGCTGGATTTTTCCAATATCACCCCGATCATGCGTGAAGTGGAATATTGCAACCAGTTGCCGGTGCATCCGCGCCACCCCTACGTGGGCGATCTGGTATTCACCGCCTTTTCCGGCTCTCACCAGGATGCGATCAAGAAAGGCATGGCCGCCCGCCGTGAAGACCCCGAGGCAGTCTGGGCGGTGCCCTATCTGCCCATCGATCCTCTGGATGTGGGGCGTTCCTACGAAGCCGTGATCCGCGTCAACAGCCAATCCGGCAAAGGCGGGGTCTCGTACCTGCTGGAACAGGAGCATGGCATCGAGCTTCCGCGCCGGTTGTCGATGGAATTCAGCCAGGTGGTACAGGAAGTCGCCGAGCGCACCGGAAAGGAGATTACCTCTCAGATGATTTACCAGGCGTTCGCTGACGAGTATCTGGAGCAGGACAGCCCGATGGCGTTGATCAGTCATCGCCTGTCATCCGAGCCGGATAGCCCAAAAGTCACCCTGGAAGCCATGATCGAGGCCAATGGCGAGCGTCAGGCGCTGCAGGGTCAAGGCAACGGCCCGCTGGCCGCCTTCATCAAGGCGCTGGCCGCCGCCGGGCATGACGTGGAAATCATCGATTACCACGAGCACTCACGTGGCCAGGGCGCCGATGCCGAAGCCATCGCCTACGTGGAAGTGCGTATCGAAGGCAAGGCGGTCTTCGGCGTGGGCACTGACGAAAGTATCACCAGCGCTTCGATGAAAGGGGTGTTGAGTGCGATCAACCGCCACCGTTCAAGCCAGCCTGCAGCGGCGAACGTGACAGCGGATTCACTGGTTTAGTAGGGCAATATGCTGACTAAGCATATTCAAGAACCGACAGCCTGAAAGGGTTGTCGGTTTTTATAGGTCGTGGCGATAAAGTCTGCTAATAGCCTGATAGTAGAGCCGCAGGGGGAGAGACGAATGCGTACCTGGCGGGTGATCCTGGTGGCAACCATTTTGGCGGCGGGGATATTAACCGCTGTGGCTTCCTACGAGCCATTTGACGCCAAGCTGGTGCGTCTTGAAACGCAGCGGGCACTCCCTGCGCTGGCGCCGACGCTTGCGCAGGAATCGCCGGAGATCAACGTGCTGTTTCTCGGCTATGCCGCAGATCAGGCGTTATGGATGAGTGCCTCTCTGGCAATGTTGCGCCACGGCGATGTGGCTCGAGAAGTGTTGGTGGAGTACGGCCTATTACCTCAATTTCAGCGGGTGCTGGTGCGCTATGGAGCCGATGCCGTGCTGCCTATCAGCTACTTTCGCACCCACGATGTGGCCATCCTGCGCGCGCAACACTGGATAGGCGAGCGCTATCAACAAGTCAGCCGCTGGTGGAGTGACGCGGGTGAATCCACGAATGCGCAGTTGACTCCTTACCGTCGTGGCCAAATAGGGATTGTGCTACTTGACGACAATGGTCATGCGCTGCTCAACCAGTTTGTGGTGAGCGACCAAGGCGAGGTGGAGTGGCTACAGGGTGAACGAATGGTCACGGGCGTAGGTGACTTCTTCACCAGTGGCCTGCGCGATCTGGAAAGCCAGTGGCGGCGCGGCGACGCCATTGGCGCAGCAGATTTAGGCTGGGCCGGTGTCGATCTGCTCGTAATGGTCAGCGCGGTTAAAGTGCTGCAGGCAGGCAAAGCTGCCCGTGCTGCCCGGGTAGGCAGTGTGGAAGCCCAAGGCGCTCGCGTTAGTTTGCGCCAGGGCGTATTAGCGAGTGGCGGGCGTTTTGCGGCCTTGCCTCGTATGGCCAAGGTCGCGGCGGTTTCGACCACGGCCTACGTGGTGATTCGCGACCCTAGCTTGGTGAGCGCGTTAGGCGTCAATCTATCTCACTGGCTCGGCTGGCCGGTATGGTTGGGTCAGTTTCTGATTTGGCTGATCGTACTATTGCCGCTACTGATCATGACGCGGTTTATCTATCGCTGGCTACTCACACCGCTGCTGTGGTTGCTGGTGCCATTGATGCGGCTGTGTCTTAAGGCCGCAACGTTTTATCTAAAAGCGCGTAATACCTCTTCCTGAGTCGCGTAGCGCGAAGGGAGAGGATACAAGCGCGGCGTCCGAGAGGACGCCTTGTTCTCTTACGCAAATGATACTAAGCTGTAAGTCATGAAAACCGAACGCGCCTACAAGTACCGATTCTACCCGACGCCCGAGCAGGAAATCCTGTTGGCGCGGACGTTTGGGTGCGTGCGGTTTGTCTGGAACGCGGTGCTGCGACATCGCACCGATGCGTTTTACGAGCGCAAAGAGAAAATCGGCTACAACGACACCAGCGCCTTCCTGACCCAACTGAAAAAACAACCTGACACCGCGTTCCTGGCCGAGGTCAGTTCGGTGCCCTTGCAGCAATGCCTGCGCCATCAACAATCGGCCTTCAAGCACTTCTTTGC
>NZ_QPIJ01000043.1 GCF_003336665.1 Vreelandella rituensis | reverse complement strand
TGGTGCGACCGCCACTGCCCACGGCGACCGGCAGGCCGGTGGTTTTCAGGGAACCATACAACGCCCAGCGGGTGGCGTTGACGGCAGCGGCATCCCGCAGCGGTAATTTGAGCTGGCGCTGCACCCGAGCCAAGCGCATTTCCGCCGACAGGCCATTGGCTTTCAGGCGGCGCTTCAACCCCTTGTCGGTAGCAAAGAAGTCGGCAAGCGACTGATTATCCTTAGCGATATTGCAGTCGTGACAGGCAATGGTCAGGTTGGCCACCCGGCTAGAGCCGTCCCGAGATTTCGCTACCACATGCTCGATCTCCAGGGGTGTATCACCGGTGCCGCAATAGGCACACTCACGCCCCCATTTTTCGAGCAGGTATTCACGCACCTCATAGCCCAGGAGCGTGCCTTGCTGGTACTCGACCCCGGAAATCTCCGGGTTTTCCATCTTCTGCAGATCGAAGCGCACCAATTCCATGTTCAGATGAGACACCGGCGCCCAACGGCANGCCATGGTGGTATCGACTCGGTGTTGCAGGCTGGGTGGTAGCCAGCCCTTCTTGCGCGTGCGGTTATCAAAACGCGGCTGACGATAACGCAGATTCTTGCTGCGACGCCGACGCCGAAAACCGGCACGCTGCTCCAAGGCCTGGCGAATCTGGAAGCCCCGATGCACCAACTGAAACAGGCAAAGCCCATGGCGGGTTGCCGGGGTTTGCTCGTCCGTCGCGTTTTCTTCCAGACGCATCAGCGCCAGGCCGGTTTCCTTGCTGCCCGGATCGGCAGCCAGCAGGGTTGGCTGCAAGGTGCAGTCACTCAGGCAGCGATCCCGCAACCGGATCACGAAAGGCGTCAGGTTCACCACCGCCGCCCGTCCGCGCTCCAGCAGCAGCCGTGCGCGTTTTTCGCTACACGGCATCAACGGCTGCTTGTTCTTTCCCAATACGAACACCGCCATGCGATCTCCTTCTTAAATAGAACCCTTACGGGCCTGGTGACGCAGGTCTTCCAACCTGTCTCCCCTCGGGAATGTCTGCAACCGGCTCCTACCTTGCGGTAGCGACCAGAACCTTCGGCGCTTTACCTTTCACCAGCATGATCCTGATCTTCCAGAGCACCGAACTGAGCGAAGCATTCGGCGGTGGGTCTTAACGACCTGTTGCAAACGTAGCGGGTTGGCTACCGCTTTCCCTGGTCAACCGGGCTTGCTGTCACAAGCCTCGTCCTTTAGGGCGAGGTAGTTGACGGCGCTCTGCTTGGCGACGGAGGCACCTGGGACGAAACCGGCCAATTCAATTGACGGCGCTGGTTAGCGTGGTCGCACGGATATTACGTTTGTTTGTCATGACAGAACCCTCTTCCTGTTAGCGTATTTGAAAGCTAGAAGAGAAGCCTCTGGCTGTAAAGGAGGCGCCTTTTTGACTGCGGTGCATCGATTCGACTACTGAAAATCAGCCCATTCCTCGATGCTCTGGGATCTGTGCTCAAAGACGGGTTGCTACATTGCGTGTCGAGGGGTAACGGCTCAATCAATCTTGGTGATGTGTTTGAGGCGCTGTTCAGCGCGCTTCACCGTAAGGCTTTTTTCCAGATGCTGCATGGTTTTCCAACGTCGGATTTCCTCCAGTGTTCGTCCGCAGCCGATACACAGGTCTTCGCTAAGCTTGCATACTGATATACAAGGGCTTTCGATTGTCTTGGGCATCATGAAAAGCCATAAAAAAATGAGAGCGAATAATGGCAGAACTCACCTTAAAGGTGAAATGAGATGTCTTCATGCTCAGATGAGTCTTTTTTCCCCACAGGAGCGAGCCTAGCGGTTGCGCCAGGAAGAGCATCGAATCGCTTTTCATCGGATATATGTCGACTAGGATAATACAGATCAGCCATCTTACTGCTAGACATGCCGGGGCTCGCCGTGATGCAAAAAACCGACCGTGCCAAACAGGGTTTCAATCTCGCTTGTTTCAGTGCGGGTGTATTTGATCTCGACGGTGTCGTGACGGACACTGCCAATGTGCACTGTGCCGCCTGGGAGCAACTTTTTGACGATTACCTGCGTAGCCGTGCGCAAGCGATGGGCGAACGGTTCGAACCCTTTAATGCCAGCGTGGATTACCCACGTTACGTTGACGGAAAACCTCGCTACCAAGGGGTAGAGAGTTTTCTGGCATCCCGCTCGATTACCCTGGCGTACGGCTCGCCTGACGATCCGCCAGAGCGGGAAACGATCTGCGGGCTTGGGAATCGCAAGGATCGGTTGTTTCGAGAACGCTTGGCAAAAGACGGGGTGGACGTCTTCGATTCTTCGGTAGCACTTATCCAGCATCTGCGAGACGCAGGACTGAAAATAGCATTGGTTTCGTCGAGCAAGAATGCCGCCGCCGTGCTGGAAACCGCCGGCTTGAGCCACCTGTTTGACGCTCATGTGGATGGAAACGATATCGAGCGCAGGAAACTGAAGGGCAAACCCGACTCGGATATCTTTTTATTGGCAGCAAGCTTGTTAGAGGTCTCGCCGAGCGGTGCCTTTGCGGTGGAGGATGCTTTATCCGGTGTCGAGGCGGCACGCGCCGCTGGTTACGCGCTGGTGGTGGGGGTGGACCGTGCCGATCAGCGTGATGCCTTGCTTGAACACGGCGCTGATATCGTGGTTGATGACCTCGGCGAGTTGATGCCGGATAGCGCATCCAGCGAATCGACGTTGCCGAATGCGCTGGTCTGTTACGAGGAGATCGCCCACTACCTGGCTGACAAGCGTCTGGTCATTTTTCTCGACTACGACGGCACCCTGACGCCGATTGTCGATCGGCCTGAGCTTGCCGTGCTCAGCGATGACATGCGTGAAACCCTAGGCAAAGTGGCCGAACGCTTTACCGTGGCGATTGTCAGCGGACGTGACCGTGCCGACGTAGAGCAGCTGGTAGCTCTCGATAACCTCATTTATGCCGGAAGCCATGGTTTCGACATCGCCGGCCCCGGCGGGCTGCACATGCAACAGGAACGTGCGCAGGAGTTCCTGCCCGCGCTTGATCATGCCGAAGCCGAATTGAAGCAAAAGCTGAATGATATCGAGGGCGTCATCGTCGAGCGCAAGCGCTACGCGATTGCCGTGCACTACCGGCTCGTGGCGGCGGAGCACCTTGAGACCATCGAAGAAGCTGTCGCACAGGCCGTAGAAGCGTCGGCGTCAATGTTGCGGCGTACTGGTGGCAAGAAGATCTTCGAGTTGCGTCCGACATTCCCCTGGGACAAGGGCAAGGCCCTAAACTGGTTGCTTGATGCGCTGGTACGCAGTGGGAAAGTTGAACCGAGTGATAAAGATATTCTGCCGCTTTATTTCGGGGACGATGAAACAGACGAAGACGCTTTCAAGGTCTTGCGTGAAGGGCAGGGGCTTGGGTTGTTGGTGGCCGAGGCCCCTCAGCCAACCGAGGCTCACTACTGGCTTGAAGACCCCCAGGCGGTCGGGCGTTTTCTGCAGCGCCTTTGCAATGCCGATGGAGAACTGCCATGAGCGACTGGACACTCGATTATTCCGGATTCGATGCCCACGAGGAAGGGCTTCGCGAAGCGCTATGTACCTTGGGGAACGGCTATTTTGCTACCCGAGGCGCGAATGAAGAGGCCGAGGCGGGGGACATCCATTACCCGGGAACCTACCTTGCCGGAGGCTATAATCGGCTGAAAACCCAGATTGCCGGGCATGAGATCGAAAACGAGGATCTCGTCAACATGCCGAACTGGCTAAGCCTGACGTTCCGGCCCGAGGAAGGCGAATGGTTCAACCTCATGGCTGTCGATATTCTGGAGTATCACCAGACGCTGAATCTAAACACCGGCGTTCTCCAACGCGATATGCGCTTTCGCGATCGTCAAGGCCGGGAAACCATCCTCGTCTCCCAGCGTCTCGTGCATATGCAGAATCCGCACCTCGCCGCCATCGAATGGCGCTTGAAGCCGGAAAACTGGTCGGGGCGGATTACCGTGCGCTCCGCACTCGACGGGCGTGTCATCAATGCCGGCGTGACTCGGTATCGTGAGCTGGCTAGCACTCACCTGACACCATTGAGCGCAGAACCGCTCAATGAGGACACCATCCGGCTGGTGGTCGAAACCAACCAGTCTCATCTGCGTGTGGCTCAGGCCGCACGGACTCAAGCCTACATCGATGAACACCGAGTGAATGCCGAATGTCAGCTTGTACAGGAGCCTGGCTACATTGCGCAGGAGTTGAGCTTTGACGTCACCCAGGGGCAGGAAGTCCGCATTGAAAAGGTGGTTGCCATGCATACGTCCCGGGATAGAGCCATCTCGGAGCCGGGACTCGCGATAAGTCATTCGGTTGCCCAGGCAGGGCCGTTTGCCGAGCTATCGGCAAGCCACGCCCAGGTTTGGGAGCATCTCTGGTACCGCTGTGATCTTGTGCTCGAGGGTGGGGGGCGCTCCCAGAAAATCTTGCGGTTGCATATTTTTCACCTCTTGCAGACCGTCTCGCCCCACGTGGTTGATCTAGATGTCGGCGTGCCGGCACGTGGCTTGCATGGTGAGGCTTACCGTGGCCACATCTTCTGGGATGAGTTGTTTATCTTTCCGTTTCTCAACTTTCGCATACCCGAGATTACGCGTGCCTTGCTGCGTTACCGTTATCGTCGCTTGGGAGAAGCCCGCCGCTTGGCGCGAGAAGCGGGATATCGCGGCGCTATGTACCCATGGCAAAGCGGCAGTAGTGGGCGTGAAGAAAGCCAGATGCTGCACCTCAACCCTAAATCGGGGCGTTGGATCGCGGACCATAGCCATTTGCAACGCCACGTGAATGCCGCCATCGCCTTCAATGTATGGCGCTATTATGAAGTAACCGAGGACTGCGAATTCCTGTCCTACTATGGGGCTGAATTGCTGGTGGAAATCGCGCGTTTCTGGGCCAGTTGCGCGAGTTGGAATGCCAGCCGCAAGCGCTACGATATATGTGGCGTGATGGGGCCGGACGAATTTCATGACCGCTATCCTTGGGCGACCGAGCCTGGGCTGGATAACAACGCTTATACCAATCTGATGGTGGCCTGGGTGCTGCGACGGGCTAATGATGCCCTGGAGCGAATCGGTGCCGAACGCCGCCAGGAGCTGTGTGAAACCTTGGCAGTCACCGATCAGGAAGTAGCGATGTGGGAAGAGATTAGCCACAAGCTCTTCGTCCCGTTTCATGAGGGTGTCATCAGTCAGTTCGAGGGCTATGAGCGGCTCGAAGAGTTCGAATGGAAGAGGTATCAAAGCCAGTATGGTGACATTCATCGCCTGGACCGGTTGCTTGAGGCCGAGGGAGATACGGCCAATCGCTACAAGGCTTCCAAGCAGGCCGATGCACTCATGCTGTTTTATCTTTTTTCCGCTGATGAACTCAGCGACCTTTTCCAGCAACTGGGCTATACCTTCACCCTAGAGTTGATCCCACGCACCATCGAGTATTATCAGCAGCGTACCTCTCACGGCTCTACCCTGAGCCGCATCGTTGAATCCTGGGTGCTGGCCCGTTCGGACCGGCCGAGATCACTGACACTGCTCAATGAGGCGCTCGAAAGCGATATCGCCGATGTGCAGGGCGGGACGACGCAGGAAGGGATTCACCTGGGCGCCATGGCCGGTACCGTTGACCTGGTTCAGCGTGGCGAGACGGGGCTAGTGGTTCGTGACGGCGTGTTGCGCTTCGACCCTTGCCTGCCCGACCCGCTACCGGGCCTGCATCTACGGTTGCGTTACCACGGCCGCTGGATAGAAATCACCATGAAAGGTAACAGGATGACGCTTAGCGTCTCGGAGGGTGGCGCGAAAAGCGTGCGTATCGCCGTGCGGGACCAGATCCATTCTTTCGACGCCGGCCAACGCCTGGAATTTCACTGTCAGCCAGGCGGTACTGATTGGCGAATTATAAACCGGAGCGAATCGACGGATTCAAGCTGAGCCAACCGCATGCTGGGCTCTTAGCGTTGCATTTCTGCCAAGAGAGTGCGGATCAGCTCTTCAGCAAGTAGCTCCCTGGCCAAGGGTGCGCCCTGGCCGGCCCAATGGGCGGCAAAGTCACTGTGTCCCTTGGTCATCGCTGCAGCGTTAAGCGATTTTGCTGCATCATAGGCGATAGGGTAGTCCGGCAATGTGACACCATCGCACTGGGCGACGTCGGTATGCATTCGGTTAATGATGCCGCGCGCAGGTCTGCCCGAGATGACGGCGGTGATTTGCGTATGATGTGCCCGAGGGCTTTTCAATTCTTCGCGATAGGCGCTGTTTGCCGAGGATTCGGGGCACAGAATGAACGCGGTCCCCATTTGAACCGCCGAGGCACCTAACGTTAGGGCCGCGTTGATAGACGCCCCATCCATGATCCCGCCGGCAGCGATTATTGGAAGCGAGACATGTGACGCCAGCAGCCGGGTGAGGGGCAGGGTGCCCATTTGCTCATCATTGTCTGCGGAAAACGCCCCACGATGGCCACCTGCTTCCATGCCTTGCGCCACGATCGCATCGATACCCGCCGCTTCAGCCTGTTGCGCTTCTTCAAGCGTGGTCGCGCAGCTTAACAGCAGGATGCCCTGTGCTTTCAGGGCATCGATGAACCCTTGAGAGGGCAGCCCAAAGTGAAAACTGACAACAGGCGGCTTTTCTTCAAGCAGCATATCCAGCATTTCTTCGTTGTCGATAAGCGTCTGATATATCTCGCTTAACTCCGCCGGTGGCTGCGCCTGCATCTCGCTGAAGAAAGGCGATAAATGCCTCAGCCATGCCGCTTCAGCCTCCTTGTCAATTTTCGCCGGCTGGTGGCAAAACAGGTTCACGTTAAATGGCTGGGTTGTGAGTTTGTGAGTGTTTTTTATCATCTCGCGCGCGCCACTGACGGAGCTCGCCCCTAGACCTATCGAGCCTAAGGCACCCGCATTGGAAACGGCGGCGGCCAGCTCGGGAGTGGAAACCCCGGCCATGGGTGCCTGCACGATAGGATGCTCGATCCCAAACTTCAGCAGGAAATGTTTGTCAGCCATATCTGCTTTTCCTTTGTGTTTGCCGACGTACCACCAGGCCATGGTGACCCTCTTTGCCTGGTTAGGGTATCCTTAGGGTTCTTAAATCAATTGTTGGCCGATGATGGCTTTTCTCGCCGTGCATGCTGCGAGTGGCCGGGTTTTCTCTTATTCAGGCGTGGTGGCAAAACAACATGGTGCTGAAAGCTTCGACTCGTATCAATAAATACATCAGCGAAAGCGGCCTGTGTTCCAGGCGCGAGGCCGATCGTTTTGTTGAACAAGGCAACGTTTACATCAATGGAAAACGCGCCACCACGGGCGACCAGGTGTTTTCAGGTGACTTGGTTAAAGTGAATGGGCAGCCCATCGAGCCGCAGGAAGAAGACGACTTGATTCTCATCGCGCTGAACAAGCCGGTGGGTATTGTCAGTACCACGGAACCGAGCGAAAAGGACAATATCGTCGATTTCGTTAAACATGGGGCGCGCATCTTTCCCATAGGCCGCCTGGACAAGGATTCCCAAGGGCTTATTTTTCTGACGAACAATGGGGATCTGGTCAACAAGATTCTTCGCGCCAATAACAGCCACGAAAAAGAATATCAGGTAACGGTTAATAAACCAATTACCGATGAGTTTATTGCGGGCATGAGCGGTGGGGTGCCTATCCTAGGGAAAGTGACCAAGAAATGCCCAGTGGTCAAGCAATCGGCCAACGTTTTCACGATTACCCTGGTACAAGGCTTAAATCGCCAGATACGCCGAATGTGCGAATACTTCGGCTATGAAGTCACGCAGCTTATTCGCTACCGGATCATGAACGTTTCTTTAAAGGGACTGGCGTTGGGCGATTGGCGTGATTTAACCCAGCGTGAAGTGGAAACGATCATTGCCTTGACGGAGCAGTCGACTTCCCAAGCGGACATGCAAGCCAACCCCCCAGCAGGCAAAACCTCGGGGAAAAAAACGCCTGTCAACAAAAGATCCGCTTCCAAAGCTCAACCTGGTTCAAAGCCAGGTTCGAAGCCCAACGCTGGTTCAAAGTCTAAACCGGGCTCTAAGCCCAAACCTGGCGCGAAATTCAAAGCCGGTGCCAAACCAAAAGCTGCAGCCAAATCCAAGCCTGCATCGAAAGCAAAGCCTAAACCCAGTGGCAAGCCGGGAGCCAAGCCTCAAGCCGTTCGGGGCAAGAAGACAGGGCCGCCCGGCACCGGGCCAAAAACCCGAGGCAATACGCGCCGCGCCAAACCCGGGAAATAGACAGGCTTAAAAAAGCAGAGGTGCTGTCTTTTAAAGCGAAAAAGCTTTCAAAACGGCAAATGCACCGAGGCGGTCAGTTGGTTGAGATGGCTCAGGTTAGAGGCGTCGATACGTTCGTATTCCAGGCGGCTGACCAGTCGATTGATGGTCATTGTGGCGCCAAACCCCTCAATGTTGGCGGTGCCGCCTTTATCATGCAGTTGGCGCGGATTATTTGATTCGCCACGCCATTCGGTCAGGCCGGACTTGGCATAAACGCTGAATGCCCCCATGCGAATCCCAGCCACCAGTGCACCGCCTAGACTGAGTGTATCGATCAGCATGCTGCTGGTGCCGGCATCGATAGGTACTTCATCGCTTTCGCGGTAAGCCAGTTCGGCGCCGAGATCCAGCCGGGGTAACTGCCAGAGAGTAAAACCTGCCGTGACACGAAACCCCGAGGTGTAGGTATCTTGGCTGCTCAAGTGACTGCCTTCGATGATTACACCGTTATCGAGCTTAAGCAGTTCACTATCCGGTGTGCTGTACGCCAGGATAATGCCTTGGTCGGCATGGCTATAAAGAAACGGGGTAAGGCTTAAAAGCGCTGCCCAAGCCAAGCGTTTCATAGCTATCCTCTCTTCATCCTGATGCGGATGGGGAAAATAGTGATCCACTCAGACTAGCAACTCGCTTTGATTTCCACCACCTGGATCGCTTCATCGGCCAGGTTTTTTACCAGATTCTTGCCCATTTCCATGAAACGTTGGCCGAAAATAAGTTGGGGCGATAGCGCCGGGGCGGGTTTGGATTGGCCATCATGTTGAGTGGAAAGGGTTTCTTTTTCTCGCTGTCGTTGACGCCAGGCCAAGGCATCGGCGCTCCAATCTTCAACATGCTCCAGCTGAAGTCCCGCCTTGCGCATTTTTTCCAGCAACATCGCGGCAGGCATCAAGCAGGAATGCTGAGGATCGCTGGCCCAGGGCACCGGGTAGCGCAGTGACGCTGCATTTGGCCCGCTAACCACCTCATGCATGACCACGACGCCACCGGGGCGCAGTACGCGGCGACATTCCGCAAGTACCTTGGCGGTATCCGGCATATTGAGAAAGCTGTGCTGAAACAGCACCGCATCGAAGCTGGAATCGGGAAAAGGCAGCGCCATGGCGTCGCCGGTGATCGCATGGAGCTGATGTTCCAGCCCCAGCTGGCGGGATAAGCCCTGGTTGAGGCGGTTGAAAGCGTGGGTGATATCCAACCCGACCAGCGTAAAGCCTTGCTGGGCAGCCTGGCGCATCAAACCACCGACGCCCGCGCCAATATCCAGCACTCGGGGATGAGTGCCGGCATTCAGCAGGTTCAGCAGCCGATGCGAGGCCTTGAGCCCGCCGATATGCAATTGGTCCAGCGGCGCCAGCTGATAATACGACGCCCCCGCGGGGTAGTGCTCGGCCACCCGGCCGAGCACGTCTTCCACGCTGAGATATTGTTGGTAGTGGTTAGAGAGGCTCACTTCTCCAGACCAAGCTCTTCGATGGAGATTTCACGCATCTTGAATTTCTGGATCTTGCCGGTGACGGTCATCGGGAACTCATCGACGAACTTGAAGTAGCGCGGGATCTTGAAGTGAGTGATCTTGCCCTTGCAGAAGGCGCGAAGGTCATCAGCGGTGACGTCTTCCGAGGTGCTGTTCAGCTTGACCCAGGCAATCAACTCTTCGCCATATTTCTTGTCGGGCACGCCGGTGACCTGAACTTCCGAGATGGCGGGATGGCTGTAGAGAAACTCTTCGATTTCCTTGGGATAGACGTTCTCGCCGCCGCGAATCACCATGTCCTTGATCCGCCCGACGATCTGCAAATAACCTTCTTCGTCCATGGTGGCCAGGTCACCGGTATGCATCCAGCCGGCTTCATCAATGGCTTCGGCAGTGGCCTTTTCATTGTTCCAGTACTTGAGCATCACGCTATAGCCACGCGTGCACAGTTCACCGATTTCACCGCGCGGCAGAATCCCGCCATTGCCGGGGTCGACGATCTTGCTTTCCAGGTGTGGCTGAGTGCGGCCCACGGTGGAAACACGCTTTTCGATGCTGTCGTCGGCACCGGTCTGGGTGGAAACCGGGCTGGTTTCGGTCATGCCATAGGCGATCTGTACGCCTTTCATGTGCATTTTTTCAATCACTTGCTGCATCACGGCGCTGGGACAGATGGAGCCCGCCATGATGCCGGTGCGCAAGGTGGAAAGATCGAAACTGGCGAAGTCCGGGTGTTCGAGTTCGGCAATGAACATCGTGGGCACACCGTAGAGTGCCGTGGCACGTTGCTCGTGAACGGCCTGGAGCACGCCGGCAGGGTCGAAGCCTTCGCCGGGGTAGATCATCGCCGCCCCGTGGGTCATGCAGCCCAGGTTGCCCATCACCATGCCGAAGCAATGGTAGAGCGGCACCGGAATCACCAGGCGGTCTTCGCTGGTAAAGCCCATGCTTTCAGCGACGAAGAAGCCGTTGTTGAGAATGTTATGATGCGAAAGCGTGGCGCCCTTGGGGAAACCGGTGGTACCCGAGGTGTACTGGATATTGATCGCATCATCGAACTGCAGGGTGGCTTGCAGGTCGTCGACGTCGGTTTGGCTGATAGCGTTTGATTCGGCCATGAAGTCCGCCCAGCGCCACATGCCGTCATGCTTGTCGTCGCTCAAGTTGATCACGCACTCGAGGTAGGGCAGTTTCTGGGACTTCAGGTGACCTTCGGCTGACGCTTTAAGCTCCGGCGCCAGTTCATACACCATCTCGCCGTAATTGGAGCTTTTGAAGGCGTTGGCGGTGATCAGAAAGCGTGCTTCGGACTGATTCAGAGCGTATTCCAGCTCATGGGTGCGGTAGGCCGGGTTGATGTTGACCAGGATCGCGCCCAGTTTGGCGGTGGCGAATTGGGTCAGCGTCCACTCGCTGCAGTTGGGTGCCCAGATTGCCACGCGATCGCCGCGCTTGACACCCACCGCCAGCAGGGCGCGGGCGCAACGGTTCACTTCCTCCTGAAGCTGGCGGTAGCTCCATTGAATGTCCTGATGCAGAACGATCAGCGCATCGTTGTCTGGATAAAGTGCCGCGATTTCATCGAATTTGTCGCCGATGGTCATGCCGATCAACGGCTTGGCAGCGGTGCTGCTGGTGTAACTGGGAAGTACCGGCAGTTGGGGATTGTTCATGAGCGTTTCTCCGAAGATTGTTGTTGTCCGAACGGCTTGGCATCGCAGTCAGTGCGATAGAGGCTGGTGCATCAAGCGCCGACACAGCCCTTTGCCAATGCCACCTTGGAGCTGGGTTTGCGGCCTAGCTCAGCGGTTATCCAATAGCCGGTATCGATCACGGCCTGAAGATCGATCCCGGTCCTGATGCCGAGCCCTTCCAGTAAATAAAGCACATCTTCGCTGGCCACATTGCCCGAAGCACCCTTGGCGTAGGGGCAGCCCCCCAGGCCGGCGGTGGCGCTGTCGATCACCTGAATGCCTTCTTCCATGACGGCATAGAGATTGGCCAGTGCCTGGCCGTAGGTGTCGTGGAAATGCGCGGCAAGCTGCGTGACGGGTATCTCCCGGCTGACCGCCTCGACCATGCGTTTGGCCGCCAGCGGCGTGCCGGTGCCGATGGTGTCGCCCAGCGAGACTTCATAGCAGCCCATGTCATGCAGCGCCTTGGACACCTCGGCGACCTTGGCGGGGGCGATCTGGCCTTCGTAAGGGCAGCCCAGCACGCAGGAAACATAGCCGCGCACCCGCACATTGGCCTCACGGGCACGCTCGAGCACCGGTTCGAAACGCTTGAGAGATTCCGCCACGGAGCAGTTGATGTTCTTTTGCGAAAAAGCCTCCGAGGCCGCACCGAACACCGCTACCTCCTCCACGCCGGCGGCAATGGCGCCTTCCAGGCCGCGCAGGTTAGGCGTGAGCGCCGAATAGACCACACCGGGCCGGCGGGAGATACCCGCCATGACCTCGGCGGCATCGCCCATCTGCGGCACCCATTTGGGCGAGACGAAGCTTGCCGCTTCGATATGGGTCATGCCCGCCGCTGCCAGGCGATGAATGAATTCGATCTTGGTGGCGGTGGCAATGATCGGGCCGGGTTCGTTTTGCAGGCCGTCCCGGGGGCCAACCTCGAACAGGCGCACGGAGGAAGGAAGTGACATGTCGTTCTCCTGGTCAGTGGGCATCGTCGGCGGCGAATTCCAGCAACACATCGCCCTGGCTCACGGTATCCCCGGACTGGAAGTGGAAGCTTTCCACATGGCCGTCGGCGGGGGCGGTCATGGTGTGCTCCATCTTCATGGCTTCCATGACCATCAGCGGCATGCCCTTTTCCACCCGCACACCCGGCTCGACCAGCAGCGCCACCACGGTGCCGTGCATGGGCGCGGTCAGGGTGGTTTCGGCTTCGTGGTGACCATGATCGATGGCATCGATACGCCGCCAGAACAGGCGTGTCTCGCCAGCGGGGTCGGCCATTACCACCACATTGCCGTCCCGACGTGCCTGCAGGCGCCGACGGTGACCGTTCAAGGTCATGGCCACGGCATCGCCGTTAAGGGGCGTCAGGTAGGCGGTGAGCGTTTCATCGCCGATGGTCAGGTTCCAGGGGTTGTTACCGTTCTCACGCGTGCCTTCGACAATCACCACCGCGGCGGAATCGTCGCTGTCCTGGGCATGCGCCGGGTCGCACAGGGCGATGCGAATGGTATGCGGGGCGTTGAGGCGGAAACCGTCGTGTCTGTCCCAGGGGGAATCGCTCTCGCATTCCCGCGCCAGTTGATTCAAGCCCACCAGGGCGGCGCTGGCGTACTCGTCGGTGGAATAGCTGCGTGGCGCGAACAGGGTCGCTTCGTTGCGCTCGATGAAGCGGGTATCCAGCTCGACGTTACGAAACCCCGGGTGGGTGGCCAGACGCTGCAGGAAGGCGCGGTTGGTGACCACACCCTGTACATCCAGAGCGGCCAGGGCGCGGTTGAGCGTGGCCAGGGCCTGATTTCGGTCATCGCCGTGAACGATCAGCTTGGCGAGCATGGGGTCGTAGTGCATCGACACCACATCACCGGATTCCACGCCGCTGTCCAGGCGAACGCGGGCGGGGTCCAGGCCGGCGCCTTCCAGGTCCATGGCGAAGCGATTGAGCGTACCGGTGGCGGGCAGGAAGTCCTGTTCCGGGTCTTCGGCGTAAAGGCGCGCCTCGAAGCTGTGGCCGGTAATGGTCAGCTCGTCCTGGGTGCAGGGCAGGGCTTCCCCCATGGCCACGCGCAGCTGCCACTCGACCAGATCCTGGCCGGTGATCATTTCGGTGACCGGATGCTCGACCTGAAGGCGGGTGTTCATCTCCATGAAGAAGAAACTGCCGTCCGCATCGAGCAGAAATTCCACGGTGCCCGCGCCGACGTAACCGATTTCCTTGGCGGCGCGCACGGCGGCATCACCCATTTCGCGGCGAAGCGGTGCGGTCATGCCCGGGGCCGGGGCTTCTTCGAGCACTTTCTGGTGACGGCGCTGTACGGAGCAGTCGCGCTCGAACAGGTAGACGCCATTGCCGTGGCTGTCGCAGAACACCTGGACTTCGACGTGACGCGGCTGGGTCAGGTATTTCTCGATCAGCATGCGCTGGTCGCCGAAGGCCGCCTGGGATTCACGGCGGCAGCCATCGAGTGCCGCCTGGAAGTTGTCGCCGGATTCAACCACCCGCATGCCCTTGCCGCCGCCACCGGCGCTGGCCTTGAGCAGCACCGGGTAGCCGATCTTATCGGCCTCCACGCGCAGCAGGGCATCGTCCTGGTCGTTGCCGTGATAGCCGGGCACCAGCGGCACACCGGCATCCGCCATGCGTGCCTTGGCGGCGGATTTATCGCCCATGGCGGCAATGGCCGAGGCGGGCGGGCCGACGAACACAATCCCCGCCTTGTCCAGCGCTTCGACGAAGGCGCCGTTCTCGGAAAGAAAACCGTAGCCGGGGTGGACGGCACCGGCGCCGGTGCGCTTGGCGGCTTCGATCACCGCCTCGACCTTGAGGTAACTTTCGCGTGCCGCCGCCGGGCCGATGCGTACCGCTTCATCGGCTTCGCGCACATGGCGGGCGTTGGCATCAGCGTCGGAATATACCGCCACGGTTTTCAGGCCCATGGCGCGGGCGGTGCGCATCACGCGACAGGCGATTTCGCCGCGGTTAGCGACCAGCAAAGTATCAAATATCATGAGCGGCGCTCCGTAGCGGAAGAAGAGGCTTGATCGGAAGAATCTTTATTGGAAGGGCCTGGCGAAGGGGCCCAGGCGGGACGACGTTTTTCCAGGAAGCTGGCCAAGCCTTCCTGACCTTCGGGGCTGACACGCAGCTTGCTGATCACGTCGCAGGTATGGGCACGAGTGGCGTCGCTATCCGGTTCGCGGGCCACCGCCGCCAACAGCGCCTTGGTGGCTCGGCTGGCTTGAGGCGACGTACCCAGTAGCGTATCGAGCATGTCGCTGACCGCCGCGTCGAGGTCGTCGGGCCCGACGACCAGATGAACCAGATCCAGCATCAGCGCGGTGGCCGAATCGATGACCTCGGCGGTGAGGGCGTAACGGCGTACCTGGCGCTCGCCCAATGCCCGTAACACATAAGGGCTGATCACCGCCGGTGACAGGCCGATGCGGACTTCGGAGAGACAGAACTTGGCTTTTTCCGAGGCAATGACGATATCGCAGCAGGCGGCCAGGCCCACCGCGCCGCCGAAAGTGGCGCCTTGCACCCGGCAGATGCTGGGGCAGGGAAGAGTGTCCAGGCCGTGCATCAAGGCCGAGAGTTTGTACGAATCGGCAAGATTGGCGTCAAAGTCGTAATCGACCATGCGCTTCATCCAGTTGAGATCGGCACCCGCCGAGAAGCTTTTGCCTTTCGAGCCCAGTACCACCACCCGTACGTCACCGCGCTGGGCGGCGTCATGCAGGTGGGTCAGGTGGGCATTGAGCTCGGCGATCAGGCTGTCGTCGAAGGCGTTATGCACCTCGGGGCGATCCAGCGTCAGCCAGGCCACGCCGCGGTCGTCGATTGCCAGCTGCGAGTAGTGGGGGGAATCCGTCATATCGACCTCACATCCGGAACACGCCGAAGCGTGTCTCTTGTACGTCAGCATTCATCGCCGCGGCCAGGGAGAGGCCGAGCACATCGCGAGTCTGGGCGGGGTCGATCACGCCGTCATCCCACAGGCGGGCGCTGGCGTAATAAGGGTGGCCCTGATGCTCGTACTGCTCGCGAGTCGGCTTCTTGAACGCTTCTTCCTCGTCCTGGGTCCATTCGCGGCCTTCGCGCTCGTACTGGTCGCGCTTGACCTGGGCCAGAACGCCCGCCGCCTGCTCGCCGCCCATCACCGAGATGCGCGCATTGGGCCACATGAACAGCAGATTGGGATCGTAGGCGCGGCCGCACATACCGTAGTTGCCGGCGCCGAAGCTGCCGCCGATCAAGACGGTGTACTTGGGCACCTTGGCGCAGGCCACAGCGGTGACCAGCTTGGCGCCATGCTTGGCGATACCCTCGTGCTCGTACTTCGAGCCCACCATGAAGCCGGTGATGTTCTGCAGGAAGATCAGCGGAATCTTGCGTTGGGCGCAGAGTTCGATGAAATGCGCACCCTTGACCGCGGATTCGGAAAACAGCACGCCGTTGTTGGCGACGATGCCCACCGGATAGCCATGAATGTGCGCAAAGCCGGTGACCAGTGTGTCGCCGTAATAGCGCTTGAATTCGTCGAAGTCGGAGTCATCCACGATGCGCCCGATGACTTCGCGGACGTCATAGGGTTTCTTCAGGTCGGTGCCGACGATGCCGTAGAGTTCTGCGGGGTCCAGGCGGGGTGGCTTGGGTTCCTTCATCGCCAGCTTGCCGCGTTTTTGCCAGTTCAGACGTGACACGCAAGCACGGGCCAGCTGCAGGGCATGGGCGTCGTTTTCGGCGTAATGATCGGCCACGCCGCTTTTCTTGGCGTGAACATCGGCGCCACCCAGGTCTTCGGCGCTGATCGACTCACCGGTGGCGGCCTTGACCAGGGGCGGGCCGCCCAGAAAGATGGTGCCCTGTTCCTTGACGATGATCGACTCGTCTGCCATCGCTGGGACGTAAGCGCCCCCGGCGGTACAGGAGCCCATCACTACGGCGATCTGAGGAATGCCTTCGGCGGAGAGCGTGGCCTGGTTGTAGAAGATGCGCCCGAAATGGTCGCGGTCGGGAAACACATCATCCTGGCTTGGCAGGTGAGCACCGCCGGAATCCACCAGATAAATACACGGCAAACGATGCTTGCGGGCAATTTCCTGGGCGCGAAGGTGTTTTTTCACCGTCATCGGGAAATAGGTGCCGCCCTTGACGGTAGCGTCGTTGGCGACGATGACGCATTCCACGCCGGAAACGCGGCCGATGCCGGTCACCACGCCGGCGGAGGGTACCGGCCCGTCGTAAATCTCATGAGCCGCCAGTGCCGAGAACTCCAGGAAAGGTGACCCTTCGTCGATCAGGTTGTCGATGCGGTCGCGGACGAACAGCTTGCCACGCGATTCGTGTCGGGTACGGGCTTTCTCGCCGCCGCCCTGGCGTATCGCCGCGGTGAGGTCGCGCAACTTGACGACCTCGCCGAGCATGCTGGCCTGGTTGGCCTGGAAGACGTCGCTGCGCGAGTTGATCTGGGATTGCAGAATGCTCATGGTGCCGCCCTTACTTGGATTCGTTGAACAGTTCGCGGCCAATCAGCATGCGGCGAATCTCGCTGGTGCCGGCACCGATCTCATACAGCTTGGCATCGCGCAACAGGCGTCCGGTGGGGTATTCATTGATGTAGCCGTTGCCGCCCAGCAGCTGGATGGCATCCAGTGCCACCTGAGTGGCCTTTTCGGCGCAGTACAGAATGACCCCGGCGGCGTCCTTGCGTGAGGTCTGGCCGCGGTCACAGGCGCCGGCCACCGCATAGAGATAGGCGCGGCAGGCGTTCATGGTGGTGTACATGTCGGCCACCTTGCCCTGCACCAGCTGGAACTCACCGATCGATTGGTCGAACTGCTTACGCTCATGGATATACGGCAGCACGATATCCATGGCCGCCTGCATGATGCCGATGGGTCCTGCCGCCAGCACGGTGCGTTCGTAATCCAGGCCGCTCATCAGCACGCGAACGCCTTTATTGACTTCCCCCAAGACGTTTTCCTCGGGCACTTCGCAATCCTGGAACACCAGCTCGCAGGTGTTGGAGCCGCGCATGCCCAGCTTGTCGAGCTTCTGGGCGGTGGAGAACCCTTTGAAATCCTTTTCGATGATGAAGGCGGTAATCCCTTTGGAGCCTGCGTCCGGGTCGGTCTTGGCGTACACCACCAGCACATCGGCGTCGGGACCGTTGGTGATCCACATCTTGTTGCCGTTGAGAATGTAACGGTCGCCTTCCTTGCGTGCGCGAAGCTTCATCGACACCACATCGGACCCCGCGCCTGGCTCGGACATGGCCAGGGCGCCCACGTGATCGCCGCTGATCAGCTTGGGCAGATACTTGGCTTTCTGTTCCGCGTTGCCGTTGATCTTGAGCTGATTGACGCAAAGGTTGGAGTGGGCGCCGTAGGAGAGCCCGACCGAGGCACTGGCACGGGAAATTTCTTCCATGGCGATGCTGTGGGCAAGGTAGCCCATGCCGCTGCCGCCATCTTCATCCGAGACGGTGATCCCCAGCAGACCCATATCGCCGAACTTCTTCCACAGATCATTGGGGAATTCATTTTTTTCGTCGATCTCGGCCGCTCTAGGGGCGATCTCGCTGGCGGCAAAGGCATTGACCTGCTCGCGCAGCATGTTGAGTTCATCGTCGAGGCCGAAGTTGAGTTCTGCGTAATGGGTAAACATGGTCGATCACCGTTATGAAGTTGGAAAAAGGTCAGTGCACCGTGGCGGAGCGAGAGGGCGCTTTGCTGTGCTTGTGAGGCATGTTGGAGGCTTCACCATCGGGCTCGCCATTGGTGCCGGCGTTGGGTTCGGCCTTGATTTCATCGTCGGAGGGGTCGTCGTCCTGCTTCTGAAGAAGCTCTTCGAGCGCCTGCCGACAGCGAATTTCGGCGCTTTCCAGCTCTAGCTGGACAATAGCGATATCTTTCATCTGTTGTTCCAGGGCCGCGCGCCGTTCGGCTATTTTGCTAAGCATGAGATGCAGCTGCTTTTCGCTGCCGCTACGCGTTTCATCCCAAAGCTCGAACAGCTCGCGAATTTCCGCAAGGGAGAACCCCAGCCGTTTACCGCGCAGGGTGAGCTTGAGGCGCACTCGATCCTTGCTGCTGTAGACGCGCGTCTGGCCACGCCTGGCAGGATGCAAAAGCTCCTGGTCTTCATAGAAACGAATGCTGCGAGTGGTGAGGTCGAACTCGCTGGCAAGCTCACTGATGGAATAGGTTTTGCTCATTGCGGGAATTCTCTCAGGGGGAGTGCCTCTTATGAAACAGTGTCACTGAGGCTAAAACAAGTTCACGTTAACGTAAAGTGCTATCTGATGATTTTCATTCTGCGTTGAATTGCGTTAAGTGTCTGAATTTAAAGTATAGAGCTATCTTTTTAAGCGAATATGGTGGGGGATCTATACCAAAGTTGTAATTGTAATACCCCCTCGTAGGTTGCTAGTTTGCTCTCACACCTTACGTTCAGGTAAGGATTGGATACCGGTCACGACAAGCGAAGGCCCAGCCGGTAAAAAAGTCAGCACAAGAACAACTAGAGGCTTGTTTATTTCATGAGTGCAGACTACGTTCTCGAAACCCGAGGGCTGACCAAAGAGTTTCGTGGCTTTACCGCCGTGGACGACGTCAATCTTCAGGTACAAGAAGGCCATATTCACGCATTGATTGGACCCAACGGTGCCGGCAAGACCACCGTTTTCAATCTGCTGACAAAGTTCCTTCCACCCACCCGCGGCGAAATTCTCTATCGGGGAAAACCCATTACGGGAATGAAGTCCAACGAAATAGCCCGGCTGGGTCTGGTGCGTTCCTTCCAGATTTCCGCCGTGTTTGCGCATATGACCGCCCTGGAAAATGTTCGCGTGGCTTTGCAGCGCAAGCTGGGTACCTCGTTTCATTTCTGGAAGTCGGAAAAAACCCTCGATCATCTTAACGAACGTGCCATGGAGCTGCTCGAAGAGGTCGGCCTGCGCGAGTATGCCGATATCCTCACCGTCGAGATGCCGTATGGGCGCAAGCGCGCACTGGAAGTGGCGACCACGCTGGCGCTCGACCCCACCATGATGTTGCTCGATGAACCGACCCAGGGTATGGGGGCGGAAGATGTCGATCGTATCGTCGAGTTGATCCGGCGTGTTTCCAAGGGCCGCACCGTGCTGATGGTGGAGCATAACCTGAGTGTTGTGAGCCGGTTGTGTGACCGCATCACGGTACTCGCTCGTGGCTCCGTTCTGGCGGAAGGGGATTATGACAGCGTGTCGCGCAATCCGTTGGTCAAGGAGGCGTACATGGGCAGTGAAGCGGCGGAAGAAGAAGGGGCGCAAGCATGATCGAGACAGCCGAACACAATCAGGAAACGCATGAAGCCTCCCAGTCGGAAATGCTGCGGGTTCAGGATTTGCACGCCTTTTATGGCGAGTCTCATATCCTTCATGGCGTGAATTTCAACGTCAAACGTGGCGAGCTTGTGACCCTGCTGGGGCGCAACGGTGCCGGGCGCAGCACCACGTTGAAATCCATCATGAACATGGTGGGGCGCCGTACGGGTTCCATCGTGATCAACGGCGAAGAAGTGATGGGCATGAAGGCTCACCACATTCCGCGTCTGGGTGTGGGTTACTGCCCGGAAGAGCGCGGCATCTTTGCAAGCCTGGATGTCGAGGAAAACCTGTTGCTGCCCCCGACCGTGCGTTCGGGCGGTATGGGGTTGGACGAAATCTACGCGATGTTTCCCAACCTTTATGAGCGTCGGCGTAGCCAGGGCACGCGACTTTCCGGTGGGGAGCAGCAGATGCTGGCCATGGCTCGAATTCTGCGTACCGGCGCACGAATGCTGCTCCTGGATGAAATTACCGAAGGGCTGGCACCGGTTATCGTGCAAAAACTCGGCGAAGTGCTCATGCAACTTAAAGGGCGTGGGATGACCATCGTGCTGGTGGAGCAGAACTTCCGTTTTGCCGCCCCTTTGGCCGACCGTCACTTCGTGATGGATCACGGTCAGATCGTAGAGGAAATCAGTGCGGCGCAACTCCCGTCACGCCGCGAACATCTCAATTCCATGCTGGGGGTATAACCATTCATAACCATTCATAAAACGATTTATCTAGCGGCTTATGATTGACCTAAGGCAGCTCATAACAATTCACAACAACCAGATCACAGCAATGCAGTAGCAAGATCGCCACCAACGGCAAGCTGTAACGCATAACTAACGACTCAGGCCGATACCTTGCGTCGTAGCACAAAAACAATGCCCTTCAGGGCGCGGAGACAAACATGACTTTGATCAAAAAAGCACTCACTACCAGCATTGCCCTCGCCACGGCTTCCGCCATGGCGGCCACGGCTCAGGCAAACATGAGTGACAATGAAGTGCGTATCGGTTACCTGGCGGATATGTCGGGCACCTATCGTGACCTGGCTGGCCCGGGTGGCCTGACTGCCATGGAAATGGCCATTGAAGACTTCGGTGGCAGTGTCAACGATGCGCCGATCGTGGTGTTCAGTGCTGATGACCGTAATAGTGCCGATGTGGGCGCCAATACCGTTCGCGGGTGGGTCGACCAGGAAAACGTCGATATGGTCGGTGGCCTGGTGGCCTCCTCGGTGACCATCGCGGTGACCAAGGTGATCGAGGAAAGTAACGGCCTGGCGCTGGTCTCGGGCTCGGCAGCCTCCAGCATCACCAACGAGCATTGCACGCCGAACCATATCCACTGGGTTTATGACACCTATCCGCTAGCCAACGGTACCGCCAAGGCCGTCGTCGAGCAGGGTGGCGATACCTGGTTCATGCTCACCGCCGATTACGCCTTCGGCCATGCGTTGGAAGGCGATGTCACCAAGGTGGTTGAAGAGAACGGCGGTGAAATCGTCGGCGGTGTGCGTCATCCTTTCCCCACCAGCGATTTCTCCTCCTACATTCTCCAGGCGCAAAGCTCGGGTGCCAAAATCGTCGGTCTGGCCAACGCTGGAGCGGATACGGTGAACGCGATCACCACCGCCAGCCAGTTTGGTGTCACCCAGTCAGGCCAGCAGCTCGCCGGTCTTCTGATCTTCCTCAACGACGTTCACGCCATGGGGCTGGAATCCACACAGAACCTCCTGCTGACCACCGGTTGGTACTGGGACATGGACGAGCAGTCGCGTGAGTGGGCCGAGCGTTATTACGAGCGCATGGAGCGTATGCCGACCATGGTTCAGGCAGGCATCTATTCCAGCACCATGCATTACCTGAAAGCGGTCGAGGAAGCGGGTACCGATGACCCTGAAACGGTACGCGCCCAGATGGCGGAAATGCCGATCGAGGATTTCTTCGCGCGTAACGGTAGCATTCGGGAAGACGGCCGCATGATTCACGACATGTACCTGGCCCAGGTGAAAACCCCGGAAGAGTCCACCGGTGAGTGGGACCTGTATGAAATTCTCAGCACCATTCCTGCGGAAGAAGCTTACCGTCCGCTGTCCGAAAGCAATTGCGACCTGGTGCAGAACTGATTCTGCGGAACTGGTTTTGAAGAGCCGGTTTTAAAGAACTGGTCTTGAAGAGCTGGGCCGGACGTTTGCATAAGCATGCATAAGCAGAACCGGGTGGCGGTATTGGCCGCCACCCGCTTGACGGCGAGGAGATCCACGTCATGACGATGATATTCGGGGTGCCGTTGGCTGCATTCACGGGCCAGTTGATGCTGGGCCTTATCAACGGCGCCTTCTATGCACTGTTGAGCTTGGGGCTGGCGGTCATTTTCGGCCTGCTGAAGATCGTCAACTTCGCTCACGGTGCCATGTACATGCTCGGCGCGTTCGCTACGCTGCTCGGCATGCAGTATCTGGGCATCAATTATTGGGTTTCACTGATCCTGGTACCTTTGGTAGTGGGCGGCTTCGGGATGCTGATCGAGCGCTTTATCCTGCGCCGCATCTCCCATCTGGACCATCTGTACGGATTACTTTTGACCTTTGGTCTAGCACTGATTTTCGAGGGAACGCTGGTCAACTTCTTCGGCGTTTCCGGTTTGCGTTATCCGACCCCGGAACTGCTCCAGGGCGGTTATAACCTGGGCTTCATGTTCCTGCCGATTTATCGTGGCTGGGTATTGTTGGCCGCGTTGGTGGTGTGTCTGGGTACCTGGTTCATCATCGAGCGGACACGCCTGGGCGCCTACCTGCGTGCCGGTACGGAGAACTCGGCCTTGATGCAGGCATTCGGGGTCAACGTGCCCTTGTTGATTACCTTGACCTATGGGTTCGGGGTTGCCTTGGCGGCGTTTGCCGGGGTATTGGCCGCCCCCTTGTATCCGGTTTCACCCACCATGGGGTCCAGCTTGTTGATCGTGGTGTTTGCCGTGGTGGTAATCGGTGGAATGGGCTCTATTCTCGGCTCGATCCTTACCGGATTGGCCATGGGGCTGATTGAAGGGTTAACCAAGGTGTATTACCCGGAAGCGGCGAATACTGTGATATTCCTGGTGATGATACTGGTACTGATGTTGCGTCCTGCGGGACTATTCGGCAAAGAGGCATGACAATGGCGACCACAGAAACCGCACGCATTCCCTCGGCTGCCATGCAACGGCAGCGCAGAGCCAACATGCGCCGCAATATGTTCTATCTGGCATTGATCGTTATCGGGCTAGTGGCGCCGTTTCTTGCCTACCCCGTCTTCCTGATGAAGATTCTGTGCTTTGCCCTGTTTGCCTGTTCCTTTAACCTGCTGCTGGGCTATGCCGGGTTGCTATCCTTCGGGCATGCCGCTTTTCTGGCGACCGGCGGGTATGTGACCGGGTATCTACTTTCAAGCTACCCCGGCATTACGCCTGAAGTGGGCATACTTATCGGCACTTTGGCGGGCGTTGCGCTGGGCGCTGTTTTCGGGTTGCTTGCGATTCGTCGGCAAGGCATCTACTTCGCCATGGTCACCTTGGCCCTGGCTCAGTTGATGTTCTTTTTCTTCATTCAGGCACCGTTTACCGGTGGGGAAGATGGCTTGCACGGGGTTGCTCGCGGCCACTTCCTGGGTTTTATCAGCCTGAATGACAACCTGAGCATGTACTATTTCGTGTTTGCTGTTTTCTTGATCGGCTTTGCGATCATTCAGCGTACCGTGCATTCCCCTTTTGGTCAGGTACTCAAGGCGATTCGTGAAAACGAACCACGTGCGGTATCGCTGGGTTATAACGTCGATGCCTACAAGCTGCTGGCGTTTGTTATTTCCGCAGGCCTGGCGGGGCTGGCCGGCTCCACGAAAACGCTGGTCTTCCAGCTTGCCTCCCTCACCGATGCCCATTGGCACATGTCCGGCGAGGTTATCCTGATGACGCTACTGGGCGGTGTGGGAACGCTCCTGGGGCCGATCATGGGGGCGGGTATCGTGGTCAGTCTGCAACATCTTCTGGCGCAGTCGCCGCTGGGCAATTGGGTGAACGTTATCCTGGGTCTGCTGTTCGTTGTCTGTGTACTGAGCTTTCGTAGCGGCATCGTGGGTGAGCTTGCCAAGAGCTATCGCAAGAACTTCAAGTAAACCAGACATCAGTCCGTTGGTTGGGCGCCGTTGGGCGCCCTTTTTTTATGCAAGTGGTTATTTTCCAGCCGCAACCGAAACGGCTATCGATATAAAGCTGATTTTGCATGACCGGCTATTGTGATGAAGTAAAAAAATAAGTTAACGTAAACGTCAATATTTTCTGGCGCGACAGCTTTCTTGGCACGACAGCCATGGATAATCACAATCACAAGTTCAGCCAGTGGATCGATGCAAGCATCGACCCCTGCGATAAACGGGAGATGTGCGATGGATTTTGAACTCAACGAAGACCAGGTGGCTTTTGCCGATATGGCGCGGGCCTTTGCCCAGAACGAGCTGGAACCGCATGCCGGGGAGTGGGATCAGACCGCTTTCTTTCCGGTAGATGTGATTCGCAAGGCGGGTGAATTGGGTTTCTGTGCGTTGTATACCCCGGAATCGGTGGGCGGGCTGGGGCTTTCACGCCTGGATGCCAGCATCATTTTCGAGCAGCTATCCATGGGCTGCACCTCCACGACCGCTTACCTCACCATTCATAACATGGTGACCTGGATGGTCGCGGATTTCGGCAAGCCCGAAGTGATCGAACAATGGGGCGAAAAACTGGCCAGCGGTGAGCTTCTCGGCTCCTACTGCTTAACCGAACCCAATGCCGGTTCGGACGCCGCCTCGCTGAAAACCAGTGCCAAGCTGGATGGCGATGACTTCGTGCTCAACGGCAGCAAGATGTTCATTTCCGGCGCGGGAGACACCGACATTCTGGTGGTCATGGCACGTACCGGTGGCCCGGGGCCCAAGGGTATTTCAGCCTTCGCGGTAGACGCCAACACCGCCGGCATCAGCTACGGGCGCAAGGAAGAGAAAATGGGCTGGAACAGCCAGCCGACGCGCATGATCACCTTTGAAGAGGTGCGTGTGCCTGCGGTCAACATGTTGGGTAACGAAGGCGACGGCTTCAAGATCGCCATGAAAGGGCTGGATGGCGGGCGCATCAACATCGCGACTTGTTCCATCGGTACCGCGCAGCAGGCGATCAACAAGGCGCGTGAATACATGCTGGAACGCAAGCAGTTCGGCCAGCGGCTGGCGGATTTCCAGGCGCTGCAGTTCCGCTTGGCGGATATGGTCACGGAACTGGTGGCGGCTCGCCAGATGGTGCGCCTGGCGGCGACCAAGCTGGATTCCGGCCATGCCGATGCGTCGGCTTATTGTGCGATGGCCAAACGCTTTGCGACCGATGTAGGCTTCAAGGTATGCGATGAAGCCCTGCAGCTCTACGGCGGCAATGGCTATATCAAGGAATACCCCATGGAGCGTTTCGTGCGCGACACCCGGGTACACCGCATCCTGGAAGGTACCAACGAAGTCATGCGCATGATCATTGCACGCCGTGTGTTGGCCGAGGGCGCTGCGGAGCTTTGAGTTGATAAGAGCTTTGAGCTGATTTTCGAGTTCAACAGAACATCAAGCTTGTTTAAAAGCTCGGTCACTACGTCTGGCACCTTGCATGTATGGGTAGCTTGCATCTTTTCAGGACAAAGGAAACCTTGATGAGCAGCGTGATCTTTACCGAACACCCCACGCAGGATGGGCACGTCGTTGCCGAAATAAAGCTCAACGCCGAGCGCTCGCTGAATGCCCTGACGCTGGAGATGATCAACGAGATCCAGCCACGGCTGGAAGCCTGGGAGAACGATGAGCGCATCGTGGCGATCCTGCTCGATAGCGCCGGAGAGAAAGCGTTCTGCGCCGGTGGCGACGTGGTCAGCCTGTACAAGGCGATTACCGGGGAAGGTGATCCGGACTTCCCTGAAGCATTCTTCGATAACGAGTACCGCCTGGACTACCGCCTGCATACCTATTCCAAGCCGGTGATCTGCTGGGGTAACGGTATTGTCATGGGCGGCGGCATGGGCCTGCTGAGCGGTAGCAGCCATCGCGTGGTGACCGAAACTTCGCGCTTGGCCATGCCGGAGGTCACCATCGGCTTGTACCCTGATGTGGGGGCGAGCTGGTTCTTGAACCGCCTGCCCACCGGTACCGGTCGCTTTCTGGCCATGACCGGCAGCCAGGTCAATGCGGTGGATGCTGTCCACCTGGGGTTGGCGGATCGCTTGATTGCCAGTGAAAAACGCCCCGTTCTGGTGGAACAGCTGACCCAAGCCGCTTGGGGAGAAGGGGAAGACACCGATGCCCAGGGCGTGGTCAACAAGGTACTGCGTGAGCTGGAGCGTGACTCCCAGGCGGCATTCGAGGGGATGGACGCGCCGGTCCAGAAATTTTCCCCGGTGATTCGTGAATTGATGGACCACGACACCATCGAGCAAGCGGTGCACGCCATCCTGGCGGTGGAAAGCGATGACAAATGGTTCAACAAGGCGCAAAAGACCCTCGCCAATGGCAGCCCGGTGTCGATCAAGGTGATCGATCAGCAGCTCAAGCGGGCCAAGTACATGTCGTTGCGTGAAGTGTTCCAGTCGGAGCTTGCGCTCTCGGTGCAGTGCTGCCGCCATCGTGAATTTCCCGAGGGTGTGCGCGCTCTGCTGGTGGACAAGGACGGCAAACCGCAGTGGACCTATCCTGACGTGGAAGCGGTGGAGGATGCGTTCATCGAGACATTGCTTTCCCAGCCTTGGCCGCAAAATCCGTTGGCGGACCTTCGCTGAACCCCGAGCTCACTATTATTCGGCTGAGTTAATTCCTCGGGCGATCAAAACAACAAGGATTTTTAATCATGGCAACGATTGCATTTATCGGTCTGGGCAACATGGGCGGCCCAATGGCCGCGAACCTGGCCAAGGCCGGGCATGAGGTGCGCGCTTTCGATCTGTCTCAAGCCGTGCTGGATACCGCGGTCGAGCAAGGCTGCAAGGCCGCGCAAAGTGCCCAGGAAGCGGTCAAGGGGGCGGATTTCGTGGTTTCCATGCTGCCCGCCGGCAAGCATGTCGAAAGCCTGTATGTCAGCGGTGATTCGCCACTGTTCGATATCATCGGCCAGGATGCCTTGGTGATCGACAGCTCGACCATTGATGCCGACACCGCCCGGCGTGTCGCCGAAGAAGGCGCCAAGCGTGGCATCGCCTTTGTCGATGCGCCGGTGTCCGGCGGTGTGGGCGGCGCCCAGGCGGGCACCCTGACATTCATCGTGGGTGGCTCGGAAGAGCAGTTCGCCAAGGCCCAGCCGGTGCTGGACGTGATGGGCAAGAATATCTTCCACGCCGGGGAGCACGGCGCCGGGCAGATCGCCAAGGTATGCAACAACATGCTGTTGAGCATCCTGATGGCCGGTACCTGTGAAGCGCTCAACATGGGCGTGAAAAACGGCCTCGACCCGGCGGTGCTTTCCGAGATCATGAAGCAGAGCTCGGGCGGCAACTGGGCGTTGAACGTCTATAACCCCTACCCGGGCGTCATGGAAAACGCCCCGGCGTCCAAGGGCTACCAGGGCGGTTTCCAGGTGGACCTGATGTTCAAGGACCTGGGGCTGGCCATGGATGTCAGCCAGCAAAGCGCCTCATCGGTTCCCATGGGCTCGGCGGCGCGCGCGCTGTTCAGCCTGCACAAGGCCAAGGGTAACGGCAACCTGGACTTCTCCAGCCTGCTGAAACTCTATCAGGACAGCTGAGCCTCGATACTTTCCAAGGCTTGATCCAGCGCCACCAGTTGCTCACAGGGCAGCTGGTGGCGTTTTGCGTTATCGATCAACGGCCCGAGAATCGCCGCGCGCTCGGTAGGGCGCCCGGCGAGCACATCCTGAAACATCGAGGCCCGGTTGTTGGCGGTATTGTCGACTACCTGCCACACCAGCGCTCGCCAGCCTTCCAGCCCGGCCCCACTGGGCGGCGCAATGCCTTCCTTATCTAGAATTCCCGCGACTTCCCCGATCACCGCTTCCACATAGAGGCGAAACGGCCGGTCGCGCAGCTGGCCGTTACGTATCCGATAACGCGCCACCAAGGGGTTGATCGCCGCGTTCACGGCGAGCTTCTGCCACAGGCGCCGGCGAATATCCTCAACTGCCGTGGCGACAAGCCCGGCGTTCGTTAGCTGCAACGCCAGGCATTTTGCAAGCTCAGCATGGCGGTTATCCAGATCGCCGATAAACGTATGCCCACGCCCAGCATGCACCACGCCGGTCTCGCCATTCACGTAGGCGCCCTCGGTAGTGGTGGCGCAGAGCACCGGCCCGGGCCATGCCTCCGTGATACGCGGCTGGGCAAGAAAACCGTTCTGCCACAGAACCACCGGGGTGGTGGGGGAAATCACCCCGACAAGGCTGTCCAGCGCCGCCTGCGCCGCCATGGCTTTGGTGGTGATATGCACGGAAGTAGGTGGGGCGGGGGCATCACGAAGCAACTGTTCGACCGTTACCGCCTTCAGCAGCTGCGTATGCGGTTTTCCCTCCGGCGAGGTGAGCGTCTGTCGCTCAGCCAATTCACCGCGGCCCACCAACGTGACCGTAGCCACGGGCGAAAGCGAGTGCGCCAACAAGCGGCCTATGGCACCGGGGCCAATAATCCAATGCGAAGTCATAAGGTTACTTTTTGTTAAGTCTTTGGTATTAGGCAAGTACTTTGCAAAACCAAGGTGGGCTAAGTAAAGTCAGTGAAAAAGGTTTGCCAATTAGAAAGCAGAAATGCAAGGGAGGCAAACCCACCCAAGGACGGTCGCAAGCGGAGCGCATAGCGCTAACCGACACGGATAATAGTCATTTGGGCTTCTCCTCATCGTATAGAGGGTGTGTATACGACTCTCCATTTTGGCACATTGATGCCGGGTAGGTGAGGAGGAGACCATCCCATTGTTTTCTCTGGTTAAAAGCACCACAGGGGGTCAGTCTCACGGGTTCAGGATTTAGCTAACTGGCAATCCCGGGATCCGCTGCCTTGTTGCCAAAGCGAGTACATAAGAGATCACGAACAAGCTATGAACTTACTTTTTCTTGGGACATCCGCCGGTGTGCCCACTAAGACAAGAAACGTCTCCGGGGTCGCTTTGCGAGAGAGCAAGGGGAAGGGCTGGTACCTGATCGATTGTGGTGAGGGCACCCAGCATCAGGTCTTGCACACGAAGCTGTCGTTCCATTCCTTGAAAGCCATCTTTATTACTCATGTGCACGGCGACCACTGCTATGGGCTGCCAGGCATACTGGCGAGTGCTGGAATGGGTGGCCGGAAAGAGTCGCTGACCATTGTGGCGCCCGTAGGTATCAAAGCGTGGCTGGAGGCTACTTGCGAGGCCACGCAGCTTTGCTTGCCCTTCGCCCTGGAGTTTATCGCCTCGGACGAGCTGCCAAGCGTTGAGTTTGAGAGCATTGCGGTTACCACCGTCAGGCTTTCACACCGAGCGCCGTCCTATGCCTACGGGTTTACCGAGACAAAGGTCGACGCCGCCTTGGACTTGGATAAGTTAGCGCAAAAGGGAATCCCGAGAGGGCCGTTGTGGGGGCAGCTGAAGCAAGGGTTTGATATTGAGTTTGCGGGTGAGCGGTTAAAAAGCCATGAGTTCTTGATCTTCAAACACAAGCCACGGAAAGTGGTGATCGCTGGGGACAATGACCAGCCTGAGTTGTTGTTTGCGGCGTGCACGGGGACTCAGGTGCTGGTACACGAAGCCACCTACACCGAAGAGATGGCCCAGAAGGTCGGTGATGTCGGGCATAGCTATGCCAAGCTTGTCGCCGCATTTGCCGAATCGGTACAGTTGCCCAACATGGTGCTGACGCATTTTAGCCCCCGTTACCAGCTCAGCCCCCATGCGTCGCCTTCCATTGAGGATATCCGAAAGGAGGCCCAGAGCGTCTACTCGGGCTCGCTTTACCTGGCGCGGGATTTCTGCGAATACACCCTGGATAAATCGGGCCACTTTTCTGAAATGGAGGGCGAGTAGCCTTTTCGTGTTTCGACCATTTACAGAAAAGCGGATCGTAGACGAGATCAACGGCATGCCCGCCGCCCAGGCCTATGCCGATCTGACCGGCGCCACGGTGTAGGCGGTCGATAGCACTTTCAACGTGGCGGCCAGCACGTATATTGAATAATTGAGCGCGTAGTCTAATCACTGTTAAAGCTTAGAAACCGAGGCATGGCAGCCGTTACCCATGCGTGTCAAAATTGAGTGAGACGCGAACGTGCTGAGAGTTGAAGCACTACCGAGGGGCACTCGGGAAGTTACGCCTGTGGAGTTTGTGTAAGACCGGCAATGCCAAGGCATTGAGGCGACGGACAGCGAAGCAGGAACCTGGGAGGTAACGACCAGGAAATCCCCTTCCACAAAGCGTGCTAGCGCTGAAGGTGGGGAAGGATGTCAAAGTTGCAGTAGAGGATAATTGTGTAGAGGAGCAATGTAACTTGCGATGACGTAACTGCTGTGGCGCAGTTTGGCGGGTGTTCTCGAATCGTATTCGTGACCAGACAGCATTGATGAGTCACACTGCGGCTTAACCCGCACCGGAAGAATGACTTTGACAAACGCCACCTGGTTTGTATTGATTGGAACCCTGTTGATCATGGTGGGTTTGCGCTCTCCCATTTTCCAACGCTTACGCCTTACCCCTTCCCTTGTCTATTTGGCTATCGGGGTAATCCTTGGCCCGTCGGTTATTGGAGCCTTTCATTTCAATCCGCTAGAACAGGCACATTTACTGGAAATTCTCGCCGAAATCGCGGTTCTGGTCTCGTTGTTTATTGCCGGCATGAAAATGCCCGTGCCGTTCAGATGGCGGGAATGGCATGCGCCAGTACGCCTGGCATTTCTTTCCATGACGATCAGTGTCGCTCTGACGGCTGTGTTTGGTTATTACGTCCTGGCCCTGCCTCTGGGTGCAGCTATTGTGCTGGGCGCCATTCTGGCGCCCACCGACCCGGTGCTGGCCACGGATGTACAGGTTCGGCACATGGGCGATAAAGATCCTTTGCGGTTCACCCTGACCAGTGAAGCGGGCATGAATGATGGCACTGCCTTCCCGTTTGTGATGCTGGGGATGGCAATGCTCAGCGCTCCGTTCAGTTTTGAGTTGCTTGGAACCTGGATGCTGAAGGACGTTTTGTGGTCGACGTTAGTGGCTCTTGTGGTCGGGCTGGTGATGGGGCGCTTATTGGCCCAGCTTGTATGGAAGCAACGTTTTCTCAGTGGCGAAGGCCCGTTGCTGGATGACTTTCTTGGCCTAGGCTTGATCGGCATGGTTTATGGCATCTGCCTGTTACTCGATGCTTGGGGGTTTCTGGCGGTTTTTGCCGCTGCCATTTCGCTTCGTCAATCGGAACGCAAGCTGGCGGGCCTTCACTCGTCCTCCAAAGACGCTGAGGTTGCTCCGCAAGTCCCGGTTTACCCTGAGGAATCGACGCCACAGCACAGCACCCGAATATCCGAAGGGTCGCTGTTGTTCAAGGAGTCTCTCGAGCGGCTCACCGAGCTGGTGCTTGTCTTGCTGCTGGGCGGGATGTTGTTTCTGGACTCCTGGAGTTTAAGGGCCGTCGGGCTGGCGTTGTTCCTTTTCATGGTGGTTCGCCCTGTCAGTGTATTCCTGGGTCTGCTTGGCTCCGGAACTCCGGTTCGGCTACAGATGCTGGTGGGCTGGTTCGGTGTGCGTGGCATCGGTTCGATCTATTACTTGATGTTCGCAATCGTTTTTGGTCTGCCGGAAGAGCTGGCCTTGGAATTCATTCATATTACGCTGGTGGTTGTCGTGCTCTCGATTATTGTCCACGGGCTAACCGTCAAACCGATGATGTCAAGATGGTGGACGTAGGAAGTTACAGGGCCGGTGGTCGAGACTGAAGGGGTCGACTGACCGCGGACAGTATTTTAGGTTGTTCCCCAGCCATGGGGAGCAATGCTCTAAGCGGGCTGAGCGACCAGTTCCGAAGAGATCTTTTCCAGCATAAAGGTTTCCCGCTGAATTGATTGGCCCATCGTTTTTTCCTGACGGGACATGACCTGACGGTTGTGATTCATTGCCTCATTGACGGAAATCCACACCGGTTTCATGCCATTGGCAATTTCATGGCTTTCCATGCGAACTTCAGCCAGTTCCGAGGCGATATCGCAAACAAAGAAATGTGATGTCATGTGCATAAGGTCGTAGTCGGGTTTCCAATACGGGCGGTACTCTTCGATAAAACCGTAATGCGCATGCACCTGAATATCACGGGCGCCGGTTTCTTCTTCCAGCTCACGTTTCAGCGCCACCTGAATATCTTCGCCCTGATCAATGCCGCCACCTGGCAAGCTGAAATCGTTGTAGCGCTCGGTAAACAGCAACAGAATTTTATCGTCACGCAGCACAATGCCACGGGCCGCGTGGCGGCGCAGGGTGCGTCCTTCCCGAGAGCTGAGTTCAGGGTGGATCAGTTCTTTAATAAGCTTCATGGGGGGGGATTCGATACCGGGAAAAAACGTGATTCTACCGGTACAAGGAAAAAATGCACGGTCCGATGAAACGTCAACAGACCTTAATAAGGAGTACCCAGTTTTTATGATGGAAAGCTATGGCACGATGGCCGGTCAGTTTTTTGGCTTGGTGTCGCTGATACTCTGCGTCCTGGCCTTTTCCAGCAAGCAGGATGACCGGCTCCTGGTGCTGCTTCTCTCCGCGAATGTGGCCTTTGCTTTACAGTTCATGTTTTTTGGGAGTTGGACTGCCGCTGCATTATCATTGCTGGTGATCGCTCGCATTGCACTGGCCCGGCGCTATCCGGGCAGTAAAGTAGCAATGGTCATTGTGTTAGCGGCAAGTGGTGTGGCTTCGGTGCTTACCTGGCAGAGCTGGGCCGATCTGCCCGCCATCGTAGCGATGGTATTGGGTACGGTGAGCATGTTTCTACTCCGTGGTATTCCCATGCGTGTTTTCTTGGGTTTGGCAGCATTAGCCTGGACACTCAGCCATATCCTGGCTGGCTCGGTCGGGGGGACACTGGCCGAAGCGCTCGTGATTTTGACTAACGCCATTACGATTTATCGCCTTTACCGAGCTAAACAGCGTTATTCAGGCGTCATAGATTAGTTTTCCAGCGGAAGGTCTGGTTACTAAAACGCACCCATGGGTTAAGCTAAAATTCTGCCAAAGGAAGTGCTACCGCTACACTCTCACTCCTTGGCCGTTGCTTTTCTTTTCCCACAGCTACTTTTTCTTTTCCCATAGCTCTTTCTTGGCTTACCAGTGCTTGGCTTTCCCGCGCGCTTCGCGGGGGCAGCGGCTTCGCCCTGTGCCGTCCGTAAACTTTGCTTTAGCTTGCCGGCGTCGCTTTGGCTGAGCAGAGCGCGCAGATCATCCAACAGCGCGTGCTGAAAGGCGTCCGCGTCGTCTTGCCGTTCGGAAATCGCCCCCAGGCGCTGCTCCCAAAGCGCGGTGCGTTCCGGCGTGCTCACGGCGCTGGGCAGGGCGGCGATCAAGGCGCTGCCCAGTTGCGTGGCCCGCAGTGCCTTGCCCTGGCGCACCAGATAACCCCGCATCACCAAAGTTTCGAGTATTCCGGCGCGGGTGGCTTCGGTGCCCAGGCCGTCGGATTCCTTCAGGGTGCGTTTGACGGCGGGATCCTGTACATAACGGCCGATATTCATCATGGCATTGATTAGGCTGGCATCGGTGAACGGCTCGGGGGGGCGCGTTTCGCGTTCTTCCACCCCGGCATCCAGCGCTCGGCAGGTTTCACCTTCATGCAGGCTGGGTAGCGGCGGGGTCTCGTCACGGGTGGTGAACAGCGGCTTCCAGCCGGGGTCGAGCACGCTTTGTCCACGCGCTTTGAACGTTTCATTCAGCACCATGAACTGCGCCTTGACCTCGAAGGTACGCAAGGGGCGATAGAACTGCGCCAGCATATTGCGCGTAATCAGACGAAAGACGTTGGCATCGGTGGCTGAAAGGACGCTGAAGTCAGGGGTCTTGCCAGTGGGCGCCAAGGCGTGGTGAGCGCTGACTTTCTTGTCGTTCCAGGCTTTCGAGCGTAGCGAAAAATCCGCCCCCGCCAGCCATTCGCCAAGTGTGTTGTCGCTGGCGCAGGCGCCGCCAAGGCTGCGCTGGACCTGGGCGAGATGTTCTTCGGGCAGATAACGGCAATCCGAGCGCGGATAGGTAATCAGTTTGTGCTGTTCGTAGAGCCGTTGGCAGCTATCGAGTACCGCCTGGGCGGAGACGCCATAGCGCCGGGCGGCATCCACTTGAAGGGCGGAAAGCGAATAAGGCAGCGGTGGTGCCTGGCGTTTTTCTTGCTGCTCCAGCCGCTTCAAGGTTCCCTCAGCACCCGGCAGCCGGGCGGTCAGTTGATCCGCCGGGCTGCGGTCGATCAAACGCCCCTGGTCGTCCAACGGCTGGGATTCTCCCGGCACCCACCAGGCTCGAAGTTGACCGCTTTTCACGGCAAGCTCCACCCACAGCGGGTAGAAGGGGTGGGGCACGAAGTCACGAATGGCGTTGTCGCGGCGTACGATCAGCCCCAGCACCGGGGTTTGAACCCGGCCAACCGAAAGCACGCCATCGTGACCGGCTTGACGCCCGGTGAGCGTCCAGGCGCGGGTCAGGTTGATGCCATACAGCCAGTCGGCGCGGGAGCGTGCCTGGGCGGCCTGAAAAAGCGGCTGATAGTCGGCGTTATCCTGCAAGCGGCCCAGGGCACGAACCACGGCAGGGCGGTTCAAATCGTTGATCAACAGGCGCTTGACCGGGCCTTTATAGCCACAATGTTCGATGACTTCCTGTACCAGCAATTGACCTTCACGGTCCGGGTCGCCGGCGTGTACAACGTCTTCGGCTTGCTTGAGTAGACGGCGGATGATCGCCAGCTGCCCGCGGGCCTTGGTGCGCGGGGTCAACTTCCAGCGTTGGGGGACGATCGGCAGGCGGTCGAGGCGCCATTGCTTGTCGGCGGCATCGTATATTTCTGGAGCGGCTTGCTCCAGCAAGTGCCCCAGACACCAGGTGACCACGCTTTCCCCACACACAATGGCGCCTTCTTCCCGGCGCGAGCCACCGGGCAAGGCGTCAGCAATGGCACGCGCCAAGCTGGGTTTTTCGGCAATAATCAGGCGCATAGGACTCCTGGCTGGCAGACTGGCAAATGAATGCAATGCTGGATATTTTATCAGATCGGCTTGGTGCCGGCATAAGTGATAGGCGATACCTGACTTAACTAGGTGTATAGTATTTGTATCACTTTTAGGTTGAGGTCGAGATCATGCGTGAGAAAGGCAGAACACGTCGATTGATAGGGTTGGGAGCACGCACCGGCGGTGCCCTGCTAAAAAACCGTTTAGGTGGCCAGGCCGATTGGCGGGCGCTGGGTGAAGCGCTGTTTGAAGGGCTTTCCGAGCTCAAGGGTCCGGCGATGAAGCTTGCCCAGATCGTTTCGCAGTGGGATGACATCCTGCCGCCAGATCTGGCCGATGAACTGGCGCGTTTGCAGCGCCAAGCCGAGCCGATGCCTTGGCCGCGCATCCGTGAAGCGCTGGTACTCCAGTACGGCGATCTGGATACGGTGTTTCGTGACATCGAAGAGCGCCCCTTTGCCAGTGCCTCTATGGGGCAAGTGCATCGTGCGGTCACACATGGCGGCGAGACCCTGGTGCTCAAGGTGCAGTACCCGGGGCTTGCCGAGGTGCTGGAAACCGATCTGTTTCAGGTGCGCCGGCTGATGCGCCTGGGTCGCTGGTTCAAGGTGCCGCAGTCGCGTCTGGATGCACTGTTCGAGGAACTTGCGACAAGCTTGCGCGAAGAGCTGGATTACCTGGCCGAAGCCGAGGCCTTGGCACGTTATCGGGAGCGTTATCGTGACGTGGAAAACCTGGTGATTCCCGAGCCCTTGCCGGCACTTTGCGGCCCGCATGTGCTGGCCATGCGTTATGTAGAGGGAACCCCCTTGCGCGAGCTGGAAGGCACTGATGATGAACGCCGCCAGAAGATCGCCACGGCGCTTGCCGACTGGATCACGGCAGAACTGTTCACGCATGGGGAACTGCACGCCGACCCCCATGCGGGCAACTTCGCCGCCGATGAACAAGGCAGGCTGGTGATTTATGACCTGGGGGCGGTGATTGCCGTACCCAAGGCGAGCCTTGACAGCATGTTGCAGCTTCTCGACGCTACCCTGGCGCAAGACCCGATGGCCATGGATCAGGCGATGCTCAAGATGGGCGGGCGCCAGGGTCACGGTGCGCCGCTTGCCCTGTATCGTGAAGCGGCGGAAGCGGTGTCACCGTTGTTCGCTCCGGGCGAACAGGATTTCAGCGATGTGCGTGTGCACCGTCGCCTGCGCGAACTCAGCCCCAAGGTATGGGCGGCGATGGACCGGCTGCAGCCGCCGGCGGACACGTTGTTGCTTTCGCGTGCGCTAAATGGGCACTACTGGAACCTGGTTCGCTTGAAAGCGCGTCTGAACATGGCCGAGCGTACCGGCCCCTTGCTCGCTCGAGCGCGCGGTTAAAGCACTGCTCGAATGGGCGTGCTAAACTGTGGCGCTTTTCATGGCAATGGAGATGGCCAATGCTGGCGGTATGGGTGGATCAACTGCTGGGATTTGCTTCCGGGGCGCTCACGGCAATCAGACAACAGGAACGTTATCCTGATTTCATGACATGGGTGCGTGCCGAAGGCGCGGACTATTTTCAAGACGACATCGCCACGGCTCAGGCGTTGGCGCCGATGTTATGGTCGCAAACCCCGCTTGAACGTCTCGATTTCGATTGTGAGCCATTGGCCACACCCGGCCCCAACGAGCCGTGCTGGTGCGATTCCGGGCGCAAGTACAAACATTGTTGCCGGGCGGTGGACTTACCCACCGATCTTCCCGATCAATTGATGTGGATGCTTTCGCTACGCGAATGGAAAGGGCCTGTGCTCAAGGCGGCGCTGGCCAGCCGCAAGGCACCGGCTCAGGCATTGCTCGAAGCCGGGTTGATCGCCGCCGAAAGCGGCCAGAGTGGACGCGCGATTCAGATTCTCGAATCGGTGTTTTCCGGTGGCGACTGGGCGAACTTGCCGGAACAGGCCGAACCCGCCTTTGAAATTCTGCTCGACCTCTATCAAGAGCGTGGTTTCACGCGCAAGCGCGCTGACCTGCTGGATAACGTCATGGCTCATGGGCCGTTGTTTCTGCGCGGGGTGGCGCTTGAGCGTCTGTGCTTGATGCACCTGGATAACGATGACCTGGACAGTGCCCGCGCCGCCTTCGTCAAGGCGCAGCAGGCGTTGCCCGACTCGCCGACGCTGGCCTATGTCGAAGCCATGCTGCTGCTGCATGAAGGCCACGAAGAAGAGGCCAAGGAACGCTCCAGGTTCTGGTATCGGCGCCTGGCCCGTCAGGGTGAACTGGACCCCGATCAGCTGGATTTTCTCGCCGCCCTGGCGGAAAACCCCGGTGCTACCTTGGCAGACCAATTGCTGAGTGCCGAAGAAGACCTGGCGACACCGCTGGTGGCGCTTCAATCGCTGTTGAATGCGCTACCCACGGCACCGCGCCTGGACCTGCGCTATGACGACGATGCCCAGCGTATCACCTACCATGTCAGCGCCCGGGAAGCGACGCTGTATGCCGCCTGGTATGAGCATTTCCAGGTCATGATCGATGAAGACGTCGCCCTAGGGTTTCGTGCAGACCCTTGGGCGACGGCCGAGGAATGGATGCCCGAGCTCTGCGCGCATCCAGAATGGCTGGATGCGCCTCAGGTGGTCCAAGATGTGACCTTGGCGCTGACCAGCCGCTTCGGTAGCTTGCCGTGGATGGCGCCGAGTTTGCTGGAGCCCTTGGCACGCCGTTTGTCGCGGTGGATGCAACAAGCCCGGGCCGAAGGTGAAGGTAATCTGTGCTGGGACGACGCCGATAATGCCTTATTGTTGCGCACTGGCTTGGCATTGGTGGTGGGGATGGAACGCGGTGCACGGGACCATTCTCGTGAACTCGCCGAGGAGCTTCTTGCCATCGACCAGGAAGACAGCCTGGGGTTGCGGGAACTGGTGCTGGATCAGCTGTTGCGCGATAACCGCAATGAAGAAGCCCTGAGCCTGTCCGAGCAGGGAGACGAAGAAGGCTCCATGTTGTTGGGCTTGCTGTTGGGTCGGGCACTTGCACTCTATCGTCTTGAGCGGCTTGAAGAGGCCGAGCAGGTACTCAGCCAAGTGGTGGCCTATAACCATCATGCGTTGGATATGCTCTGCGCAGAAGCCCCGCGCCCGGTCTTGCCTGCGTCAGATGGCCAGGTGGACCCCGGCACTCGCGCTGAAGCCTGGCAATACCGAACCTTGATGCGTGACCAATGGCGCACCACCCCCGGTGCCCTTGAATGGCTGCAAGCGCACCGCAAGTAGTGTTTCCTGCGCAAGCAGCGAAGATTTTCAGGTGCCGATCAGCTGCTGGCGAGCACTGGTTTGGGAACCAGTTTATCAAAAAGCGCGTAATACCTCTTCCTGAGTCGCGTAGCGCTAAGGGAGGGGATACAAGCGCGGCACCCGCCAGGGTGCCTTGTTGGCACTGGTACTTGAAAACTTACAAGACACGGGCTACGCATGTAACCCATGCCAACCGAACGCGCCTACAAGTACCGATTCTATCCCACGCCCGAGCAGGAAATCCTGCTGGCGTGGACGTTTGGGTGCGTGCGGTTTGTCTGGAACGCGGTGCTGCGACATCGCACCGATGCGTTTTACGAGCGCAAAGAGAAAATCGGCTACAACGCCAGCGCCTTCCTGACCCAGCTGAAAAAACAACCTGACACCGCGTTCCTGGCCGAGGTCAGTTCGGTGCCCTTGCAGCAATGCCTGCGCCATCAACAATCGGCCTTCAAGCACTTCTTTGCCAAGCGCGCACGATACCCGCGATTCAAGTCAAAGAAGCAGCGACAGTCCGCCACCTTTGCCAGTTCGGCGTTTGCGTATCGTAACGGCCAGGTCACGCTGGCCAAGTGCAAGGAACCCCTCAATATCCGCTGGAGCCGCGAGCTTCCGTCAGCCCCCAGCACCGTCACGGTATCCAAAGACTGGGCGGGGCGCTATTTCATTAGCTGCCTGTGCAAGGTCGAAACCCTATCGCTCGGCGTGGTGCCGAAGATGGTGGGGATTGATCTTGGCTTGAAAGACCTATTTGTCACCAGTGACGGCAAACGGGTCAACAACCCCCGCCATACGGCGCGTCATGCGCGTAAGCTGGCGCGGGCACAGCGCCAGCTATCACGGAAGCAAAAAGGCTCCAACAACCGCGCCAAGGCGCGGCATACGGTGGCTCGGCGCCACGCGAAAATCGCCGATGCCCGGCTTGACCACCTACACAAACTCACCCGGCAGATCGTCAACGAGAACCAAGTGATCTGTGCTGAAAGCCTCGCGGTGAAAAATAGGGTCAAGAACCGGCATCTGGCGAAAGCCATCAGCGATGTGGGCTGGGGCGAGCTGGTGCGCCAGCTCGACTACAAAGCAGAATGGGCGGGGCGTCAGTTCGTCCAGATCGACCGCTGGTAT
>NZ_QPIJ01000042.1 GCF_003336665.1 Vreelandella rituensis | reverse complement strand
TTGAAGCCGTATCGCGCGATAGCGATGCGGTATGACAAACTCAAACGAAACTACGAAAGCATGGTGGCCTTGGCCTGCGGTTTTTTATGGCTACCCATGTGAAAGGTCAACAGGCCCTAGTAGCCCCGTAGTGAGCGCTGAAGTACCGGTGCTGGTGGATGAGAAATCGCAGGCCTGGGGGCTGTTTGTGGTATTCGATAGCCCTGAAGCCGCGCTGAATCAACGCATAGGCAGCGTGCTCGCCTCGGCAGGCGCGGTGTTCGAGAGCGAGTCCAAGTCGTTCACCGTCGCGGGGGTCTCGCCGCGTAACCCGATTTACATCGTCAATGCCTACCCACCGGGCAAGCTACCCTCGTTCAATGACGATAACGACCAGTGGCCGATTAAAGGCCTGAGCGTGAAAATCCTCAAAGAACGAGGTTCCTCCACGCCGAACAAGCTACAGCTTGTGCGCTTGGTGTCGTTGGCGAAAGACATGGCGCGGCTAGGGGGTAAGGTTGTCGATGCGGAGAAACAGCCGGTTACCGAAGCGGGGTTTCAGTCGGTCATCGCCGGGAAAGCGAAGGTGTGAGTGGGGCCGAGCCTGAGATGGCCACGTCGCTGCGTTCCTCGACATGCCACGGCTGTCGCCCTGTGTCATCACGTAGCGAAGTAATGCGGGGGTTGGTCGGCGAATCCGTTTCTTTTATTCAGGCAGCAGGGAGTTGAGGTGTTAGAAGTTCTAATTGGTTCGGGTATTGCGTTTCTGGCTGCGCTCTGTGGATGGCTTCTGAGCCACTACTGGCAAGCCAGGAGCTACCGGCTGGCAGTGGCCAGTGATAGGGCACAGTGGAATGCCGGTGTTGAAGAATGGGCTGGGCGTGTCATTGACACGATGGTCCGGATGCATACTCACTTTGATCGTCTGAATCATCCTGAGGCAATTGCGCAGTCCAGTGAATTGGCGATTTCTCTTTCGATCCTGGTCGATCAGGGGCGACTGTACTTTCCCAATGTCATGCGCGATCGCTACGGTGAGGAAAAACAGGAGTCAAGGCAGGGCTATCGGAGTGCGGTGTTGGACCCGTTGGTGGCGGCGGTGTGGATCGCGAGAGGCACCGAACCGGAGTTTGATGTGCCGGATCCGAAAGGCAAGTACGGCACTAACCGCAACGCGAGGGCATTGCGGCTATACCTGAACGCTTTTCTTTCCCTGATCGAACGCGTCCTGTTGGTTCGGTCGTCACATCAAAACCTAATTGCACGTCTTGAAGAAATAGGCGATCTAGAGGGCTCACGGAGACTACGAAGTTTTCTCTGCCCGGAAAATGAGGGCGGCCCAGTACCGCCGGGGCATAGATACTGGTTGGGCCAAGAAAGTGGGCCACAGATTCCAAGCGAGCGTGCGATATTCGAGGGGAGGTAAGTTTTCCTATTCTAGGGGCTGGTGACGGCGGAACGTCTGCAACCGCTGTGCGATGCGGTACCTAATGGCCCGGAAGCCGCCCAGGTAACCGGCGTGGATATCAACCCCTGGCCCGGTAATATTCCCGAGGGCGTGGAAATTCGGGGGTAAGCGCTCCTCACCATGATGCAGGAATCCCTCGCCCGCTGAAGCGGCCTCCCACCATGGCTAAGCCTGAATACCGGGTGGGAGGGCGGCTTGCCGCGCGAGTATTTGGGTAGTTGAGCCTGAAAGCCCCTCGTCCAGCAGAGTCGGTCTCTTTCCCCTCCTACCCCAGCGTTTCCACATCAAACGCCACGATCTGACGCTTTGCGCTTGAAAACTCCACGCCAATTAAATGAATGGGCTTTCCAGAAGCACGATGTTTGTCGGCGTAGCCCTTTGCCTTGATCTGCTCGAGCGCCTTGCCTTCCGGCAGCTGCTCCACCACCTTGAACTCGAACAGGTAGATATGCCCGCCGAAATCGACGCTCATGTCCACCTTGCCGTGGTGGCTGGCGTCTTCCACAGTGACGCTCACGCCCAGAGCGGTGAAGTGGCTGTAGAATACACTGGCATAATGCCCTTCGTATTTCGCAATCGGGTTGTTGCGGTACCAGTCGTGGGGCAGGCCGGCGTAGAGGGCCTTGAGGTGGGTTTCCAGGGCGTTGAGATCATGGCCTTGCAGCGTACGAAACAGCGTCAAGCGTTCTTTGGGCGGCGCTTGCACGCCCAGCACCGGCAACAGTGCCTGATTGAGGCTGGTTTCCACTTCGTGATTGGGGTAGCCAAGGGTATAGAGCCAGTAACCTGTCATGGGCTCTTCTACGTCATGCACTGTCAGGTAGCCGGTTTGGAACAATAGTGCTTCCGTGGCGATATGGTCGACGTCGAAGCGCCCCAACAGCTCGGCTTCCGTCTGTAACTGGCTCAACGCAGGCGTGAACACGCCGCGCGCTTGCAGCAAGTCCACCAGAAAGGTGGGCGTGGCGCTCTCAAACCAGTAAGGGCTAAATTTACGTTCTTCGAGCAATAGCAGGACATCAAAGGGGTTATAAACGCTGGGGACTTCCTGCCCACCCCAGCGATAGCCGTTATACCAGCGGCGAATCTCTTCACGGTCAAGCCCAGGCAGCTCTGGGGCAAACACGGTATCGACATCGTGGTCGGTGTAGCCGCAGATGGTGGCATAGTCTGATGACAGCGTGATGTCACGCAGATTGTTCAGCCCCGAAAACAGGCTGACCTTACTGAACTTGGATACACCGGTCAGCAGCACAAAATGCAGGTGCGGGTCGGCATCCTTGAGCACGCTGTAGAGGTTTTTCAGCCCCTCACGCAGTTCGCGAGCCCGTCCAGTATCAAGAATATTATCCAGTATGGGTTTGTCGTATTCATCGATTAGCACCACAGCTCGCTGACCATGGACACGGTGAGCGTTCTCGATCAGGTTGGCGAAATCGTCGGCAATTCGCTCAGGGGGCGGTGTCTCAATCTTCAGGTTCGCTCGTTGCTGCTGCAGCTGATAGCGAATGTTGGCGTCCAGATCCTGGCGGCTGTTGACGATACCGCTGGAGAAACTGAGGTGCACCACCGGGTGCTGCTGTTGCCAGTCCCACTTATCGTGAATATAAAGCCCTTCAAATAAAGCTTCGTGGCCTTCAAATAGGCAGCGCAAGGTATCCAGCAGTAGGCTTTTACCAAAACGCCGTGGGCGGGAAAGAAAATAGTAACCGCCTGTCTCGGCCATCGTGTGAACCAAGGGTGTTTTATCGACGTAGTAATACTGACCCTTGCGCAGCTTCTCAAAGGACTGTATGCCAATGGGCAGTGTCTGACGATGAGCGGATGACATGCTGACCCCCCATGATAACCGTACGCGTGTTTGCGTTGGTGGTGAGTTTAGCACGGTGGCAGATAGGGCAGGTTGTGCGTATGATGCTTCGTTTTTCAGCGGAGGCGTTATGTGCGTTTAACGCTCAGCTAGATCAGTTGTCAGAGCACATATGGCGTGATGGCCAAAGGTCAAAAGTGGTCAAAATCAAGACGCGAAAAAGTCACGCTATGTGCCAGCTTGTGTCATCAATGGTCACAACTCGGCGTTAAGTGGCATAGATCCAAAAGCCTTAAAATTGCAAATTATTAATATAAATTTTTGATTTTAATGAATTATTTTTGAATTTTTCCAGTAATGGAAGCAATAAGAAGAACGCTTGAAAACGGCCTCCGAAGCCGAGGGTCGCAGGTTCAAATCCTGCCTTTATTTTTAGTGAGTAACAGCTTTGGCGGTGCGAATGGCCGCCATGCCAGAATGGCCACGTCGCTTCGCTCCTCGCCATGACACAGCATTGAACTTTGGGAAATAACCCCTCGCCCGCTTAAGCGGCCTTATACCTGCCGGTTAGCCAAGTCAGGTTGAAAAGAGGGCCGCCCCATCAGCTAACCAAAGTTGCCAGCTTCGCCAGAACGTCGTCCATCACCTCTTGAGGGACGCTTTCCAGGCGCTGCCCTTGCCGCGCTTCGATATCCAGGGTTCGTAGCTGATTGCACAGCACAACGCCGGTTGTGGCTGTGCCAACACCGTCCAGCGAAACGCTGAACCCTCGTGATCGAGCGAAGCCACCGCCAGTGCTGATAGGCGCGACCAGAGGCGTACCCATTGCGAGATTGAACGCGTCCGGCGACACGATCAGTACCGGGCGCGTTCCTTGCTGTTCATGGCCCCGAGTGGGGTTGAGCGAGACGAGATAAATATCACCACGCCGCATTACAGAAGCTCACGCCCGGCAGGGCCGGAATCCAGCCACTCGCGCTCATCGGCGGGCATCTCCGCCGTGGTGTCGCACTGGGCCAGAAGCTCCTCAAGGGAATACGTCGGTTTGGCAGGCACCATGATCAGGCGTCCATGCTCGATTTCGATCTCGACTGGGGAGCCTGCGTCTAGGTGCAGCTGATCCAGAAACGCACGCGGCACCGACATCATGACGGAACCGCCGACACGGCGAAGATGGGTTGTGCTCATACAGGCCTCCTGCGCATGGCAGCGCATCGATGTTTTGTTATATAAAAATATAACCTGCTGGCTTCCGCGCCACAAGCTGCGTCGCGTCTCTTCCAGGGCTGAGATAGGGTGGGAGGGCGATTTATAGCGCGATGTTTTGGGTGGCCAAGCTTAAACCCCTCGCCCGGCGAAGCGGCCTCCTGCAGTTGGGTTAAGGGCTGGAATCAAAGTGTGAACTCAGGGGGTGGTTGCGATGGCTTGGTATCATCCAAGGCAACCACCACGTTGTTGAACATGGTGGTCAGCTCGCGGGTAAGGAAGTCCGTAAATCGCGGGCGGTCCAGGGTTCTTGCTAATGTGTCGGCAGGAAGAAAACGCGTCATTTCGTTATGAAATGCGCGTCCCGAAATAAGACCGGGAAGTCGGCTCACCATGTCGCGGGCCTTATCCGTATAGCATTCGACACTATAGTCGCTAATCTTGCGCTGCAATAAATCCTGATTGGGAACGGCTCCTTGTTGCTTAAGCCATTGAAGATCCCAGATATCGCGGTAACGAACATACTTCTGTGTGTTCACTAGCGAGACGAGCTTGTCCGCCATAATCTCATCAGCCGTTTCTGCCATGACCAGCAGGTCGCTATAACCCTCCGGTAAAAATGGGTAGTGGATATGAATGCCGTAAGGTTCTCGCGTGTAAGCGGGAAGGCTGGCGATTTCCAGCTTGATGCGCTGCTTGGGAATATCAGGCCGCGCTGGCGATGTCACGACGGCAACTTGCCACTTATCGACGCGCACTTCCGCATACCGAGGGTCGCGCTTGAGTTCCTTGGGCGTTTTCACCGTCACGTCAAGGCGGTAGCGATGGCTGATGTAGTCCTGGATACACGTCTTGATCAAGGTGACGTCGTCAGACTGAAACGCCCAGCCACCGGCAAAGTCGAGGTCTTCACTAAACCGAGGTGACCCTTGGCAAAGCCGCAGACAGGTGCCCCCCTGAAACGTTAATTTATCGAGCAGTCCCTCACGATCCAGAGCGAAGAGAATGTCGAAGTGAAACAGCTCTTTTTCAATGACCGGTCGCATCGCTTGGCGTGCGGGATCTTCCATCGCCATGGCGACTAGCGTGTCAAAATCAGCCGGTTCAATCTTGACCATTCAGCATCTCCGTATCGACCAGGTGAGTATTCCGTCCGACGCGCTTTAGGTCAGCCCAGGCAGCGGCAGGCGTTGCTATCTTGATAGGGCGGCCGATGTCTCGCATGCGCGTTACCAAATCCCTGACAGGACGGCGCGTATGAGTGAATTCTAGCGTGCCATAGGGAGTACGATAGGTGCCTTTTCGGCCTGTTGTCATCACGGTCAGGCGATCGACAGGGATTTGCGATATGGCGCCGTACTCGGATAGTGCGGATTCCAGCGATACATAATTGTACTCTCCACGACGCATAGTACGGGCGATACGTTCGAGCCGGTGCGGATCTGACGTGCGAGAAAAAGCGTAACAATAGATGCCGCGAGCAACCCCTTCGAGGACACCTTGCCGACGCAGGCGGTTCACGCCTTCCTGCAGGGTCTTGGGACTGTCTTCGTGAAACACTTTGGCCAAGTCACCCAGCGTGAAGATATAGCGCCCGGCTTTATCCCATGTGGCCAGTCGATGTAATGCCGTCATCTGGTTCATAAGTAAACGCCTGGACTATATAAGTTTAGTTTATATGTATACTTGTCTCTGTCAAAGGTGTCTACGAGCGTTCCCGTTTTCTTCGCGCTGATCAATCCATGCCAAGGCCAATTACTCGCTGGCTAACTCACGTTTTACCAGTGTTACAGCTTGATGGTTTAGCTGATCTAGAAAGAGGTAAGTAGCTGAGATATAGGCTGATATAAGGTGGAAGGGTGCGGTCTGGTACCTGTTGGAAAGATGCCGATAGGCACACAATTTGCTAGGTTTCCCCTAATGAGCGGTAGCTGAAGGAACGTTCAAGAAAGACAAGCGGATCAATATCCGAATTTCTAGTCAGGATCTGGAAGCACTTCAGCGTCGGGCGTTGGAGGAAGCGCTCCCTATCAGTCTCTGGTATTCATTGTCCTGCATAAGTATGTCTCCGGTGGTCTCAAGGATATCTCTGCTAATAAGCCAGGTCAGCGGACGCGCTAATGTGCGCCGCAGCTGCCGTCTGCGTTATTATTGGACAGTGGCAAAAGAGCCTCAAAGATTTCATGATGAGCCAAACCACTTTCTTGCGGGACCAAACACCCAGGGCTGTCGACCACTACATTTCTTTCTATCTCCATGAGGTTCCTGTGTCTGATCATCTCCGCGCGAATGACGCCATGGCGCTGTTTATTGCCCTCCAACAGAATGATTGGCAGGGTTTCTTCGACTCCAATTCGCTGCAGCGCGGCAAGCGTTATGCTCAGCAGGGTCGCGTGCTGGGTGAGCTGAGGTTGGAGCGTGACGAGGAGTGGCTGACGCTGTTAGGAGACGTGGAGGGGAGCGAGAGGAGGCCTTATCAGACCGAGGTCACGATAAGCATTATTGGGCTCGATGAGGAGTTCATTACCGACTGTAGCTGTCCGGTGGGCGTCGGGTGTAAGCATGCCGTCGCGCTTATCCGGGTGTTCTTGAACCAAATGGGTAATGGACCCAAGGCTTTCGCAGAGCGTCAGCCATACCCCAGCACCTCGGGCAAGACCGACGAGGAATCGCTTAAGCAGCGCTGGGAAAAGTGGATCAAGGCGTTGGCGCAGCCTTCGGAACCCATGGACGATGAAAGCCATGTTGAGGCAGCGTATCGTCTTGCGCTGTTTCTGGACAGTCGTGAGCGGGTTGGCCAGACGCCTGTCCTCTCGGTGCTGCCCGTGTGGCTGCGTCCCTCCAAGCAGAAGACCCGCGGTAACGGCTGGGTCTCACCACGCGCTATCGACGTAACTCCCTCGGGAACGCTGTTGCCGGCACCCGAGGCGGGCTGGCTCCCCGAGCAGGAGGAGGCCATCGATCAGCTGATGCACGGCGAGCACGAAGTGACGTGGTCAAGCACGCAGCGCCTGTGGGCACTGGTGTCACATCCTTTTCAGGCCCGGGCCTTATGGGCGTTATTGGAGAGTGAGACGCCCCCTTTGCTGTTTCATCGCAAGCAGACGGGCACCCTGCTTAAGCTTGGATCCACATGCCAGTTGGCCCCCAGTTGGCAAGCGGACAGTGAGGGAATACAGCGCCTGCAGCCGACCACAGCGCCAGAAGGTGCCCTCTCATCCGAAGCGGTGATCGCCAGGATCGGACGTGGCCTCTGCTATCTCGACCCCGAGCGTGGGCAGTTCGGTCGAATGGACGGCGCTCCCGAGCTGCTGGACAAGCTGCGCCACTCGCCGCCGCTGCCACCGGAGATCAGTGAATGGCTGGGCGAGCGGCTTCGCCAGGCGCCGACACTCGCTGATCGACTGCCGGCACCTACCCGGGTGGAGGAGCAACGGCTGGAGGAGGTAGCCCCCCGGCTCAAGGTGACCATGTGTGTGGCGGAAGGTCAGATTGGCTTTCGCCATGGTGCGCCACTGCCACGCTGGATCCAGGCGGGTGCCGGCGTGGTGAGCTTCGACTATGAAGGCATTGAGGTAGCGCCGGAAGAAGGCGACATCGCTAAAGGCTACCGGGATGGACGGCGGCTGACGATCCCGCGCGACACCAAGGCGGAGCGGTCCCTGGTGCGTAACTTGCCCTCGGGCATGGTGACCCTTGAGCAACTGGCCGAGATGGACGCGGTACCCGAGCATCTGGAACTGCCTCCCTGGACGTTGCTGCTGCCTAAGGACGGTACGCCGCCAGCACATGCGGCAGAGTGGCCAACGCACCTCGCCGACCCTGATCAATGGTGGGAGATGATCGAGAGGTTGCGCCAAGCGGGTTGCCTGATCGAATTCAGTGACGATTTCCCTAAAGAGCCAACCTATCTCGAACCCGAAGCGTGGTACGGCGAACTGGAACCGGCCGGCAACGGTTGGTTCGATTTGGCGTTGGACATCGAGGTGGAAGGCGAGCGGCTTAACCTTCTGCCCATTTTGCGTCAATTGCTCAAGCGCGAGGATTTCCCATTAGAGCCCCGTGAAGATGAAGCCCATGACGCGAGCTGGACCTTGGAACTGGACGAGCATCGCCGCTTGACCCTACCCCTGTCCCGGCTGCGCGCCTTGATGGCACCGATTCTGGATTGGCTGGGCGATGAGCGCGACTCCGAATCGGCAGTGAGGCTGCCACTGACCGCCGCCGAGAAAGTGGCGCCCTTGGCCGAGCACGAGCGCTGGGCAGGTCGTGAGGAAGTGAGCGCCTTGGCGCAGCGCCTACGCGAGCTACCTGCGAGCCTACCCAAGCCACCCGGTTTCGCGGGCGAGTTGCGCGACTATCAGTCCCGCGGCCTGGCCTGGCTGCGTTTTCTTGCCGAGCTCGGCACCGGCGGCATCCTGGCCGATGACATGGGGCTTGGCAAGACGGTGCAAGTACTGGCGCATGTGCTCGACGAGCGTGCCCGCGGCGCGCTCAATGGACCGACCCTGGTGATCGCCCCCACGAGCTTGGTGGGTAACTGGTGCGCCGAGGCAGCGCGCTTCGCGCCGGATCTCCAGGTGGTGGCGTTGCAAGGTGGCAAGGCCCAGCGCGAGCGCCAGTTCGAGGAGGCGCTGCCCGATGCCGACCTGGTGATCACCACCTATGCGCTCCTGATCCGCGATCTTGAGCGTTTAGGCGAGACGGCCTTCGGCCTGTTGGTACTCGATGAAGCCCAGGCGATCAAGAATGCGGCCAGCCAGACCGCTCGGGCGGTGCGCGCTCTTAATACGAAGCGTGCCTTGGCGATGACCGGCACGCCGCTGGAGAACCACCTGGGTGAACTATGGGCTCAACTGGATGCCGTGGCGCCGGGGGCGCTGGGCAGCCAGCAATGGTTTGGTCAGCGCTTTCGCACGCCTATCGAGAAAGAGGGCAATGTCGCGCTCCGCGAGCAGCTATCTCGACGCCTGGCGCCGCTGATGCTGCGCCGGACCAAACAGCAGGTGCTTGGCGAGCTGCCGGAGAAGACCGAGACGCGTCGCGAGATCATCCTGAGCGGTGCTCAGCGCGAGCTCTACGAGAGCCTGCGTCTGGCCCAGCACCAACGCGTGCAGCAAGCCGTTGCCGAACGCGGACTGGCCGGCTCCGGCATCGTGATGCTCGACGCGCTGCTCAAGCTGCGCCAGGTATGCTGTGACCCGCGGCTGGTCAAACTCGACAGTGCCAAAAAGATAAAACGCTCGGCTAAGTTGGAACAACTGCGTGAGCTGTTGCCGCCCTTGATTGAAGAGGGGCGGCGCATCCTGGTGTTCTCCCAGTTTACCGAGATGCTTGGGCTGATCGGCCAGGCGCTGGAGAAAGACGGCATTCCCTACACCACCCTGACGGGCGATACCCCCGGTAAGACCCGGACACAGCGAGTGGCGCTATTTCAGCAGGGTGAGATTCCGGTATTTCTGATCAGCCTCAAGGCCGGGGGCACCGGGCTCAACCTTACTGCGGCAGATACCGTGATTCACTATGATCCCTGGTGGAATCCGGCGGTGGAGGCTCAGGCGACAGGCCGTGTACACCGCATGGGCCAACAGAACCCGGTGTTTGTCTACAAGCTGATGTGTGCCGGCACCGTAGAGGAGCGCATCCACGACTTGCAGACGCGCAAGGCGGATCTGGCCGCTTCCATCCTGGAAGGCGGTGCCGAACGCCAGAATGACGGCCCGCTGTTCGACGAGGAAGACCTGGCGCTGCTGTTCGCACCGGTGGCGTAGCTGCCCTCCCAGCGTGAAGGCGTAGGGTTTGCGAGGTGTGTTGATGCCGAGCTTAGCCTGCGTCAGGGCCAAGCGTTTCCACCTCAAACGCGACGATCTGCCGTTCAACGCTGGAAAACTCCACCCCAATCAGGTGAATCGGCTTGCCGGAAGCACGGTGTTTGTCGGCGTAGCCTTTGGCCTTGATTTGCGCCAATGCCTTACCTTCCGGCAACTGCTCAACGACCTTAAATTCAAACAGGTAGATATGACCACCAAAGTCGACGCTCATGTCCACCTTGCCGTGGTGGCTGGCATCTTCCACCGTCACGTTGACGCCCAGCGCGGCGAAATGGCTGTAGAACACGCTGGCATAGTGGCCTTCATAACGGGCAATGGGGTTATTGCGGTACCAGTCGTGGGGTAGCCCCGCGTAGAGGGCCTTTAGGTGGGTTTCCAGGGCGCCGAGGTCATGGCGTTGCAGGGTACGAAACAGCGTCAATCGTTCCTTGGGTGGCTCGTGTACGCCCAGTGCCGGTAAAAGTGCCTGGTTGAGGCTGGTTTCCACTTCGTGATTGGGGTAGCCGAGCGTATAGAGCCAGTAGCCGGTCATGGGTTCTTCTACTGCATGTACCGTCAGGTAGCCGGTTTGGAACAGTAGCGCTTCGGTGGCGATATGGTCGACGTCAAAGCGCCCCAGTAACTCGGCTTCCGTCTGCAGTTGACTCAACGCCGGCGTAAATACGCCACGCTGCTTAAGTAGATCCACCAGAAATGTCGGCGTGGCGGACTCGAACCAGTAAGGGCTGAATTTGCGCTTTTGTAACAGCAACAGCACATCGAAGGGGTTGTAGACCGCCTCAACGTCCTGCCCGCCCCAGCGGTAGCCGTTGTACCAGCGGCGAATGTCCTCGCGGTCAAGACCAGGCAGCTCCGGCGCAAACACGGTGTCAATATCATGGTCGGTGTAGCCGCAAATGGCCGCAAAAGGTGCATCCAGCGTAATATCATTCAGGTTGTTCAGCCCCGAAAACAGGCTGACCTTGCTGAACTTGGAGACGCCGGTGAGCAGCACAAAATGCAGGTGCGGGTCGGCGTCCTTGAGCACGCTATAAAGATTCTTCAGCCCTTCACGCAGCTCGCGAGCAAGCTCGGGATTGAGCAGGTTATCCAGAATCGGCTTGTCGTACTCGTCGATCAGCACCACGACCCGCTGACCATGGCCACGGTGAGCATGCTCTACGAGGTTGGCAAAGTCGTCGGCAATTCGCTCGGGAAGCGGTGTCTCAATATTCAGGCTCGCTCGCTGCTGTTGCAGCTGATAGCGAATGTTTGCATCCAGGTCCTGGCGGCTGTTCACAACACCGCTACCAAAGCTTAAGCGCACGACAGGGTACTGGGTTTGCCAGTTCCATTTATCGTGAATGTACAAGCCTTCAAATAAAGATTTACGGCCTTCAAACAGGCAGCGCAACGTATCCAGCAGCAGGCTCTTGCCGAACCGCCGGGGGCGGGAGAGGAAGTAGTACTTGTTCTGGTTGGCCAAGCGCTCAATGAACGGCGTTTTATCCACGTAATAGTAATCGCCTTCGCGGATATCCGAAAAAGTCTGAATTCCAACGGGGAGCTTGCGGCGATGGGTGGATGACATGCAGGCCCTCCAAAGGCGAAACCGTTCATGTTACGTTGGCGAGGAGTCTAGCATGCTGAAGAATGGGGCAGGCCGTGCTTACCTCGTGAAAAACAGGGCGGGGCTGACGCCGAAGCGCTTGGAGAGAGCTTCGATATGGCGACGGGTAAGGTCTCGTCCCCTGCGGTTGAGGATCTTGGAGACCAGCGACTTGCTGCCGATTTCGGGCAGGTCCGCAACACCAAGCCCGTGCTGATCCATCAGGAACCTGAGCATATCCACGGCGTCTTGGGACTGAACGCCGGCGTTGAACTCGGCGAATGTCTCTGAGGTGTTCTCCCACTCCTCAATGGCATCGGTCAGGCGCTCGATAAGGGCAGTGTTGTTGTCAAAGTCGTCAATCAAGTCCTCAACGATGGTCAGCGCCGCCTGATACTCTTCTTCGGAGTGGATGCGTGACAGAAACGGAACGGCTCGGAAAACAGCCTTGGCTTCTTCGAGGTAGGCGATGGCGTTCATTTATCGGCCTCCTTGGCATACCGACGGCAAAGTTTGTCGTATTCGGCATGTGTTGTGATGTGCTTCACGTATAGAATCTGTTGCTCGAATGAGATAAAGGCGATCAGTCTCAGGCTGTTTCCAGCAGCAATGTCGATGATCCACCAACGGTCCTTGTAGCGGAAGTTATCCAGACTCGGGAGTGCCTTCTTGAGGTCATCTGGTGACTGGAAGCTTTCGGATCTCAGTAACTTGTATGTTCGTTGTATCGAGGGTGCATCGTTCGGGTATTTCTTGGTTGCCTCGTCGAAGACTTTTTTTGTGACTATTCGCATCGCCCCTCCTGAACAGTGACAGCAGATTAGTTCATCAGTTTCCTTTTTGTCAACATGGCGAGCGGTCTGTCAGGCTTGGAATTGCCGCGTCGGCTTCGCTTCCAAGGCTTATATAGGGTGGGAGGGCGATTTATCGCACGATGTTTTGGGTGGCTGAGCCTGAAACCCCTCGCCCGCTGAAGCGGCCTCCCATCCTGCAGTTGGGTTAGGAAAAAATGCGGCTGCTCGGCTCAGTAATCCTCGAGCTGCACCCGGCCCAGGGTGTAGTCGCCCCCCTGATTGGCCAGCACGAAGCCCTGGAAGCGATCGCGCAGTCCCGTGTCCTGAATCCGCAGCAGACGCTGGTCATCCAAATGAACCTGCATCGTTCCGTTCTCGTCACGGGTCCAGGTGATGGTGTGGAACCCACCGTCCTCGAGGTCGAGCCTGCCTTCGTGACGGGCAACCACCTCGACGCTTCCAGACGTCAGCCTGACCAGACTGAGCCCCGGGCGCGAGCCGGGAGAGTAGACCAGTCGATAGCCAGTGCCATTGGGCCGGTTGCCTTGGAAGAGCCCCAGTTCCAGACTGCCCGGCCGCTCGCGGGAAGCGAGCTCGAGCTCGATCCTGAAGGCATTGTCGACCGGTGCATTGACGAAGATGCGTGCCGGCTCTGCGGGGGTGGGAGCCCCGTTCCGTCTGGCGCTACCCGTCTGATCGAGGATCAACTCTAGCATTGCCAGGCCGATCTCCTCCGGCCGTTCAGCGCTGAGTTTGCGTGATTCGCGACCGGTCGTCCGCTGCGTCTCCACGATGCTGCGCAATCCATTTTGATCGACCTCGAAGTCGCCACTGATTACCGTCCAGGATGGATTACGACGGTAATCGCCGTCGCTGAAGTCGTCCTGCAGGGCTACCCGGGGTGAGGCGGTGGGCGGCGGCTCGGAGGCTGCCGTCATCTCTTCTCGTTCCGTCTGGCGCAGGCGTTTCAGCAGCTCCGCCGTTGCATTGCCGTCCCGGGCCATGTCGATGTCGGCCTGGTATTCGCGTATCGCGTTGCGGGTGCGGCTTCCCATGAGACCATCCGCCGGGCCGGCATCATAGCCGATGCGGTTGAGTTCGCGCTGTATCTCAGCCACACCCTGCCGATCCGACAGGGTCTCGATATCGGGACGCGATCGCGGTGTCGCCTGTGAAGAAGGCTCCTCTTCCGGCTGCCAGGCACGTGCCGCCCGCTGGGCCTCGGCAATCTGTCCGGAGGTCATGCGTTCGGACAGAGAATCGCGCGCCTCGGCGGCATGGCGGTGGCCGCGGGCCGCCGCCAGGTTGTACCACTGGTGAGCCTGCACGAAGTCCTGGGGTGTCCCGCTGCCGGCCTCGTGCAGGCGACCCAGCATGTACTGAGCATCGGCATCGCCGCTACGGGCCACTTTGCCGAATTCCTGCAGCGCCTGGCGATACTCCTGCCGCTCGTAGTAGCGCATCCCGTCGGCGTAATCGGCGTTGGCCAGTGCGGCGTGACCGGACAGAAGGAGCAGAAACACAAGTCCTTTGATGATGATCATGGGGCATCTCCAGTGAATTGGGGTGATATTTTCGACCTTCAGCCGCTGAGGTAAGGCTCACCGTGCTGCCTTGCCATTGTTGATGATCAGCTAGAAGTCGCGACCATCCAGTGGTTGCGCCTCGCTACCCTCTCGGAGTCGCTCGATGGACGCATTTCCCTGCCTAGACAAGGTCGCCAGGCGGTCGATCTGCTCATCCAGCCGGGGCAGGGCCTCCTGGCGATAGGTCGAGAGATCATCGATTGCGCCCATCACCTCACCGAAGGCCTCCTCGAGCGCTTGCATGTCGAGCATCGCGCCGGATGCCCGCTTCTGGATGTCCACGCCTTGCTGGCGCAGGGCCTTGGCGGTCCCGCGGATCATCTGCGACGTGGTGGTGTTGAGGGCTTCGACGCGATCCAGCACCAGGCGCTGATTGGCCATGGCCATGGCCACGGTCACCGCCACGGTGAGGGCCGAGACGGTCACGTTGATGGCCCTGTCCACGCCGCGCATCAGTTCCCGGTTGTTGCGGATGATGACCTCCAGCGCCAGCACGCCCTGCTGGCTCACCGCCAGTTGCTGCTGCAGATCGACGATCCGTTGACGCAGGGGAAAGAGCAGTTCTTCCTCTAGGAAGCGACGCCGCGGATCATCGGCATCGCGAGCGGCGATAGCGTCCTGCAGGCGGCGATCGATCAAGCGGCCCAGGGCGATCTGGCGGTTCAGCTCGCGCAGGATATCGCGCAGGGCCTGCTGGTCATCGCTCAGGGTGAGGTTGTCACGATGCAGCATGTCGCGACCGCCTTTCAGGTCCTCGATGATCGCGTCCAGCGCCTGCTGGGCATTCTCGAACTTCTGGAAATAGCGCTGCAGGCGGCTGTCGATGCCGGGAATGATCGCCAGGACGCGGTCCAGGGCACTCGGTGCCAGGCGATGGCGAGCGGGATCGAGCCCTTCCATACGCCCGCGAAGATCGACCAGCGCCTTGGCCACCGGCCCACCCTCGTCGCCCTGGTGAGCCAGCTTGCGCAACGGCGTCTGCAGCATGGCGCTACGATGCGCGGCCTGCTGTTGCAACTCCAGACCCATCTCGTCCACGGCACGCCGCTGGCGAACTATTGATTCCTCGTTACCCTCGGTGAGCACTTCCTCGACGAAGCGCTCGGCCATCGCCTCGAGTTCGGGGTCGATGTCACGTTCGATGTCATGGTCATCGGGCTCGACCGAGTCGGCCTGGCTCGCCCCCAACTGGCCGGCGATCTCGTCCACCGGTGGCAGGGAGAGGCGACGGTCACCATCGGATTGCTGGGCCATGGGGCACCTCCTGAGCGATTAAAAGTGAGCGATTAAAAAGACCGTTGTGAAGGCCGTCACGGTACTATCTACACAGTCACTATCTACACAGTCACTATCTACAAAGTGCTATCTACAAAGTGCTATCTACAAAGTGCTATCTGCACCGTAACTATCTGCACAGTACCATCGGACGGCTGTTCAATCCTTGCGCGTGTAACGATCGGCGCCCTCGACGAAGCGGCGCAGGTCCTCCAGTGCCTTCTCGGTGGTGACCGATGCCTGGGGGCGAGCCGTCTCGATGCGCGCCATGGAAACAGCGGTATCGTCGAGCACGGTCAAGGCCGATTCGATGCGGGCGGAGAGCTCACTCAGCCGGTGTTCGGTCTCCACCAGCAAATCCAGGCGCCGTACCAGGGCGGTACGTTCCTCCTCGCTCAACCGCTTGCCCTCCCGGGTCAGGCGACGCCGCACGTAGTCACCGTCCACGCTGACCACCCCGCGCGCCTGAGACGCCATGGTGGTCAGGGTATCCACCGCACCGAGACAGACCTGGGTCACCAGGCCGCGCGAACGCTCGAAGGTCAGTTCGCCACTGTGGAATCGGCCACTCAGCACGTCCAGTACATGACGGTAGCGGCTGTAGAGGCGGTCCGCCTGGATCGCCAGGTCAGGGCGGTTAACCACCAGCAAGCTTTGCTTGGCCCGGCACATGGCCAGCACCAGGTCATCAGCTCCCTCGGGCGGCCTTGCCGGATCGAGCACGGTTACCCCGGCCTCATAGGCCTTACGCTCCTCCTGCTCACGGCGCTTGCGTGCCTCGGCCACGCTTTGGGCCTCCCGGCGACGCTCGCGGCGGCGGGCCAGCCAGCCGCGCAGCGTTCGCTCGACAGGCAGCGCCACGGGAATGGCGACGATGCCGGCCAGCCAGCCAAGCAGGCTGGGGCTGAAACCGCCCCACAGGGAGGTCAGCCACAGCAGCATGCTGATGAAGGGAACCACCAGGCAATAGCGCAGGATCACCTGCAACCGCCCGGGGGCCGACATCGGAAGGGCCAGGGCGGGATTGAAGAGGCCAACCAGTAGCCAGGGCAGGCAGGTCATGAAGAGGCCATAGGAAAATCCCTGCAGGAATCCCAACATTGATACGACTATCCTTTGTCCATAGAACGCAAACCCTGAGTGTAGAGCAACCAAGCCGGGACGATAAGCAACAGTTAGACACAGTACTCGCAATGCCCACTGCTCCAGGGAGGAAAGAACAACATGCCTGACAAGAAGTGCATCTGCATAGGCCTGGCAGCCGGCGTCATGCTGGCAGGAAGTGTCACCTCCATGGCCCAGCAGGAATCCATCGAAAATGATGATGTCATGGAGCCGCCGACTATCACCATCAGCGCGCCGCGCCTGGAGCGTAGCCTTTATGACACCCCCGCGGCGGTATCGGTACTGACTCGCGAGGAAATTCAGCGGGGACGGCAGGGCGTTCGTCTGGACGAGGCGCTGGTGAGGGTTCCGGGAATGTTCCTGCAAAACCGCGATAACTTCGCCCAAGGGCAGCGTATCTCGAGCCGGGGTTTCGGCGCGCGGGGTACGTTCGGCATCCGCGGGCTGCATATCCGTGTCGACGGCATTCCCTACACCCTGCCCGACGGTCAGGCCCAGATCGATGCTGTGGACCTGGACAGCGTCGAGCGCATCGAGGTGATCCGGGGTCCTTCTTCGGTACTTTACGGCAACGCCGCCGGCGGCGTGCTCGACATTACCACCGGCGATGGCCGCAAGATGCGCTACTCGCCGCTAGTCAAGCTTCAGAGTGGCAGCGACGACTTCAAGAAGCTTTCCCTTCGCCAGGGCGGCGAGAGCGGCAACTGGGTGCACAGTATCAGTGTCTCGGCGCTAGACTACGACGGCTATCGACAGCAGAGCGCGGTGGATAAGCGCCTGCTCAATGCCCAGGTTGGCTATCGTCTGGGCGACGACCGTACCCTCACCGCGCTGGTCAACCTTCTCGACATGCCGACCGCCGAAGACCCTAGTGCCCTCACCCTGGAGGAGGCCGCCGAGAATCCGCGTCAAGCCCGCGACGTGGCCGTCGCGCTGGATGCCGGTCAGGAGGTAGCCCAGCAGCTAATCGGCCTGCGCTACGCGGACCGCGGCTTCATCGGCGGCGAACTCGAGCTGCAGGGTTTTCTCAGCCGCCGAGACTTCGAACAGCAGCTACCCTTCCCCGGCAGCAGCCTGATCGACTATGAGCGCCTCTACTACGGTGGCGGTGCCAACTACACCGGGGCCACCACCCTAGGCGACCGGCCGCTGCGCTACATCACTGGTATCGATCTGGCGCGCCAGGAGGATGACCGCGGTCGTCATGCCGTGGATGGGCGGGGCAGGGTGATCGCAAGAACCGCTGACGAGCAGCAAAAAGCCACCGCGGCGGGGGTCTTCCTGCAAAGCGAACTGGGCCTTACCGAGGCCCTGGAACTCAGCGCCGGGCTTCGCCATGACCAAGTACGCATGAACATCGACGACCGGTTCCTGGAGGACGGGCGTGATGACAGCGGAGAACGGACCTTCCGCGAGTGGACCGGAAGCCTGGGACTGAGCTATCGCTACCACCTCAACCACCAGGCCTACGCTACCATCGGAAACGCCTTCGAGACGCCGACCTTCACCGAGTTCGCCCGCCCGGATGGCGGCGGCGGCTTCAACCCGCAGGTCGAGCCTCAGAGCGCTTTGAATCGTGAGGCCGGGCTGCGCGGCAACTTCAGCAACGGGATCTACTACGAGCTTGTCACCTTCTCGGTAGACGTCGACGACGAGCTGATTGGCTTCGAGGCCGATGATGGGCGCACCTACTACGAGAATGCCGGCAAGACCTCGCGGGATGGCATCGAGCTGAGCCTGGACTGGAGCCCCTCGCTGGCCTGGCGACTCACCAGCGCCCTAACCCTCGCCGATTACCGCTTCGACCGCTTTACTGACGGCGACCGGGATGTCGCCGGCAACCGCTTGCCAGGGCAACCCCGGCAAGTCTGGCACAACAGCCTGACCTGGTACGGCGACGGCGAGCGCTTTGCTACCTTGGAGACCCAGTACACCGGCGACTACTACGCCGAGAACGCTAACGAGGTGGCGGTGGACGACCATTGGGTGGTCAACCTGCGCGGCGGCGACGCTTGGCGGCTGGGTGGCGGCGATACGCGCCTCGCCCTCAACTTGGGTATCCGAAATCTCCTGGAGGAGGCCTACTTCGAGAACGTGCGGATCAACGCTTTCGGCGGGCGCTTCTACGAACCCGCCGCCGGCCGCACCTTCTACGCTGGGCTGGCGCTTGGCTTCTGAGACGTGGCCTCAACCCATCATTTTCTCAATCAGGACGTGATAAAAAGGTATGCCTATCATGACGTTGAGCGGGAAGGTCACGCCCAGCGATGCCAGCATCGCAAGGCCGATATTGGCTTGGGGAATGCTCGCGCGCATCGCCGCCGGCGCGGCAATATAAGAGGCGCTGGCGGTCAGGGCCGCGAGTATCACCACGGAGCCGATCGGCAGACCCAAGGCCACGCCCATGGCGATACCCAGCATCGCCAATAGTGGGGGTGTGACGATGGCAAACGTCAGCAGGCGCCAGTGGTGCCAAGGCAACGGGCGCAGCGTCTGGGCGGCGGTCAGCCCCATTTCCAGCAAAAACAGCGCCAGCACGCCCTTGAAGGCATTGGTGAACAGTGCGGTTACCTCGCCTCCCTGGACAGGTCCATAGAGCGCACCGATCAGCACGCCGCCGCCCAGCAGTATCACGCCGCGGTTGGTCAGGGTTTCGTGCCATAGCTTGCTGACGCTCTCGTTGACTTCGGCCCCTTGATGGCGGCGAAACAGTGCAATGGCGATCATGATCGCGGGCAGCTCCATCGCCACCAGATACAGGGTGACCTCGCTGCCTACCAGGAGGTCGCGCGCTTCGACGTAAGCCAGCGCAACGGCAAAGGTACCCGCGCTCACCGAGCCGTAGTGCGCCCCGATACTGGCGCTGTCGGCCGCCGAAAGCTGCACCAGGCGGCGCAGCACCGGCATCAGCATCAGCGGAATCAGCGCCGAAAGGAGCGCAACGCCGGCAAGCTCCGGCACCAGCCCCCAGTGCAGGTTGCCGTGTAGCGCCATGCCGCCTTTCAAGCCGATGGTCAGCATCAGCAACAGGCTGAGAGTGTCGTAGGTGGCCTTAGGGACTTGCAGGTCGGACTTCACTGCGCCGGCCACCAAGCCCAGCAGAAAAAACATCACCACGATATCAGGCATGGGTACATCGCTCCGCGAGTTGATTTGGTGCAGGAGTTTGCCCATGGTGGGCTTAGTCGACTAATAATAAATCGGGTTTTTAGCATAGATGATGTTCTATATGAGTTTATTACGATGAATATCCGCCATCTCACCTTTCGACTGTTGCAGGTCTATGTCAGCGTGGTGCGCTGCGGCTCCATCAGCGAAGCGGCGCGGCAACTCCACCTCACCCAGCCCACGGTCTCTCAACAGCTAAAGCGGCTGAGCGAAGCGGTGGGCGGCCCCTTGCTGGAGCATCATGCCCAGGGACTCAGGACGACCGACACCGGCCAAGCGCTCTACCAGGCGAGCCGCGACGTACTCGGCCGTTTCGAGGATTTCGCCGATCAGCTGGGGGCGCTGCAGCAAGGCAGCAAGGGACGCTTCAGCATTGCGCTGGTGAATACCGCCCAGTACGTGCTCCCACGCCTGTTGGGGCCTTTCAGTCATGCCTTCCCAGACGTCGATGTGACGGTGCATATCGGCAACCGCCGCCAGATGCTGACCCGCTTCGAGCGCCAGGAAGACGATATCTATGTGTTCAGCCACCCGCCTGCATTGGACCATGCGGTGGCCGCCCGCTTCATGCGTAACCCGCTGGTGGCGATTGCCTCTACCGCGCATCCGTTGGCTCAAGCGCCAGGGGTGCTCTCGATGGAACAGCTGCTCAACGAACGCTTGTTGCTGCGCGAGCCGGGTTCGGCCACGCGGATGCTGCTGGAAAGCTGGCTGCAGGAGCACGGTTTGGTGATGCGTTCGACCCTGCAAATGGCCAGTAACGAGGCGATTCGGGTGTCGGTAGGAGCCCAGATGGGCGTGGCGGTGCTCTCTGAGCATGTGTTGCCCAAGGAGCATCCCGAGCTTGCGGTACTGCGGGTAGAGGGCCTGCCGATCGAAAGCCATTGGCAGCTGATAATACGCAGTGATCGCCGCCTGCCGCAGCCGGCCCAGCGTTTCCTGCAGTACACCCGGGATCATCTGGAAGAGTGGATCGAGCCGCGATTCGTGTGCAACGAACTGGCCACGCTGTTCGAGGCGTTACCGTTCAGGTTGGAAGAAGATTAGCGTGATTTACGCAGGATTAGCGATCACTACCCAGCCATCTTCTTCGACGCTGACTGGCACAGCATCCAGGGCACACCCCAGTCCATGGCCACCGACGCCTTCGCCGGTCCGTGTTGAAAAACTCGCCTCATGGTTGGTGCAGCGCAAAATCTCGCCGTCTTGGCTCAGAATACGTTTGCCGCGCTGGTCCAACGGCAAGTACTGGTGGGGACAGGCGTTGACATAGGCGACAAGCGTGGATTCCAGCTTGATCAGTAGAAGTGGAAAACGTCCCTTTTCATTTTCCAGCGTGAGGCTAAGCGTGCTGTTGGGCAGCAACTCCTCCTCCTTTACGAGGCGTGTGCCCGGGGAAGGGGCGCTCCGATAACTCTGCCATGATTGGGACATACGCTGCTCTCGATGCTTGGTTGGTTATCAATGAATTCAGAAAAATAAGCTCACTCACTCACTCACTCGGGCAGGCGCCCTTGGCGGGCTAGGCGACGCTTTACCCAGCGCTGATAGAACCCGCTCAACATTGGCTTGATGCCGGGAAGCCCGATCAGCCAGGCCAATGGCTTGAGCCTGGGCGCGCGGTTCATCAGCAAGATATACGTATCGAGGCCGTTGTAGATCCGTCCCTGCTCATCTTCGACATGCAGCGATAAAAGGGCCTCTTGCGGGTCCACTCCTCGCTCGCGCAGCAGCGTTGCATTGTCGGTTACATCCACCCATTCGATACCCTTCGCCTGGCTGCCGGCAAGCCGTTCGTAGCGCTGCCTGTCCCGGCGGCAACCGGGGCATTTGGCGTCGTAATAAACGTAAAGCGTCGTCGGCTGGGTCATGGTTATCTCCTGGGTGGAGCGTTCAAAGGGCAAGGCGCCTTAGACCAGTGTCAACGTCCTAAGACGTTGAGGGAGGAGGATGTCAACGCGCTGATCATTCACTTGCCAGTGGACTTGGTAAAAGTTGATCCGCTTCAACCCATTTCATGCGCAAAGGCGACCACTTGGCGCTGCTCGCGTGAGAATTCCACCCCAATCAAATGAATGGGTTTACCCTGGGCCTGGTACTTCTCAGCGTAGCCCTTGTCTTTGATTTGCTGCAGCGCTTTGCCTTCCGGCACTTGCTCCACCACCTTGAATTCAAATAAATATAGATGGCCGTTGAAATCGACGCTCATGTCTATTTTGCCGACATTGCTTGCGTCTTCCACCACGATATCCAGGCCCAGCGCCGCGAAGTGACTATAGAAGACACTGGCGTAGTGGCCTTCATATTGAGCGATAGGGTTGTTGCGATACCAGTCATGGGGGAGGCTGGCATAGAGCGCCTTGAAGTGTTTTTCCAGGCCGGCCATGTCATTAGCCTGCAGTAACCGGAAAAGCGATAGACGTTGACGTGGACTTTCCCGAACGCCCAGTGCAGGGAGCAGCGCCTGGTTAAGGCTGGACTCCACTTCGCGGTTGGGATAGCCCAGCGTATAGAGCCAATAGCCGGTCATGGGTTCCTCGACCTGATGTGCCGTCAGGTAACCCGTCTGGAACAGTAGAGCTTCGGTGGTAATCTCATCCACATCGAAGCGGCCGAGTAATTCCGCCTCGGTTTGAAGCTTCTCGAACTGCGGCGTGTAGAGGCCTCGTTCGGCGAGCAACTTGACCAGAAAAGCGGGGGTAGCGGTTTCGAACCAGTAAGGAGCGAATTTGCGCTCCTGGAACAACAGCAACACATCGAAGGGATTGTAGACCGAGGTGGTGCTGCTATCGCCCCATCGATAGCCGTTATACCAGCGCTTGATCTCAGCGCGATCCAGTCCGGTAAGCTCGGGGGCAAACACGCTATCGAGATCCACGTCGGTATAGCCGCAGATAGTGGTGTAGTCCTGAGAGAGGGTAATGTCACGCAGGTTGTTCAGGCCCGAGAATAGACTGACCTTGCTGAATTTGGAGACACCAGTGAGCAAACAGAACTGCAGATGGGGATCGGCATCCTTGAGCACGGAGTAAAGATTCTTCAACCCTTCGCGTAACTCCCGCGCCACATCGGGCTCGGTGATGTTATCCAGGATGGGTGTGTCGTACTCGTCAATCAACACTACTACGCGTTGGCCATATTGCTGATGTGTCTGACGAATGAGGGCTGAGAACTCCCCGGGAATATCAGTATCGCGGGTAAGTGAAATTCCGAGTCGTTGTCGATTGACGAACAGCTGGTCGCGGATACGTTCATCCAGGGCGTCACGACTTTGCAATACGCCATCGGCAAAACTCAGCCGAATCACTGGATGACGGACTTGCCAATCCCATTTGTCGTGAATATACAGCCCCCGAAATAACGGCTCGTTAGCCTCGAACAGTTCCTTCAGCGTGTCCACCAGCAGGCTCTTTCCAAAACGACGAGGGCGCGACAAGAAATAGTATTTACCCTGATCGATCAGTCGGCGAATCTGCGGCGTCTTGTCGACGTAGTAGTACTCACCGTTGACCATGTCGGCGAAGGTCTGCACCCCGATGGGTAGCTTGCGTTTCGCGCTCATTTTATGTCGCTCCTGTTGCTTGCTGGGGCGCTGGTATGGCTATCTTAGCATGCTGCCAGGGTGTGCCAGAGGGCGGCATGAGAAACGCCTGCTTTCCCTGGGGCTCTCGCCCGCCGAATGTCAACGGCGAGCGCTGCTTGGTGCAAGGTGCGGCAGAGTTACAGGGTCATCGCGGCCACCCAGCCGAAGGCGAGCAGCGGGATATTATAGTGCAGGAAGGTGGGCACCACGCTGTCCCAGATATGGTCATGCTGGCCGTCGGCATTCAGGCCGGCGGTGGGGCCGAGCGTTGAGTCCGAGGCCGGAGAACCGGCATCCCCCAGGGCCGCAGCGGTACCCACCAGTGCAATGGTCGCCATCGGTGAGAAGCCGAAACTCAGTGCCAACGGCACATAGAGAGAGGCGATGATCGGAATCGTCGAGAAAGAGGAGCCGATGCCCATGGTGATGAACAAGCCCACCAGCAGCATCACCAAGGCGGCAAGCCCCTTGTTGTCCCCGATCAAGTCGGCGGAGCTTGCGACCAGGCCTTCCACTTCGCCGCTGGCCTGCATCACGCTGGCAAAGCCCGCCGCCGAAATCATGATGAAGCCGACCAGGGCCATCATGCGCATGCCTTCGGTGAAAATACCGTCCTGCTCATGCCAGCGGAACACGCCGCTTACCGAGAGCAGCGCGAAGCCGAAGATGCCACCGAGCACCATGGAACCGCTGAGTAGCTGAACGGTGACGGTCCCGATCAGCGCGGCCAGCAGCACAACCTTTTGCCAGGTGGCGAGATGGCGTGCCGCCTCGGCGGGCGTCTCATCGCCATGGGCCAGGTCCCGGTCTTCATAATCGCGCTTCTTGCGATAACTGAATAACACCGCGACAGCCAGCCCCAATGCCATTCCACCGATGGGAATCACCATCGCCATGGGCACCATCTGCCGGGTTACTTCCAGGCCTAGCTCGGCACCGCTTTCGTTGAGATTGGCCAGCAAAATGTCATTCAGAAAGATCGAGCCGAAACCCACCGGCAGCAACATGTAAGGCGCGGTGATACCGAAGGTGATCACACAGGCAACCACCCGCCGGTCGAGCCTGAGGTGATTCATGAGCTTGAGCAGGGGCGGCACCAGCACCGGAATGAAGGCGATATGCACCGGGATCAAATTCTGTGAACTGACCGATGCCGCCAATAGTGCTGCCAGCAGGGTGTAAATGATCAAACGGTGGTTATCGCCGGTAGCGCTTTTGGAATCGTTGAGATTAAGGCGGTGGATGGCACGGCTGGCGAGTAGCTCGGTGACGCCCGAACGCGACAGCGCCACGGCGAAAGCACCGAGCACCGCGTAAGACAGCGCAATGGTCGCGCCGTTACCCAGGCCGTCGTTGAAGGAATCGAGAATCTCGTCCAGAGGCATGCCGGCATACAGGCCGCCTACCAAGGCTGCGATAATCAGCGCAAACACCACGGAAACCCGGGCAAGACTTAGGCCAACCATGACCAGGATGGCAAGAACAATGGCATTCATAAGACTCTTGTAACTCGAAGGGGTGGGTAGCTCCCCCCGCTTTCTTGGAGGGGAAAAGAGGCCGCGCAGTTTAGCGGTTATCTGGGACAGGGCGCCAGTAACCAGCCTTTCATTCCCCTGGCGTTGAGCCTTCGGCCTCTCGAAAATGCTGGCCACGCAAGAAAGTATTTGCAGGTAGTAACGTTTGTTACTATATTCTTGGGGTCACCAGAACACGTCAGGTAACCAACAACAAGCAACCGGAGCAGCACATGATCAATATCCAGCAGATTCACCATGTGGCCTATCGTTGTAACGATGCCAAGGAAACCGTCGAGTGGTATCAGGACAAGCTCAACATGGATTTTCTGGTCGCGATTGCCGAAGACCGGGTACCTTCCACCAAGGAACCGGACCCTTACATGCATCTGTTTCTGGATGCGGGCCAAGGCAATATTCTGGCGTTTTTCGAAATTCCCAATTCGCCTCCCATGGGCCGGGACCCCAATACCCCGGAATGGGTGCAGCACATTGCCTTTCAGGTAGCGGATGAAAAGGCGCTGCTGGAAGCCAAGGCCGAACTGGAGGCCAAGGGCGTGGACGTGATTGGCCCGACTGAGCACGGCATCATCGGCTCGATCTACTTCTTCGACCCCAATGGCCACCGACTGGAGCTGACCTACGTGAAAGGCACGGCGGAGCAGATGAAGCAGCTCAAGGAAGTCGCCCCCGCCATGATCGAAGAATGGTCGGTCACCAAGAAAGCACCCAAGCATGCCGCCTGGCTGCACGAGGAAGAATTCACTCCTTGAGTCTGTCCTGCTCGGCAAGCTGGTGGGTGCGTTCCAGCAGCTTGTCGAGCAACCCATCGAGCAGTTGTCGTTCCTCAGCGCTCAGCGCGTCCAGCAGGTAGGCCTCTCTTTCCAGTACCAACGGTACGATATCCCGGTAAGTTTGCAGGCCTTTTTCCGTCAGTTGCAGGCGCAGGTAGCGCCGGTCATGCGCTGCCGGTTGCTGGAACAGAAGCCCGTGCTCGGTCATGCGGGAAATCGCCCGGCTCACTTGCATTTTTTCAAGATTGGTATGGATCGCGATATCCTTGGCGGAAAGCTCGGGATATTCGCTGAGGGTCGCCAGCACCCGCCATTCCTGATGCGTCAGATTGAAACGCCCAGTATACAACCGCCCCACAGCGGCACTCACGGCTGCCTGCAGATTGGCGAGGCGGTAGGGGAAGAAACGCTTCAATGTCAGTTGGGGAGTATCCGAATGAGTCACGATCTGGCGTCCGGTAGTAAGTGGGCAAAAATATTCAGCCGGTTCCCTGCAGGCTTATAGTTTCAAATGAAACAAATTTGATCCTGGTCAAGGCAGGCACTGACTATCGCAACGATACTGCGGTTAGTCTATGAAACTAGAATTAGAAGGGAGAACCGTCATGACTCATCCCCAATCTCAAGCCCCTGAAAGCCGTCCATCCTGGTGGGAACGTGTCAGTGAGCGTTGCTATCGGGCTTCCACCCCCGCGCTGGCGCGAGGTATGCAGAACGAGTCGCCGGGTGCCTTTCATGAGTTGGTCAACGATGTCACCCTGCCGCTGGATGCCACCTTCGAGCAGGAAGTGGCCAAACAGCTGGCACAGGGTACCTATGTCGGGTTTCGCCCCGCCCAATCATTGATGCCGGTGATGGTGCAGCGCTTCGGCCTGGTGCTCGAAAACCTCGGCGAGAAGCAAGCATCTCTCGAAACCACCTGCAATGCATGCCCTGTGGTTGGCCATTGCTGGAAGTCGCTGCGCCACACCACCGATGTCGAGACCTTCCGCGACTTCTGCCCCAACGCCGAGTCGTTCGATCGGATGGGTGCTCAGGTCAAAGAGTAACCTTTCGAGGCTCTTTCGTTTCACGCGTAAACCCCGGCTCTGTCGGGGTTTAGTCGTTCAGGACTCTTGCCGACAGAGCGCCACCAGGCGCGCCTTGGAAGGAACGCCGAGCTTGGCATAGGCGCGCTTGCGGTAGGTCTCGGTGGTGGAAAGCGCGATATGGAGCTCGGCGGCAGCGCTCTTGAGGGTGTGGCCACGTAACAGATACAGGCACAGCTGACGCTCACGCTCGGAGAGCGGCGCCAATACCGCGACTTCATGGGCGCTAGGTTGCTCGGGCCCGGCGCGGGTGCTGCTGTAATGGCGGCGAATCAAACTGGCCAACAGCGGCGCCAGGCCATTCAGGCAGGCCAGATCGGTCGAAGTGAAAGGGCCCCGCTGGGTGTCTCGATAGAGATTGAGATAATAGGCACCGTCACTGGCCGCCACGTTGAGCGAGACTTTGTCGATAAGATCGGGAAAAGCGAACAGATGACTGCGATACGAAGGTGACATGGCCTCGCCCTGCATGGTGGTCAATTCTTCGCTGGAAAGATTTCCCCGGCTGTCGACCAACCGGCGCAGGTGCAGGTAATTGGGGTCCTGGCGAAACAATCCACCGGCATAAAGCCGAGCCAGGCGCCCGGCCACCCGCGGTTTATTCTGATTGGCGGCCAACAGGCAGTCGACTTCGTCATTACCGGCGTAGGCAAAGATCATGCATTGCTCAATGCCCACGGCCTGTTGCAGCAAGGCGAGCAATTGGGTTTCGAAGGCGTCGCTTCCCATCGCCTCGATGCAAGTGGCCACGCCGGGCAACAGGCTCGGCCAGTCGGTCAGCTGGGTGTCGAAAGGTTCGTTCATGGAAGGCCTTGGTAGTGATGCGGTTTAAACATATCGCAGTGTCCCTGCTTTTGCGGGACAACCCCCCGGGCGACTTGGGTATAGGCTATCCCTGAGCTGAACTTACCCGTTTTGTACTTACTATTCGTAAAATTAAAACAACAGTAACAGGAGACGCCATGCGACCCGCCGGCAAGGGCGAGCTCGACTCGCTGTATTTCGATTATCCGCATTTTCCCTTCGTGCGTCCCGCTGAATTGAACGGCGATCAACCCCGCCATCGAGTGGCCATCGTGGGGGCGGGGCCGGTCGGCGTAGCGGCCGCACTCGAGTTGGCCCGCCAGGGTATCGAGTCGGTGGTGCTCGATGACAAGACCACGCTCAACGACGGGTCCAGGGCGATCTGTCTTTCGCGCCACAGCCTGGAAATCCTCCAGCAGCTGGGTGTCGAAAAGCCGTTTATCGAAAAGGCCTTGGGCTGGACGAGAGGGCGCACCTATTTTCATGACCATGAAGTCTATCGCTTCGAGATGCCGCACTCCGACCAGGAGCGTTTTCTGCCGATGTACAACCTGCAACAGCAGTACATCGAGCAGTTTCTGGTCGACGCGGCCATGCAGAGCGGCTTGATCGAGATGCGCTGGCAGCAAACGGTCACCGACGTGACACAGAGCGACGACGGCGTGACCTTGAGCGTCAACACCCCCGAAGGCGACTATCGGCTTGAGGCCGATTATCTGCTGGCGGCCGACGGGGGGCGTAGCGTGGTACGCAAGGCATTTGATCTGCCCTTGCACGGGGAGGCTTACGAAGGCCGTTATGTGATTGCCGATGTACGCATGACATCCGACTTTCCCACCGAACGCCGGGCCTTTTTCAGCCCCTCCGTGATGCCCGAGTCCACGCTTTTAGTGCACAAGCAGCCCGACGATATCTGGCGTATCGACTATCAATTGCTGCCCAATGAGGACCCCGACTTGGCGGTGACCGAGGCGGCCATCCGCGAACGCGTGGGCTTGATTATCGAGATGCTTGGCGAAGACAGCGATTGGGAACTTGAGTGGTGGAGTCTCTACAAGGCCTACACCCTGGCGCTGGATGATTATCGTCATGGGCGCGTGCTGTTCATTGGCGACAGTGCCCATCTGGTGCCCATCTTCGGGGTGCGCGGGCTCAATAACGGCCTGGCGGATGCGGTCAATGCCGCCTGGAAGCTGGCCTGGGTGCTCAAGGGCGAGGCATCGGAGAAGCTGCTGGATAGCTATAGCCCGGAACGGCGTGGGGCCACACTGGAAGTCTTCACCAACGCTGGCAAGAGTACCCGCTTCATGACCCCGCCCAGCCGTGGCTATCGCCTGATGCGCGATGCCGCTTTATCGCTGGCGCTGCGTAACGACTACGCCAGCAACTTCGCCGACCCGCGTCAGGTCACTCCCTACACCTATGCCGAAAGCCCGGTAACCCCGGCCGGTGACGCCGGTTTCACCGCCGGTCCGATGCCCGGGGCACCCTTGATCAACCGCCGCCTGGGCGAAGACGATTTTCTGCTCGATCATCTGGGCGTGGGATTCAACCTGCTGGTGTTCAGCGAGGATGGCAGCGTGACGCCTGAATTGCAGGCGGCATTGACCGACCTGCAGGCACGTCAGACCGGCCTGGATGTGCTGGTTATCGCGCGTCATCCCAAAACGGCACCCTTGGGCACCACCCTGGTCGATCGGCAGGGCGCTTGCTTCGATGGCTATGACGCCGAACCCGGCAGTGTTTATCTGGTGCGCCCGGATCGCCATGTCACGGCCCGCTGGAAGACACTCGATGCTTCCACCCTGAACACCGCCTTCAAGACTGCTCTGGGAGAACACTGATGACCACGCCGACTTCGATGCAGACACAAGCACAGCCACAGCCACAGCCAACCTTGCCGTTTTCCGACCTCGAAGAGGTCTATGAGCAACTGGCCGTGACGCTGGATGCGTTACCCGAGACGCAGGAAACGTTGTTTCTTGCCCAGCTGGCGCTGGCGCTGGCCCATCGTGTGCCCGACGTGGCGCAGGTGATGGCGGCGATACGGGAAGCGCGCGACGGCCTGGAAACGTAGTCATCAAAGGGCTAGCCCTTGGCAATCGGAATGGCGGTTTCTTCCTTGATATTACGCAGCACGAAGTTGGAACTGACCTGGGAAATACCGTTGAGGGTGAAGAGTTTCTCGTTGAGAAAGCGGTCATAGGCCGCCATGTCCTCGATCACCACGCGCAGCACGAAGTCGGCGTTGCCGGTGGTGGCGTAGCACTGCAGCACTTCCGGGTACTGCAGGATACGATTTTCGAACTCGGCGGTATTGTCGATATGGTGGCGAACCAGCGTCACCATCACCAACGCCGATAACGGCTGTCCCACCCGGCTGGGTTCCACCAGTGCGGCGAAGCGGCGGATGACGCCGCTCTCTTCCAAGGCCTTGACCCGGCGCCAGCAGGCGGCGGGCGAAAGGCCGATCTGTTCGGCGAGTTCATTGTTGGTGATGCGCCCCTGCTGCTGAAGTAGCGTGAGAATGCGCCGGTCATGCCCGTCCAGGGTGGTTTCTTTGGTGGTCTCTTTCATGGTCATATTTCATATTTTGGTGAATTGCTGAATATAATTGCGTTAAAGTTAAAAAAATGAAAGGAATTGTTGAAACATAGGGTTTTGAAGAGTGTTTTAGCAAGCACCTTTAGCGCGCTCTTGGCTAGACTTCAGGTCATTACAACCATAATTTTCCGACCTGACTGGTGACACCTCATGACAACCTCTCCTCGTGTCGATATCACGCTCGATGACTATGCGCTGGCTGACCGCTATAGCCGTGGCCAGGGGCGTATTTTTCTGACCGGTACCCAGGCACTGGTGCGTATCGCCCTGCGCCAGGCCGAGCTTGACCGCCGTGACGGCCGCCAGACGGCGGGGCTGATCAGCGGTTACCGTGGTTCGCCCCTGGGTGGGGTCGATCAGGCGATCTGGCAGGCCAAGGCCGCCATGGACGAGCATAAAATCGACTTCGTGCCCGCGATCAACGAGGACCTTGCCGCGACCATGATGCTGGGTTGCCAGCAGGTCGAGACCGACCCCGAGCGGCAAGTGGAAGGCGTGTTCGGCATGTGGTACGGCAAGGGGCCGGGGGTCGACCGGGCGGGCGATGCCTTGAAGCATGGCAACGCCTACGGCAGCTCGCCCACCGGCGGTGTGCTGGTGGTGGCCGGTGACGACCACGGTTGCGTGTCGTCCTCGATGCCGCACCAGTCGGATGTGGCCTTCATGGCCTGGTTCATGCCGGTGGTGAGCCCCGCGTCATTGGCGGAATACGAAAGCTTCGGCCTGTGGGGGTATGCCCTGTCGCGGTTCTCCGGTTGCTGGGTGGGCTTCAAGGCCGTTTCCGAAACCGTGGAAAGCGGTGCTTCGGTCGAGGTGCCGCCGTTGCCCGACTATGTGATGCCCGATTTCATCATGCCCGAAGGTGGGCTGCACTACCGTTGGCCCGACTTGCCGGGGCCTCAGCTCGAGACCCGCCTTGAGCACAAGCTGGCCGCCGTGCAAGCCTTTGCTGCGGCCAACCCCATCGATCAGCGGCTGTTCCGCCACGAGCATGCAAGCTTCGGGCTCGTCACCACGGGCAAGGGGCACTTGGATCTGCTCGAGGCGCTGCGCCTGCTGGGGCTGGATGAAGCCAAGCTGGGCGAACTGGGGGTCGAGCTCTACAAGGTCGGCATGGTCTGGCCGCTGCACCGGCGGGGCATCCTGGAGTTCATCCATGGCAAGCGCGAGGTGCTGGTCATTGAAGAAAAGCGCGGGATCATCGAAAGCCAGCTGAAGGAGTACATGTCGGAACCCGATCACCCCGGCGAAGTACTGGTAACCGGCAAGCAGGATGAAACCGGCAAGCCGCTGATTCCCTTTGTCGGCGAACTTGGCCCGCGTCTTTTGGCGGGTTTCGTGGCGGAGCGTCTGGAGCGCTTTTTCGGGATTGATCTCAGCGAAAACCTGGCGGCGATCGATCGTTGCCAGGCCGGGGTCAAGGAATTGGGTGGCGTACGCCGCATGCCGTATTTCTGTTCAGGTTGCCCGCACAACAGCTCGACCAAGGTGCCCGAAGGCAGCAAGGCCCTGGCGGGCATCGGTTGCCATTTCATGGCCTCATGGATGGATCGCAGCACCGAATCACTGATCCAGATGGGCGGTGAAGGCGTCAATTGGGTGGGCAAGAGCCGCTTTACCGGCAACGGCCACATCTTCCAGAACCTCGGCGAAGGCACCTGGTTTCACTCGGGGTCGATGGCGGTGCGCCAGGCCGTGGCCGCCAACGTCAATATCACCTACAAGATCCTGTTCAACGATGCCGTGGCCATGACCGGCGGCCAGCCGGTGGACGGCCAGATCAGCGTGCCGATGATCGCCCGCCAATCGCTGGACGAAGGCGTGCGCCGGGTGATGGTGGTGAGTGACGAACCGGAGAAATACCGCGGTCATGAAAAGGAATTTCCCAAGGGCGTGACCTTTCACGGGCGCGAGGAGATGGATACCTTGCAGCGTGAGTTGCGCGAGATCCCGGGCTGCACCGTGCTGATCTATGACCAGGCCTGCGCGGCGGAAAAACGTCGGCGTCGCAAGCGCGGTTTGCTGGAAGACCCGGCACGCCGGGTGTTCATCAACCACCACGTCTGCGAGGGTTGCGGCGACTGCTCGGTACAGTCCAACTGCCTGTCGGTGGTGCCGCGTGAGACCGAACTGGGTCGCAAGCGCAAGATCGATCAATCCTCCTGCAACAAGGACATGTCCTGCGTGAGTGGTTTTTGTCCCAGTTTTGTCACCGTCGAAGGCGGCGAGCTGCGCAAAGGTCAGGGCGTGACGGCAGATAACGCCTTCTGGGAACGCATTTCACGCTTGCCGACCCCGACGCTTGCCAGTCTCCAGGCGCCTTATGACCTCCTGGTAGGCGGTGTGGGCGGCACCGGGGTGGTCACGGTAGGCCAGCTGATCACCATGGCCGCGCACCTGGAAGGCAAGGGCGCCAGTGTGCTCGACTTCATGGGCTTCGCTCAGAAGGGCGGGGCAGTACTCAGTTACGTTCGCCTGGCGCCACTGCCGGGCGAGCTGAATCAGGTGCGTATCGAAACCGGCCAGGCCGACGCCCTGATCGCCTGCGACATGGTGGTGGCAAGTTCTCAGAAAGCGCTGAATGTGCTGCAGCCGACCACCCGAATCGTTGCCAACCTGGCGGAGCTGGCCACCGCGGATTACGTCCTGTACCGCGATGCCGACATGCAGCCCGACAAGCGCCTGCAACTGCTACGTGACGCCGTGGGTGAGTCGCGTTTCGCCACCCTGGATGCCAATCGCCTCGCCGAACAGCTGCTGGGGGATACGGTGTTTTCCAACATGATGATGCTGGGCTTCGCTTGGCAACAAGGGCTGGTGCCGCTTTCCGAACCGGCGCTGCAGCGGGCCCTTGAACTCAACGGCGTGGCGGTGGAAAAGAACCGTCAGGCATTCGCCTGGGGACGTCTGGCGGCGGTGGAACCCAACTACCTCCAACAGCGCCTGGATGCCGTGCCGCTGCCCACGGGTGCCACATTGGACGACGTGGTGGCGCGTAACGGCCGCTACCTGGAGCGCTACCAGAACCGTGCCCTGGCCGAGCGCTACGCCGCGCGGATGACCCAGGTGCGTGAGGCCGAGGCGCCCCTGGGCGCTGGCGAAGCGTTGAGCGAGGCAGTCGCTCAGCAGCTCTACCGCTTGATGGCCTACAAGGATGAGTACGAAGTGGCGCGGCTGTACACCCAGAGCGATTTCCTCGACGAGGTCAAGGCCACCTTTGCCGGTGATTATCGGTTGAACATCCACCTGGCACCGCCGCTTCTGGGTGGGCGCAAGGATACCCAGGGGCGCCCGGTGAAACGCCGTTTCGGCCCTTGGGTGCTGAAGGCGATGGGAGTGCTGGCGAAGATGCGCGGTTTGCGCAATACCGCCCTCGACCCCTTCCGTTTCAGTGCCGACCGCAAGCTCGATCGCAAGTTGCTGGCGGATTACGAGCAGCTGGTCGATGAATTGCTGGTGCGTCTGGACGGCAGCAACCACGCCACGGCATTGGCCCTGGCCAAACTGCCGGAAGAGGTGCGTGGCTACGGCCCGGTACGTGAGCAGGCCGCCGAGAAAGCCGCCGAGCGTCAGGCCCGGCTGCTCAAGGAGCTGCGCGAAGACAAGCCGGTGACCATTGCCTCAGTGGCCTGATTCCGGTTTGCTGTCGACTGCCTGAGCCGGTGCTGCGTGGTGACGCACCAGGCTCAGGTAACTCACCAGCGCAAGCAGCCCGGAAGCACCGATCGCCAGCGCCATGGTGAGCGATGTGCCGTCATGCAATTGCCCGACCACGCCGCCGACCACGGCGGCGATGCTCATCTGCAAGAAGCCGAATAGCGAGGACGCCGCCCCGGCACAGTGGGGGTTGGGCGAAAGCGCACCGGCCATGGTCTGCGGCATGAGAATACCCACACCTATCATGAAGATCACATGGGGACCGACCACCGCCCAGGGCGCAAAGACCCCGGCGATGGCCAGTGCCGCCATGCTGCCCCCCCCCAATGCGCACAGCAGCGTTCCCCGCTGTATCAGACGGTCGCGTCCCAGACGGTGACTATAACGGCCACTGAGCAAGGTCCCGGTGAAAAAACCGGCCACGATCAGGATAAAGAAAAGCCCGTAATGAAAGGGCGCGACACCCAGAAACTCGATCAACACGAACGAGGAACCGGAAAGATAGGCGAACAACCCGGAAAAGGCGGCGGCATTGGTCAAGGTGTAACCGATGAAGGCGCGCTGGGTAAGCAACATGCGAAAATTGCTCAGGATGGCGCCCGGATGAATCGACTGGCGATGCTCGAGTGGTAATGACTCGGGCAGGGCCAGGCTGAGGATCAGCAACATCACGCCGGCATACAGCGCCAGCACCACGAACACCGACTCCCAGCCGAAGAACACCAGCAGCCCGGCGCCTACCAAGGGGGCCAGTGCCGGCGCCAACGCCATGGCACTGGCCATGTAGGAAAGGATTCGCCCGGCTTCCAGGGGGCCGTAAATATCACGTACTGCCGCCCGCCCCAATACCGGGCCGGCAGCGCCGCCGAAGGCTTGCAGAAAACGCCCTATCAGCAACACCTCGATGCTGGGCGCAAAGGCACACAACAGGCTGGCCAGCAAAAAGAGTGTAATCCCCCCGACCATGATCGGCTTGCGGCCGAACCGGTCGGAAAGCGGCCCGCAGAGCAGCTGCGCCATGGCGAAACCCGCCATGTAAAGGCTGAGGGTCAATTGCACCTGGTCGGGACCGGTATTCAAGGCTTCGGCCATGGCCGGCATGGCCGGCAGATACATATCGGTTGCCAAGGGGCCCAGCGCCGTCAGGGCCGCGAGCACCGCAACGGTGGTGGGGGACGTCAGCTTCAGCACCCGAATCTCCTTGGGCAGCCGAGGAGTGGGCGGGGCTGCCTTGAAAGCAATGGAACGAGAAGTGGGTGCGATCCCCAAGGAGCACACCCACTTAATTAGCCTGCTTATTGTAACCGCAAAACGCTCATCTGTTCAGTCGGTATTCGTCTGCTCAGTTGGCGTCAGGCTGTTCGCCGGGCGCTGCCAGGCGAAATGCTTCCAGGGCGCGGCAGTTGGCGGTAATGCGCTGGATGGTCGGATAGGCCGCCAGATCGCATTCAAAGCGTTCGGCGTTGAACACCTGGGGGACCAGGCAAAGATCCGCCAGGGTGGGTGTATCGCCGTGGCAGAAGTCGCCGGTACCGGCGGCCGGTGTGAGCATCGACTCCAGGGCATCGAAGCCTTCGATGACCCAGTGGCGATACCACGTCAGCTTGTCCTGCTCACTGACGCCCAGCTCGCCCACCAGGTACTTCAGCACCCGCAGGTTGTTGAGCGGATGCATTTCACAGGCGACCAGCTGCGCCAGTGCCCGCACCCGGGCGCGCTCCTCGAGATTGTCGGGAAGCAGGGCCGGGGTGGGGTAGCGCTCCTCGAGATACTCGCAGATCGCCAGCGATTGGGTGAGCGGCACGCCTTCCTCGGTCTCCAACACGGGCACCAGCCCCTGGGGATTGAGCGTGCGGTAAGCATCACCGCGGTTCTCGCCCTTGACCAGGTTGACCGGGGCCTGCTCATGCGCCAGGCCCTTCAGGTTCAGCGCGATGCGTACCCGATAGGCGGCCGACGAACGAAAATAGCCGTGTAGCGTCGTCATGCGAACTCCTCAGGCCTTGGGCTTGTACTCGACGACCCGCTGATCGATAGTGCCGAAAATGTTGTTGCCATCGCCGTCGAACATCTCGATGCGCACCCGGTCACCAAAGCGCATGAAGGAGGTCTTGACTTCATCGTGGAGAATCTTTTCCACCATGCGGATTTCCGCAAGGCAGCTGTAACCCACGCCGCCGTCAGCCACTGGCTTTCCGGGGCCGCCGTCCGGATCGGGGTTGGAAACGGTGCCCGAGCCGACGATGGCCCCGGCCCCCAGGTAACGCGTCTTGGCAGCGTGGGCGACCAGCTGCGGAAAGCTGAAAATCATGTCGGGACCGGCTTGCGGCTCGCCGAATTTCTCGCCGTTGAAATGCACCGTCAGCGGCAAGTGCACCTTGCCTTCCTGCCAGGCGTCGCCGAGCTCGTCTGGCGTGACGCAGATCGGTGAGAAGCTCGAGGCCGGTTTGGCCTGGAAGAAACCAAAGCCTTTGGCGAGTTCTCCCGGAATCAAGCCACGCAAGCTGACGTCGTTGACCAGCATGATCAGCTTGATATGACCGGCGGCCTGTTCCGGGGTGACATTCATGGGCACATCGTCGGTGATCACGGCGATTTCGCCTTCGAAATCGATGCCGTGCTCTTCACTGACGGCTTCGATGTCTTCGGTCGGCGCCAGGAAGCTATCGCCGCCGCCCTGGTACATCAAGGGGTCGGTCCAGAAAGTGTCCGGCATCTCGGCGTTGCGCGCCTGGCGCACCAGCTTGACGTGATTGAGGTAGGCGGAGCCGTCGGCCCAGTGGTAGCTGCGCGGCAACGGCGAGTGCAGGGCGCTCTGATCCAGATCGAAAGCACCTTCGGCCTTGCCCTCATTGAGCTGGGCGTAGCGCGCGTCGAGCTTGGGCGCCAAGGAATCCCAGTTCTCGATGGCTTGCTGCAGGGTGGCGGCAATGTCGGTGGCGCGCACGGCACGGGTCAGGTCTTTCGAGACCACGAGCAGTTCGCCGTCGCGGCCGATGTTGAGGGTAGCGAGCTTCATCGTTGTTCAATCCTTCTTGTCAGGGGCGTTATGGTAGGAGGCCGATTTGTCGGGCGAGCTTTTTGTTAACCCCTCGCGCGCTAGAGCACCCTCCTACTTGACGGTGCCGTTACGGCTTGGTCGGGTCGAAGTGCGAGCGCAAAGTCGACCACACATCGACATAGTCGCGTTGACGAATATCGGCATTCAGCGCCGCTTCAGTCGGATGGTAGACGTAGCGACTCTCGAACATGAAGGCCATGGTATCGCTCTGATGCTGGGGTGTCAGGTCAGCGTGGGTGGCCTTCTCGAAGGTGTCGGCGTCGGGGCCATGGGGCGACATGCAGTTATGCAGGCTGGCGCCGCCGGGGAGGAAGCCTTCCGCCTTGGCATCGTATTCACCGTGAATCAAGCCCATGAACTCGCTCATCAGGTTGCGATGAAAGTAGGGTGGGCGGAAGGTGCTCTCGGCCACCATCCAGCGCGGCGGGAAGATCACGAAGTCCAGGTTGGCCGTTCCCGGCGTATCGGATGCCGAGGTCAGTACGGTGAAGATCGACGGGTCGGGATGGTCGAAACTCACCGTATTGATAGTGTTGAAGTTAGCCAGGTTGTACTTGTAGGGCGCGACGTTGCCATGCCAGGCCACCACGTCCAGCGGTGAGTGCGAAAGCTTGGTTTCCCAGAAGCGTCCGGAGAACTTGGCCACCAGCGAATAGTCGCCTTCCAGGTCTTCGTAGCTGGCCACGGGGCTCAAGAAATCCCGCGGGTTGGCCAGGCCGTTGGCACCGATCGGGCCGAGTCCCGGCAGTTCCAGAGGGTTGCCATAGTTTTCGCAGATATAGCCACGGGCGGCGTCCGCGCCCTCGCCCAGACGCACCTGGAACTTGATGCCGCGGGGAATCACGCCAATTTCGCCATTGGCGATATCCAGCTCGCCCAGCTCGGTGCGCAGGCGCAGCGTGCCCAGTTGCGGCACGATCAGCAGTTCGCCGTCGGCGTTATAGAAGAAGCGCTCGGTCATGTCGCGGTTGAAGGCATAGACATGCACCCCGACCCCGCTTTGAGCACCGGCATCGCCATTGACCGCAATCGTCAGCAGGCCGTCGATGAAATCGGTAGGCTCGGCGGGCACCGGCAGCGGGTCCCAGCGCATCTGGTTGGGGTCGGCCGCAGGCTTGGCCAGCGGCGCGGTAGCTACGGCTTTTTCCTTCAGCGGCTGGTAGGCGCTCTGTACCACCGACGGGCGGATACGGTAGAGCCAGCTGCGCAGGTTCTGGTGGCGTGGCGCGGTGAACGCCGAGCCGGTGTACTGCTCGGCATATAGGCCATAGGCGCAGCGCTGCGGGGAATTCTGGCCTTTCGGCAAGGCGTCGGGCAGGGCTTCCGTGGCGAAGTGATTACGAAAACCACTCTGATAATCCAGTGTTTCGGTACTCATGAAAACCTCTTCTCAGCCTTGTTGCAGGGAGTGCTGTGGGGTCACGGCTTGTCCGGCAATGCCTAGCGCTTCTTCAAGCACCTGCTGGTCACCGATATGGTTGGCCAGCAACAGGATCAGGCGGGCATTGATGCGTTCGCTTTCCTCGTCGCTACGCTCGCGGTGGGTGGCGGTCAAGGCCGCGTAGAAAGCATCCGGGTGCGTGAAATTGGGAGTGAGTTCAAGCCGTGGCATAGCGTTTCTCCACTTCGTCAAGATGAGCGCCCAGGGCGCAGGCAAGGGCGCTGTTCACCGCCTCGGCGGAAACCTCGGCCCAGCGGGCGGTGACATGCTGATCGGGGCGCACGAGATAGCCCGCACCACCGCTCAGCCGATAGCGCTCACGGACCGACCCTTGAGCATCGTCGATCACCCGACTGCGTGGCAATTCGCTGAGCTCGGCGGGGGCCGGCCCCACAATCAACAGGTCCAGATCAGGTTGCTTGTCCAGCAACGCCCTGAGCTCGGCACCCAGGGAGGCCGCCCGCTCGCTTTCGACGCGCCCGTCAAGCAGCAGCACGAAGCGGTCACCGAGCTGGTTGAGCAGCCAGGCAGCGTTGCCGTCCTGCTTGATCGGGGCATCCTTGGCCGGAGTGCCGGGGCGCAACTCTGCGGGAAAGCCATCATCATCGGTACCGTTGAGCGGTGACTCATCGTAATGACAGGGCAGCGACAGGCGGCCGCTGTTAACCAGGCTGCGGGCGAAGGGATAGTGCTCCGCCAGTTCCAGGGTGGTATCGCGGAACAGCCGGCTGACACGGCTCTTGGGCGTGATGAAGTCGGTGGCTCGGGTGGAGTTGAGAATGTTTTCCTTGGCCCCGTGCTGGCGCTCGGTGTTGTAGGTCTCGAGTAGGGCCTGGGGCGCTTGACCCTTGAGTACCCGCGCCAGTTTCCACGCCAGGTTGTCGGTGCTCTGAAGGGCGCCGTTGGCACCGCGAGCGCCGAAGGGTGACACTTGATGCGCGGCATCGCCCATGAAGAACACCCGATTGTGGATGAAGTTGTCCATCATGCGACAGCGGAAGGTGTAGACGCTGGCCCATTCCAGGTCGAACTCGACATCCTCGCCGAGCATCTGCTGCACGCGGGGGCGAATGTTCTCTTCCTTCTTCTCTTCTTCCGGATCAGCGTCCCAGCCCAGCTGGAAATCGATACGCCAGACATTGTCCGGCTGCTTGTGCAGCAGGACCGATTGGTCGGGATGAAAGGGCGGGTCGAACCAGAACCAGCGCTCGGTCGGAAACTCGGCTTTCATCACCACGTCGGCGATCAGGAAGCGATCCTGGAATACCTGGCCTTTGCTTTCCAGCCCCAGGATGTCGCGAATCTTGCTGTTGGCGCCGTCGGCCACCAGCAGGTAGTCACAGCTCAGCTGGTAGTCGCCGTCTTCGGTGGTGACTGAAACGAGGGTACGTTCGGCCTGGCTGTCCACCGTGGTGACCTTGTGCATCCAGCGCAGATCGATTTGATCCTTGAGCTCGTCGGCGCGGTTGACCAGGTATTCTTCGAAATAATACTGCTGCAGGTTGATGAAAGCCGGTACGCGATGGCCTTCTTCGGGCAGCAGGTTGAAGTCATAGACTTCGCGTTCCTGGAAAAACACGCGGCCATGTTGCCAGGTGACGCCCTTGTCCAGCATCGGCTGAGCGGCCCCCAGGCGGTCGAGAATTTCCAGGGTACGCTTGGAGAAACAGATCGCTCTCGAACCCACGCTCACGGTGTTGTTGTCATCCAGCACGACGCTATCGATGCCCTGCTGGGCCAGGTCGATGGCGACAGCCAGGCCGCTGGGGCCGGCGCCGACGATAACCACCGGGCAATGGCGGACGTCGCTGCGGTCCAGTTCCGGCGGGCGATGGTAGGGATAGACGGGATTTTTATAGGTTGTAATCATGCAACTCTCCCATGGCATCGCCGTGGCACGCAGCCCGGCGATGCATCTTGATCCCGGCTGACCGGGAAGCTAACGGCTATTGAATGTTTCGATTGCCGGTTTTCAGTGACTGGCTGTCGATTACTGCTTTTCGAGAACGTCCTGCAGCGAATGCCACATTTCAGTGTCGCGCTCGGCGGTCCAGATGCGTGGGTCCGGATACTCGCCGCCGGCTTCGTCATAACAACGCGTCACATCGAACGGCAGGCAGTGATCGAAGATCACCCAGTGGCCGTACTTGGGCTTAAGCTTGGCGTAAGTCTCGGCATAGCACTCGGAAAGAGGTTTGCCGGCTGCCTTGCCTGCCTTGACGCTTTCGTACATGTCGCCCAGAAAGTCGCGTGTGCCTTGAATCGCTTCCTGACATTTTTCCGGGGTTTCCAGGGCGTCGCCGCGTCCGGGTACCAGTTTCTGCGGCTGCATGGCCTGCAGACGATCCAAGGTGGCGGGCCAGTCTTCGTGATAGGCATCGCCGGTATAAGGCGTGGCGCCGTATTCGACCAGATCACCGGCGAACATGATTTTTTCTTCAGGCAGCCAGACGATGGTGTCGCCCTTGGTGTGGCCGCGGCCCAGGTGGATGATGCGCACTTCGCGCTTACCCATGAAGACGGTGAGTTCTTCCTGGAAGACGATGTTGGGCCAGGTCAGGCCAGGTACCGATTCGACGCCCTGGAACAGGCGCGGGAAACGCCCGACTTCAGATTCGTAATCCTGCTGGCCGCGTTCGACGATCAGGTCGTAAGTGTTCTGGCTGGCATAGATGTTTTCAGCGTTATACGCCGAGGCGCCCAGTACGCGTACCGCATGGTAGTGGGTCATCAGCACATGCTTGATCGGCAGGTCGGTGACTTCACGAATGCGACGGATCACATCCTGGGCCATGATCGGTGTGGCCTGGGTGTCGATGACCATTACGCTGTCGTCGCCAATGATGATGCCGCTGTTGGGGTCACCTTCGGCCGTGTAGGCGTAGAGACCCTCGGCCAGCTTGGTAAAACTGATGTTCTTTTCTTCGGTGTCGGCGTGGGATGCGAATTTCTTGCTCATGGTTCCTCCAATATCGTCAGGGCATCATGCTCGGCAATGTTCCCGGTGGGACTTGCCGTGGCATGAGGATGTCGCTCGATCATAGTTTCCAATGAAACTATGTGTCCAGTAATCCACCAAGTTAATTCGTTAGCTAGCTAGTAAGTTGAGTCAAAAAATTGTTTCTAATCATGGTTTTTTCGGTTTTTTAACACATAAGTATAATAGTGATTTTCGCAAATTAGTTGCGAAAGAGAGTATCTGTCGGCATGGTAAAAGCGTCAGGATGCCTAAGGCTGGGTCTCTTCTTCGCCTGCTGTTCAGCAAGAGCCAGCCATGACAACAATATGGCGCAAAGGCGCCTCACCCGTGACGACGAGGTACATACATGAATAATTCAACCCGCCTGATGATCGGTGCCGTGGCAGCGGTTGGCTTGAGTCTCGGGACACAAGCCCTGGCCCAGACCACTATTACAGTAAGCACCTGGGGTGGGCCTAACCATGGGGTCAACACCATGGTCTGGCCGACCTGGAAAGCGTGGATCGAAGAAGCGACCGATGACCGCGTGACCGTCGAGGTGATTCACGACATGGGGCCACCGGCGTCGCAAATGGCCTTGGTAGCGGATGGTGTCGCGGATGCCAGCTGGATCTTCCATGCGCATATGGCGGGCCGTTTCCTGGCCACCCAGTTGCCGGAATTCCCCACGTTCGAAGACTTCTCTTCCGAAGATGCCGCTGCCGCCTATTGGCATACCCACCAAGAGCATCTGGCTCAGGCCGGTGAGCATCGTGGCATCGATGTCATGGCGATGGGCGTCCATGGTCCGGGACAAATCTTCACTCGCGACAAGGTCGAAGACATCGACGGCCTGGCCGGCAAGCGCCTGCGTGTCGGAGGCGGCGTGATGAGTGGTCTCGCCGATGCGATGGACGTGATCGGTGTGGCCCTGCCGCCTACCGGCGTCTACGAGGCGGCTTCTCAAGGCGTGGTTGATGGGGCCATGCTGACCTTGGAAAGCCTGAAAAGCTTTCGTGTGGCGGAAGTCGCGCCGCATACGTTGACCGTGGACGGTGGTTTTTACCGCGGCAGCTTCGCCATCGTGGTCAACCCGATGATCTGGGATCAGATGTCCGAGGAAGACCGCGAGGCGGTGCATAGCGTCTCCGGCGAGCCGCTCTCCCGCTTGTTCGGCTACATGATGGACGTTTCCGACGAGCGCGGTGTCGAGTTCGGCAAGGCGGAAGGGCAGACCTTCACCCCCGTGCCGGAAGGCGATGTCGAAACGCTGCGTGATATTACCGATCAATTGATTGCCGACTGGTCCGAATCCGTCAGCGAACGTGGTGTCGATGCAGAAGAGGCGTTGGCGTATTTCTACGATCAGCTGGACGTTGCCGCCGAGCAGGACAGTATCGCTCCGCGCGTCGTGGAACATTAACCACCGGTCCCGGGAGACTAGATAATGCAGACCCTGACGAGTCGCTGGTCGAACGTCGGTAAGGTCATGCAGCTGGGACTGGAGGGGGTGGCGGGCGCCACCCTCTTTGCCTTGATGCTGCTGACCACCGCCGATGTCGTCGGCCGTTATTTCTTCAATGCCCCCATTCTCGGCACCGTCGAACTCACCCAGCAGATGCTGGCGGCGGTGGTGTTCC
>NZ_QPIJ01000041.1 GCF_003336665.1 Vreelandella rituensis | reverse complement strand
TTTTTCAGGACGGCTGCTTTACGTTCTTCGGAATAACGTGGCACATGGACTCCATGCCGCTCCCTCTGGATTTGATTTAGGCGATAACGCCAACCGGACAACTAGGCTGACAGAGGGGGATTCTGATTTAATATTTTTATAAGGAACTTGCCCTATCGGCCCGCCACTATAATCAAGCGTGGGACACAATATTTTCAATATGTATTTACAGACCGAACTATTAAAGAATGCTATAATTTCTTCGGCGCACACATCATTTTTTGGAAAAATTCCAGAGCCTTTGTGGTCAAAAGTAAATCCCTCATCGAAAAGTCTCATTGATAGAGGTCCTGATGTTATATATGACCAACTCCCTCCTTTTCTGAAGAAATAATTTTTCCCATCATGCCGGAAGCCAGGGTTATCCCCAGCAGCATTTTTGGTTTTCATGTCATAGCCTTGATACTTATAATTAAGGACTAAATCATGATTTCCATACCATTTTCTATACGCCCCACCTTTTACAACTGGATACCATTTTTCATTTCGGACCAGAGTTTCATCCAAGTTTTTTGCATCAAAGCAAATATTATCAAAATTCACTTCATGCCAGCTCTTAATGTAAGCTTCATTATTGCCTGTGGTTATTCCATGTTTTGGAGAAGCATATTTGCTGACCGTGTGGTTGTTTTCAAAAACTTGAATTAAAGAATCCGGGATTGAATAAGCAATTGGACTACCCGGAATTTTCTTGAAATCATCAGGCTTTGAAGTATGAAACCATCCACAGCTTCTATTTTTTATAGCTTCAATTGTTCTAGGCGCTTGATTTTGGTGGCCTTTAAACTCAGACAAACTAATAAAGGAACCTACATATCCTTCTACATGATGCTTATCAATTTGAAAACTACATACTGGAATACATGCTGGTTCAAATGCATTATACTCCAACTGGATTAGGCTCACCAAAGTATGCTCACTAACAATTCTTTCCCTTAAGTTCGTATAAGTTGCCAGGAACATCCAAACATAGGGAGTGACGAGGCCAAGCTTAGCTTTGTGTGTGCCATATCTCAGGCATCTTTCCACATAAATAGAAAATAAATCAGCCTTACTTTTTGGATAATGATTTTTAGCAAACTCTTTTAGATAAGAATTCATCCCCTTACTGCCCATATAAGGCGGATTAGCCACTACCGCGTCATAGCGCTGCGCTAATACCCACGCCTGCTGCACGATGGGCGCAAGCTGTTGGGCGGCGGTCTTCTGCATGGTGTCGCCGCTGTTGCTGAGTTCGGTCAGCTCATCCAGCAGGGTCTTGAGCGGTTCTTCGAAGCTTGCGGGCACTTCGATCAGTGAGCCGAATGTCTTGGCATCCTGGAAACGGTCGATCAGGTCGACAATGGTTTGATAGGTACTGTCGTTGGTGGAAATGTCCTGCTGCGCGCTTTCGAACAGGTTCTGGGATTGGCCCTGGTGCCAGTCGCCGGTCAGGTTGAGATCGCGCCACAGCGTTCTGGCATCCAGGTGCTGGCTGCTTTGCATCGCCAGTACATTCAGGCGCACGCCCCTGCTAAAGATCCGCCGGTCGTCCTCACGCGCTTTCATCAACAGCGCGAAGCCCGCCAACTGGGCGGCACGGTCGTCGATATCCAGACCGAACAGGTTATTTTCCAGAATTAGTTTGGGAATGTCGCGGGTACGAAAGCCGCGCTCTTCGTAGATGGCTTTCAGCACATTGTAGGCTTCCACCAAAATGTGGCCGGAGCCGCAGGCGGGATCGAGCACCTTGATGGTTTCGGGGTCGATGCTTTCCGGGGTAATGGCATCCAGCTGAGCCTGTACCTGGGGTTCCTGCTTGGCGGGCTCGATGTAATACGGCATTTCAGCCTTGAGGGGCGAGTCCGGGTAGGTCTGCAGCCACTGGCGGCCCACCGAGTTCTGCACCAGGTACTGGACGATCCAGTTGGGGGTGAACAGCTGGGTGGCGGCGGGAATGTCCTCGCTCTTCACCACCTTGCCGATCACCTGGTCCTTCTTTTCGGAGATATAGAACTGGTAGAGCCAGCCGATCACCTCGACGTCTTGCCAGTCTTCTTCCGGTATCTCCGTCACCAACTCACGGATTAATGAGTCGGTCTTGGTCAGGTTGTTGGGCAACAGCAGTTCGCTGGCGTCGTCCAGCGGCTCGAACAGAAACGGCATGGCATCATGCAAGGCATGGCACTGGGCCAGCAGCAGCTCGCGGTAGAGGGTTTCATCCTGGTTGCCATCCAGCTTGAGTTCACGCACACGAGCGCTATCCAGCCCGGGAAGGTCGATTTCCAGGCATTCATCCAGAATTTGCGCCTGTCCCGCCTCGCCATTGGCACCGCTGAGCACGCGGCGGCCATGCTCCAGGTAGCCGTGAATTTCCATGTAGCGAATGGCGCACAGGCGGTTGAACCAGCTGTAAGCAGCCTGTTCAATGGCTTGGGTAAAGCCCTCACGCTTCACCCACTGGGCCAGCGCTTCCCGCGCACCGGACAGCCGTGCCGGAAAGGTGTGGGTCTGGCCATCCTTGGGGGTGATCACCATGACATCGCCGCGCGTCTCCACCGGCGCGATCTCGGCCTCCCCCCGCTGCCCCGGCGCAATACCAAACCGTGCCGCCTGGCGGGTCATGGTCTCGATAAAGCGGGTGCGAGCCTGGGGGGCATAGCGCTTGATGTTTTTGGTGTTCATGTCGAATCCTTGATCTTTAACTGTGCCGAGGCGGGTCTTGAGCATCACCCTCGACGCTAGCCGTGGCCGATTATCGCCCACCGTGTTACTGCATTGGTTTCACCGCGCTAACACGGCTATCGCACCCGAATGCGCTTGTTTGCGCTAATGGCACCGTTCAGCTCGTCTTTCAATGCGTTGATAAAGGCGTCGACTTCTTGCTGGCTTTCCAGGTAGACCCCTTCATGCACGCGGCCAAGCACTTGAGTAACGCTGACGTTCGCCACTGGCTTGGGTGCGCTGACCGGGCCAGGTTCACGCACCACATTAAGCTCATCATCCCCGGGGGGTGAGAAGCCAGGGCTGGACGAAGGCGGCTTCTTACCACCTGACGGTGGCGATACCACCGTCTGAGGGCGTTTGGCGGCGTCTGCCTGCTCATGATGCAGGGCGTCCAGGCTGGCCTCTTCGCGCTCGGCGGCGGTTTCGGTTTGCAGCTGGTAGATCTGGGCAATGCTGACCGAGGCGTTAATCGACTCTTTAAGCTGCTGTAGCGGATGCAGCAGGCGATTGCTGAGCGCCGGCGTGGCGATGCCACTTTTTGCGATTTCCGCCTTGAGGTTGTCGATGCGCTTGTCGATCCGCGTGATGGCATGCTCACGCTTGTCGGCGACCAGGCGGTCGTTGACCTCATCCAGGGTGCGAATATGGCCGGCCACCTTCTGCAGCATGCTGTAGGGAGCTTCGGCGTTGTAAATGCGCTCCAGGTCGTCAAAGGCCCGTTTCGCCTCGGGGTGTTTTTCCAGCTCCAGGCGGTTGGCGGCAAACCGCGTCAGCGCCTGAGAAAGTTGCTGCCATGTGGTCAATTGCTTGGTGAAAAATTCGTGCAGGTCGCGGTAGTTCTCTTCCAGATCGAGCAGCTCATCCTGCTTGGCGGCTACGTCCTTGAAGAAATCAAAGCTGTCGTCCAGACGCACCAGGCGCCCGACTTCTCGCAGCGATGTGTCGATCACGCTTCGCCCTGGAAACCGGCTGACATCCGTCTTGCTCTTGTAGGCTTCCAGGTTGTGCTGCCACCGGGCAAAGTGGTCCTGATAAAACGCGAACAGCTCTTTTTCGCTGGTGGGGCCCAGCTGGCCAAACAGGTCTTTGGTGAGGTTGCGCGCCTTTTTCAGCACGGCCTCTTCGGTTTGGCGCTTTTTCTGCAGCCGCACTTCGCTACGCCGCCGGGCATTGTTCAGCAGCTCGAAGGCTTCCTTGCCACTCAGCGCCGGGCCGGCGGTATGGAAGGTTAGCCGCCCGACCGCGTGCAGGCGCCCGAGAATCAGCAATGTCTCGCCTTCCGGCCAGCCAAAGGGGCGATTGCTGAAGCGCTCGATCAAGGGGGTGAGCGCCACCGGCTCGCCGCCGTGCAGGCCGATGTACTGTTCTACCTCACGTACCGCCTGAGCGTTACCCTCCTCTCCCTCCAGGTCAATGCCCAGCTGGCCCACGTCATCCATGGTCAACACCGCCTGCAGCTCGCGCATCGGCTCAGCCGTCAGCACGATCAGCTGGCCGAGTTTGCTGTAGGTGTTTTCCAGCAGGTAGCGGCACGCATCATCCAGGCGGATGTTGAGCTGGCTGCGGTTAAGGTCCAGCTTCTGCCCCAGGGCGTAGGCGTCCGCGTCCAGCAGCATCTCTTCAAGACGCACGCGTAGGCGCTTTTTACGCTCCTGGTTTTCGCGGCCACGGTCGGCGAGGATGCGCTCGACGCTGTTGTCGTTGGCAGCGGCGTTCAGGCGGATAAACTTATCGGTTTTCAGCAGCGTGCGCAGCTCATCGGTAAAACGCTTGTCGTCGGGCAGCTTGATCAGCACTTGGCCGCCGTTGTCGCCGCTTTTATGGATGCAGCCCGCTTCGCTGTACTGGCCGTAGTCGATATCCAGCGGGGAAACCACTTCGATGCGCAACTGGCTCTGGTAGCGGCCATCCGGGGTATGCCCGTCCAGGTAGCGGCCAATGCTGTAGTCGGTTTTATTGACGGGGTAGCGATACTTGTTTCGATCGCGCAGCAGATCCTTGAAGATCAGGCTGGCCAGTTCCTTGTTTTCATCGCTGCTGGTCACTTCCGTCGACTTGATCTTGCGGGTGATGTCGCGCTCTTCGTTGGTCAGAAACTGATAGTCATCCCCGTTGCGGGTGATCAGGCTCTCTTTTTCCAGCCGCGCCAGGGTCGCTTCCAGGCGCTCGCGAATGGCCAGGCGGTCATCATCGATCTGTGTTAGCGACAGCGTGACAAGGTTGTCCAGGGTGCCTTTCACCAGATCCACGTAGCGAATCATGAACAAGGTACGCAGGATCTCCGCGTCGAACGGCTCAAGGATGGGGTTTTCGCTCGCCTGATCAATGGTGCGCTTGACGGCGGTATCCAGGAACCCTTCCACGGCGGTGTAGAAGCAGTGCATGGGCACCAGGGCGCCGACATGCTTTTCTTGCACGGCTTTAGCCGCCATGTGGAACGCATCGAGCATCGAGCGCTCGCCGTAGGCCAGGTGCGCCCCGGTGGCCCCCACCTTGCGGATCTCCTCGAAGACCTTCTGTACCAGTTGGAAGTGATACGGCACAAAGGGGTAGTTGGCGATAAAGCTTTCGGCGCCCTCGATATTTTTCAGCGTCGGTCCCGAGCGATCGAACGTCAGCTGATTGCGCAGAATCGACCCCTTGGCTTCAAATACCTGGTTCAGTTCATCACAGGCAGCGTCGGTCTTGACCAGCAGGCGCTTGCGGATGACTTCATCGGAGTTGGAGCTTGAGAGCGACAGCCGCGTCTTGAAACGCCCGGCAATCTTGGAGAAGTCGTTGGCTTTGGAGGCGGTCATCTCGCCAATCACGGCGTCCATATCCGCTTGCGAGGTGACCACGATCCAGGCGCGGCCACCGCAGATAGTCCCCAGGTTTTCGGTGAGGGTTTGCAGCGTCAGCATCAGGCGCGTATCGCTACCGATAAACTGCCCGACTTCATCGGCCATGAACACCATGCGCCGGGTGGGCGATTGCGCCTCCAGAAACTCCTTCACCCAGCCACAGAAGTTCTCGACCGAAACGCTGAAGGTCTCTTCGGACTCTTCAAACCATTTGTGCGCAGCGTCGGGGGAAAGGTCGAGGGCTTCACTGATGGCCTGCTCGATATCGTCCTGATAGAACTGATAGCCATCGCGCTCCTTTTCCCAGGCCATGCCGCTGGCGGTTTGAAAGGCCCCGCGGAAACGGTCGTACACGCCGCGCTTGGCTAAGTGGCGCTCCATGTGAGCAATGTGCGGGTAGTCCGCGCTAAAGCCCTGGTATTCGTTAAACACGCGCAGGAAGACGTTGAGAATCGAATTGCCCGCGTCGTTGGAGCTGGCCTTGCTGTCGATGTTGAACAGAATCACATCGGCAGGCTCTTGCACAGCCCTGGTGATGTCGGCACGAATGGTAGGGTCATGCAGCTTGAGTTCATCGAAGAAGTCGGCGGCTCGCTTGGCGTTGCCCTGCTCATCGCGTGCTTCCGTATTGGCCAACAGATAGGAGAGCGCTTTCAGAAAGTGCGATTTACCCGAGCCGAAGAAGCCGCTGATCCATACGCCGACGCGATTGGCAATCGAGGGGTCATCCAGCCGTGTGGCGTAGGACTCGAAAAACGCACGGAAATGCTTTTCAAGTTCGTTGGTGACCACGTACTCGTCCAGCTCTTGATAGACGGTCTCGTCATCGCGCTGGTCGGCTTTGACCACCCCATTGATCGAGCGGCTTAGCGGTTTTAAAAAGAGCTCTTGAATGCGCATAGCGTTCCTGTACTTGTTCCTATACTTGGGCCATCCACTCAGCGGCAGGGCCATTTATCCGTGGGCGAGAATCGGTCGTTGGCGAGCGGCGCAATAACGGCCAGCGCTCCCCTTTCACGGCACCAGGGCAAAGGCCCGATAATAGTGGTTGCTGGCAATCTGATTGAACAAGGTCAATGACTGACCGTCGTATCGGCCGGGATAGAACAACACCAGAGGCTTGTGCCCTAGCGGCCCGTGCAGCGCATTGAGCAGATTGTGCGCCCGCATCATCGGCCAAATGCTGCCTACGCCGGTCAGCAGGACGATATCAGGGTCATGCGACAAGGAGTGTCGTATGAGATAGGGAGCAAACTTATCCATGTGCAGCGGGCCACGCAGTGCTTTCAGCAGGGCGGCATCCCCCTTGCTTTGCTGCATCTTGATGGCTTTGTCCAGAAACCCCCGCTCGTTGAGGTAGTCACGCACGACGCGCAGCAAGTTCACTTGCGCTACCCGAAGCTCGGGGTGCTGTCTTTCCATCAAGGCGGGCAGAAATTCCAGGTACTCACGCACCTGAAGCTCCTGCTCAGGAAGGTAATCGAAAATCCAAAAGCCTATTTCGTTACCTAAGCCTTGGCCGGCTAGAAATTCAGGGCGAGCTATCTTTTCCGACACTTGATTGAGACGCGCTTGAAGCTGCTCATCGCCGCTGCGGGGGAATGAGGGCATAGAGGCGCTATCGTTCGCTTCAAGGGATGACATGCATTCGCGTCCTTGTTGATGACATGTACAGAAGTAGCGACAGGTTACGTGGTAGCTCAGCAGGTAGGCAATTCTAAATTATGAGGCCCCTAAGCCCCAACGTGATGCAGAGCACTACTAAAGCAGCAATAACAGGAAGGTGCTAAACAGAAAAGAGGAACTAGCGCAGGGCTAATAAACAGCGATGCAGTCGCTCATAGCGATGTTTTTCTAATAACGCCACAAGTTCTGGACGCAGTATGAGGGGCATCAGCTTGCGACTACGGGCTGAATTCAAGACACCAATATCCACGAGCATACGCGAAACCACTTGGCCCATTTTCTGCACGGAACTGGGCTGCCAGCCTGCAATAGCCGGGTCTCGATAGGCACGCTCGGCTAAAAATTCATCCCATAGGTAATGGGGTAAGCTTTCTGCCTGGGTCGTGACTGCATCAGCCACCACCGTTTCCAGAAATTCGACCAGCAACAAATTGCGCGCCATCGCTGCACAGAAGGAAACCTGAGCAGCCAGCTCGTCATCCCCCTCACGCAACACCGCCCAAAAATCGGGGTCTAGCCGTTCCAACCGTTTGCGAATTGCCTGCGCCATGCGCTTGGCGGTGGCTGGACGGTTTTTCTGCAGACAGTTCTCTACCATGATGGCGTGATGCCAAGCGGTATTATCGACAGCATCGAGCATCAGACTCGCGACGAGGCGACTTTCGCGCACCATGAGTCCGCCGCCAATGAGATCAGAGTTGTAGGTAAACGGAGAAGTCATGAAATGCCCACGACTGTGGTTTGGATCAGGGAAGTAGAGGATCAGCGAGTTGTGTGAAACAGAGCAACAGGGTTACGAGTCGGCAGCGCCCTTCCCATTTTTACCCGTAGCAGTGCCTTCCCTGAGCTGGGCCAACAGGTTTTTCAGCTCTGCTTGATCCAGTTTGTCTAACTCCAGAATCAGCTCTGCCACCGTATCATCCTCACAGAAGAGATAGGGTATCGGCACCTTCAGTACTTCTGAAAGGCGTTTCAACATCTGAAAATTGGGTGCATGCTGCCCTTTTTCGTACTGTGTCATACGCGCACTCGCCAAGTTAGGCTCCATGCCGAGGTATTCCCCCAACTGCCTCTGCGTCATACCCGCAGCTTGCCTAGCGGCTTTCAAGCGACCTGGTAGCGGACTGCTCATGAAGCACCTTAGCGACGTCGAAAGCCGCTAGGCTAGCGCAAGACGACTGAAAAATATGCTAAGAGATTCTTATCAAAAATGCAACAAAGTATGACTAACAACTCACAAGATCTTTATAACTGAACATTAGTTGCCTAAAGCATTGATTAATTTTTTGAAAATAACTCTTTTGTCGAAATTTTTCGACTGAACTGAGCACCTATAAACGTTTCAGACTCAACCGCTGGATAACGATTGTAAGAAGCATACTTTGACACCTCGCTCAGCGGCACTTCATCGATGGGCAGCTTGAATGGATTATCTTTATCAAAAAAAACATCATCCAGCACCTCAACAAAAAGCTGTTTATTAACAGTGCTCTCACCTCTAGACAAAGCTAAGAAAAGCACCTCATCTAGTATATGCTTAATTTTTCTCACCTCACCTCTTGTTGCAGAAAAAAGGGGGAATAAGATTTCGTCGCTATGAAGTTGAGGAGGTTCTTCAAATCCCATTCTCATAGCCAAACCTTTCAAGAAGCGAACAAACTCAATGCGATCACTTTTGCTGAATATTTTGAAATAAGGCAGCTCTATGGAACACATTAGGCGTGAAGCCCACTGGGGTTCATTTGATATTTCAGAAGCCCAAGGCATTCCTACAAGTACGATAGGTATGCCAGCCTGCTCACTAATAAGCTTAAGCCTATTTGCAACCCGCTGCCTATCCTCAACCGATTTAAACTCTATTAATTCTTGAAACTCGTTTATAATAATTATTTGAGTTTTGCATTTCTTCAAAACTTTTACTAATGCCTCCGCCAACCCAGCTTCCCGCTTTCGCTCTTTTCTCGTTTCAGCACCAAATTGCCCCAAGTCGCTCATCAATTGAATCATCATTTTTTCAACATCCGGCTTGCTTGGAATGCGAGACACAAGCACTGGTTTAACAAATACATTCCCATCTATGTAGCCCGGAAAGGCTGAAGCAAACTCATTAATCAATTTACTTTTACCAGTACCTGTATCTCCCACGAGCAGCATACATTGTTGTTCACCACCCAATAGTTGATTATTTTTTAAACGATGCAAAGAGCTCATCGCTCTAGCCAAAGCTGCATGTTTAACAAAACAATTTCGAAATTTAAACAGTTGGCTCCGATTAACTTCAGAAAGAATAATGTTCATTAGTACGGCTCCGCATCATCAGCAATATCTTGCCAGTTGTCTACAGCTTCTAATTTCTGTTTACCTACCCCTTCGCCTGCTGAAACCTTCAAACTGATATCTTCTCTATTTTTCAAATCATTACGAACACTTTCAAAAGATGCCTCGCCCTCACTATCCACGCCTACAAAAGCGGCAACGCTCTTCATACCTTTCAATTTCCCCCTCTTTTTTACCGAAGCCATATTATTAATATCATCCATTCTTTTACTCAACTTAAGATTTGCAAAAGCGATCCCCTCATCATCGGTGTTAGCTTCTATGTAGTTTTTTCTACATTTTCTTAGAACCTGATACTGAAAAATAGACACGCCTGTCAACACAAAATCTTGGCTAGTAGTCTCAACCTTGAGATATTTACCCACATCAGGCAGATAAACATAAACGTAGGATACGTCAGAGGGATCTCGCTTTACGCAAAGGTTATGTATTTTTTTCCCAGGGGGAGGAGGATTATTTTTTCTAAACTCAACCAACGCTTCATTACAATAGCTTATATAATCTATTTCTATACCAATAGGACGAAGCTTGCGATATACCGTAGGAAAACTTTCTATTTTAAATCGCTGTTTTTCAAGCCCTTGGTAAGTAACGGGTGGAAAGTCCTTACATCCAACCTGCCAAGATAAAGCAGGTATATTTGTCTTGCGACTATTTGGCTGCTGATTATAAATATCGACAACCCATATATAGAGTAAATTCAAGAATTCTGAGAATGGAAGCAAGGCATCTTTTTCAGGCTCATAGCCCTCCAAATCTTTCGCACTGGAAAAGGTTTTTCCTGGTATTTGGCCAACAAATTTTGCATTATAAGTATTGAATATTCTCTCAACTAAAGGCTTCTTCCATGGTTTTCCTACTGGGTTAAACTCAATACTCATACCGACTGAGGCGGAAAATTTCTCAAGATCATTCGACCAAAACTCTGCCCCATTATCAACAACCAGTGTTTCAATACGCCCTTGACATGGCCAATCTTTTTCGACATCTGGATATTTTTTCAATACATCTTCTTTATCCAAGCACGCGTTTAATATTGCACATCTGACAGAATTATAGCTTGGCCCCCTGAAACTTAAATAAAAACCCACTATACATTTACTAAAGCCATCAATCAAAACAGTTATAAATGGTCTTCCAATGGGTATATTCAGAGTATCATCAAGCAAAATTAGATCAAGAGCAGTATGATCAATCTCAACACGCTCCATCACCCTGCTGGATTTTTTAAAACTATTTATTAATCTATACTTTTTATCTGCATGCCGCTTTCCGTAACGTTGCAAGTCACAAACATACGGTGGAATTTTTTTAACTCTATTATAAAAAGCAGTTTTACCAACGCCCTTAAACTTTTCATCTGGATTTAAATCATTATGCACCAAAATTAAGTATTTATAAAACTGATAAGCAGTTGCTACAGAACCTCTCACCCTTGTAAGATATTTTTTTTCGACTGCCTCCCAAAAAAATCTATCTTTAGTAAAACTTTTCAGCTCACAAGAATTATTTTCTATAGCTTTTACATCAACTAAAGAAATCAAGTCTTTTTGGGCATTGTATCTCGCATTCCACCTAACAACACTGCGCCATTTAGGCTTTTTATTTATAGCCCCCTCGTCGAACAATTCACAAATAATAGGTTCTATTTTTTTTTGCGTCCAGCCACCCACAATTCTTTTTTTAACGAGGCTTATCACCTTATATCTGAATAAGGCTTTTTTTACGAATTTCTCATCGAGATCATCTATAGTTATGAACGCTACATCCTCAACTCCATCATTTTTTTTGAAATTTTCTTTGCATGGAATAGAAGGCTCGAGCGTAAACTCATCAAAAAGAGTGTCGTCTGACATAATTAACCTCACATCCAAAGAAGCAGATTATCGTTAATATTTTTTTCTCGAACATTTGCCTTTATTTTTCCAGAAGCAATTAGCGACAGGATTGACGCAATAACATCGGCACGGCAATTATCTTCAAAGAATTCGAAAATTGCATTCAAATAGATAGGGCAGCATTTTTTTACCACATCATATACATTGTCATACACATCGCTATGAGTGTGAAAGCCAGCATAGCGGTGTAATAATTTAAAATTATTTAATGCCGGGAGTTCTCTTATCTGAATATCAGTTATTAATATCAGTTCGAAACCCAGCTGGTAAGCTGCTTCTTTTTTAGCATGAAATTTTTTGACAAAATCTGAATGGAGAGTTTTACTGTGAGGCTTAACTTCAATATAAGATGTTTTTTTACTATGACTTAAAATTTTGAAATCAGGTGTATAGGGGTTAGCTTTGCCATCAAATAAATAAGTAAAACCTAATGGCTGGGCAAAAAAAGCTTTAACTTGGGACGAGTATTCAAAGTGGTAGCAGGCATCAAACTCTAAGGAAGACTCTACAATGTGTGTACAGCCAGTCTTAAAGCTAGCAAATTTGTAGAGGCTTTTGACACGGGAGTGACGGAGCTTGCGCCTATACATGACAACACCCCATTTCGTAGGATCACTACAAAAATAGGTTATGTCACGACAAACCGCAAATTATGTCATTTTGACTGGAATTTGTGTCAAAACGGACTGGAAACGACATCAGAAATGGTGGTGGCCCCAAAAGCCACATCCCGGCACACGCGACCACCACTACCGTTGCTCCCTTCCGGGCCTGGCGGGGTTCGTGGCTTAGCATTGCGGGAGGACCTAAGGGGCCACCATAATGCGATATCTTGTTGATACCTAGCGGATGTTGGTGGCTACGCCCTGATTCGAACAGGGGACCCCATCATTATGAGTGATGTGCTCTAACCAGCTGAGCTACGTAGCCTTTCCGACATCAGCGGGGGCTTATTATGCATTTCTCATCCCCCAAAGGCAAGTCCGATTTCAGTTTGCCTTTGGGTTATCTATCAGCCTTCAAGTTGCCTGGAAGAAACGCAAGGCAGGCTTCAGTTGCTTAGCGCTTCGCGCACGGCAACAGCGGCATCTTCCCCTTCGCGCGTGGTGACGCCTTCCAGCCAAACGTCCAACACGTCATCGTTGGCCAGGAGATAGTCACGCGCGGCATCACGCGGGGCTTCACCGTCATCCATGATCGCGCTCATGATCTGGTTTTCCATTTCCAGGGTGAAGGAAAGATTCTCCAGGAATGTCGCCACATTGGGGCATTCCTCGGCATAACCGCCACGGGTATTGGTATATACCGTGGCGCCGCCTAGTTCCGGGCCGAAATAGTCATCGATGCCTTCCAGGTAGGCAATATCGAAGTTGGTGTTCATCGGGTGTGGCTCCCAACCCAGAAACACCATCCATTTCTCATTAGGAACGCGTGCCCGTAACTCTGCCAGCATCCCGGCTTCACTGGAGTTGACCACCTGCCAGTCACCCAGGCCGTAAGCGTCGTCTTCGATCATCTTTTCGATCAGCTCGTTACCGTCGTTACCGGCTTCAATGCCATGAATACGCTGCTCGAATTCATCCGCATAGTCAGCCAGATCGGTAACCGACGTTACCCCGGCGTCATGCACATACTGAGGTACCGCCAAGGTGTATTTGGCTCCTTCCAGGTTGGCTCCCAGACGATCCACTTCACCTTTTTCAATGTAAGGGTCGCTGATCGAGGCCATGGAAGGCATCCAGTTGCCCAGAAACACATCGAAATCGTTATTGCGCATACCGGCATAGGCGATCGGCACCGACACCGTGTCGATACTTGCGGTGTAGCCCAATCCTTCAAGCACTTCGCTGGCAAGTGCCGTGGTGGCCGTGATATCGGTCCAGCCGACTTCCGCGAAGCGAATCGTTTCACACTGCTCCGCCATCGCGGGCAAGCTGGCTGCGGTTCCTACCATAGCCACGCTAGCGGCCAGCATTTTTCGAGTGAAAGGCAATTTTTTCATGAAGCTCTCCTGAGATTGACGAACCAGCGATGGCATCCGCCCGAAGTGATTTACTTATCGCATTTGAGTATCGAACTGGGCTTCTTTTTATTGATTGAACGTTCAATAAAAAAATGTCATCATGAAACAGGTAACCATGACTACCGCCTGGTTTCAAGCGCAGGTGGCAACCCAAGGAGATAGACGTGCCCAAGGTCGGAATGGAACCCATTCGTCGTCAGCAGCTGATCGCAGCCACCATGGCGGCGATTGATGAGGTCGGTCTCGCGGAAGCGACGGTGATGCGCATTGCGCGACATGCGGGTGTATCCGCGGGGATTATCAGCCACTATTTCGGAGGCAAGGACGGGCTGCTCGAAGCCACCATGCGCCAGATTCTCACTGACCTGGGCAATGCGGTCGCCGCGCGACGCCACGCACTCGACGACCACTCGCCAAGAGCCCATATAGGGGCGGTCATTGAAGGCAATTTCGACCGCACTCAGGTGACCGGGCCCGCCGCCAAGACCTGGCTCGCTTTCTGGGCCAGCAGCATGCACAAGCCAATGCTTCAGCGTCTGCAATATGTCAACGACCGGCGCTTGTACGCCAACCTCTGTCACCAGTTCTGCCGCCTCATGCCGCGCGATGAAGCGCGCAATGCCGCTCGCAGCCTGGCGGCGATGATCGATGGTTTGTGGCTACGCGGTGCACTCACGCCGGAAGGCCTGGATGCCGACCAGGCGCGGCGCCTGGCGCACCAATACCTCGACCAGCTCCTGGCTCATCACGGCCAGCGCAACCAGGCCCCACAGACATACGCTCAACGTTCAAACTCTCAACGTTTAGACTCTCAACAGACACGCACTCAACAGACCGAAACCCTATCCACCTGAAGGAGTCCGACATGTCAATTCTCGATACCCTTTCCGAGACGCAGCCACTTTATATCGATGGCCGCCGGGTGGGGGCTAGCTCCGGCGAGACGTTTACCGTTACCAACCCTTTTGATGGCAGCCTGCTAGCCAGAGTGCAGCAAGCCAGCCAAGCGGATGTCGATAGCGCCGTTGAAGCAGCGCAACGCGGCCAACGCGGATGGGCCGCCATGACAGGCATGCAGCGCGGCCGCATCATGCAACGCGCAGTAGCGCTATTGAGAGAACGCAACGACGAACTTGCCGAGCTGGAAACACTCAACACCGGCAAACCCATCAGTGAAACGGCCAGCGTCGACATCGTCACCGGTGCCGACGCTCTGGAATACTACGCGGGGCTGGCGCCAGCCATTGAAGGCAGCCAGATTCCGCTGCGTGAAAGCTCCTTCGTTTATACCCGCAAGGAGCCGCTGGGCGTCATCGGCGCTATCGGTGCCTGGAACTACCCGATCCAGATCGCCTGTTGGAAGGCCGCACCGGCGCTGGCCGCCGGAAATGCCATGGTGTTCAAGCCCAGCGAAGTCACTCCCCTTACCGCCCTGGCGCTTGCCGACATCTTCACCGAAGCCGGCCTGCCTGATGGGGTGTTCAACGTGGTCCAGGGCGATGGCCGCGTGGGACAGATGCTCACCGAGCATCCCGGCATCGCCAAGGTGACGTTCACCGGCGAAGTCGGCACCGGCAAGAAGGTCATGGCTGCCGCCGGGGGCTCCACTCTCAAGGGCGTTACCATGGAGCTCGGCGGTAAATCGCCACTGATCGTGTTCGCCGATGCCGACCTGGACCGCGCCGCCGATGCCGCCATGATGGCCAACTTCTATTCCAGTGGGCAGATCTGCACCAATGGCACCCGGGTGTTCGTCGAGCGCACGGTCAAGGACGCCTTCGAAGCCAAAGTGGTCGAACGCATGGCGCGTATCAAGGCAGGCAACCCCCTCGACCCGAAGGTCAACTTCGGTCCCCTGGTGAGCTTCGAGCATCAGGAAAAGGTACTTTCCTACATTGAACTCGGCAAACAGGCAGGCGCCACGCTGCTCGCCGGCGGCGAAACCTGGAATCAGGGCGACAGGGGCGGAATTGAATGGTCAAAAGGCGCCTGGGCCGCGCCTACCGTTTTCACCGATTGCACCGACGAGATGCGTATCGTGCGCGAGGAAATCTTCGGCCCGGTCATGGCGATTCTCGCCTTCGATAACGAGGACGAAGTCATTCAGCGTAGCAACGATACCGTTTACGGGCTTGCCGCTGGGGTATTCAGCGAAAGCCTCAATCGCGCTCACCGAGTGATTCATCAACTGGAAGCGGGCATCTGCTGGATCAACACCTGGGGCGAATCCCCCGCCGAAATGCCCGTCGGCGGTTACAAGCAATCCGGCATCGGCCGTGAAAATGGTATCGAGACGCTGGCCCACTATACCCAGACCAAGTCCATCCAGATCGAGATGGGGCCTTTTGAGTCGGTATTTTAAGGAGGCCTGAATGACCCAACATGAATTCGACTACATCATCATCGGCGCCGGTTCCGCCGGCAATGTGCTGGCGACGCGCCTGACCGAAGACGCCGATGTCAGCGTGCTGCTGCTTGAAGCCGGCGGCCCGGACTACCGCCTGGATTTTCGCACCCAGATGCCGGCCGCCCTGGCGTATCCGTTACAGGGCAAACGCTATAACTGGGCGTTTGAAACCGACCCCGAGCCGCACATGGACGGTCGGCGCATGGAATGCGGACGCGGCAAGGGGCTGGGCGGCTCCTCATTGATAAACGGCATGTGCTACATCCGGGGCAACGCCCTGGATTACGATAACTGGGCGCAACAACCGGGGCTAAAAGACTGGGATTACTTGAGCTGCCTGCCTTATTTCAAGAAGTCCGAAACCCGCGACATCGGCCCCAATGCGTATCACGGTGGCGATGGGCCAGTCAGCGTGACCACGCCTGAATCCACCAACAACCCCCTGTACCGCACCTTCATCGAGGCCGGCGTTCAGGCGGGCTATCCGGAAACCGAGGACGTCAACGGCTACCAGCAAGAAGGCTTCGGCCCGATGGATCGCTTCGTGACGCCCAAGGGCCGTCGGTCCTCCACCGCTCGCGGTTATCTGGATCAGGCCAAAAATCGCCCCAACTTGACCATCGAAACCCACGCCACCACCGACGTGATCGAATTCGAAGGCAAGCGTGCCGTGGGGGTGCGCTATACGCGCAAGGGACAACAGCAAGTAGCCAAGGCACGCCGTGAGGTGCTGCTATGCGGCGGCGCCATCGCCTCACCGCAGATACTGCAGCGCTCGGGCATCGGCAACCCCGAGCACCTGCGCGACGTCGACATTCCGCTGGTCCACGCGCTGCCTGGCGTGGGTGAGAACCTCCAGGATCATCTGGAGATGTATATCCAGTACGAGTGCACGCAACCGATCTCGCTTTATCCCGCGCTGAAATGGTACAACCAGCCGAAGATCGGTGCAGAGTGGCTGTTCAAGGGCACCGGGGTCGGCGCCAGCAATCAGTTCGAATCCTGCGGCTTCATTCGCAGCAACGACGACGAAGCCTGGCCCAACCTTCAGTACCATTTCCTGCCGATTGCTATCAGCTATAACGGCAAGAGCGCGGTTCAGGCGCACGGTTTCCAGGCACATGTGGGTTCGATGCGCTCGGAAAGCCGCGGGCGTATTCGACTGACCTCACGTGCCCCGGATGCCGCTCCCAGCATCCTGTTCAATTACATGTCCACCGAGAAGGATTGGCAGGAATTCCGGGATGCCATTCGTTTGACGCGGGATATCATCGCCCAGCCCGCCTTCGATGCCTATCGAGGCCCTGAGATCTCACCCGGCCCGGACGTTCAATCCGACGCCGAGATCGATAGCTTCGTCAAACAGCACGCCGAAACCGCCTACCACCCTTGCGGAACCTGCCGGATGGGTGAAGACGCCATGGCAGTGACCGATGGCGAAGGGCGTGTTCACGGCGTGGAAAGCCTGCGTGTGGTGGATGCCTCGCTGTTCCCGCTCATTCCCACCGGCAACCTCAACGCCCCTACCATCATGCTGGCGGAAAAGATCGCCGACAGGATTCGCGGCCACACACCGCTGCCGCGTGCCGAGGTGGATTACTTCGTCGCCGACGGCCTGCCCGCCAGACGTTCGGAAAGCTATTCCGCCTGAGCCTGATCAAGCGTCATCTCCCAACGCCGTATCCCCGATCAGGGGACACGGCGTTTTGTTTTCCGAATCCGGCGTTACCTCTCACCAGTTGGGCAAGAAGCTTGCATCACGGCAAGCTTGTCTGCCAATATTCAAACAACTGTTCGATACAGCGCAACTTTCCTGACCATTGCTGGAGATTCCCCATGCTCACCCTATTGCTTATCCTGCTGGCCGTGATCGGCCTGCTTGTCGTGATGCGCCGCGAGGCCGGGGCTACATCGGCGCTTGCGGTGCTGGGCGTACTGAGCATTGCCGGACTATTACTCGACGCTGAGCTGACCGGTGTCGTCTTATTGCTTGGCGCCGCGCTTATCGCCGCTGCCGGTCTGCCCATGCTGCGCCGCCGATGGCTCACGCCGCGCTTGTTCGCGATGTTCAAGAAAGTGGCGCCCAAGGTCTCCGACACTGAACGTACCGCCCTGGAAGCCGGCACGGTATCCTGGGACGGGGAGCTGTTTTCCGGGAAACCCCAGTGGAACAGGCTGCTCGATTATCGCGATGACGGCATTACCCAGGAGGAACAGGCTTTTCTCGATAACCAGTGCGCCAAGGCTGCCGGGATGTGCAACGCCTGGAACATCACCCGCGAGCGCGCCGACCTGCCCCAGCAATTATGGGATCTGCTCAAGCGGGAAGGCTTCTTCGGCCTGATCATTCCCAAGCAATACGGCGGCCTGGGCTTCTCTGCCAAGGCGCAGTCGCTGGTGCTGCAAAAACTCTCGGTCAATGAAACCCTGATGGTCACGGTGGGCGTTCCCAACTCCCTCGGCCCAGGCGAATTGTTGCTCAAATACGGCACCGAAGAGCAAAAAGATCACTACCTGCCGCGTCTGGCTGATGGGCGTGAAATCCCCTGTTTCGGCTTGACTGGTCCGCGCGCCGGTAGTGACGCTACCGCGCTGCCCGATACCGGCATCGTGTGCAAGGAAATGATCGACGGCAAGGAAGTCATCGGCCTGCGTCTGAACTTCGAAAAACGCTGGATCACCCTGGCGCCGGTTGCCACCGTGGTGGGCTTGGCCTTTCGCCTGTTCGACCCGGAGCACCTGCTAGGCGACGAAGCCAATCGCGGCATTACCCTGGCGCTGATTCCCCGCGACACGGCGGGAATGGAAATCGGGCGTCGTCACCACCCCATTGGCAGCCCCTTCATGAACGGCCCGATCAAGGGCCGAGACGTCTTCGTTCCGCTGGATACCATCATCGGCGGCCCGGAGATGATCGGCCAGGGCTGGCGCATGCTGGTCGAGTGCCTGTCCATCGGCCGCTGCATCACGCTGCCCTCCGGCGCCACCGGCACCGCTCGTTATGCCCTGGGCTGGAGCGGCGGTTTTACTCGCATTCGCCGTCAGTTCAACGTGCCTGTCGCGGAAATGGAAGGCGTTCAGGAACCTCTGGCCCGCATGGCGGCGTTGGCTTATATCTCCCAGGCGACGGTGTATCAGACCGCCAACCTGATCGATCATGGCGAAAAACCCGCCGTGCCCTCGGCGATTCTGAAAAGCCAATTGACCGAATTCCAGCGCGTGATCCTGAGCGATGCCATGGACGTGCATGGAGGCAAGGCCGTGACACTCGGCCCGCGCAACTATCTGGGCATCGGTTACAGTGCCAACCCGGTGGCGATCACCGTGGAAGGCGCCAACATCATGACCCGCAACCTGATGATCTTCGGTCAAGGCGCCATCCGCTGCCATCCGTATGTACTCGAAGAACTGGCGGCGAAGGATGCCGATGACATCCAGGCATTCGACAAGGCGTTTTTCAGTCATGCCGGATTGATCTTCGGTAACGCCGCCCGCGCCTTTACCCTGGGGTTAGGGCTAGGCAAGGCCAAGGTACCCTTTGAAGGCCCGGCAGCCGTTTATGCGCAAGATATCGCACGGCTTTCCGCGGGCTTTGGCCTCTGTGCTGACGCCGCCATGGCCAGCCTCGGCTCCGCCCTGAAAAAACGTGAAATGCTCTCCGCTCGCCTCGGTGACGTGCTGTCCAACCTGTATCTGGCCTCCATGGTACTCAAGCAGTGGCAGGCGAACGACAAGCGAGTCGAGGGTGAAGAGGCCCTGCTGCATTACAGCTGCCGTTTCTTGCTCCAGCGTGCTGAACAGGCCTTCGTCGAAGTTTTCGACAATCTGCCCAACCGACCGCTGGGCAAGACCCTGAAATGGATCGTGATGCCTACCGGGCGCCGCTGGGACAAGCCGCACGATGATTTTGCCCGTGAAATCGCCGGCAAGGTCTCCACGCATAGCGCTCTGCGCAGCAAGATGCTGGAAAACACCTGGGATAGCGACGATGGCGAGGTGAGCAACCCCCTGGCTCGTTACAATGCGCTGCTGGTGGATTACGAGCATGCCGAGAAGCTCTATCGCACCGTCAACAAGGCCTACGCCAAGGGAGAAATTCCCGAGACCGCCCTGCATCCCGAGCAGCGCGTAACGGCCGCCTTGGAAAAAGGCTTGATCAGCGAAGAGGACGCCAAGTTCATGGGGATTTTCGAAGCAAAAGTACTCGAGATGCTGACTGTCGATGACTTCGCTTACGATGAGTTCGCCACCGACAAGGCAACGCTGATCGATCATAACGCCGCTTGACGCACATCAACCATTCATAACAACCAGTCACAGCAAAACGCCCCGGCCCACATGGCCGGGGCGTTTTGTTTACAGCGGCCACACCCACAGGATCATCGGCATGCCTACCGCCAACACCAGCAATGAGATGGGCAGGCCCAGCTTCCAATAATCACCGAAACGGTAACCCCCCGGCCCCAGTACCAACGTATTGGACTGGTGACCGATGGGGGTCAAGAAGGCACAGGAAGCGCTCACCGCCACCACCATCAAGAAGGGATCCAGCGAGGCTTCGAAACCCTCGGCCAGGCTGGCGGCAATCGGCGCCATCAGTACTGCCGCCGCCGCGTTGTTGATGATGTTCGACAACAGCATGGTAATCACGAACAGCGTCACCAGAGTGACGATCACCGGCCATTGCTTTCCAAGATTCAGCAGCCCTTCGGCAATCATCGCCGCTCCACCGCTGGTCTCCAGAGCATTGCCCACCGGCAGCATCGCTGCGAGCAAGACAATTACCGGTCCATCGATTGCCTGATAGCCGTCACGCAGCGACAATACCCCCACCAATAGCGACACCAGGGCCGCGCTGGTCAGCGCCACCGCAGCGGGTAATAGTTCGAACAGGATGGCGAGAATCGCCAAGGCGAAAATAGCCAGAGAGATCATCAGCATGCGCGGCTGACCAATGGACAGATTACGATTGGCCAACGGCAGGCAACCCAGTGTCGTCAAGCTTTCGGAGAGCTCGCTTTCCCCGCCTTGCATCAACAACACATCGCCTGGGCGAAAGCGGATTTTATGCAGGCGCTGCTTGAGGCGGCTACCGTCGCGAGCCACCGCCACCAGATGCAGGCCGAACTGGTTTTGCAGACGCAATTGGGTCACGGTGCGATTGATCATCATGGAGTCGTTACGCACCACCGCCTCGACCAGCTCCAACCCCTCCGTATCGACACCCGTCGCTCTTGGTTTCTTGTCGGTTTTGCTTTGCTTGGCATCACCTTCAGCGGAGGGTTCTTCATCTTCTTCGCTGGATTCCTCTGGATCAATCCCCACCACCAAGCCCGTCTTGTCCTCAAGCTGCTTCATTTCTTCAGGACCGGCTTCGAGCAATAAAATATCGCCCTCTCTCAGCGTTCCCAGAAAGGCGTGACCCGCCTGGCGATGATCGTCACGTACCACCGCCAATACCGGGATGGTATCTTCAAGTTCACGCTGCAGCTCACGTAACGTCCAGCCGAGCGCTTTCGAGTTTTCATCGACCCTGGCTTCAACCAGATAGTTCGATGTATCGAACATTTCCTCGGTGGAGGCTTTACCGGCGCGCTGTGGCACCAACCGCCAGCCCAGTAGCAAAATGAAGGCCAGCCCAGCAAGAGCCACTACCACGCCGACCGGCGAGAAAGAGAACAGCCCGAATGACTCACCGGTGACCGAGCTGCGATAGCTGGCGATGATGATATTGGGCGGAGTGCCAATCAGGGTGGTCAAACCGCCCAGCAAGGAACCGAAAGCCAACGGCATCAACAGCAGCGATGGCGAGGTATCGTGCTCCCGGGCCAGGCGCATGGCCACCGGCAGCAGCAGCGCCAAGGCACCGACGTTATTCATGAATCCGGAAAGTACCACCACGGTGCCGGTCAGAGCGGCCAGTTGCAGAAATAGCCGATCTCCCACCTTGAGCACCTGATCGGCGATGGCATCCACCACCCCAGAACGCTCGAAACCGCGACTCAGCACCAGCACCGCTGCCACCGTCACCACTGCGGGATGGCCGAACCCCATGAAGGCCTGCTCCGCCGGGACCAGGCCCAACATTACCGAGGCAAGCAGTGCCGCCAGCGCCACCAGGTCATAGCGAAAACGCCCCCAGACGAAGGCCACGAGAGTTGCCCCCAGCAGGAGGAATACCAAGCTGCTGTCGGCTATCGACATTATTTGGACATTTTTTCCAGCATGGTATTTACCGCTTCGAGGTGTTCCGGTTCGTTATGACACATGCCCTGAAAGACCGCGCACAGATCGAGAAAATCCTTCAATTCGGTGCGCTGGGCCATCTTCATCAGGCGCTTGGTTAAGCGGGTTGCCTTGGGCGGCTGAGCGGCAATGCGTGCGGCCAATGCCTGGGCTTCTTGCATCAAGGCTTGCGGCTCGAAGACATCCAGAACGATGCCGTATGCCTTGGCTTCTTCGGCATCAATGATTCGCCCGGAAAGGGTCAGCTCGAAGGCACGCTGATAACCGATCAGGCGCTGCATGAACCAGGCCCCGCCATCGCCGGGAATGATCCCCAGGTTGAGAAAGGTTTCACCGAACTTGGCCTTGCTCGAGGCCAGCCGCATATCCGCCATGTTGGCCAGATCAAAACCGGCACCGATTGCCGGGCCGTTCACCGCCGCAATAATCGGCACTTCGACGTCTTGCAGCGCCAGCGGAATACGCTGGATTCCTTGCCGATAACGCGCGGAGACTTCAGCCACATCACCGGCGAAATCTCCGCCCCGATTGGCCATGTCCTTGACGTTGCCGCCGGCGGAAAAAGCCGAGCCGGCACCGGTGATCAACAATACCGACACATCGTCGCAATGGTTGATCCAATCGGCCACCGCAACGATGTCGTCCACCAGGGCGGTGCCGGTCAAGGCATTGCGCACATCATGGCGGTTCATGGTCAGCGTCGCCACGCGGTTTTCCAGCGTCAGGTCGGCATCGGTCAGGGTAGGCTGTGGCAGGTTCATGCGTTCTCCTTGATTCATCAGATTTTGCGCGGGAAACCCGGTTGCTTTAGCGCCGGGAGGGATAGCGCGTCGTGCGCCGCGCGACTCGGGGTTCCCTGTCCGCGCCTCCTTTAGTGTTGAGTCGTGGGTATCTGGTGGTAGCCGTAGCCATCACCGCGTTGCAACAGAGTGCAGTAGGGCCAGGAGATGCCCTGTACCGCGCCCTGTTCGGGTTCACCACCGCTGCCCGTCCGCGCTCCAGCAGCAGCTGTGCGCGTTTTTCCGAACACGGCATCAACGGCTGCTTTTTCTTTCCCAATACGAAAACCGCCATGCGATCTCCTCCTAAACATTGCCCTTACGGGCCTGGTGACGCAGGTCTTCCAACCTGTCTCCCCTCGGGAATGTCTGCAACCGGCTCCTACCTTGCGGTAGCGATCAGAACCTTCGGCGCTTTACCTTTCACCAGCATGACCCTGATCTTCCAGAGCGCCGAACTGAGTGAAGTATTCGGCGGTGGGTCTTGACGACCTGTTGCAAACGTAGCGGGTTGGTTACCGCTTTCCCTGGTCAACCGGGCTTGTTGTCACAAGCCTCGTCCCTTCAGGGCGAGGTAGTTGACTGTCCAGGCTCCACGATAACCCGAGCATCGACCACCGCATAGCCATCCGGATAGGCAATCACCGGGTTGAGATCCAGCTCCGAAAGCTGCGGGTAGGCCTGCACGATACGCGACACCTTGAGCAGCAAGTCCACCAGGGCGGCTTTATCCACTCCGGCCTCGCCACGCGCGCCTTCCAGCACTTTTTTCGCCTTGAGCTGTTCCACCATGCAGTCGGCATCGTAACGTGTCAGCGGAATCGAGCGGAATGCCACGTCTTCGAGGATTTCCACGAAAATGCCGCCTAAGCCGAACATCAATACCGGGCCGAAGATCGGGTCGCGAATAACCCCGATAATTACCTCGACACCCTTGCGTGCCATGGGCGTCACCAGCACGCCTTCGATCGCCGCATTCGGGTCGTAATCGTGACAAGAAGCCATGATCCGATCGAATGCCTCGGCAAGTGCCGCCTTGCCGACCAAGTTGAGCTTCACGCCTCCCGCATCGGATTTGTGCAGAATATCTCGGGAGACCACTTTCATCGCCAGAGGGATCTCACCGAATTCGTCGGCGATCGCCACCAGATCACTGCGGTTGATGGCCACCTGCTCTTTGGGCACCTCGATGCCGTGCTCGGCGAGAAGCGCCTTGGCCTCGTATTCCAGCAAGTCGCGCCCTTCCTGACGCGCGCGTTCGAATACCGCGCGCATGCTGGGTACGGGCAGCATGCTCGGCTCGCTGGCGCCCTGTTCAAGCGGCTTTTCCTGCTGGGCCAGATAAAGGCCACGCTCACCCAGGGCGGCGAGCACTCGCACCGCATGCTCGATCGAGGCATAGATCGGCAATCCCGCTTCATGCAGCCGCCGCAGTGCCGGGGGTTTGATCGGCGCATACAAACTGTAGATGACCAGCGGCTTATCGGTGGCATTCGACAGGTCCACCATGGCCTCGGCACCACGCATTTCATCACCCAGCAGCGATTCGGCAAAGCGCAGGCTGTAGCCACCGAACATGCCCACCAGAAGGACGCTGTCGACATTGTCATCCTCGGCGACGATCCGCATGCATTCCGCCAGCAGTGCCGGGTGACTGTCGGAGGAGCCCGCCACATCCACGGGATTGCGCGTGGAGGCTTGGGGCAACAGAATCGCGCGCAACCGCTCACGGCTTGTGTCACTCAATTCCGCAAGTTCCAGGCCGGCTTCCGCCAGGCGGTCGGAGGCGATAGTCGCCTGGCCGCCGCCATCGGCGATTACCGCAACGCGCTTGCCGGCGGCCCTTTGCAACAACCCAAGCCCTTCGGCCACCGGCAGGATTTCATCGGAATACTGAACCACGCTCACCCCGAACTGGCGCAGCAGGTCCACGGTCATCTGGTAGCTGCCCGCCAGGGCGCCGGTGTGCGAACTCGCCGCTTGGCGACCCTGTTCGGTGGAGCCCGACTTGTAGACCACCACCGGCTTCATGGCGGTTACATCGCGCGCCACCTCAAGGAATTTTCGGCCGTCGCGAAACCCCTCGACATACAGCGTGGCCACTCGGGTGTTTTCATCTTCGCCCAGGTAGCGCAGATAATCGTTGAAGCCGATATCGCTCTGGTTACCCGGACCGATATAGGTACTGAACCCCACCTGGCCGTTGTGCTGCGCTTCAAGCGCCAGCGAAAGCAGCATATTGCCGGACTGTGACACAATCCCGATATCTCCCGGCTTGAGGTTATCCAGCGCCAGGAGGTTGATATTGTGGTGCAGGTTGAAGATGCCCGAGGTATTCGGCCCGATGATGCGCACCCCATGCGCCTCGGCCTTGGCCATCATTTCGCGCTCCAGCGCCGCCCCTTCGGGGCCCGTTTCGCCAAAGCCGCTGGCCAGGATGACCACTCCCTTGACGCCTCGCCGGCCGCATTCGGCAATCAAGCCGGGCACGGTCGCGGCGGGGGTACATAACAACGCAAGCTCAGGCGAACCCGGAATGGCACTTACCGACGGCCAGGCTTTCACGCCAAGAATAAGCTCGGCCTTGGGATTGACCGGGTAAATATCGCCGCGATAACCCCCCTTGATCAGACCGACCATGGCTTTATAGCCGCGTTTGGTTGGATCAGCGGAAGCTCCCACCACAGCGATGCCTTTGGGGGCGAGAATGTCATGCAGTGGGCTGCGTGTCTGAAGATGGCCTTCAATAGGATTCATGGTGATTCACTCGCCTTTGAAATCAGGGGTGCGTTTTTCGGCGAAGGCGTTCACGCCTTCCTGCCAATCGGCGGTGGTGGAGCAGGTAAAGACCGCATCCAGTTCTTGCTGCAACTGGCTATCCAGATCATTTCCCGCCCCCACATTGACCAGGCGCTTGAGCATGGCAATGGAAATTGGCGCTTGCTTGCCCAGCACCGCAGCCAGTCGATACGCCTCGCTTAACAGCACATCCCCCGACCAGCTCGCGCTTGCCAAGCCGATACGTGCGGCCTCTTCACCATCGATGCGCCGCCCGGTGTAGAGCAGCTGGCGCGCCCTGTTCAGCCCCACCAGTTGCGGCAACACCTTGGAAACCCCGCCACCGACACAGGTACCGATGCTGGTTTCGGGAAAACCGATCTGCGCCTCTTCCGCCATCAGGATGAAATCGCAGGCCACCGCCATTTCCGCCCCCGCACCCAAGGCATAGCCGTTGACCGCAGCGATCACCGGCTTTTTCAGCCGCATGATCGCTTCACACACATCGTTACCCAATTGCAGGTATTGACGACGTTGAAACAAGCTACGCTCGGCTCCGCCGTGCTCTTTCATATCGGCACCCACACAGAACGCTCGCCCTTCCCCGGTGAGTATCACCGTGCGAAACGCGCTGCTGCGTTCGGCATATGCAAGCGCTTGCAGCAATTCGGTGTAGAACGCCTCGACCACGGCATTGAGGCGATGCGGCCGGTTGAAACGAATTTCCAGTACGTTGCCCTGCGGGTGAAGCAGCAGCGTTTCATAGTGAGGAAGTGAGGAAGAAGGTGCGGATTCAGAAGGCATGGAGGTATCCAGTCTGCAGAATAAAAAAGAAAGCTGAAATGAAAGCCAGAATGAAACAAACGTTTCTCTTTGGCATACAAATATCACTTATGTATTGACACAAAGACTAGCGTAATGGGTAAAGTATAGTCAACACATACGTTTCCATATAAATTAATAAAGATACATATGTTTCATAGGTGCCGATTTAGCCTCACGCGTCTTGTTCGTTCTATAAGTTTTCAGGGCCTGCATAAGTCTTCAGGGCCTACGTTACAATGCGCCCATTCATCTGCCTGAGGAGCCTGCAATGTCAGCGTCCAGCCCCCATGACAACCCGCTTGAAGTAGTCCTCACCAAAGAGCTGTCTTCCTCCACCCGGTTGGACGTCGTCAATCGACAGCTTGCTGAAGCCTATCCCGAGCTCAGCCCCCAGCTGAAGCTGGCTGCGGGTTATGTGCTCGAACATCCCATGGATATCGCTTTTCAGTCGATTCGCAAATCCGCCGCAGCAGCAGCGGTGACTCCCTCGACCTTGGTGCGGCTGGCCAAGCGCATGGGGTTCGATAGCTATGAGCTGTTTCGGGACGTGTTTCAGTCAGCGGTACAGGCGGGGCCGATCGAGCTTTCCGGACGCGCCACTCACTTGCGCAACCTGGCTCATACCGAAGACCCGATATTTCTCGATGTGGGCGACGCGGCTTTCGACAACATCGGCAAGCTGTTCACCGCCGATAACCAGGCGCGAGTGCGAGACGCCGCCAGGCTGATTCTTGATGCGCGAAAAGTCGCTGTGGTGGGGTTTCGCGACACCTTCGCCTGCGCCTACCACTTCGCTTATGTGGGGCGCATCGCGATGCCGGACATTCATTTGATACGAGGGCTGGAGGGAGGCTTGCTCACCGAACTGGACCGCTTCGATGAGCACGACGTGGTGGTGGCCTTCGGCTTTGAGCCCTATTGCGCCGAAACGGTGAAAGCGCTGGAGGTGACAGGCGCCAACGGTGTGCGTTCCATCGTGGTCACTGATACCCTGCGCTCCCCGCTGGTACCCGGCGCTCAGCTCACTTTCACCGTGGCCAACGCCACGCCGCATTTTTTCCCGTCGATTCTTTCGGCGATTACCTTGATCGAGGCGATATTGGCCGAATGCGTCGCTTTCGGCCCCAATCAGCTGGTCGACAACGTCGCCGATTTCGAAACCCGCATGCGCCGCATGGGCGCTTATGTCGAGATCGATTGATTCAGTTCAATCCATTTCAGATCATGGCAACAGGATCGTCGAGCCGGTGGTCTTGCGGCCTTGCAGTGCATCCTGTGCCTTACCGGCATCGGCCAGGGGATAACGATTGGCCACGTCAATCTTGATCTTGCCGCTTTTCAGCATGGCGAAGAAATCCTCGCACATCATTTCCAGGCGTTCGCGGGTATCGGCGTAGCCATTCAGGCTCGGGCGCGTGACGAACAGCGACCCCTTCTGGTTGAGAATCCCGATATTGACGCCCTCGACCGGGCCTGAAGAGTTACCGAAACTGACCATCAAGGAACGCGGCTTCAAGCAGTCCAGGGAGATCTCCCAGGTGTCCTTGCCCACCGAGTCATACACCACGTCGCACATCTCGCCGTCGGTCAATTCGCGTACCCGCTCGGCCACGTTTTCCCGGGTGTAATCGATCGTCGCCCAAGCGCCGTTGGCCATCGCCAGGTCGGCTTTTTCCTGGGAGCTTACGGTACCGATCAGTTTTACGCCCAACGCCTTGGCCCACTGGCAGGCAATCGAGCCCACGCCACCGGCGGCGGCATGAAACAGAATCGTCTCGCCTCCTTTCAAGGGGCAGGTCTGGCGTAGCAGGTATTGCACGGTCAGCCCCTTGAGCATGCTCGCCGCCGCAGTTTCAAATTCGATGAAGTCCGGCAATGCCACCACTTTTGCGGCGGGCAAGGTATGCAGCTGTGCATAAGCGCCCAGAGGGCCTTGAGCGTAGGCCACCCGATCCCCTACCTTCAAATGGGTAACCTCTTCACCCACCGCATCCACCACGCCGGCGCCTTCCGTTCCCAGGCCTGAGGGCATCTTCGGTGCTGGATACAGGCCGGTGCGAAAATAGATGTCGATGAAATTCAAGCCGACCGCCTTGTTGCGCACCCGAACGTCAGCGGGGCCGAGCTCGGCCGGTGCCGCCTCGGCCAGCTCAAGCACCTCGGAGCCGCCGGTCTGGGAAAATTGGATACGTTGACTCATGGGATGTCCTTTATGGTTTTTGGATCGTGCGGCTATCCAACCGCGTGAGGCGCGAGAAATCAAGGCGTTGACATCCTCCCCCACCTTCAGCGCTAACGCACTTGTGGAGGGGGATTCCCTGGTCGTTACCTCCCAGGTTCCTGCTTCGTTGTCCGTCGCCTCAATGCCTTGGCATTGCCGGTCTTACACAAACTCCACAGGCGTAACTTCCCGAGTGCCCCTCGGTAGTGCTTCAACTCTCAGCACCGGCTAACAGCGCGGTGCCGGCTTTTAGGATGTTGCGGGCGGCATTGATGTCGCGGTCGATGCCTTGGGTGCCGCAGTCCGGGCAGTCCCAGGTGCGAACATCGAGCGGCAAGGATTCGACGACAAACCCGCAGCCATGGCAGCGCTTGCTGCTGGGGGCTGACGGAAGCACGCGGCTCCAGCGGATGTTAAGCGGTGCCTGGCACTTGGCCAGCGTGATCTGGCCGTTGCGATACGCAAACGCCGAACTGGCAAAGGTGGCGGACTGTCGCTGCTTCTTTGACTTGAATCTCGGGTGCCGAGCGCGCTTGGCAAAGAAGTGCTTGAAGGCCGATTGTTGATGGCGCAGGCATTGCTGCAAGGGCACCGACCTGACCTCAGCCAGGCACGCGGTGTCAGGCTGTTTTTTCAGCTGGGTCAGGAACGCGCTGGCGTCGTTGTAACCGATCTTTTCCTGGCGTTGCTAGAACGCATCGGTGCGATGTCGCAGCACCGCGTTCCAGACAAACCGCACGCACCCAAACGTCCGCGCCAGCAGGATTTCCTGCTCGGGCGTCGGGTAGAATCGGTACTTGTAGGCGCGTTCGATTTTCATGGCTTACAGCCTAGTATCATTTACGTAAGAATACAAGGCGTCCTCTCGGACGCCGCGCTTGTATCCCCCTTCGCGCTACGCGACTCAGGAAGAGGTATTACGCGTTTCTAGATAACTCAGCCAGCGTCTCGGTCGACTCACATGATAGGCTGATCTTCAGCGCATTTTTACAGCGGGTATTCTTTACTGGGGGGTCACGAAAGCATTCCATGAAGCATCCGACTATTTCGCTACCGCGCTTGATCGCCCATCGCGGCCTTTCCCGCCAGGCGCCGGAAAACAGCTTATCGGCGGTGCGTGCCGCTCACCAGGCTGGTATCGCTTGGGTGGAGCTGGATGTTCAGCTGCTTGGAGATGGCACCCCGGTGATCTGGCACGACCTGGGCGTGTCACGCTGTTCAGACGGACGTGGAAGCTTGCGCCGTTACGATTGGCCCCAGGCCTGCACGCTGGATACCGGCAGCTGGTTCGGAGATCATTTCAGCGGTGAACGCATGGCCAGTCTGGAGGCCATGCTGGCGCTACTGGTGGAACTCGATATGGGCGTCAACCTGGAATTGAAGGTCAACAAGGGCCGGGACCCTATCGCTCTGGTCGACAGCGTCCTTCCTCGGGCCATGCAGGCACTCTCCCCTCAGCGCCTGATCCTGTCGTCGTTCAACCAAGGCGCCCTGGCGCATGCCCGAGACCATGCCGACACTTCCCGCTTGGCTCTGGGGGCGCTTTTCGGCAGCCTGCCTGGAGACTGGCACGTCCAGTGCCAGGCGGTGGATGCCTTTAGTGTTCACGTGCATTGGCCACGCCTCAAACGCCCCCAGGCTAAGGCAATCAGCGAGGCGGGATATCCGCTGATCTGCTACACCGTTAACGATCCCAGTGCTTTCGCGCCACGCTGGGGCTGGGGAGTCACCAGTGCCATCAGCGACGACCCCACCTTGTTCAAGAATTTTCCACCCCATCACCTAAGCGTTTGAGGTGTCCCATGGTCAGCGCAACGCCTTCTCTCAACCCCACCGTCGCCGAGGTCACTCAGCGTATTCGCCAACGCTCAAGCGAGCGTCGCGCTCTGTATGAGCGTCGCATGGCTGACCAGCACAAAAGGAGTGTACACCGCGGCGAGCTTTCTTGTGGCAACCTGGCGCATGGTTTCGCCGCTTGCGGTGACACCGACAAGCAGCAGTTGAAAATGATGAACAGTGCCAACCTGGGCATCGTTTCCGCCTATAACGACATGCTCTCGGCCCACCAGCCCTACAAGAATTTTCCCGACATCATCAAGCAGGCGGCTCAGATCATGGGCTCCACCGCCCAGTTTGCCGGTGGCGTTCCGGCGATGTGCGACGGCGTCACTCAGGGCCAGCCCGGGATGGAGCTTTCGCTGTTCTCGCGGGATGTGATTGCCATGGCCACGGCGGTGGCGCTCTCGCACAACATGTTCGATGCCGCGCTCTACCTGGGAATCTGCGACAAGATCGTGCCGGGGCTCTTCATCGCTGCCGCCCGATTCGGCCACCTGCCGGGAATCTTCGTGCCCGGCGGCCCCATGGAAAGCGGTTTGCCCAACAAGGAAAAGGCGCGCATCCGTCAGCTTTTCGCTGAAGGCAAGGTGGGCCGCGACGAACTGCTCGAGGCGGAATCCGAGTCTTATCATAGCCCCGGCACCTGTACGTTTTACGGCACCGCCAATTCCAACCAGCTAATGATGGAGTTGATGGGCTTGCACCTGCCGGGGGCTTCCTTCATCAACCCCGGCACCGCTCTGCGTGAGGCCCTGACCCGCTACGCTGCGGAGCAGGCGATTCGTAACAGCGAGCCGGGAGGCGAGTACCGGCCTTTCTACCGCCAGATCGACGAACGCGCCCTCGTCAACGCCATGGTCGGCCTGCTGGCCTCCGGGGGTTCCACCAATCACAGCCTCCATCTGGTCGCCATGGCCGCCGCTGCGGGGCTCACTATCGATTGGGACGATTTCACCGCCCTTTCCAGCGTGGTGCCGAGCATGACCCGCATCTACCCCAACGGTCAGGCGGATGTGAACCACTTTCAGGCCGCCGGGGGCATGAGTCTGCTGATTCGCGAACTGCTGGGCGCGGGGTTGATCCATGGCGACATCCCCACGGTATTCGGCACCGACCTGACCGCCTATACCCAGGAACCCTTCCTTGAGAATGACAAACTCGCCTGGCGCGAAGGCCCGGCGCAAAGCCTGGATACCCAGGTACTGCGCCCGGTAGCCGAACCGTTCGCCGCCACCGGCGGGCTCATTGTGCTGAACGGCAATCTGGGCCGTGGGGTGATCAAGTTGTCGGCTGTTGCCCAGGAACACCATGTCGTGGAAGCCCCGATCAAGCTGTTCGACGACCAGAACCAGCTCAAGGCGGCGTTCGAGGCCGGCGACCTGGACCGTGATGTCATCGTGGTAGTGCGTTTTCAAGGCCCCAAGGCCAACGGTATGCCGGAACTGCACAACCTGACACCTTTTCTGGGGGTATTGCAGGACCGGGGGTTCAAGGTTGCGCTGGTCACCGATGGGCGCATGTCCGGCGCTTCGGGCAAGGTACCGGCGGCGATTCACGTCACCCCCGAAGCCGTCAACGGTGGGCCGCTAGCCAAATTGCGCGACGGTGATGTGATTCACCTGAATGCCGACAAGGGTGAGTTGAACGTCAAGGTGCCTGCCGGCGAATGGGCCCAACGCCGCCCCGTCATGGCCAACTTGGCGCACTACCATGTCGGCCTGGGGCGGGAGCTGTTCGGCGGTTTTCGGCATATGGCCATGGGCGCCGAACAGGGCGCCGGGGTATTGGGAGGGTTCGAGGCGGATGACCTGGCCCGCCAGACCGATCAGATGCATGAAGAGGACGCTTGAGCAACGTCCACTTCGCTCAATGGTGAAAACGCTCGGCGGCTTGGCGGGCCAGATCGCGAATCGCCGCCCAGTCCTCGGCTTCGATCAACGCCTTGGGGGTTAGCCAGGTGCCGCCCACGCACATGACGTTGGGCAGCGCCAAGTATTCTTCGGCATTGGTCATGTTGATGCCCCCAGTGGGACAAAAGCGCACCTCGGGTAGCGGGGCCGCAAATGCCTTGAGCGCTCGGGCTCCTCCGCTGGATTCGGCAGGGAAGAACTTGAAGCGGCGATAACCGTACTGCCAGCCACTCATCAATTCGGAGACAGTCGCCACACCGGGCAGCATCGGCACCGGGCTTTCCACCCCATACTGGTAAAGGGCTTGCGTCGCGCCGGGGGTCACCACGAAGTCGGCGCCTGCCTCCTCGGCCTGACGGTACTGGGCCGGGGTGAGCACCGTTCCCACCCCGATGCTGGCGCCGGGAAGCGCATCGCGCAAGCGCTTGACCGCCTCCAGGGCACAATCGGTACGCAAGGTGATTTCCAGTACGTTCAAGCCACCTTCCACCAGTGCCCGGCCAATGGGAACGGCGTCTTCGAGACGCTCGATGGTTATCACGGGAATCACTTCAGCCTTCAGGCAAATGCTATCGAGCTCAGCGGTACGCGTAGAGGGTAATTGCTTGTCGAGCGTCATGGGCATGCATCTCCAAAAAAAGTGTGAGCGCAACGTATCCCAGAATGTCAGGGCGCCCAGTAAATGGCCAGCGGACAAGCAAAAAAGGCGCGAATCGGTAACTTACGGGCATCATCCCCCGCCAGAGCTCTCGCCAGCACAGCGCGCTTGTCCTCTCCCGTGATATGCAGAAAATGACGCCGCGCCTGATGCAGGCGATCAGCGCTTAAAGTGATACGTGGCTGCGGCTGGCTGGGGGTACGAACGGCCACCAGCGGCTCGTCGCTGGAAAGCGCCAGATCCAGCTCGCGGCTATCGGGGAATAATGATGCCGTATGTCCATCGCCGCCCATGCCCAACACCACGGCACTGGCGGGCCAGGCCAGGCCCCTTAGTCGGCCGCTGACCTCGGCCACACCCTGTTCGGGCGTTACGACCGCGCTGGTCAGCGGCACGAAGCGCGCTGGCGAGGCTTTATCTTGCACAAGCTGCTCGCGGACCAGGCGAGCGTTACTCTCACTGCCCTGCTCATCGACCCAGCGCTCATCCGCCAGGGTGATGTCAACTCGCTCCCAAGGCAGACTCTTTTTTGCCAGCGCCTGAAAGAACATCACCGGTGTCGAGCCGCCGGAGACCACCAACAGTACGCGCTCCTGCTCGGCCAGATCGGTCTTCAGCGCTTCGGCGACGGCTTCCGCCAGCTGATCGGCAAGCTGTTGCCTGACACGGTTCTGATGAGCATGGTTTTGATGAGTATGATTCTGGTGGTCATCGTTCTTTGGATAGTTCATCGTTTTGCGCGGGAAACCCGGTTGCTTTAGCGCCGGGAGGGATAGCGCCTCGTGCGCAGCACGACTCGGGGTTCCCTGTCCGCGTCTCCTTTATGATTGGATTGTGGGTAGTGGGTGATAGCCGTAGCCATCACCGCGTTGCAGCAGGGTGCAGTGGCGCCAGGAGATACCCTGGACCGCGCCCTGTTCGGTCTGAATATTGAAACTGCCGGTCTTGCGAATCGCCACGCGCCCTGTATGTGTCCCGGCCTTCTTGCCGCTGGGCACCACCGCCCTGACCCTATCGCCGGTCTGAAAGCCCTGCACTTGCTTCTGCCGCATCAAATAGCCCCGTGGGAAGCCGTACTTGTCGAGGCGCGTGCGCTGATAACTGCCGCGCCCCATGGCCTTGATGACCTGGGTGGGTGCCCGCCAGCCTTTCAGGGTGTCGAACTTGCCGACACAGGCGGCATCCAGGGCATGGGTCTTGGGAATGCCCAGCCGCTGACGGCTGTACTTGGTGCGACCACCACTGCCCACGGCGACCGGCAGGCCAGTGGCTTTCATGGTGCCAAACAGCGTCCAGCGCGTGGCGTTGACAGCAGTGGCGTCCCGCAGTGGTAACTTGAGCTGGCGCTGGACGCGCTCAAGCCGAACGGTGGCCGACAGGCCATTAGCCTTCAATCGTTTCTTGAGCCCCTTGTCGGTAGCAAAGAAGTCAGTAAGCCACTGGTTGTCCTTGGCCTGGTTGCACTCATGGCAGGCGATGGTCAAATTGCTCACCCGGCTAGAGCCGTCCCGAGATTTCGCTACCACATGCTCGATCTCCAGCGGTGTATCACCGGTGCCGCAATAGGCACACTCACGCCCCCATTTTTCCAGGAGGTATTCACGCACCTCATAGCCAAGCAAGGTGCCTTGCTGGTACTCGACCCCGGAAATCTCCGGGTTTTCCATCTTCTGTAGATCGAAGCGCACCAATTCCATGTTCAGATGAGTCACCGGTGCCCAACGGCACAGCTTGTCCACCCAGGCCATGGTCGTATCGACTCGGTGTTGCAGGCTGGGTGGTAGCCAGCCCTTCTTGCGCGTGCGGTTATCAAAACGCGGCTGACGATAACGCAGATTCTTGCTGCGACGCCGACGCCGAAAACCGGCACGTTGCTCCAAGGCTTGGCGAATCTGGAAGCCCCGATGCACTAACTGAAACAGGCAAAGCCCATGGCGGGTTGCCGGTGCCTTTTCTTCCGTTGCGTTGTTTTCCAGCCGCATCAGCGTCAGCCCGGTTTCCTTGCTGCCCGGATCAATGCCCAGCAATGTCGGCTGCAAGGCGCAGTCACTCAGGCAGCGATCCCGCAGGCGGATCACGAAAGGCGTCAGGTTCACCACCACCGCCCGACCACGCTCCAGCAACAGCCGTGCGCGTTTTTCGCTACACGGCATCAACGGCTGCTTGTTCTTTCCCAATACGAACACCGCCATGCGATCTCCTTCTTAAATAGAACCCTTACGGGCCTGGTGACGCAGGTCTTTCAACCTGTCTCCCCTCGGGAATGTCTGCAACCGGCTCCTACCTTGCGGTAGCGACCAGAACCTTCGGCGCTTTACCTTTCACCAGCATGACCCTGACCTTCCAGAGCGCCGAACTGAGCGAAGCATTCGGCGGTGGGTCTTGACGACCTATTGCAAACGTAGCGGGTTGGCTACCGCTTTCCCTGGTCAACCGGGCTTGCTTTCACAAGCCTCGTCCTTTAGGGCGAGGTAGTTGACCTCAATAGTCCTCGTACCAACTACGCCTGTCCTGAGTGATCATGACTATCGAAGCCACCGGCCCCCAGGAGCCCGCCGGATAGCACTGGGGCGGCGTTTCACGCGATTCCCATCCAGTGATCAACTGGTCACACCAGCGCCAGGCGTGGGCGACTTCGTCACGGCGCACGAATAGATACTGTTGCCCTTTCATCACTTCCAGCAATAGTCGTTCATAAGCATCCGGAATCCGCGACTTGGGAAAGGCATCGTTGAAATCCAGGTTCAACGGGCCGGTTCGCAGGCGCATGCCCTTATCCAAGCCGCTGTCTTTGGTGAGTATTTGCAGGGCGATACCCTCTTCCGGCTGCAACCGAATGATCAGCTTGTTAGCCGCCAAGTTGCGCTGGTCGGGGTCAAAGATGTAGTGCGGTTGCTGGCGAAAATGGATCACTATCTGAGACAACTTTTCCGGCATCCGTTTTCCGGTACGCAAGTAGAACGGCACTCCCGCCCACCGCCAATTGACCACTTCGGTTTTCATGGCCACGAAGGTTTCGGTGTGGCTTTCGGTGTTGGCGCCCTTTTCCTCCAGGTAGCCCGGCACGCTTTTACCGTCACTGAAGCCGGCAATATACTGGCCGCGCACCACATCGCGCCCTAGCGCCTCCCCCGTTACCGGCTTCAGTGCCTTGAGCACTTTCACTTTTTCGTCACGGATGGCATCGGCATCAAGGCTGGAAGGCGGGTCCATGGCGGTAAGACACAACAGCTGCAAAAGGTGATTCTGTACCATATCGCGCAACTGCCCGGCTTGGTCGAAGTAGCCCCAGCGGCCTTCAATACCCACTTTTTCAGCCACGGTTATCTCGACGTGGGAAATATGATTCTGGTTCCACTGGGTGCCGAACAAGGGGTTGGCGAAACGCAGCGCAATCAGGTTCTGTACCGTCTCCTTGCCCAGATAATGGTCGATCCGATAGATGCGCGATTCCGGAAATACCGCAGCGATGGCATCGTTGATAGCTTCCGAGGAAGCCAGGTCGTGGCCGATCGGCTTTTCGACCACCACTCGGCTATTGTCATCCACACTGTTGCTGGCCTGAAGATGGTGGCAAATATCGCCGTAAAGGCTCGCCCCGACCGCCAGGTAAATCACCAGCGGCCGTGCCGCATCTCGCCCTCGCCAGTCACGTACCGCCGTATAACCTTCCAATTGGGTAAAGTCGAGCCGGCCATAGGCAAGCCGCCCCAGAAAACGCTGTAGCGTGGCGGGGTCAAGTTCCTCGGCTTTCACGTGGGTTCTCAGCACGCTTTCCACCCTGGCCCGGAAGCCTTCGAGCACCAATGCCTGACGGGCCAAGCCCAACAGCCGAGTATCGGCGTCGAGCAATTGTTCACGGTCAAGCTGATAAAGGGCCGGGAGAAGCTTGTGCTGAGACAAGTCGCCCAGAGCACCGAATAACACCAGATCGATTGCTTCCGGAACCCCTTTCAGCCGAGGTGCCTCAGGCGCAGTTTGCTGATTCATATCGGCTCCCTTGCCATGCAAGTAGATTGAAAATTACCTCACAACCGCTTCGCAACTCAATCGAGACGCGGCACCTATTACTTGAATTCAGGCTCGAAATCGTTATCTCACCTACACAAAACCCGGTTCAGGTCATACGCTGAGGAGTACTTGTTTCTAAAAACACTATGGAGGTCTTCCATGCCGACGCAAGTCGACTATGCACCTCAAGACGCCTTGCTGGTAGTGGACATGCAAAACGACTTCTGCGAAGGCGGTGCCTTGGCGGTAGAAGGTGGCGCTGCGCTGGTACCCGGGATTAACGCGGAGATCATGAAGGCGCGCAAGGCCGGCGCCATGGTGTTCGCTTCACGCGACTGGCATCCGGTCGATCATGTCAGCTTCGAGCATCGTGGCGGAGAATGGCCGCCCCACTGCGTTCAGGATACGCCCGGTGCCGCCTTTCATCCCGGCCTCGCCGTCCCTTCCGACGTTATCCGCGTCAGCAAGGCCACCGCCTTCGATGCCGATGCCTATTCCGCCTTCGACGGCACCGGACTGGGCAATTATCTGCGTGAAAAAACCATCAAACGCGTGATTGTGTGTGGCTTGGCCATGGATGTCTGTGTGCAAGCTACCGCCAAGGATGCACACAAAGAAGGCTTCGAGGTGCTTCTGCTGGCGGAACTCACCGAACCGGTGGCCCCCGAGGCCCGGGACAACTGCACACGCGAGCTTCAGGATATCGGCATTGAGGTACAAGCATGAGCGAACCGGTTCCCGCCCAGGTCGAAGACAATGACCTCCTGTTACTGACAGACCTTTATCAGCTGACCATGGTCCAGGCCTACTGGAAGGAGTCCATGCAGGAATGGGCCACGTTCAGCCTGTTCTTTCGCAAGCTTCCGCCCTCGCGACGCTTCATGCTGGCCTGCGGCCAACAACATGCCGCAGCGTTGGTCAGTCAATTGCGTTTCAGCCAAGCAAACCTGGAACGTCTCGCTGGTACCGGAAAATTCGATGATGGCTTTCTCGAATGGCTGGAAGCATTTCGTTTCAGTGGCGATATCTGGACCCTGCCGGAAGGCACGCCGGTGTTTGAGAACGAACCCTTTCTAGAAGTGGACGCGCCCATTGCGGAGGCCCAATTGCTGGAAAGCCTGATCATGAACCTGGTGCAACCGGAAACCGTGCTGGCGTCCAAAGCGGTGCGCATCGCCATGGCCGCCGACGATCGCCCGGTGGTGGATTTCGGCATGCGCCGCATGCACGGCGTGGATGCGGCCATGCGCGGGGTGCGTGCCTATCGCACCGCCGGTATCGCCGCCACCAGCAATGTACTGGGTGGGCTGCGCCATGGCCTGGCACTGAACGGCACCATGGCACATAGCTATATTCTCGCTCACGATGATGAACGCGAAGCCTTTCGCACCTTCGCTAGGCAATACCCTGAAACCGTTTTGCTGGTGGATACCCACGACACCTTGAAAGGTGTGCAGATGGTCATCGAACTGATGGATGAAGAACCCGAACTCAAGGTCAGTGGCGTGCGTCTTGATTCCGGTGATCTGGGCGATCTGGCGCATCGTTCAAGGGCCATGCTGGATGAAGCCGGTTATCAGACGATAAAGATCATCGCCAGCAGCGGGCTCGATGAATACAAGATTCAGGCACTACTCAAGGACCGTGCGCCCATCGATGCCTTCGGTGTCGGCACGCAAATGGGGGTTGCTGCGGATGCCCCGGTGATCGACCTTTCCTACAAGTTGGTGGAATACGCCGAACGTCCTCGGGTCAAGCATTCCAGCGGCAAGATCAATCTGCCGGGGCGTAAGCAGGTCTACCGGAGACGCGATGCCCGGGGCCGCTATGCCGGGGATATCATTGCCTGCCGAGATGAAAAGCGGACCGATGGCGAAGCCCTGCTGGTGCAGTTGGTCAACAATGGCCGCCTCGACGATGAGGCCATGGCCTTGGCGGATAGCGCTCGAGAACGGGTCCAGGCTGCATTGAAGGACATGCCCGATGCGATGAAAGAACTTGAGGAGGGCGCAACCGATTATCCGGTGGAACTCAGCGATGAACTTAGCCGTCTTGTCGAGGCGCTTTCTTGAGTAAGCCGGGGGCTTGGAGCGCTGACTAAAAAATTGCCCCCGCTCGGTATTCGAGCGGGGGCAATATCGGACCTGACTGTGGTTGAGATCAACGCGCGTCTTGCGCATTTCCTTCGGAACTTTCTTCAACCGCCATGTCATCCTCGACATGGATCGGCTCTTCATCCAGGGCCGCTCCCGCCTGGTTGGCTCGGGTGCGATGCTCGATCAAGAAATACAGCGCCAGCCCGACACCCAGCCCCCAGGCTGCGCCATGAGTGGCCAGCACCACGCCCATGATACCCGCCACGCCCATGGCGGTGGCATTCTTGATCTGCTCGACCGCTACCGCAATGCATAGATAGCCGGTAATCAACAAGGTGATGGAAAGCGCAATAGGCAGTACCGGGCGGAACAACGTCACCAACGGCAGCATGAACAGCGCCAGAAAGCCCACGATCCAGAAGACCGACGCACCCGAATAGATGGTATCCATTGCCTTGCGACCATAGCGATAACGCTCGGCAACCGTCGCCATGGCCCCGGTGAACAACGGACCGGCCAGGCCGGGATACGGCGCCAGTAGAGAGTGCATGAGGTTGCGCAGCCCGGTGATCAGGTGGACCCGGTCGATATTCACTTCAATCTTTTCATCCGGGCGCAAATGATCGACACGTTTCAACAATGTCTGGCCGACGATGATGTCGCCAAAAGCAATGATGTAAGCAATGATGGCGGTGGGAATCGCCGCCACCAGCAGGCTGACGCCGGGGAAGCCGATGCTGAACGGCAGATAGGCCCAGATACCCGCAAAATCCGGTGCCTCGAAGCCCCACTCGACGGTGGGCAAGGGGTATTCCGCCACGCCCCAGCCAATCGCCATGGTCACCAGCATTCCCGGCACCATCCCATAAGAGGCAATATTGCGCGCCCAGCGATACTTCTCGGTCATGTCGCGAAACGACAACGAAAACAGTACGTACAACGTCACCAGCCCGCCAATGCCCAGTGAAATCGGCGTGGTATGCAGACGTCCACCCACGCTGATTTCGCCACTGATGGCGGCGATACCTGCTCCCAGCAATATCCCGGCCTTGATCGAATCAGGCACATTATTGACCAGCTTGGAACCCAACCGAGTGACCGCCATGATCAGGAAGATAGCGGTGACCATCAATTGCAGCGCCACCATGGCACGAATCGCTTCTGGGCCGGGTTCGAACTGGCCGACAAACAGCAGTACCACCGGGATAGCCGGGGTGATCCATCCCGCAATGAAAGGCACGCCCAGCAAGGGCGGCAGCATGAAGCCCACCCCACAAACCACGACATAGGCCAGCGCCACCTCATAAGGCAGACCCAGATATTGTTCCAGCAGCGGAATCATGCCCAGACCGATGACGAACATCACCAGTGCCTGGATGGTTTCAGGAATTTCCCAGCGGAAATGGATAAACGGCAGGCGGAGCTTGAATGGGCCGAGTGGCCAATAGGGATGCTCTTCCCCGTATTTGCGTTTCTGCAGCACGTCGTTACCTCACACATTCTGTTTGTTTATCGGTGTACCTCCATTGTTTTGTTCTTGTTGAGTGAGTGCTGTTTTACGCGGTCAGCTAAAAAGACGACATTCGACCTTTAGACAAACGCTACCCGAAGACTGCTGCCGAGAACCGGGCAGGCGAGGATCAAACATGGACAAAAGCAGCTAAATAGCGGCTTTTTATAGAAATATAGCTATATAAAGCGGGCTTTTATCCAAACCCGCCCGGTCGTTGCTGCGCTTTACGTATACGTCATTCTTTGGTCGCAGAAAGTAGGAATAAGCGCCTAAAGTGTCTCAGGAAACGCTGCTAACCCTTCGACAAACCGCTGTTTATCTTCCTCGAAACTCTTAGCGTCGTGTTTGAAACTCCGCAGGATGGCCTGTTCATCGATACTCAAGGTATTGGTCAATTCGCTGGCATCGCTTGCAGGATGCTTCGCGCCGAGACCAATTCGCTGGTTATCCGGGCCATCAAACCAACGCGTCAAGCCACAGGATTGGTAGAAAGCTTCATCATACGGGTCGTCGATCTCGACACGCAGCGGTGCCTTGAGCGAGAGTTCCTTGATCAGCCGCCGCCGCGCCTCAATGTCATTATTCAACGAACAGGAAAGCCGCACGGTCATGCCCTCTCCCGCTTCATCCAGCACCAGTAATGCTAGCGCTTGGGGAGCACCCTGGTTATCCACCAGCGCCAGCAAGCGGGCGGCTTCTTGGGCGAACAATACGCGCCTTGTGCCCGCGAAGATCACCAATGGCGTCAACCCCGCTTGCTGGCCATAAACTTCGGCACATAAACGCGCCAGGCAAGCCTCACGTTGTTTCACGGCTTTGACATGTATCACTTTCATGGGATTACCTTCAATAACGGGCTTAACAGTACGCAATGGCATAACGGCATGCCCTGCCAAAAGGCAAAGCCTAGCATATCCATTGAACGGGTTTCGGCCGGGAAAATCAGCGGCTACTGGCATCGGGTAATCGAGACACGCAACTTATCCTTCAAAGGGGCAACACCTATGCATATCAGCATCCTCACCATGAAAATTTCCCTGCCGGGATGCGGTTCACTCAAGGAAAAACGTCAACGTGTCGGCGGGCTTCACGAACGTTTCGGGCGCAACCCCTCCATCGCCGTTTGCGAAAGTGGCGACCATGACAAACTCGACGCCAGCGAATGGACCTTCGTGGTGGCCGCCACCTCGCCACAAAAGGTCGAATCCCTGTGTAGCGAGATAGAAGACAAAATTCAGCGAACGGTCGACGGTCGAATGCTCGATGTGACCCGAGAGATACTCTAGCGACGCTGTTTAGGGACCAAAGGCTGAACAGATAGGCCGGCGGCGCCCGCATGAGTTAAACGCCATATCCAGACGGGTACTCAAGCGTTAGCGGGCGGTTCTTCTTCAGCTAACAGCATTGAGTGATACGCCAGTTCCCAAGCTTGCACCATCTGCTTTTTCGCCACACCCCAGCGGTAGCCGCCCAATGCACCGCTTTGTTGGATCACCCGATGGCAGGGAATCCACAGCGCGATTGGGTTAGCGCCCACCGCATTACCCACCGCCCGCGACGATTTAGGTGTACCCAGCGCTTGGGCGATACGGGAGTAGCTGGCCAGTTGACCGTCGGGAATCGTCAGCAGTGCACGCCACACCGCTATTTGGAAATTCGTGCCGGACACGTGCAACGACAAAGAAGCGGCTCTCTCTCCTGGCTTTGCAAACAGCGCCTCCACCGCGTAGCCGGTAGCCTCAGGGCGGTAGTGCAGAGCACTTTGCGGCCACTGTTTGGCGAGCCGTGCTAACAGCTCTTCGGCACTGGTCGCATCGACAAACCCCATCCGGCAGATACCCCGGGGCGTTACCGCGACGAACATACTGCCTAACGGCGTTTCATGAATGCCGTAAGCGACCTCCACCCCCTCACCCTGGCGCTTATACTCGCCGGGAGTGACCGCCTCTAGCTGCACAAAGTGATCGTAAAGCCTAGAACCGCCGCTTAGCCCCAATGTATGAGCGATATCCAGCTGCGAGGAGGATGACTGCATCAGCTGCTTGCCCCGCTCCAAGGTGAGCGCCTGCAAAAAGCGTTTGGGGCTAATACCCACATAACGACAGAACAGCCGCTGGAAGTGAAAAGCACTTAAATGAACGTGAGCAGCTACCGTTTCCAGCTGAGGCTGCGCTGCCGCATGGGCCACCATATAGGCCATGGCTTTTTCGATACGCGCATAATCGTTCATTTTCGCCTCACTCACCGCCGCGTTATGGATTGTCCATGTGCTGATACTGCCAGCCTAAGCGATCAAGGCCTGAGTGCCGACCCGAATCTTGCGCACTGGCGGGTAATCAGACACTCTCTCACTCTATGTTTAAGTTATGAACTACCCCGCCTAAGCGGCTGCGCCGTTAGACGTGGTTTCACTCGCTCGTTGGCGAGCTTCTAATGTCAATTGGTGATCAATGTGCGTAATTGACATGGGCGTGTCCACAACGCCCTTACCGGCTTTGAGATGGGCGGTGACCCACGCATCACCGATTACTTTTCGCATGATATTCGCGCTACCGTTCACGTCGGCATTGATAAGCCGACCTTGGGAGGCACGGTAGAGACCTCGTTTTACTCGCCGTCCGCTGAACCGGTATTTTTCCGTCTGTCCTTTTTCATAGACAGGCATCGCATCCAGATCAAGCGCGCTGGCTTTGC
>NZ_QPIJ01000040.1 GCF_003336665.1 Vreelandella rituensis | reverse complement strand
TGAAGGACTCCAAGGTGATCGTGGCGATCAACAAGGACGAGGAAGCGCCGATCTTCCAGGTGGCGGATTACGGGCTGGTAGGGGATCTGTTCGAGATCCTGCCGGAGCTTGAAAGCAAGCTGTGACAGCCGTTCATTGAGATGACTCAGTCGCATCACCTGCGGCTGAGTCTATTGGGCGGGAGATGTTCAAATTTTGTTAGTAATCAAGCTACAGCACTTAAATGCTCACTGACATATTCGAGATGGTGGTCTGTATCTCCAAGGTAGTGATCAAACATGATCAACCGTTTGGCATAATGTGATACATAACACTCTTCGGTCATGCCCATGCCGCCGTGCAGTTGGATGGCCTGTTCGGCAATGAAGCGGGCCGCTTCACCGCAATAAGCCTTGGCAGCCGCAATTCGGTAATCACGTCCCTCAGCCGGTTGTTCAAGGCAGGTGGAAGCCAGTATGGTCATGGAGCGCGCCTGTTCAAGGTGCAGATGCATATCGACCATACGATGCTGCAGGCTCTGAAAGCTCGCCAAGGGAGTACCGAACTGCTTACGCTCCTTGAGGTACTCAAGAGTCTGGTCACAAGCAACCTCCATGGCACCAAGTGCTTCGGCACACAGCGCGGCGCGCCCAATCGCTAAGGTAGCATCCAGCGCTTCGCCAGCATTGGCACTCAGGCAAGCCTCAAACGGTAAATTGACCGTATCAAAGGTCATGTCACTCGCCGGTTGATCATCGATGGTGAGGTAGTCATGGTATCTAACGCCAACGTCACCTTGCTGCACGATAAACACGCCTAATTGACCGTCATCAAGCCGAGCAGTGACGAGTATGCCTGCGGCGGCGGCTGCATTGAGCACTACTTGCTTGCTTCCTTCGATTTCCCAGCCAGTATTCGTGCGGCGCGCCGTGGTAGTGATTCCATGGGCATCGTAACGTGCCAACGTTTCCTGCCAGGCCAGGGCCAGCTGATGCTTGCCTTCCAGCAAAGGTATAAGCCAGCGTGCCTGTTGCTCAGCATCACCCAGGCGGGCCAGTAGCTTGCCCGGTAGCACCAAACCGGCTAAGTAGGGTTCCGGTGACAAGCAACGGCCGAATGCCTGCATGATGAGCATTAGATCGGTACCCTCACCCCCCAGCCCACCGACAGCTTCGCTGAAAGGCATATGCAGAAGGCCAAGGTCTGCGAACGTTTGCCACAGCGGGGATGCTGCCCCTTTAGCCGGGGCTTCCAGCATCTGGCGGCGTTGTTCGGGAGATACTCGATCAATGCCAAGGCGGTTCAACGTGTCGGCGAGCATGCGTTGCTCGTCGGACAAAGAAAAGTCCATGGGGCGACTCCTTACATGTTGAGGATTGTCTTGGCGACAATGCTCTTTTGGATTTCATTGGCACCGCCATAGATCGAAAGCTTGCGGCGATTAAAATACTGCGCGGCACCAGCAGCACTGTCCGCCTGGTGGGTATCGTTTAACTCACCACTGCCGTACAGAAAGTCGTCGAGGAATGGCAAAGCGGAAGGGCCCAGCGCTCGGCGTGTCAGGTCACTGAGTTCCTGGCGCAGTTCCGAGCCTCGCACCTTGAGCAGTGAGCTTTCCGCACCGGGTGCACAGCCCTCGCTGGTAGCGGCGATTACCCGTAAATTGGTGACTTCGAGTGCCATCAATTCGATCTCGGCACGCACGACTCGCTGACGAAAGCTGGGCGATTCGATGAGAGGTCGTCCACGGTGCTGTAAGCGAGCAGCGAGTGACTTGAGGTGGCGTAGGGCTTGTTTGGCATGCCCCAATCCTGCAATGCTGGTGCGCTCATGAGTCAGCAGGAACTTGGCGCAAGTCCATCCTTGACCTTCCTCGCCCACGCGATTCTCGATCGGCACACGTACCTGATCTAGAAATACCTCATTGACTTCATGTGCTCCATCCAGGGTGATGATGGGACGAACCGTGATGCCTGGACTATCCATGTCAATCAGCAAAAAACTGATACCGGCTTGCTTCTTGGCATCGGGATCGGTGCGCACCAGACAAAACATCATGTTGGCGTGTTGCCCCAGGGTGGTCCAGGTTTTCTGGCCAGTGACCACATAATGCTCGCCGTCACGTACGGCTCGCGTCTTGACGCTAGCCAAGTCCGAACCTGCCCCTGGTTCGGAATACCCCTGACACCACCAATCCTGGTTGTTGAGGATACGTGGCAGGTAATGGCGTTGTTGTTCTTCATTGCCGAAATGCATGATCACCGGAGCAACCATGTTGATGCCGAAAGGCACCACTGTCGGTGCATGGGCGGCAGCACATTCTTCATCAAAGATATGCCTTTGAACGGGGCCCCAGCCGGGACCGCCATGTTGCTTCGGCCAGTTGGGAGCCAGCCACCCCTGATCGTTGAGAATGTTCTGCCAACGGATATGATCTTTTGCACTCAATCGCCGGCCGAGCCTGACCCGCTCTCTGATGTCTTCGGGTAGCGAGTGTTCAAGGAAGCGTCGAACCTCTTGGCGAAACGCCTGCTCCTCCGGAGTAAAATTAAGTTTCATTAAGAAGTCTCCACTCTTGATGAGGCAGGTAGTGTTGCCTGGTAGTGAGGCCCACCCAGATGGCGCGGGTACTCCAGTCCTTCGATAGCCAAAAGGTCGATATCACTGACGCGATAACAAAGTTCATTTTCTGCGATGGAATGACTGATAGCTTCCAGTGCTTTGGTTTGTTGATTGACGGGTCGTCCTTTAATGGCTCGTGTCATTGCTGACAGCATGCTGTTTCCTTGGCTAACCACTACGGGTTGGCGCAAGGCCTTTAGGGCATTGGCAACAGCTTGTTGTTGAGTCCGCTCGGAAGTGAGGGCTACAAGCTCAGCTACCGCCAGATTGGGAGACAGCACTAACGCTAACGGCGTCTGAGGCATGTCGGTCGTATCGGCGGCGATGATGCTGACGGTGATGCAGTGGTCGGGTATGTCATTATCAACGGTGTCACCTGGCGCTAATAAGCATGCTTGGGTATCGGCAGTGATCGTGGTGGAAAAGGTGATGCCCGCACGCTTGGCGTGTTGCTGCAGCCGCTCAAACAGCGGGTGTTTGCCAATCAGGGCAATCTGTAGCAGCGGAGTAGCCTCTTCGGCTTGAGGTACTTTATGAATATTGCGGGCAGCGAAGAAAGAGTGAATCAGACCGTTTCGCTGTGGGGACTCCATGCATAAGAGAAACAGCTCTCGCTCGCGCTTCAGCCCTTCATCAAGCGTACCTTGAGCGCTTGCCTCAACGGCATCGATACACCGAAAAGGCGAGAATAACGCGGGTGCTTCGTCTGCCAGGCGCACTCGAAAGTCAGCCACTGCTGCGGGATTGGCATCAGGCGTAGGTAATTGCCCTGTGACCCGTGTCTCGCGCTTGCCAGCCAACACATCACTTGCTGCGGCAAGTCCTGCCTGCAGCGGCTCTGATGTCTCGCTGATGATGTCGATTATGCCTAACTCATGAGCTTCCTCGGCATTGACGAATCGGCCACTGGTAATCATGTCAAGCGCTGCTTCAATGCCCACCAGGCGCGGCAAACGTTGCGTTCCACCTGCACCGGGCAGTAGGCCCAACTTGACTTCAGGAAGCCCTAACAAGGTATCCGGTAGCGCGACGCGCAAGTGACAGCCAAGCGCTACCTCCAGCCCTCCGCCCAAGGCAGTGCCATGCAGCACCGCAATAATCGGCTTCGGGCTGGCTTCCAATTGAGTGATCACTTCGGGCAATAACGGAGACTGTGCCGGCTTGCCAAATTCCCGGATATCGGCCCCGGCAATAAAGGTGCGCCCCTTTGCCATGATAACCAAGGCCTTTGCATCCGTATCTTTCAGGCCTTGTTTTAAGGTGGCGAGCAGACCGGCTCGAACAGCTTGACTGAGTGCATTGACCGGCGGGTTGTCAATACAGATGACACCGATCTCATCAATGCGTCGATAATGGACAGGGGCTGACATGGAGGCATCTCCAGATAATGCGATAGGTAAAATAGTGACTATTTAGAAATGTGAGAAAGCATCACTCAGGCAATAAGGCTGCCGTCCTTGTCGGACGGCAGTCATTTCATGGATTGACCGGTAATGTGATTCTAGTGGCATGCCGCTGTCCCCAACGGGCAAATATAACGGCAGGAATCAAGGCGGCAATGGAAATGCCCAGCAGTTCAATTTGGCTAAGTGGAATCATGCCGCCCCCTGGGAGAGCAAGCGTCAGGCCGGACAGCAGTACTAATGTCCGGATGGTGGCTTCTTGAAAAATGCCACGACCCAAGCGTCCAACACCAATGAGATAGCCCTGCATGGCGGAAGCGAATAGCACAATTCCAATTACAGCCTGAACGAAGACCATCGCGATTTGCAGTGGCTCTCCTTGCATTATCAAAGCCGGATTCAGTACGAACAGGAAGGGAATGAAATAGATGACACTGCCCAGACGCATGGCCTGCAATCCGGTGGCCATGGGGCGCGCACCGGCTATGGTCGCAGCAGCAAAGGCACCCAATGCAACGGGAGGAGTGATGAAGCTGAGCATTCCCCAATAGAGAATGAACATATGAACTGCCATCGGATCAAGCCCACCTCCATTGATCAATGCAGGAGCCAGTGCCACGGCAAGAAAGATATAAGCAGCCGTCACGGTCATACCGATGCCCAGCACGAAGCTAGTGGCTGCACCCATGAGGAGAAGTAGCGGCACACTACCTCCTGCTAGATGGATGAAGTCGTTGGCGATGGTGCCGGATAACCCCGTCATCGACAGAGAACCCACCAGCATGCCGACACCAGCAAGGATCGCAATCAGTTCAGCAAACAATCTAGCGGCTGATGACAACGTTTCGCTTACATCTTTCCAGCCCCAGCGATTGTGTTTTGACAGTTGATTAAGCACCAGCAGAAGTGCCGTGGCATAAAACGGCGCTACGGCTTCACGCTGCATGATTAAAAGCATCCATACCAGCAGTGCAAATACGAAGATGAAATACCAACCTTCTTTAAGGGTGGTCCATAGCGATGGAAGCTCAATAGTGGGCAATCCCTTGATGTCATTGCGCGCAGCATAAGCATCAATCTGGATAAACAGGCCCAGAAAATAAAGGATGGAGGGAATTACCGCGGCCAAAGCAACCGCAGAGTAGGGAACATCAAGAAACATCGCCATCACAAAGGCTGTGGCGCCCATGACAGGGGGCATCAAGACACCACCGGTGGATGCACAGGCTTCCACACCTCCAGAGAAGGAGCGGCTCATGCCAATGCGCCGCATGGCGGGGATTGAGAGAACGCCGGTAGTCAGAACGTTGCTGATCACACTACCACTCATCGACCCCATCAAACCGCTGGAGAAAATCGATACCTTGGCTGGCCCTCCACGAACATGACCCAGCAGGGCAAAGGCGAGATTGATGAAAAATTTGCCGCCACCACTTTTTTGCAGCACCACACCGAATACCAAAAATCCGATGACGAGGCCGGCAAAGGCCTGCAGTGGTACCCCCATGATGCTCTCCGTGCTCATGGTGTGATACATGGCTGCTTGCTCAAGGGTTGAAGGAAATGCCTGAATTGGACCAGGCATCACATCGGCCACCAGGGGATAAAGCGAAAAGGCGGCAACAATAATCGCAATCGGCCAACCACTGGCGCGTCTTGCCGCTTCAATAATCAATATCCAGTAAGCATAGCTGGCTATGATGGCCGTATCAGGAGCGGAAAACGCCCAGCCTCGCTCTAAAATCGACTCTGCGTTATAAACAAAATACCCCCCGACCCCCAGAGTGATGGCACTGAGCACATAGTCATACCAGGGAATTGGACGAGAATGGTGAGTGGCACGCATTGGCCAGAGCAGATATACCAAAGGTAGCAACAGGGCGACCACGGCATAATAGAAGCGTGTTTCTAGATTGGTGACAAAGTGCAGCAATCCAAGATTGAACAGGTAATCCAGCGTCATCAACATCAGTGCCACAGTAACGGCAGCTGGAATCCAACTCAGTAACGGAGGTAGCCTGCGTACATGACTGATTTTCTCTTTGGCTTGCTGAACATCAGGGACGTCATTCGCTGTGGTCATGTGAAAATCCATGCGTCAAGAAAGGGCGACGTTAGCCGCCCCATTGGCTATTACTGAAAAATAGGATCGAAGCCTGCTTCAGTTAAGGCATTGGCGCGGACACTCATCCATGCCTTTTTGAAGTCTTCTTCATCGCTAGGCGCACTACTCACAAAACTTTCCCACGTCTCAAGTAATAACAGTTGACGTTCGACGAGCTCCTCTTGATGCAACTGCATTTTATCGGTCCAAACACCGATATCCTTGTAGTAATCGACCACTGCGTCATGGAATGGGATTACCCACTGAAGATCTTGATATTCCAAGGCATAACCGACTGCACCAGGAGCAGAATCTTTATATTGGTCGTAATTATCCTGCATGGCTTTTATCAAGCCATAAGCCACGTCATCTTCAATATCACTATTGGCAACAATGATGGGGTAAGGGTAGCTGGCACTAGATACAGGATTGTCACTGCTCACATTGCCGGCGCCTGACGTTACTTCATGAGGACGGAAGTAGGGCGCAACGGTTTTCATACGCTCCCAGCCCTCTGTGTCATTAGGGTCCAGCTCCGGCCAACTGATCCCACGGGGACTGCTGGCAAGTTGCTGTGCTGGTGGAGTGACAGTGGTGGTGAAAGAGGCATCTACATTACCGGCAATGATGCCATCAAAAGAACGTGAATAACCGGGATAATCCACTCGCTCAACATCGTCCCAAGTCAATCCGCCAAAAGCCAAATAAGCTTCCGTTCCCTTATTCAATGCATCATCACCTCGAATATAAGCGATACGCTTACCTTTGAGGTCGGCTGGAGTTTTAACCTCAAGATCTCCTGCGACAGCCAGAGATAAACCAAATGAAGCCGTTGATGTGGTAATGACACGCAGCGGCTGGGGCCCCCAATCTTCGTGAGCGAACATCATGACCCCTTCCACGCCGTAGTAGCTGGAAATCCCGCAGGCACACAAATCGACTCGGCCCTGTTTGAGCGGAGTCATACGTGAAACGTCATTGTCACCGGGCAATACACGCACCGATGTGCCGTATTCAGACTGAAGCATGTTGCCAAGCGCAACCGCTTGAGCATAGCCACTTGAATTGGTGCCATACGCTGTCCAGGCCATGGTATTGGGTAGAGAGATTTCACTTGCATGGCTGAGCGAGGCAGCAAGCAGGGTGAGAGGCAAAGTGGTGATAGCGAGACGCTGAGCGATTCGGCGCATGAGGCGCTCCTTGTTGTGATTGTGGGTCGGATCTTGTGTTTCGCTGTGCGGTATCCAGTTTTGCAAACTGTCGATTGATATTAGGGAGGAGAAAGGGAGGTGTCAACGCCCTCAAGAACTGAATCTTCGAGAAAGAAAGAAGTTGGTTATCTGAATGGAAAGTAAAGTTACTTTTTGAACGTTCAAAAGTAGAAGAAAATAGATGTTGGGTGCCGTAAAGAAACGGTTCGGAACATCATGAATTGGACGCTCTGATGGAAGCTTCCAACCGCTTGGCGACCGGAGCCAACGACCTGATCGGAAATAAGCAGCAAGCCGCCGCCCTGATGGCAACCCCGGCTCGCCATGACCAGCGCCTGATGTTGAGACGATGCAACTCCTGGTGTTGGGAGTGGGGCTGATGCTACTCGTGCTGTTGGGCGGTTTGACATTGCGCAGAATGATTCGTCCCTTGAACGAAGCCATGGCCTTAACACTTCAGATTGCCGCTGGAAACCTGGCCGCTCGTATGCCGGTGACGCGCAGAGACGAAGTAGGCAAGCTGATGGATGCGCTGAATGTCATGCGCAAAAGCCTGGGTAGCATCGTCGGCGACGTCAACGCGGGCATTCAGGTCGTGACCCCGGCGGCCCAGGCGATTGCTGGCGAAAACGATGACCTGGCCGCTCGCACCGAACAGCAGGCGGCTTCCCTGCAACAGACGGCTTCAAGCATGGAGCAGATGACCACCACCGTGATGCATAATACCGACAACGCCCATCAAGTCGGGAAACTGAGTGACGACAACGTTCGCCTAGCCACACAAGGCGGGGACTTGATGCTGGAAGTCGTGACTACCATGGCCCAGATCACCGCCGGTTCGCGAAAAATGTCTGAGATCATCGATGTCATCGATTCTATTGCCTTTCAGACCAATATCCTGGCGTTAAACGCCTCAGTGGAAGCGGCAAGAGCCGGTGAGCAGGGGCGCGGCTTTGCCGTGGTGGCTAACGAAGTGCGCCACCTCGCCGGGCGCAGTGCAATGGCAGCCAAGGATATTCGCCGGTTGATCGACCACTCCGCTCAACAGATTAACAGCGGTACTGACGTGGTCGGACAGGCAGGTGCGGTCATTGAAGACGCGGTAGCGGCCACCTGGCGCTTCAATCTTTTGATACGCGATATCTCGGGAGCCTCCGAAGAACAGGGCAATGGCATCGGGCAGATCAATCAGGCGATTATGGAGATGGACAAGATCACCCAGCAGAACTCGATCCGTGTTCAGAGAAGCGCGCGAGCGGCAGCCGACCTCGAGGATCAGGCCCGAGAGTTGGAAGTGGCCGTGGCGGCTTTTCTCACGTCCGATTCCGCATCGATTACTCCTCTTGGGATTGGCGTAAGCGAAAATCGCGCGGCGAAAGCCCTGTCAGCCGCTTGAAAAAGCGCGTGAAGTAGGCCGGTTCGGAAAAGCCCAGGCTATCGGCCACCTGCCCCACGGTCATGTTGGTGTACGTCAGCTGGCGTTTGGCTTCCAGCAGCAAGCGCTCGTGCAGCACCTGCAGCGCGCTGCGGTCGGCCAAACGACGGCAGAGCAGGTTTAAATGCGCACTGGTAACGCCCAGCTGGTGAGCAAACTGCTCGACGCTGGGTTGCTGGCGAAACTGCGCCTCAATCAGCGCTTGATAGCGGTACAAATGGGCGTGAGCACGGTCGTGATGGCGGGGCGCGGTGCTTGGCGATGACCGGTCGAGCGTTAACCGCCACGTCTCCACGGTGAGCGCGGTTATCAAGGCGTCAAGCAGAGATTCGCGCCCCGGTGCTGGGTGACGGTACTCCGCATCGAGCTGCGCCACCAGCGCGGCGATCCGGCAAGTGGAGGCGTCCAGTGGGTGGGCGCCGCCTTGATAAAGTGCCTGCGCTTGAGGCCCCAGCTGGACATCGAGGCGTTCGAGCAGCGGCTGCGCCAGCGTGAGGATATGGCCCTGTGTATCCGAAGAGAAGTGAAAGCTGTGAATGCTCATGGCGGGCACCACGATGAACAGCGGCGCTTTATAGGGCTGCCGGTTACCCTCCAGCTCCAAGGTGACCTCACCTGCCGAAAGGTGCAACAGGTGGACCAGATCGGCGTGAAGGTGCGGGTGAATGTGCCAGTTGTGCAGGCGGCTGCGTTCCGGTATCGACTCACAATGGAGTAAATCCGGTGTCGGCCAGTGCCGGGTCTCGCCATAGAGCTTAAATATCGGGACGGTTGCGCGCTCCATAGGGCCTCCGGTGAGAGGAGTTGCGACGAAAGTCGATGTGTTATATTCCAATAGTCCAAGTATGTCTACCAATAGTGCCTTATCTGCGCGGGTGTTTCAGTGAAAAATACAATCCGTATAACGAACATTTGTGCGATTTAATTAGACGCTGACGACACATAGAATAATGGAGATGACCATGAAAACGCAGGTCGCGATTATTGGCGCTGGCCCTTCCGGGCTGTTGCTGGGACAGCTGTTAACCCGTCAGGGCATTGATAACGTCGTTTTAGAGCGTAAAACCGGCGAGTACGTCCTAAGTCGCATTCGTGCCGGTGTGCTGGAACAAGGCATGGTAGACCTGTTGCGTGAAGCGGGTGTCGATAAGCGGATGGACGAGGAAGGCATGCCTCATGATGGTGTCGAGCTGGCCTTCGACAATCGCCGTGTGCGAGTGGACCTGGCGGGCCTGACCGGCGGCAAAACCGTGATGGTTTACGGCCAGACGGAAGTCACCCGCGACCTGATGGAAGCGCGCGACGCCAGCGGCGCGACCACCCTGTATGAAGCTGACAACGTTCAACCGCATGACCTTGAGAGTAACAACCCTTATATCACCTACGAAAAGGGTGGCGAGACGCATCGCCTGGAATGTGATTATGTGGCCGGTTGTGATGGCTTTCACGGCGTCTCGCGTCGATCCATCCCCGCCGATAGAATCAAGGAATTCGAGCGCGTGTATCCCTTCGGTTGGTTGGGCATGCTTTCGGACACCGTGCCGGTGGCCGACGAACTGATCTATGCCCGCCATGAGCGCGGCTTCGCTCTATGCAGCATGCGCTCCGCAACCCGTAGCCGTTATTACATCCAAGTGGGGCTCGACGAAAAAGTCGAAGACTGGTCGGATGAACGGTTCTGGGAGGAACTCAAGCGTCGCGTGCCGGATGAAGTCGCCGCCGCCCTGGTGACCGGGCCGTCGATCGAGAAGAGTATCGCTCCGTTACGCAGTTTCGTCGTCGAACCCATGCAGTACGGGCGATTGTTTCTGGTGGGGGATGCCGCGCATATCGTGCCGCCTACTGGCGCCAAGGGACTCAATCTGGCGGCAAGTGACGTGAATACCCTTTACCGCTTGATGGCCAAGGTCTATCAAGAAGGGCGTACCGACCTGATACCCCGTTATTCCGAAACTTGCCTCAAGCGTATTTGGAAAGCCGAACGCTTTTCCTGGTGGATGACGTCCATGTTGCACAAGTTCTCGGAAGAAGATGATTTCGATACCCGTATGCAACAGGCGGAACTGGATTACATCACGAGCTCGGAAGCAGGCCTGACGACCATCGCCGAGAATTATGTGGGACTCCCCTACGAATCCATCGAAAAGCCTTCCTGTGACTGAAAACTCGCGCAAGAAGGCCCATGAAGTGGGGGTCATTCAACTGACGGTGTCGCGAATCTGGCGGGCTTTTTCTTGGAGTAGCGGCAAGTACTGATTCATGAGGGTGTCGAGGTCGATTCGGGCGGCATTGGTGCTGATATTGATGGCACCGAGCAGTTTTCCATGCGCATCGAAGGCGGGCACCGCCAAAGAGCGCAGCCCGGAATCAAGCTCCTGATCGGCAATCGCATAGCCTTGCCTACGTACCTGGAGAATGCATTTCTTGAGCTCGGTCTTGTCAGTAATGCTTTTATCGGTATGCGGCTCCAAGACCAGGTTCTTCAGGTAGGCATCGAGCTCGGCTTCCGGCAGTTGGGCCAGCAACACCCGCCCCATGGAAGTGTGGGCGGCGGGGAGCCGAGTGCCCAGCGACAAACTGATCGCCATCAGCCGCTGGCGCGAGGCGGAGCGGGCCACATAGACGACGTCGTTGCCTTCCAGCACCCCCAGGGACGAGGACTCACCGCATTCGGCGGTGATATCTTCGAGAATATGCTGAATCACGCTGCGGTAATTGTTGGCCGAGAGAAACGCATAGCCCAGTTGCAGCACCTTGGGCGACAACTCGAAGTGGCGCTGGTGCTTGCTGACGTAACCCAAGGCATGCAACGTCAGCAGAAAGCGCCGGGCCCGCGCACGATTCATGCCGGTACGGCCGGCCACTTCGCTCAATGTCATGCGTGGGTGGGTTTCGTCAAACGCCAGGATCACTTCGAGCCCACTGGCCAAGGCCGTGACGAAATCACGGTCATCGGTCGTTAGCGTTTCTTCTCGCGTTACCACATCCATCCGTTCGTTTCTCCAAGTCGTATGATAAGACATCTAGTTTACAATCTAGCATAGCGTTCGTTTCGCGAACACTTGTGCGAATGTAGCTCTGGTTGTATCTATTTCGTTTCACGTCGAAGGCTCGTCCAGCTCGGCCGAGCATTTTAACTGTATGCCCTATTAAAGTACGCATTATAAGGAAGTGTCATGCCCGCTGCCTTGATCCAGCACCCCTTCATGAGCCCGTCAGCCCTGAATGCTTCTAACACCCAGGCCATGGTTCACGCCATGCTGACCTTTGAACTCGCGTTGGCCGACGTCCAGGAAGCACTGGGCGCCGTGCCTGAAGGCGCTAGCCAAAGGATGCGTGAGCATCTCGAAGCGCATGTATTTGACACTCAGGCGATTGCTGCAGGCATTGCCAAGGGAGGTAATGCAGCGATTCCCTTCGTCAAGCAAGGGCGCGCTGCTCTGCCTGATGCGCTTAAGCCTTACTGGCACCAGGGAGCCACCAGTCAGGATGTGGTGGACAGCGCTCTGATGTTGCTGCTCAAGCCGCGCTTGAAAGCCATCGATACGCTGCTGAGGCGTTGTCGAACAGCTGCCAACACCCTGATGCAGGCGCATGCTGCGACCCCGATGGTGGGGCGCACCCTGATGCAGCAGGCGTTACCCATTACCTTCGGGGTCAAAGTCGCCCACTGGGCGCTGGGCCTGGAACAGGGACGTCGTCGCTTGTCGCCACTGGCCGAAAACGGCCTGCCGGTGCAATTCGGCGGGGCTGTTGGGGTGCATTCCGGCTGGGATTCGCTGGGGCTCGACTTCATGGATGCCTTGGCCGCAAAACTTGAGTTGGCTCCCGCCGTGTTGCCCTGGCATACCGACCGGCAACCCATCCATGCGTTAAGCACCGCGTTGGACGGCGTGGCCGGTGCCGCCGAAAAGCTGGCGCTGGACGTGGCCCTGCTGACCCAGACCGAAATAGGTGAAGTCGCTGAGCCCGCGGAGGAGGGGATGGGTGAATCCTCTTCAATGCCGCACAAGCGTAATCCGGTTCGCTGTGCGCTGATCCGTGGTGCCGCTCGCCAGATACATGGGCATACCACGGTGCTGCTGAATACCGCCGCTCAGCCACTCGAACGTGGCCTGGGCGAATGGCACGCCGAATGGGCACCCTTAATCGACAGCACCCTCCTGCTGGAAGGTGCGCTGGAGCAAACGGCGGTAGTGCTCGAAGGTCTGGAGGTTCATCCCGAGGCAATGCAACGCAACCTGGCGGCCACCGGTGGCGGCATCATGGCCGAGCCCGTATCACGGCTGTTGGCTCCCGTTCTGGGGCAGGACACTGCCAAGCGAATCAGTGCCGAGGCAGCGGAAACCGCTCGTCAGAGTGGCCGGCACTATGCCACGGTGCTGGCCGAACATTCAGAGGTAAAGGGGCATTTATCGCTGGCCGAGCTTGAGCGTGCCAGTGATCCGGCTTCATACCTTGGTAGTAGTGAAGCCCAGGTGAAACGTGCCGCTGACTGGCTGATGAGTGTTTAAGTTTTTGTTTTTAATGTTTTTTATTTAGAATGTTTGAAATGACCAAACTTGTTGGGTGAGTAAACGGGAATTGACGCTGGGGTCGTGGAGGATTTGTTTGTTCGTGTGAGGAGTATGACCCCCTTCTTCCTTCGTCGCAGTTATCTAGAACCTCATTTAGGTATTTATTGCTAGGGCCTGTTGACGTTTGCTCAAGGCCAAGCCAAAAGCACTTTTCCTTCGTTTTGGCGCGCCAAAACGCTGTAAAGTGTTGCAAAAATGAGTAGGCGCTTCACTGTTATCGGTGTTTGATGACGTATCTGACGCCTTAATAGGCTCGGTACTGCGATTCGTGATGAAACATCAACAGGCCCTAGCCAGAACACCATAGAGGCTGCCAAGAAGACAGAGTGAGCTATCTATTACCTGAATCCGTGAAGCCGGCGCTGCCACTTTCCCTATCACCGCCAGCGAGCATTTTTGACCTCCGATCCCGTCTCAATCGTCGAACGCATGTTGACCACGGCCGACCATTGTTGCGTCGGCCGGCGACAATGCCCCGTTTTGTCATGCATTTCTATCCGCCAGGCTCGGTGATGCTGGCCGCTGGTGACCATCACTCCTCTGCTGGGTGGCGTTGTCCGCCAGGTGATCAGCATGGTGTCCCACGCGGATAGCGCAGGCGACGTCGCAGGCTGTTCAGCACCGTCATGCGCCCAATATCCTGCCCGACGTCGAGGATGATCTGTCGCGCCTTGTGAATCACGAAAGCCGCACGATGCACCAATTTCTGCAACACCGTTCGTAGCCTGCGCCGCTTGGCGAGATGCAGGATCAGATCGTTGGTGGCGAACTTGCCCGACGGTAGCCGCTCCAGGTCAAGATCGGTCTTGATCTCGCTATGGAACTGCTCGTGGGTGGCATGCGCCTGATAGCGCTTGATCACCGCCTCCGGCGACTCGTCCAGGCGGGTCCACCCGCCTTCCAGCTCATACGCCAGTTCGAGTAGCAGCTGGCCATCGCGATCGGCGGTACGTTCCACCAGACGCATCACGCGTTTGACGACATAGCCGACCTTGTTGTCGTCGCGGATTGAGACAGTCTGTGCCCACAACGCCGGGCGTTTGCCAGGGCGCACTCTTCCCAATAGTCCGCCGCCACTGCCCGCCAGGTGTCCTGATCGGCCGTGGCCGAGCCACGCGGGTTCCATTTGACGAGATAGTCGAGCTGGCGGCCCATGTCAGCAAAGGCCTGCCGCTGCCGCTGCCGCTGCCGCTGCCGCTGCCGTTCGAGCAGAGCCAGGTGTGTGCCTGGCTGTCGAAGCCGCTGTCCTCACGTAGCAAGATGGGGTTCTCCGTCAGGCCCTGGGCGTGGGGCAGCACCCGCCCCAGGAAGGCGTTGCTCTCCTTCATGATGTGCTGCTTGCCAGGACGCAGTTCCAGGCCCAGACACCGCCATTCGTTGCACAGATAAGCGGCGATCGGAGTGTAGCCGTCGACCTTCTTGTAGGTCCGCGAGACGCCTTCCTTCTTGGAGTTGCTGTTGTCCATGACGAAGGTGTCGATATCCAGGCAGACGTGCGTCGTCTCGGCGGTGATCGGTGCCTCCACCAGTGACAGCAGGGTAGTGGACCAGGCGGCAGTGTGCGCCTGCAGGTCGTTGGCGGCGAGTTTATCCAGCCGCTGTCGCAACGTTGCCGTGCTCGGCACCTTCTGCAGAGTCAGCAGCTGTTGGAAGGGCTTGTCGCGGCGGACGTTTTCGATGGCGATATCCGCTATCTTGCCATGAAGATCAGGGGGTTAGAAGTACTACAGGGGGGCTGTCTCACGGATTCAGGTATTAGATAGCCTTCAAAAAAATATATCTATTATTCATTGATTTTATTAAATTATTTTGTTTTTGGCACATGTTGTGTGCGGGCTTGTTGTCATTTCTCATTGTTTATGGCGAATTTATTTGCGGCCGATGCATACCGAAAATAGTATACCTAGGTGCTGAAAGAGTATTGGAATGAAGTGAAATGGCGTACCAATATACTGGAAAAGTGTAGTTTTTAACTGCCATGGAGTGCTTCGTAGCTTTGGCCACTCCCCAGTAGCTGGGGAATAATGACAACGATAGAGATCAAAACAATGACAATACAGATTTTCGACACCCCCGAAGTCCAAGACTTCATCAACACGATCGCCGGGTTCGACCAGGATGGTGGCAACGAGCGCGCCAAGAAGATCATGCATCGCCTAGTCTCGGACCTGTTCAAGCTGATCGACGATTTTGACGTCACCGAAGAAGAGTTCTGGTCTGCCGTCAGCCTGCTCAATGCCTTGGGCAGCCAGACCCAGTTCGGTCTGCTCTCGCCGGGGCTGGGTTTTGACCACTTCCTCGATATGCGCCAAGACGCTATCGACGCCCAAGCCAAGCGTACCGGTGGTACTCCGCGCACCATTGAAGGCCCGCTGTACGTCGCCGGCGCCCCGGAGGCCGAAGGCTTCGCGCGCATGGACGATGGCCAGGATAACGACGGCGAGACCATGTGGCTCACCGGCCAGGTGCGTGATACCGAAGGCAACCCGGTGGCCAATGCCAAGGTCGAGATCTGGCACGCCAACTCTAAAGGCAATTATTCCTTCTTTGATAAAACCCAAAGCGAATACAACTTGCGCCGCACCATCTACACCGACAACGATGGCCGCTACACCGCGCGCAGTATCATCCCGTCCGGCTATGGCGTGCCCGAGGGTGCCCCGACCGATGTCGTGCTCAAATCTTTGGGCCGCCACGGCGAACGCCCGGCGCACATCCACTACTTCGTCTCCGCGCCGGGTCATCAGCACTTGACCACCCAGATCAACCTCGCCGGCGACCCCTACACCTTTGACGACTTCGCTTTCGCCACGCGCGAAGAACTTGTCGTTCCGGCTGAACGAATCGACGATCAAGCCGCCATCGCTAAGCGTGAGCTTGACGGCCCGTTCTCCGAAGTCGTGTTCGACATCGAGTTGAACAAGACCGACGCGGCAGAGTTGCAGACGCGTCATGCCCGTCCGCGCGCCAAAGAAGACGAACAAGACCAATCCAGCCAGCAAGCTGGTACTGCCCAAGTTTAACCTATCATGCTATCGGGCTTAGTTTTGTTTAGCATGTTAATGATAGATGGGTAAGCGCATTCTTAATATAGAGATATTTAAGCAGTTTTTTGTATTAAACATATATGAAATGATGTTTGCTTATATTAATGAATGGTCGAGATAAAGATAGAGCCTTATCTTATTTCACGTGATTTGCTGGAAAATTCATGTGATATTGGATGCATCTGGGCATTGTGGTAATGCCCAGCACAATAATAATCATGAGGGCAACCTATAATGACGAAGCAAAAAACTATCCAGTCTCTGTTTTCTAAGCAGATCGTTGGTGCCGCATGTTTGAGCGCTCTTATGGTGACGAGTGCACAGGCCAATGAAATCAAATTAAATTATGCCTTCTTCGCCCCGGCTCAGACCTTCCCAGCGGTGCAGATGGACCGCTGGGCTGAGGAGCTTCATCGCCGCACCGATGGCCAAGTTTCGGTGAATACCTTTCCCGGTGGGACCCTGCTGTCCGCCAGCAACATGTATGATGGTGTGCAAAGTGGCGTCGCCGATATCGGCCTCTCCGCCACCTCCTATGAACCCGCCCGTTTTCCACTGCTCAATCTAGCCGGTAGCCTTACCGGGATTGATGTCAACTCGACGGTGGCCAGCCAAGTCGTCTACGACCTAATCCAGGAATTTCCCGCCGACCAACTGGGTCTCGAGGGCTTCAAGGTCATCACTGCCTTTACCTCTGAGCCGGGCTATCTGCATAGCCAGATTCCAGTGGATTCCCTCGATGATATCCAGGGACAAGAGATTCGCGTCCCCGGTGACGCGACCGAAGTGGTGGAAGCGTTGGGCGGTGTTCCCGTGGGCCTGGGACAGGCCGAGACCGGCGAGGCCCTGCAGGCGGGGGTGGTCGATGGCTATGTGGGCTCCCGCGAGACCCTGATGGATCTTCAGTATGCGCGTAGCGTCCAATACATCACGGACTACCCCCTGACCAACGTGGTCTTCGTGGCGGTGATGGACCGTCAGCGCTGGGAGTCCCTCCCCGAAGACGTCCAGCAGGTGATCGATGAACTGGGTGCCGAGATGGCTCATTTCGCCGGTGATTACCTGGATGGCCATATAGAAGAGTCGCTGACCTGGGCCGCCGAGGAACATGACGTCGAGACCGTGACGCTGAGCGATCAGGAAGCGGCACGATGGACTGAGCAGCTCGAGCCAATCAACGAATCGCGCCTGGCTGCGGTGGCCGAAATGGGTCTGCCGGCGCATGAGTTTCACGAACGCATGCTGGAACTGATTGAAGACTATCGCCAACCCTGAGCACGATAGGGTTTAGGTCCCGGTTGCAGGACACTGCAGCCGGGAGTGATTGACACAGTAAGGCATTCCACTCATGTATAAACTCAATCTTCTGATCAGCCGTGGATTGCTGGGTATCGCCGGTCTGGCATTGCTGGCCATAGTCCTCCTGGTTACGGCCAATATCCTCATGCGACAGCTGGCATCCTCCTATGGTGGCACCACTGAGATCGTCGGTTGGCTCACCGCAGTGGTGGTCTCCCTTTCTTTGGCCTATGCACAGCTAAACAAGGCCCATGTGGAACTGGATATCCTGGTGGCGCATTTCCCTGATCGCCTGCAGGCCTTGCTCGAGACTCTAGTGGCGATAGCCAGCCTACTGTTCTTCGCCATGGTGGCCGTCAAGCTGTGGGAATATGGCTACGGCGTCATGCAGCGCGGGATGGTTTCTCAGACCTTGCGAATAGCCATCTACCCAATGATTTATGTGGTGGCCTTGGGTTTCTCCGCTTTCTGCCTGGTGCTGTTGACGGACGTCTTCGGCAGCATGAAACGATTGGTGATGAAATGAGCATGACTCTGATAGCTATGATCGGCATCCTAGCCCTCTTTGCGCTGATCTTGCTCAAGATGCCAATCAGCTTCGCGATGTTTGTCGTCGGTTTCTTCGGCATGCTGCATATGACCAGCCCGATAGCCGCCTATAACATCATTAGCTCCGGTATATGGGAACAGCTGTCTGCTTATTCACTGAGCGTGATTCCACTGTTTGTCTTTATGGGGGAGCTGCTGTTTCGCTCGGGCATTACCGAGAAGATCTTCGCTTCCGCCTATGCCTGGATTGGCCACCGCCGCGGTTCCATGGCCATTACAACTATCCTTAGCAGTGCCGGTTTCGCAGCGGTGAGCGGCTCGAATACCGCCACCGCAGCCACTGTAGGTACCATCGCTCTGCCGGAGATGAAGAAGTTTGGCTATCATAAGGCTTTGAGCGCCGGTAGCGTGGCCGCTGGAGGCACCCTTGGGGTAATCATTCCACCTAGCTCGGTGCTCATCATCATCGCCCTCCAGGCGGAACTGGCCATTCGAGATCTGTTCCTCGCCAGCATCATTCCAGGGCTGATTCTGGTGGCGCTGTTCATAATGACCATCGTTTACCTCTGTACACGTCGGCCTGAGATAGCCCCCGTGGGTGAACGCTCAGAGTGGCGGGTGCGATTCAGCTCCCTGAAGGGGCTGATGGAAATAGTCGTTCTGTTCGCACTGGTACTCGGGGGGCTCTTCTCCGGATGGTTCACTTCCACCGAAGCCGCCGCTGTGGGCTGCGTTGGCGCTTTGGCCATAATTGCCTTACAAGGGCGACTGACCCTGGACGTGCTCCAGAAGGCTCTCGCCAACGCACTCAAGTCCTCTGCCATGATCTTGATGCTGGTGGCCGGAGCCGTGATCTTCGGACGTTTTCTCACCGTCACGCGTTTACCTTATCTGGTGGGCGAATGGGCTGCGGCCCTGCCGTTACCGGCCGTCTTGATCATGGCCTGTGTGCTACTGATCTATGTGATCGGGGGGGCGCTGATGGATGCCATGGGTTTCTTGATCATCTCGATTCCGATCTTCTTTCCGGTAGCTCTTGCGCTGGGCTATGACCCCATCTGGTTCGGCATCATGGTCTGCATCGTTACCAGCATGGGCGCGATTACCCCACCCGTGGGGGTCAACGCCTTTATCGTCAAGAGCCTTGATCCTGATCTGGGTTTCGGGGATATCTTCCGCGGAGTGGGCTATTTCTTACTGCCCTATATGGCCTGCATCTTGCTGTTGCTGTTGATTCCCCAACTGGTCTTGTTCGTCCTGTAGGGATAGGGAACCGTCTGGCCGGGCTTTGTATACGACTATATACATGATTTTTCATGTGAAAAATAAATAAAGGTGTGCGGATGACTACTTTTATCGAATCTCTTGCGCTTGGCCGAGGCCCCAAGCGAGTGGTTGTGAAGGACACAATAGATATCGCTGGTTACCCGACTCAAGCGGGTTCAGCGGCATTGTCGGATGCCTTGCCGGCGCTGCGCCATGCTGAAATCGTCGAGCGCACCCAGGCGGCGGGCTACCGTATCGTCGGCAAGGCCAACCTCCACGAGCTGGCCTTCGGTATGACCGGCCTCAATGCCTGGACAGGCACCCCGGAGAACCCGCGCTTCCCCGAGTTAATCCCGGGCGGTTCTTCCAGCGGTTCGGCGGCGGCAGTGGCGGCAGGGCTGGCGGAGGTCGGCATCGGCACTGACACGGGCGGTTCGATCCGCCTGCCCGCGGCATGCTGTGGCCTTTATGGATTCAAGCCAACCTTCGGGCGGCTCGATCGTCGGGGCGTGATGCCGACAATCAGCAGCTTGGATTGCGTTGGGCCCATCACCGCCGACCTGGAGGAGTTGATCACCTTTATGGCGGCGGTAGATCACGGTTTCACATCCGCACATCAAGGTGAGACGCCGACGTTGGCCTGGCTGCAGGTGGATGCGGAGGATTTCATTCAGGCTGCGGTAGAAGAAAGTCTCTCTATGACATCGCTTCCTACCGCGAAAGCCCAGCTGTCCTTGATAGACGAAGCCTATGGGGCGGCCATGGCGGTGATTAACCGCGAGACCTATAACGCCTGTGCAAAGTGGCTGGACAGCGGGCGCCTGGGCGCCGATGTGGAGCGACGCCTGGAAGCCGCTGGAAAGACCACCGATGCAGAACTTCGTGAGGCCGAAGCGGTTCGTCTTGCCTTCACCGCTGAAGTGGATCGGTTGCTCGAATTCCACGACGTTCTGGTCCTGCCGACCCTGCCGCACACCCCACTGACCCGTGCGGCAGCCGAGGCGGGACAGCAGGACCTGACAATTTCTACGCTGCTTCGTCCTTTCAACCTCTCTGGGCATCCCGCCCTGACTATGCCACTGGTGCCCAACGCGGGGCGTCCGGTAGCGATGCAGCTAGTGGGACGAAAAGGCGGTGACGCAAGCCTCTGCGGGGCTGCACGTGTTCTAGCGGGAGCCAACGAGACAGACCACCGCTGAACAAAACAATAGGAGTTACTTATGCATAGCACTGTCGATAAGTCCCAATGGGGCGGGGAAGCCCGCTTCGATGCACTGCTCGATACCATTCGCCAACGCCGCGAGGAGTTCGAGGCCCAGCGCCATATTTCTCAGGATATCATCGAGGAGTTCCAGGCCATTGGCGTCTATCGCGCCATGGTGCCCGCCACCTACGGCGGTGACGAGAAGTCACCCGCCGAGTTTCTGAAAATGGTGGAAGCGGTCTCGGCGGCGGATGGTTCCTCTGGCTGGGTGGCCAGCTTCGGTATGAACCCTGCCTATTTGGCCGCGTTACCCGAGGAAACGCTGAAGGAAGTGTGGCGGGATTCCCCCGACGTCGTCTTCGCCGGCGGTATCTTCCCACCCCAGCCCGCCGAGCGGGTCGATAACGGTTTCCGTATCAAAGGCCGCTGGAAATTCGCCAGCGGTTGCATGGGCGCTTCGCTGTGTGGCGTGGGCATTCTTCCCGACGAAGAGGGCGCTCTGCCGCGCATGGCGGTGCTGCCCCGCGACCAGGTGGAGATCGACCCGACCTGGGACATGCTGGGCATGGTGGCCACCGGCAGTCACGACCTCGTGGTCAAGGACGCCTATGTTCCGGAAGCCTGGACCTTCGTGCGCGGCGGCAAGCCCAATATCGATGCTCCCTTCTTTCGCTACCCCTCGCTCTCCTTCGCCGCTCAGGTACTGGCGGTGACCACTCTGGGACTGGCCCGGGAGGCACTGGATATCGTCCGTGCGATGGCGGGTGGGCGCAAGTCAGTCACCGGAGCCCCCAACCTGGGTGAGCGAGAGTATGCCCAGATTGCCCTCGGCAAGGCCGAGGCCAGGGTCCGCGCCGCCCGTGCCTTCTTCTACGAGAGTACCGAGGACGCCTGGGCAAGCATTCAGGCCGGTGGCGAGCCAAGCCGCGAGCAGATCAACCTGCTGCGCCTATCCACTACCCATCTGACCCATGAATGCGCCGACTCGATTCGCAGCGTATACCAGATCAGCGGCATGACCGGGGCCGACAACAGCCACCCCCTGTCGCGAATCCTGCGCGATTCCCAGCTGTGCACCCAGCATGCCTTCATGGGCGAGATTACCTGGAAGAACGCCGGAGCCATCTTCTTCGGCCATGACCCCCTGCCGGGCTACCTGTGACCGGCCATTCACAAACGAACTGACCTAAACGAACTGTTCCAAACGAACTAGCGGAGATCACCATTATGAATCGCGTACTGTTTTGCATCGGTATCAACCAGAATTTCATGAATGCTACCGCCGACGAGGGCAAGCAGGTCTGGCAGGCATTCAGCCAGATGATGAAAGGCATCGACGAGCTGCCCGGGGTCAACATCCTGGGGATCATGGACGATGACCGCATCATGGTCGGTCCATCCGCTACGGCTCCCTGGACTGCCTACATCATGGCCGACGTTCCGGACTACGAGACCGTCGTGGCGGCCTGCAACTTCTTCCGCACCACCCCGGTGGGCGATGGTACCTACAAGCTGTGGAAATACGCCCGTGTCGAGGCCCGCATCGGCCGCGAGCTGGTGGTCCCTGAATAATAAAGACAGCATCCGCCGGTCAATGCATGAGGATAACAAGATGAATCAACTTATTGACGCCAAGAACATTACGCTCGATCCAGACGAACTGGTGAGAAAAGATAGAATTGCGACTCCGATGTACACCAGCTCAGAGCTTTTTGAGAAAGAGCAGGAGAAGATTTTCCGCAAGACCTGGGTGTGGGTAGCGCATGCGAGCGAGGTTCCCGACAAGGGGTCGTTCAAGCTGTCCAAAGTGGGCCTTGAGCCGGTCATCGTGGTACGTGACCGTAAAAGTAACATCCATGTGATGGTCAACCGTTGCCGCCACCGGGCTTCGACGGTGTGCGAGATTCACAAGGGTAAGACATCGTCCTTCCAGTGCCCCTACCACGGCTGGGGCTACGGGCTCGATGGCAGCCTGCGCGCCTTGCCGTATCCCGAGCAGTACGGGGACGATTTCGACAAGTCACAGCATGGGCTGCTCAAGCTGCGCACGGAAAGTTATCAGGGCATGATCTTCGCTACGTTCAATGAAGACATTGAGCCTCTGGAAGAATTCCTGGGCGCCGCCAAGAAATGGATCGACCTGTTCATGAAGCAGGGCGGCGGTTTCCCGGTGAAAACTCTCGGCGAGCATCAGTTCGCGGTGCCGATGAACTGGAAGGTTCAACTCGAAAACACCACCGATGCCTATCATTTTCCGATCGTCCACAAATCCTTCATACAGTCCCTGGATGAGGAAGCCGAAGAGACCTTCAGTTTCCTCGACGGCGAAGGGTTCGTCGAGGATCTGGGTAACGGTCACTCCGTCATGGTCATGATTCCCGAGTTGGTCGATCTCGAGGAGGATCTCGATCGCAAGATCCCCGAGCGTTTCGAGGCACTGGCCCAGAAGTTGCGCAATGAGAACTATCCCGAAGATCAGGTACGCCGGATCGTGCGTGCGGTGGGGGGCTCGGGGTTCAACCTCAACCTGTTCCCCAACGTGGCCTGCTCGATGGCTTTCTTCCGGGTACTCACGCCGGCTGCCGTCGACAAGACCGAAATTCGTCATATCGCTATTGGCATGGAGGGTGGGCCGGAAGCCGCCAATCAGATGCGCATGCGTCTGCACGAGCATTTCCAGGGTCCCATGGGTTTTGGCTCTCCCGATGATGCCGAGGTTTGGGAGCGTATCCAGCGTGGCGTGGACGGTGGCCCCGAACTGCCGATTCTGGTCAATCGCGGCATAGAAAAGGAAGTTCCCGGTGAAGCGGGTCCAAGAGGGCACGTTTCGGATGAAACGGGGATGCGTGCTGCCTATGCCATGTGGAAACGGATGATGCAGGAGTGAATGACATGAACAAGACCGACACCGATAACCAACTGTGGCAGGTCACGCAGTTCCTCTGGAACGAAGCCGCGCTTCTGGACGCGAGGCAGTACGACGCCTGGCTCGATCTCTGGCAGCCGGAGGGCCTGTACATCATACCTATCGAGGACGCCGAAGATTACGCGGAGGTGCTGAATCTCTGTTACGACGACGACAAGATGCGACGTGACCGAATCAAACGATTCCAGGAAGGATTCTCGATATCTTCAGCGCCGGCGGCGGTCACCGTACGCACTTTGTCGCGCTTCGTTATCGACGTTGTCGACGGTGACAGTGTCGTTGTCTCCTGCGGCCAGCATCTGGTCGAAGACAAGTTCGGGCGCCAGCGGCTCTGGGCGGCAAACGTGCGCTACACCCTCCAGTCCACCGATTCCGGCTTCAAGATTCAGGAGAAAGTGGTTCGTCTACTCAACTCGGATGGAGTGCTGAATTCGTTCAGCTATTTGCACTGATGACTAAACCACTACCCGACAAGCTTCAGACCGCGGTGATTACCGGCGGGGCACGTGGGCTCGGTGTCCATATAGTGCGCGCGCTTCACAAGGCGGGGTTTCGCGTCGTCATTACTGATGTCGACCCTGAACCGGCCGAAGCACTGGCGTCTGAGCTAGACCTGGCAGGTGAGACCGCGGTGACGGCGACACTGGATATTGCTAACCCCGACGACTTCCAGTGTGTCCTGGACAGGGTCGTCGAGCGCTGGGGCAGTTGCGAAGTGCTGGTCAACAATGCTGCCCGCACGGCGGTTCAAGACCTATTCGATATCGACCCGGCCTTTTTCAACGAGGTCATGGCAATCAACGCCGGCGGTGTCTTCGCCGGCTGTCAGATATTCGGCCGTCACTTCAAAGAACGTGGCTATGGTCGATTGGTGAACCTGGCATCGCTGGCAGGGCAGAACGGTGGCACAGCCACGGGTGCGCATTACGCGGCTTCCAAGGGGGCCATTCTGACGTTGACCAAGATATTCGCTCGCGATCTGGCGGCTGACGGGGTGACCTGTAACGCCATTGCGCCGGGGCCGTTGGACACGCCAATGGTGCGTGGCGTGCTTGGCGACAATCTGGAGAAGGCGTTGGCCAATATCCCCGTTGGACAACTGGGATCGCCCGACCTGGTTGGTCAGATGGTGGCTTTTTTGGCAAGCCCTCAAGCCGCCTTCGTAAACGGCGCCTGCTGGGATGTCAACGGCGGCATTTACATGCGCTGAAACACTGGAGATGACCATGCAAGATGACATCATAACGCTACGAGTTGTGCGCCGCGACGCCCACACCAATGAGATCGCGGTGATCGACCTGGCGGCTGTGGATGGCGGTGAGCTGCCGGCGTTTGAAGCAGGTTCTCATATCGATATCCACCTTGATGACGGAATGATACGCCAGTATTCGCTAAGTAACCCCCCTGGCGAACGTCATCGTTATCGTCTCGGTGTTCTGCTCGATCCCGCTTCGCGGGGCGGTTCTCAGGCAGTACACGAACGCCTGCACGAAGGAACCGAGGTCAAGGTTAGCGTGCCACGCAATCTTTTCCCGCTGGATGAGTCGGCACCACACAGTTTGTTGCTGGGCGGTGGTATCGGTATTACGCCGATGATCGCCATGGCGTACGCGCTGCAAGCGGAGGGTCGCTCCTTCGAATTGCACTACTGCTGCCGCTCCCGGGAAAAGGCGGCCTTCATCGATGAGCTGGAAAGTACCTTCGGTGACGCGCTCGTGTTGCACTTCGATGACGGCGAGCCATCTCAGCACCTGCATATAGAAACCGTGCTCGCTGCGCAGCCGGCTGACACACACCTCTATGTTTGCGGCCCAACAGGTTTCATGGATTGGGTCATCGGGGTGACTCAGAAGGTTGACTGGCCGAAGCCCCGTGTCCATTCGGAATACTTCACCGCCGAGGTCGACACCAGTGGCGCTGCCTTTGAGGTAGAGGCGGTGGCCAGCGGTGTTACCGTCCAGGTGGAAGAGGGCATGTCCATTGCTCAGGCGCTCAAGGCGGCCGGTGTCAAGGTGAACGTTTCCTGCGAGGAGGGTGTTTGCGGTACCTGTATCTCCGAGGTACTAGAGGGGGTTCCCGACCACCGGGATCACTTCCTCAGCGATGAAGAGAAAGAAGACAACGATCAGATTGCGGTGTGCTGCTCCCGGGCCAAAACCCCTCGGCTAGTTATCGATATCTGAGCGATTGAGGAGAAGGGTATGGGTGTCCGATCTGTTCGCTGGTGCGAGAGGTTGTTGAACTTCTGCGGTCTGTGTCTACTGGCCATCGCCTTTATTATTGGCGTCGGCGTGTTGATGCACCTGCTGGGTCTGTCCCGACTGATCGACTTCGAGCGTTCCTATTGGCTGGTGGGCGAATCAATCACCTTCAACAGTCTCATGGGGCTTCAGGTGTTGTTATTTTCCATGGCCATCATGTTGGCTATTGCACCGGTACTGTTGCTGGATCGCCATGTACGGGTGGATATCCTGAACGCACGGCTTTCGCAGCGTGGACGGCGCTGGCTCGATCTGGTCGGTCATCTTTGCTTCGCGCTCCCCTTCTTCGGGTTTCTGTTGTTGCCCTCCTGGCGGTTCGTCGAGCGTGCCTTCCTTACAGGTGAACGATCTGCAGATGGCGGACTAAACGATATATACGTGATCAAAGCAATGCTTCCCATCGGGATCACCATGTTCCTGTTGGCGGTATTGATTGTGATCGTCACCTTGTTTCGTGGGCGTTCCCCAGAGGAGGACAACCATGGTTGAGCATTGGATACCACTGTTGATGGTGGCACTGCTATTCGCGGGAATACTTTCCGGTTATCCCGTAGCGCTGGTACTGGGAGGAGTCTCGACGCTATTCCTAGTAACCTCTGATCTGCCCTTGGCTTTCTCTAACCTGATGTTGACGCGCATATATGCCAATGCCTTGAACAACTGGCTGTATATCGCAATACCGATGTTTATTCTGATGGGCTTACTTTTGGAGCGCACTGGTCTGGCCCGGAATGCTTTCCGGGTTAGTGAGCGGCTGTTGCATCGCTTACCAGGCCACCTCTCGCTGACAGTCTTGTTTGTTGGTGGACTACTGGCAGCTACCACGGGCGTTGTCGGGGCCTCGGTAGTACTCTTGTCCGTGCTGGCCCTGCCGCGAATGCTCGAGGCTGGCTATTCGGCCCGTACTTCCTCAGGGTTGATCTCAGCCTCAGGTACCCTGGCAATCTTGATGCCGCCCTCGGTCATGCTGATCGTTCTCGCCAGCCTAGTGGCGGTGCCGGTGGGCCAGCTTTTCCGCGCCGCCCTAGTGCCAAGCGGCATGCTGATCCTGCTTTATGGCCTTTACTCGCTAGTTACTGCCTGGTGGAGAACGCGCCAAGAAGATACATCTGTCCCTATACCGAAAAAACAGCGTGAGGGCTCGTCCGGCCCGTGGCGGGATGCCCTGGCGCTCGCCCCCTTTCTGGTACTGATTCCCCTAGTATTGGGGGCGATTATCACTGGGGTTGCCACGCCTACCGAAGCAAGCGGTATCGGGGTGCTGGCGGTATTGCTGTTCGCCGGGCTGACCGGCAAAGCTAAACTGGTCTCAGTATTGGCAGCGGCCCGGGAGACCAGCATCGCCACCGCCATGATCATGCTGTTGGTGATCACCGCAACCTGCTTCTCGTTAATCTTCAAGGGTGTGGGGGGCGATCGCCTGATCCTCGCAACACTGGGGCTGATGGGGGCCGGTGACTGGAACGTGATCCTGTTGATCCTAGTGATGGTCTTTCTGCTCGGCTTCTTTCTGGATTGGCTGGAGATCTCGCTAATTCTGATGCCGATTTTTGCTCCCCTCGTTAGCCAACTCGACCTCGGCAATGGCCTTTCCGGCGGCGCACTCATGGTGTGGTTCGCTGTGCTCTTTGCCATCAACCTGCAGACCTCCTTCCTGACCCCACCCTTCGGTATCTCGCTGTTCTACCTCAAGGGCGCCATGGGAGATCGGGTATCCACTGTCGATATATATCGCGGCGTGGTGCCCTTTATCGCGATACAGCTGCTGGTGCTCTTGCTCATCCTGCTGTTTCCCGCGGTATTGCTGCTTTAACAACTGTTCTAATCAACCCGAGTACATCAAGGAATCCAATAATGAACAAGCCATTGACTCGCTCCCTCATCCTCGCTGGGGCCGCTTTAGCCTCCACCGGGGCCATGGCCCAGACCCTGACATTGCAGTCGGCCTTTCCGTTCAGCCTGAAGGTCATCGATGATTCCATCCATCGTTTTGCCCAGGATGTCGAGACCGCTACGGAGGGTGAGCTGAGCTTTACACCCTACGATGCTGGAGCCTTCTCGCCCCCTTTCCAGATCCTCGAAAATGTAGGTAATGGCAGCTTGGATGCTGGCTGGTCAGCGGCGAGTTATTGGGCAGGGCAGATCCCTGCCGCGGCATTATTCCAAAGTATTCCATTCGGGCCGGACGTACCCCAATACTTGGCATGGTTATATAGCGGCGGTGGGATTGAGCTTTGGGAAGAGCTTTACCGCTCCCACAATGTTGTGCCGATCCCCTGCGGCGCGATGGTCTCCGAGGCAGGCGGCTGGTTCATCGATGAGATTACTAGCGTTGAGGACCTGCGCGGCATGAGTATGCGTATTAGTGGACTCGGTGGCGAGGTGATGAGCCGTTTAGGAGTGTCGCCAGTCTCTATCCCGGCAGGCGAGACGTTCTTAGGTCTCGACACCGGACGCATCGGCGCTGCCGAGTTGAGCTTCCCGACCATTGACGTCAGCGCAGGCTTTCAGGAAGTGACTGAACACTACTACTTCCCCGGCTGGCATCAGCCCGGCAGTCTCAATGAACTCATCGTTAATGCTGATGTATGGGGTGGCCTTACAGATGGCCAGCGTCTAGCTGTACGCCATGCCTGCAGCGATTTGAGTATCCAGATGTACGGTCAGCAAATGCAGGCTCAATCAGCTGTGCTTGACGAATTCCGCGAGGCAGGGGTTGAAGTGGAACGCTTCCCTGACGAGGTGTTGGAGGCATTGAGCGAGGCGACGCGCGAGGTGCTTGAGGAGAATGCACAAGCCGATGGCGATTTCCGCAAAGTGCTCGAATCCTTCCGTGCCTACAGCGAGAACTATGAAGAGTACAAGAACCTGACCGAATTTTAGTGTGGTGTGTCCTGGCCTCGGCTGGGGCTGATTCGCAAAACCTGACAGGAGCCAAGAAGAAATGCCCACCGTTCACGTTTACATGATGTCGGGTCGTACCCAGACCCAGAAAGAAACCTTGATCCGCCGGGTGACCGATGCTGTCACGACGTCCGTAGATGCTCCTGAGGAAAACGTGCGGGTGATCATCAGCGAGATTCCCAAGAGTGACTATGGCATCGCGGGTACTACCGGCGAGAAGCTAGGTCGCTGAATATAAAAATAAACTGTGCTGGAGGAAGTTAGATGAGTATTGATAAAAGAGATTTTCGCCGCGCCTTGGGCAAGTTCGCCACTGGAATCACGGTGGTTACCACCCGTAGTAGTGAAGGCGAGCATTTTGGCGTTACCGCGAGTAGTTTTAACACCGTGTCGATGGACCCGCCGCTGATTCTGTGGAGCCTTGATAAGGGCGCCCACAGCTTGGCCACTTATCGGGATGCCGAGTATTTCGTGGTCAATGTGCTGGGGAATGACCAGGTTGATATATCCAATCGTTTTGCGAGCCGCGGTGAGGATAAATTTGCCGGTATTGCCATCGAGGAAGGCCTTGGTGGTGCCGCCAAAGTGAGGGATTCGGCAGCATATTTCGAGTGCAAGACCTGGAACATCTATGAGGGTGGCGACCACCTGATTATTGTCGGCGAAGTAATGAATTACGGATGCCGGGATGAGGGCAGCTCCCTTGTGTTCCACAACGGCCGCTACGCAGTGCCCGAGCCGCATCCCATGATGCTTCCCGTAAATGAACACAGTGCCCTGGATGGCCGCCTTGGCAAGCATTTGCTTTATCTAATGCGCCAGGCCCTTGCCGCTTATCGCAGCGATTTTTATCCACGCCTCAGCAGTTTGGAAGTCAACGACAAAGAGTGGCGAATCATGACTCTGCTGGCGGATCGCGGGGCTTTGGAGGTCGATGTCTTAGCCAGGAGTGTGGCTCAGCCTTTGAAGGATATCGGGGATACGTTGAGCGGGCTTCAAGATCGCAACCTGATTTATTTAGACAGCGATCGCCGGGTCATGCTTAGTGAAGAAGGGCAAGTGCTGGCACTAAGGTTATTGGCCATGGCTGACGATTACGAAAAACGCTTGCTTGAGTCTCTGGAAACCGAGGAAGTTAAAGCGCTTAAATCAGGGTTGAGCCGAGTAGTCGAACGTCTTGGCGCCTCGGTTTAACACTGAGCTGGCTTAAAAACGCATCGGATAAAATAAAACTACCAAGAGCGGTGGTAAGAGTTAAACCGGAGAGAAAAATGTCTGAAGTATCGAGTGCTGAACTCAATCTTTTGGTAAAACGCATTGAGGCGTTGGAAGCTGAGGCTGATATACGCCGACTCCAGGCGCGCTACATGTTTCTTTGTGATACGCCGCTTCCCGAGTATGGCGTGAAGGATGATGCTGAGCGTATTGACATGATCATGGAGCTCTACACTGAAGACGCCATTTGGGAAGGTGTCGGCGATTATTACGATAATCAGTTTGGACGACTTGAGGGCGCAGCTGCTATCCGCAGCCATTTTGAGAACTTCTGGGGCGAGAAGCGTGACCCCGAGCTGCTGCTAAACGTGCACTACCTGACTTCCGAGCAGATCCATGTGCATGGTGATATAGCAGAGGGCCAGTGGGTGCACTGCCAGCCATGGATATTTTCCAATGGCAAATCACTTTTGCGTTCGTCGCGGCTAAACAATGCCTTCCGCCGGGAGCCCAATGGTAGTTGGAAAATTACCAGGACTCGCACCGAGAATGTCTTCGTGGCACCCCTTACCGAAGGTTGGGCGGAGGATTTCGTCAAGACCTCAGTGTTGATGAAGTAAACCTAACAGCGATTTTCCAAAACGGTGCAGCAAACTTAATCAACGCTGATTTCTCCATTGACCGATTTCGTGACGGTCAATGGAGAAGCGATTACAAGGCGTTATCTATCTCTATGTAAGCGGGAGCTGGCGTGCTTTACCATCGCTTCAGGAATCATCCTCGCGAATGGAGGATGGGTGACGGCACAACGGTTTCACGCTGATGTCCATGTAAGGGAACAGCGGCAAGTTGCTGACCAGCTCTTGCAGCTCGGCGTTGTCTTTGACGTCAAAGATACTGACGTTGGCGTAGCTACCCGCAACCCGCCACAGGTGGCGCCACTTGCCTCGGCGCTGTAGCTCTTGGGCATACGCCTTCTCGGTGGCTTTAATTTCGGCCGCTAGCTCTGCGGGCATGTCGGGTGGCAACTTGACGGTCATCTCTACCTGAAACAGCATAAATTTCTCCTCAGCAATCGCGCTTGGCGCGAAAGAAATAGTCGGGTATCTACTTGCGTGAATAGTGGGCCAGCTTGTCTTCATCCAGGGTGAGGCCAAGCCCCGGCCCTTGGGGCAGGTCCACCCCGAATTCGGTGTAGTTTAGCGGTTTGACGACAATGTCATCTTTGAGTAGCAGGGGTCCGAACATCTCCGTGCCCCAGGCCATCTCCGGCAGTGTCGCCCAGGCATGCAGCGAAGCCGCGGTGCCGATGCTGCCTTCGAGAAGCGTGCCGCCATAAAGGCCCACGCCGGCCGCTTGCGCCACATGGGCAAGCTCCAACACGCCGTAAATCCCACCGGATTTGGCAATCTTCAGTGCGAAAGCGCCGTTAAAGCCGCCGCATACCAGATCGAGCCCGTCGCGCGCGTCCTGCACCGCTTCATCAGCGAGCATCGGGACGTTGAAACGCTTCGCCAGACGAATCAGCCCGGCGTGTTCACGGGCGGGAATGGCCTGCTCGATCAGCTCGATACCGGCATCTTGTAGCATTTGTATGCCGCGCACGGCGGTGGATTCATCCCATGCCTGGTTGACGTCGACGCGCACGCTGGCACGCTCGCCGAGCGCCTCTTTGATCACCGCGACGTGGCGCACGTCTTGATCGACCGGGTTGGCACCGATTTTGAGCTTGAAGTCGCAGTGACGGCGCTGCTCCAACCGCAGCAGCGCTTCGTCGATGTCTTTTGTGGTATCACCGCTGGCCAGCGTCCACAGCACCGGCAGATGCTCTCGGCGTGCCCCGCCCAGAAGTGCCGCTACGCTTAAGCCCTGGCGTTTGCCCTGGGCATCGAGAAGCGCCGTTTCCAGCGCGGATTTCGCGATCATATTGCCGCGCACATGACGGTTTAGGCGGGCACGTAACGCATTAATATTGCTCGACGGCTGGCCAATCAATAGCGGTGCCAGGTAGGTGTCAATATTGCGTTTAATGCTCTCCGGGCTTTCCGGCCCATAGGCTAAGCCACCGATGGTGGTCCCTTCGCCCAAACCCTCGATACCGTCGGAGTGGCGCATGCGCACAATGACCATGGTTTGGCAGGCCATGGTGGTCATGGAAAGCTTGTGTGGACGGATGGTCGGTAAATCGACCAACAGCGTCTCAATGTGTTGGATGATGGTTGACATGGTTTCTCCGGCGTCAGGCAATCTTTTTTACTGGCTCGCAGTTTGATTGCGTTTAGAAGACGAAACCAATATTGTTTGGACACCTTGCTATACCTTGGGAGGTATCATGGAACTACGTCAGTTACGTACCTTCTGCATTGTTGCCGAAGAGCTCAACTTGACTCGAGCGGCTGAGCGATTGCATATAACTCAGCCACCGCTTTCCCGTAAGATCAAATCTCTCGAGAATGAGCTGGGTTCAAACTTGTTTGTAAGAAGTTCTCAAGGATTAGCGCTAACCGCCACCGGCCATTTGCTCTACGAGCAAGCCTGTCAGCTCTTGGACAAGGTGGAAGCCACAAAGATGGCTATTCGACGTCTGGAAGGCCATAACAAACCACTACTCAGCATTGGTTTTGTTCCATCGGTGTTCTATGACCAGTTACCAATGTTAGCGAGAGATTTGCGACGAAAGGATGAGGTTGAGTTAACGTTAGCCGAGTTAACGACCGTGCAACAGGTACAGGCACTGAAAACCGGACGCATCGATATAGGTTTCGGTCGGTTGCGGATTGACGATCCGGAAATAGAACAGGAATTACTCTTCGACGAACCGTTGCTGGCTGCCTTGCCCGAAGGCCACTTCTTGGAAAAAAAGACGCCGTCTCTGGAAGATCTAGCTCGGTTTCCACTGATCTTGTTTCCTGCTAAGCCCCGGCCTAGTCTGGCCGACATGGTGCAGGGGCTTTTTCACCGCCGTGGCATAAAAATCCAGATCGTTCAGGAGACTAACGAGTTACAGACGGCTCTAGGATTAGTGTCTTCGGGACTCGGTATTACCTTGGTACCGGAGCAAGTCCAAAATGTTCAGCGTACGGGAATAAGCTATGTTCGTCTGGCTGATAACAGCATCACCACGCCTGTCATCTGCAGCCGCCGTAAAGGTGAAGCCAAATCAGCCCTCGTACAGGAAATCATTACAGCTCTCATTCATCATCGATATACGATAAAAAATCGCGTAGGCAACTTCGATAATTGATGGTGTCAAAGTTTCCCAAGGTTGGTAAGCATCTTGCTCAAGCATCGGTTGAGAGCCACAATTTCCTCCGTAGTCAATCCATCGAAAGCCTTTTCCACCAGCCGGTGGGTAAGTTCACGAGCCACCACAAGCTGAGCCTCTCCCTGTTCGGTCAGCTCGACCTCCGTGACGCGACGATCATCGTTGGAATGAGCGGTTACAACCAGTTCGGCCTCTTGCATCTTATACACGATCTTGGTGATAGTAGAGAGCTTTGCCACGGCATGGATGGCGATATCCGACATGCTGAGCCGCCCATGTTCGTAAAGAATCATTAGTACGCGCCACTTGGAGGAGCTTAGTCCCTTAGGCTTGAGCAAGCTGTCCATATCTGCGCTGTATTTAGCACTCAGGCGAGCGACCCAGTAGAAAGGAAAGTCCTTGGAGCGAAACTCTTCCGAGAGGGGAAAGAAGGAAGGGGAAAGTGCATCCTTGTCGGCCATGGGCTCATACCATCAAAAAATAGTTGACTATTCTAGCATGTTGCCTCGCCCTTCAGCAGCGCACCTTACGCTGAATCCTACCTGCCATTTGGCTGAAAATCCCCACTGCCAGCGCTTTATCGCTGGCCGAGCTTGAGCGTGCCAGTGATCCGGCTTTATACCTTGGTAGTAGTGAAGCCCAGGTGAAACGTGCCACTGACTGGCTGATGAGTGTTTAAGTTTTTGTTTTGAATATTTTTATTTCGAATGCCTGAAATGACCAAACCTGTTGGGTGAGTAAACGGGATTTGACGCTGGGGATCTGGAGGATTAATTTGTTCGTATAACAAACCTATGTTCACTGGCCGAACTCTTTGCAAGCTCTTTGGTGTCCACCTGGCGTGACCATCGAGATCGGCTCGAATTACCAGGAGAAAAATCCAGATGGCCGAGTTCCTCAGCTTGCATGACGCAGTGGCGCGCTACGTCGAAGACGGCGCCACCGTGGCCATGGAAGGCTTTACCCATTTGATCCCTTTTGCTGCGGGTCACGAAGTGATCCGCCAGAAAAAGCGTGACCTGACCCTGATCCGCCTGACGCCGGATCTGATCTACGATCAACTGATCGGCGCGGGCTGCGCCAAGAAGGTGATTTTCTCCTGGGGAGGCAACCCGGGTGTCGGGTCGCTGCACCGGTTGCGCGATGCCGTCGAGAAAGGCTGGCCGCACAAGATCGAGATTCTCGAACACAGCCACGCGGCCATGGCCTGTGCCTTCGAAGCCGGTGCCGCCGGCCTGCCGCTGGCCGTCTTGCGCGGTTATGTCGGCAGTGAACTGCCCAACGTCAACGACCAGATCAAGTTCATCGAATGCCCCTTTACCGGCGAACGCCTGGCGGCAGTGCCTTCGGTACGTCCGGACGTTTCCATCGTTCATGCCCAGAAGGCGGACCGCAAAGGCAATGTCCTGGTGGAGGGGATCGTCGGGGTACAGAAGGAAGCCGTCCTGGCGGCCAGGCACAGCATCGTCACTGTCGAGGAAATCGTCGACGATCTGACCACGCAGCCGGACTATCACCCCAACACCTGCATCATTCCGGGCTGGGCGATCAGCGCCGTGGTGGTGGCCGTGAAGGGCGCCTATCCCTCCTATACCCATGGTTATTACGATCGCGACAACCGCTTCTACAAGGAGTGGGATGTCATCGCCCGTGACCGCGATACCTTCACCGCCTGGCTCGACGCTAACGTTTACAACGCTTCATCCAGCGCAGAAGGAGACGCCTGATGACTGATTACACCTCTGCGGAAATGATGACGGTCACCGCCGCCCGCGCGCTGGAAAACGGCATGACCTGTTTCGTGGGTATCGGCTTGCCCAGTGAGGCGGCCAATTTGGCACGCCTGACCCATGCCCCGGACGTGGTGCTGATCTATGAATCCGGCACCCTCCAGACCAAGCCGGAAGTGTTGCCGCTCTCCATCGGTGACGGCGAGCTGTGCGAATCGGCGCTGACCACCGTGGCGGTGCCGGAAATGTTCCGTTACTGGCTGCAGGGCGGCAAGGTCAATGTAGGCTTTCTTGGGACCGCGCAAATCGATCGCTTCGCCAATCTCAATACCACCCTGATCGGCGATTACCAGTCACCCAAGGTACGCCTGCCGGGCGGCGGCGGGGCGCCGGAGATTGCCACCAACGCGGGCGAAGTCTTCATCACCCTGAAACACTCCAAGCGCGCCTTCGTGAAGGACGTGGATTTCGTCACCACCCTGGGCTTCGGCCGCGACGGCAAGGGCCGTGACGGTGTGCCCAATATCGGCAAGGGGCCGACCCGGGTGATCACCGACCTGTGTGTGATGAAGCCCGACCCCGCGACCAAGGAGCTTACCGTGGTATCGCTGCATCCCGGCGTGACCCGTGACGACGTGATCCAGGCCACCGGCTGGGAAATTCGTTTTGCCGAGACGCTGGAAAGCACCCCGGTACCCGAGGCCAACGAACTGGAAATCCTGCGTGAGCTCAAGGCACGCACCGACCGCAAACACGCTGGCGCCTAAAGGAGAGCTGCATGAGCAACGTCTATATCTGTCACCCCCGACGCACCGCCGTGGGTCGCTTCGGCGGCACCCTGGCAAGCGTACGTCCCGACGATTTCGCCGCGACCATTTTCAAGGCGGTACTCGCCGAAGCCCCGGCGCTCGACCCGGCGGCGATCGAGGAAGTCTTCATGGGCTGCGCCAACCAGGCCGGTGAAGACAACCGCAACGTGGCGCGGATGTCGACGCTGCTGGCGGGTATGCCCACCTCCATTCCCGGCACGACCCTGAACCGTCTGTGCGGTTCGGGCATGGACGCGGTGGGCACGGCGTTTCGCGCCATCAAGGCCGGCGAGATGGCGCTGGCCCTGGCTGGCGGTGTGGAATCCATGTCCCGGGCGCCTTTCGTCATGGGCAAGGCCGACAGCGCCTTCTCGCGTAGCCAGAAAATCGAAGACACCACCATCGGCTGGCGTTTCATCAACCCCTTGATGAAGAAGGCCTACGGCGTCGATTCCATGCCGGAAACCGCCGAAAACGTCGCCGAGCAGTTCAATATTTCCCGGGAAGACCAGGACGCCTTTGCGCTGCGTTCTCAGCAGAAAGCCGCTGCGGCCCAGAAGGCCGGACGCTTTGCCGAGGAAATCACCGCCATCGAAATACCTCAGCGCAAGAAAGCGCCGTTGGTCTTCGATGCCGACGAGCACCTGCGCGAAACAACCCTTGAAAAGCTTGCCGCGCTACCCACGCCGTTTCGTGATGGCGGCAGTGTCACTGCGGGCAATGCATCAGGCGTCAACGACGGCGCCGCGGCGATGCTGGTAGCCAGCGAAGCGGCGGTAAAACAGCATGGCTTGACGCCGATGGCGAAGATTATCGGCATGGCCACCGCCGGTGTCGAGCCACGCATCATGGGCTATGGCCCGGTTCCCGCGGTCAAGAAATTGCTGGAACGCAGTGGGGTGTCGCTGGACGAGATCGACGTGATCGAACTCAACGAAGCCTTCGCCGCCCAGGCCCTGGCCTGCCTGCGAGACCTGGGGATTGCCGACGACGACCCCAGGGTCAACCCCAACGGCGGCGGTATCGCCCTGGGCCATCCGCTGGGCATGTCCGGCGCTCGCCTGCTGCTGACCGCCGCCCACGAGTTGCAGAAAACCGGCAAGCGCTATGCGCTGTGTACCATGTGCATTGGCGTGGGCCAGGGTATCGCCACACTGATCGAACGGGCTTGAGGAGGCACGAAGATGGCATTTTTTACGGTTAATGGTCGCAGCGTCGCCTATCGCTTGCTGGGTGCCGAGGCACTGCCGCTGGTGATTCTGGCGCATCCCCTGGGCATGAGCCAGGCGGTGTGGGATGACATGCTTCCCGCGCTGCTGCCGCGTTATCGGGTGCTGACCTGGGATCTTCCCGGTCATGGCGCAAGCCAGGCCTGGCCCGAGGATGGCGGAGCGATCACCCCTGAGGATCTTGCCGGTGAAGCCTTGGCGCTGGCCGACCATGCGGGCGCTAGGCGCTTTCATTTTGTCGGCACGTCCATCGGCGGTGTGGTTGGCCAGCAGCTGATTGCTGAGCATGGCGATCGCCTACTTTCCGCGACGTTGACCAACACGGGGGCGGTGATCGGCAATCCCGAGCTGTGGAATACCCGTGCCGGCCGGGTGCGCGAAGAGGGCTTGGCGGCGATGTCCGAGGAGATCGTGCCGCGCTGGTTTGCACCAAAGGCGTTTGAAGCCAGCCCCGCACTCAAAGCGGGTTGGTGCATCCAGATGGGCCGTGGCGACGATGAGTCCTATGCCAGGCTGTGTGAAATGCTGGGGAGCCATACCTTCACCGGCAAGCTCTCCGGCAAGCAGGTCAAGGTACGGCTGCTGGGCGGTACCGAAGACATGGCAACGCCGCCTGCTACTCTCGAGGCTCTCAGTGCCGAATGCGACGGTGCGCCGCTGGAGATTTTCGACGGCATCGGCCATGTGCCTTCGGTAGAAGCACCGGGGCTGTTCGCCGAGAAGCTGCTGGGGCTGGCGGTGGACCTCGGCGATGTAGGCAATCAAGGCGTGGCATACGCCACCGGCCTGGAAACCCGCAAGGAGGTACTGGGCGAAGAGCATGTGGCGCGCTCGACCGAGAACGCCAACAGCCTGGATGCGCCATTCCAGCAGATGATCACCCGCCTGGCCTGGGGAGAGCTTTGGAGCAACGACGATCTCACTCGGCGCGAACGCAGCATGATCACCACCGGCATTCTTGCCGCCCTGGGTCGCGAGGAGCTTAAATTGCACCTCAAGACCGCTAAGCGTATTGGCCTTTCCGAGGCCGAGCTGCGCCAGGTGCTGATGCATGTGGCCATCTACGGCGGTGTGCCGGCGGCCAATCATGCGTTTGCCATGGCCAAGGAACTGGGGTGGGGCGACAACCATTGATGGCAGGCCGGGAGGAACAGAATGCGCGGTGAGACAGCGACCCTGGATGCGCCGGGTCAGTGGCGGCAAGCACTACTGATCTATGGCCTGTTGTGGGGCCTGGGGCTCTACCTGCGCCTGACGGTGTTGGTGGTACCGCCTCTGATCCCCCAACTCAAGGCGGTACTGGGGTTCACCAGCGGTGAGGTGGCCATTGCCACCAGCCTGCCGCTGGTGACGCTGGCCCTGGGCGGCCTGGCCGCCGGCTGGTTGCTGGCCAGGGTCGGTGTGCTTTCCAGCATGTTGTTGGGGCTGGCGATAATGGCAGGGGGCAGCGCACTGCGTAGCCTACCAGAAGGTTTTCTGGCGATGATGGTGGCTACCGTGATCATGGGCGTGGGCATTGCCTTCATGCAGGCGGCCATGCCGGTGCTGGCCAAACTCTGGTCGCCGGGGCGTGTTGGCCGAGCCTCCGCGGTCTATACCAACGGCCTGCTGTTGGGTGAACTGTTGGCTGCGGGGGCCACCGGCCCCTTGGTAGCGGTCTGGCTGGGCGAGCAGTGGCAGTGGGCCTTCGCTCTATGGGTGGCGCCGGTGCCGCTGTTGATGCTGGCTCTGGCTGCGGGGAGTCGTCGGCTTCCGGCGACCGGGCGGGGCTCCTCCACGGCCTCGCTGGTGTTGCCGGATCGTCACGATGCTCGCATGTGGCGTCTGGTGACGCTGCTCGGTGCCGCCGCGGCGCTCTACTTCACCGGTAACGTCTTCCTGCCGCCGTTGCTCGAAGACAGCGGGCGCCTGACGCTGCTTTCGCCCAGCCTGACGGCCCTCAACGGTGCCCAAATGCTTTCCTCGACGCTGTTGATTCTCTATGCCGATCGGCTGATGGGGCATTACCGTCCGCTGGTTGCCATTACGGCACTGGCCTTGCTGGCGCTGCCGCTGATGCTGTGGCTGCCGGGACGCCACGTAGTCTGGGCCGCCGGGTTGTTCGGCTTCTTTACCAGTGCGCTGTTCATCTTCGTGCTGGCGCTGCCCGCCTGGTTGGTGCGTGTCGAGGCGTTGCCGCGGTTGATGGGTGGGATGCTGTTCTTCGGCTATCTACTGGTCTTCGTCATTACAGTAGTGGGTGGCGGGCTCTACGATCTTTCGGGCGTCGTGGCGCTGGCCTTCTTGCCGACTCTGGCGATTAGCCTGGCGGCCATGGCGAGCACCCGCCGACTGCTTGCCTCTCGGCAGCGGGAGGCCTGAATGCTCAACGCCCGCATCAAACTTCGCCACCTGCAGGCCTTCCTCGAGGTGGCCCGCCATCGCAGCTTTGCTCGTGCCGCCGAGCGTCTGGCAATTACCCAGCCGGGCATGTCCAAGACGATTCGCGAACTCGAAGAGAGCCTCGGCGCCTCGCTCTTCGAACGCACTCCCAAGGGCGTGGCGCTGACCCAGGCGGGCCTGACCCTGCTGCGCCACGCCGGGCCGGCCATGCGCGCCCTGGAGGAGGGCGTGGCTGCGGTTGGCGACGCCCACCGCGGCGTCCGCAGGCTGCGTGTAGGCGCGCTCTCCACGGTGGAGAGCCGGCTGCTGCCCGAGGCCATTCGGCGCTGGCACGCCGAACCCGGCGGGCAGAACGACGTGGGCGTACACGTGGTTTCCGGCTCCAGCGCCTTCCTGCTCTCGCGTTTGCGTCGCGGCGAACTGGACCTGGTGGTGGGACGCATGACCGAGGCCCGCGAGATTCGCGACCTGACCTTCGAGCATCTCTACTACGAGCCGTTGCTGCTCAGCGTGCGCAGCGGCCATCCGCTGGCCGCCATCTCCCCCCTCGACCCTGCCCGGCTGGGCGACTTCCCCTGGGTGCTGCCGCCGCCCCAGACCACCCTGCGCCAGCAGGTCGACAGCTTCTGCGTGCGCCATTCGCTGGTGCTGATGAGCCAGCGGTTGGAGACGCTTTCGTTGCCCGTCAGCCGAGGCTACACCCTGGAAAGCGACGCGATCTGGGTCGCACCCGAGGAAGCCATCGCCGAGGACCTGGCAGCGGGGCGGCTGTGCCGTCTCAGCGTAGATCTGGAATCCCAGGGCGGCTCCGTTGGGCTCTGTTTCAATGCCAGCATGCAGTCCTCGCTGGCGCTGGAGGAATTCTGTGAGGTTCTTCGAGAGGTGGCGGCAGGCATGATGCTGGAGAGAAGTACGACATAACCCCAGGGTTATGTCGGGCGCTGAAGACGTCAATAGGCAGGCCTGCGACACGCCGCCACACTCACTGAGATTCCCCTCATTACAGAGACAATCACTATGCAGGACGACAACAAACGCTTCGTAGCTCGTGACCGTAACTGGCATCCCCCGGCCTATGCGCCCGGCTATAAGACATCCGTGGCGCGTTCGCCGCAGCAGGCGCTGGTAAGTATGCAAAAGCCTAGCGTCTCGGAGCTTTCCGGCCCGGATTTTCGCGCACTGCGCATGGGGCCTCATGACAATGACCTCTTGCTCAATTTTCGCCAAGATCAGAGTCAAGGCCAAGGTCTTCCCCAGGGCGAGCGCATCATCATGTTCGGTCGTGTGGTCGATCAATTCGGCAAGCCGGTGCCCCACACACTGGTGGAGATGTGGCAGGCCAACGCGGGTGGCCGTTATCGCCACAAGAACGATAACTACCTGGCCCCGCTGGACCCCAACTTCGGCGGTGTAGGTCGTTGCCTGACCGATGATCAGGGCTGGTATCGCTTTCGTACCATCAAACCCGGCCCTTACCCTTGGCCCAACGACATGAACAGCTGGCGTCCCTCGCACATTCACGTCTCGGTAATGGGTCCATCGATCTCCACTCGCCTGATTACTCAGATGTACTTCGAGGGCGATCCGCTGATCCCGCTGTGCCCTATCGTCAACACCCTCAAGGATCCCGACGCCGTCGAGACCATGATTGGCCGTCTGGACCTGGCCCGCAGCAATCCCATGGATTGCCTGGCCTATCGCTTCGATCTGGTGGTGCGTGGCGAGCTGCAGACCTTTTTCGAAAATCAGTGATCAGTTCGAAAACAGTGATCAATTCGAAAATCAGCGACAGCACAGGGGTAAATAGCATGAAACAACCAAATTCCGTACCCAGCAGCGAGCTAATGTTGCGTGAAACCGCCTCCCAGACGGCAGGGCCTTACGTGCATATCGGCCTGGCCTTGGCGGCAGCCGGTAACCCGACCCGCGATGAAGAAATCTGGAACGAGATGGCCAGGGATGATGCCGAAGGCAAGTTGATCGAAGTAGTCGGCACCGTGATTGACGGCAATGGCGATCTAGTGCGTGACGCCTTTATCGAAGCGTGGCAGGCCGATAGCGATGGCAAGTATCAGCTTGAATATGACCAGCAAAAGCCGTTCAACAGCTTCGGGCGTACCGCGACGACGTTTGACAACGGTAGCGAGTGGTCGTTGAAAACCATCAAGCCCGGCCCGGTGGCACACGCCAGCGGTCAGTCGATGGCACCGCACATCAACCTGTCAATCTTCGCCCGCGGGATCAATATTCAGCTGCAGACGCGCCTCTACTTCGACGACGAGGCTGATGCCAACGCCAAGTGCCCGGTACTCACGCGTATTGAATCCCCAACCCGGCGTCAGACGCTGATCGCCAAACGCGAAGAGGCCGATGGCAAGGTGATCTATCGCCTCGATATCCGTCTGCAAGGCGAGGGCGAGACGGTCTTCTTCGATTTTTGACCAGAAAGGATCGAATCAGATTCTAACCACGAACTCTGCCTGTGGGTGGGGTTCCTGGTGGTCATCAACGAGTCGGAAACGCTTGTCTATCAACGCCGATGTAGCGTCTCGGTACAAGGAAAGGCAACATGTCTAACCCCTGCATTATTTGTGTCGCGATTACCGGCAGCCTGCCACGCAAAGAAAACAATCCCGCCGTACCCATCACGCTCGAAGAGCAGATCGAAAGTACTCAGGCGGCTTTCGAGGCTGGGGCCAGCATTGCCCATTGCCATGTGCGCAACGCTGATCAGACGCCTTCTTCAGATCCGGAGAAATTTGCCCGCCTTGTCGAGGGATTGAAAAAGCATTGTCCGGGGATGATCATCCAGCTCTCCACCGGTGGACGCTCCGGCGCAGGCGAGGAGCGTGGCGGCATGTTGCCGCTCAAACCCGATATGGCCAGTCTCTCGGTGGGCTCCAACAACTTCCCCAACCGCGTCTACGAAAACCCGCCAAAGCTGGTTGAGTGGCTCGCCGACGAGATGATTAAGTACGATATCAAGCCCGAGATCGAGGCGTTCGACCTGTCGCACATCCATCAGGCGGTGAATCTCTCGAAGCAGGGCAAGCTTAAAGCACCGCTGTATGTGCAGTTTGTGATGGGTGTAAAAAACGCCATGCCGGCGGATAAACCGACCTTTGATTTCTATATCGAAACCCTCAAGCGCCTCGCCCCGGATGCCCAGTGGTGCGGTGCGGGCATCGGTGCCAACCAATACCGGCTCAACGAATGGTCGATTGCCGCCGGAGGCCACACTCGCACCGGGCTTGAGGATAACGTGCGTTTAGATCGCGATACACTAGCCCCTTCCAATGCCGCGCTGGTCGAGCGCACCGTGGCATTGTGCGAGAAGTACGAACGCCCGGTGGCGACCTGGCAGCAGGCGCGCGAGATTCTTGGGCTATAAAAGCCTAGCTGGCAAGGCTTTCGACGATGCCGCCTTCCATGCGCAGTACCGCACCGTCGCAGCACGGGCTTAGTTATAATGGTGGAAGTAAAAAAGTGTGGTTGTTTCACTTCAACCGAAGCGATAGGCCGAAAGTTGCGTCTTGAGCACCTGTTCCGAATAGATCTTTCGGCCGTGGTCTTGGCCTGCCGCGCCTGCGGCGACCATCAGCGGAATAAGGTGCTCCTCGTCACCAGGAGGATGACACTGGTGCGCATAAGGGGCTTGTGGCCATTGGCTCAGGCTGGCGCGGCGCTGCTCTGGTGCAGATTCTACGGCGTGGGTCAGCCATTCATCGAAGGCTTCCGAGGGCGCGGTAAAGTGTGCATCACCATAGCCACGCATGTTGTGGAAGCTCATGCCGCTGCCGACGATCAACACGCCTTCATCACGCAGCGGCGCCAAGGCCTCACCGGCAGCGAGATGCGCTGTAGGGTCGAGATCGTTGCGCAGTGACAGTTGCACCACGGGGATATCCGCCTTGGGGAACATCAGTTTCAGCGGTATGAACATGCCATGGTCGAAGCCCCGCTCGGCATCCAGGCGGCTGGAAAGGCCGGCCTGGGACAGCAATCCGGCAACCCTCTCGGAAAGTGCCGGCGCACCGGGTGCTGGGTAGGTGAGGGCGTAGGTGGGCGCTGGAAAACCATAATAGTCGTAGATCAACTCAGGGGCTTCACCGGCGGTGACGCTGAAGCCTGGTGTTTGCCAGTGGGCGGAAACCATCAGGATTGCACGGGGGCGGGCCGCTAGGGTACCGGCAACGTTCTCGAGGAAGTCCGCCATACCACGCCAAGTGTCCTGTGGATTCCACTCCATGAAGAAGCAGGGGCCGGCGCCGTGCGGTATAAACAGTACCGGTTGGATAGTTGCCGCCGAAGAAGGCGTTGCGTGAGAAGACGTTGCAAAAGACATGAAGTGACTCCTTGGGCCTGCAGGCCGCTGAACCCTAATGAGCGTTACTATAGCGTCCTCCAATAAATAGGAGAGCCAGGCTTTGCTGCTGAACGCTTTTAACATTTCGCGCGGAATTCCACGTCCAAGCCACGCATTGGGCGTGGATGGATAGCGCGCCGTCCGTCAGGACGGCCTGGTCTGGTTCTGGATGTAGCGCTTGATGATCTCCGTGTTCGCACCATCGCCCACGCTGAGCATGCAGTACGACCTGGACCAGAAGCGCTCGCCCCAGAGCTGTGTCTTAATGGTTTCCCAATGGTCTTTCCTGATCCGCCGGCTCGTCACGGTCTTGATGCTGTTGACCCGCTTGGCCGGCATGACGGAGGGGTGAAGTTCCAGCAGGATATGGACATGATCCGTTTCACCCGAAAATTCCAGCACACCCACGTCGGACATCTTGCAAACGCGGCGGATGTGTATTTCCAGGTCCTCCATGATCGCCGATGTAATCACCTCTCGCCGATAAGCGGTCACTAACACTAAATGGCACTTTAGATTAAAAACACAATGTGGGTTTGATCTTAACGTAGTCTTAGACATTGACACTAATCTCTTTTGCCACTAATGTTAGTTCAATCGTCACAGGGGAGCAATCCATGCCTGTCCGTCGCGTCGAACGCATCATGATCCGTCCCGGCCACGCCAACTACCTGGCCTGCCATCGGTATTGTTCGGCCGCGAGAAAAGTGGCTAACGCCACGCTCTATCACATGCGTCAGGCGCTGTTCGCCGAGGCACCGATCAGTGCCAGCCAGGCCGACAAGCTGCTGAAGAAAGAGCACAAGGACGTTTATCAGCTACTCCCTTCGGCGGGGGCTCAACGGATGACGCAGATAGTCGGCGACGCCTGGAAGGGCTGGCTCGCGGCGAAAGATGACTTCAAGATCAATCCTCACAAGTACCAGGCGTGCCCGAGAATCCCCGGTTACTCGAAGGGCG
>NZ_QPIJ01000004.1 GCF_003336665.1 Vreelandella rituensis | reverse complement strand
CCGTGAGCATTTGTCGGGGCATGGCAGGCTCGCCGTTTGTTGGTGTCGGAACCTCTATTCTGTGAGCTTGCCCCTATCCTGCCAAATCTTCCTGCCACCAAACATCAACAGACCCTAGTACTTTTTTTTCTGGTGGTTGCTTTACTGGTACTTTTTAGCTGCTAGGACAAATAAAATTAATTTTTTAGGCTTCCTTAATTAACTTTTTTTAATTAGATTTGCCTCAGACTAACGCCGCCTTCTCCCTGATGCAATAAAGTAAAATTAACCATCGTCATCGCTGGGTAAATGGTGGGTCGGCTTTTGCCAAGGATGCATGGGTCCCAGCGTATCCGCTGCATGGGCTTTTCTTTCCCCCATCGGACGCGGCTCGCCGACCGTGGTATCCACCCGGGTCTGGCGCTCCATCTGGCAATTGATTTCCGCACCCAGCAATATGACGAAGGCCGAAAGCCAGAACCACAGCATTAATACCACGACCGCCCCCAGCGAGCCGTAGAGTTCGCTGAAATTGGCAAAATAGCGCACATACAGGGAGAGCCCACCTGAGCTAAGCAGCCATAAACCCGTGGCAACCAAGGTTCCAACGCTCAGCCATTGCCAACGGGGTGCGCGCCGGTAAGGGGCAAAGCGATACAGCAACGCAATCATCACGCTCATCAGTACCAGCAGCGGCGGCCAGCGCAACCAACCGACGATTCGATCGTAGGGGCTGTGTATTCCCAGCATATTGACCGCCAACGGGAACAGAGCGATAAACCCCAAGGTGAGCAAGGTAATGCCGAGCAAACCGAATGTCAGGGCGGCCACCACTAGAATACGCTTGGTCAAACTGCGTCGTTCGACTTGCCCGTAAACAACGTTAAGCCCCACGACAAGCCCGGCAACGCCTTTGGAAGCCACGAAAATGGCCAAGAATGTACCCAGGACCGCAGTGATACCCGACCCAATTTCGATCTCCTCGATAAGTTGCTGCGCTTGTTCATCGATCAAGGTGGCCGCATTCGGCGGCATCAGACGGCTTAGCTCATTGAGTTGACGAATAATGTCGTAGGGATCGAACAATAATCCCCACAGGGAGATCATTGCGGCAATGGCGGGAAATAACGCCAGCAAGGCGTAAAATGCCACGCCGGCCGTCAGCATGGTGATGCGATGAGCTTCCATCTGCTGTTTGACCCGCCATGCGATATCCAGCCAGCCTCTGACCGGAATATCACAGGGCACTTCGGCCTCACGGCCACGTAACCGCTCGCTCATGAAAGTTCCCTTATCGAAGAAAAGGTGCCGTGAGGCTGCCTGGCTGATGCAGCAACTTTCACGACAGAATGCTCTCCCATGCTAGCAGTGCCACCAAGCCCACCGCGAGCGCCATCATCAAGCCACTGGCATGGTGTCGCATCCAGGCGTCGGTGGCGAGAAGCTGTTCCAGGCGTTGCATAAGCAGGGTTTCCATCGCCAATGCTCTCTTCACTATGGCGGCCTTGGTGATGTACAAACGCTGCGCCATGGCGCCATAGACGTTGGCACCGGCGCGCCCGAGGGCGGCGTACAGCCACCAGAGGTCACCTGCCGGCACGACACAAGGTTTTGGCCTCCATAACGTCAACATCAGCCCGGCGGCGACCACGCCCAAGGGGAGCGGCCAGACCAGTCCCGGCCATTCAGCGAAGGGAGGAAACGGCATGGACTCCGACGGCAGCGGTAACCAGACAGGCGTCATCAGCGCCAGCCCCAGCGTTGCCAGCCAGGCATAAAGCTGCCAGCCATTTCCCTTGCCGACCTGTCGCTGCTGCCATTGGCGCCACAGCGCCACGCTCACCAGCGCGGCGGTGCCTATCGCTGCCAGCGACAAGAGCCATATCAAGGTGGTCTGTTCATTGTCGTACAAGGCCGACTTGAACCCCCATTTGGACGCCATCCCCGCTCCCAGCGTGCCCACCAGCGAAAGCCCGGGAAGCGCCAGCAACGCCCACATCAGCATCAATGGCCAAGCCGGTAGATGCTCACTGATGCTGGTGCCCATGAACAGCGCCCCCTTGGCCAGGGCGTGATGAGCGACGAACAGTACCAGCGCCGGCCAGACCAGATGCCAGTTGTCGGGCGCTGTCAGGCCAGTGGCCACCAGAGCCGTCATCATTCCCATTTGACTAATGCTCGAATAGGCCAGCACGGCCTTGGGATGACGCTGCATCACCCCGTATATCGCCGCCCCGAAAGCTGCCAGCAGCCCGGCGACCATGATCAGCTGGCCAAGATGCAAGAAGCCCTCGCTGAGCAAGGGATTACCTAACGGCAAGACGTTGAGCCAGCCCAGCAAACCGGCCTTGATCATGGCCCCGCTCAAGACGGCACTGGCCGGCGCCGGTGCCGCCGGGTGCGCCAGAGGCAACCATACATGCAGGCCGATCACCCCGGCCTTGATGCCAAAGCCACCCCATAAAAGCGCCGCCATGGCCACCCCATGCGGGGCCTGGGCAATGCCTTCGCGCAGCCCGTCCAGGGTGAGTACCTGTGCCTCCCCCGCCACCCACAGAAAACCGCCGAGTATCATGCCTTCACCGAGCACCGCCATAATCAGATAAACATGGGCACCCATTACCGCGCGCTCTGACTCGTCATGTATCACCAGGGCGTAGGCGGCAAAGGTCATCAGCGAAAAGCCAAGATAGAAGCTGGCGATATCCTGAGCGACGATCAAAAGAATATTACCCGCCAGCGTCAATGGCCATAACACGGCAAGGCGCAGCAGGCGCCGTCTGGCGGCGGCATCTCCCGCCGTTGCCTTGGCCTGTTCATGGGCAAAATAGCCTCGGGCGTGCAAGGCCGCCAAGGCCCAGAGCAAGGCGGTGAACATCAACCACGCCCGGCTCAGGGCGGTGAGTTCCCATTGCCCACCGAGTATCCAGCCATCCAGTATCCATTGGCCGTTACCCAGCAGCACCAACCCCAACGCCGGCCAGGGAGCACTCAGCCACCAACCGTCCAGGTACTGCGGAACGCCCTGATCGCCTGCAGTAACATGGCGCCACGTCACGTTGACGGCCAGCAATAACGGCCAGAGCAAAGCCAGGCTCAGCAGACTGTTGAACCAGAGCGCATTGGCAAAAAGCGTATCGGGCAGCATCATGGCAGGTACTCTCCCAATGCGACTGCGGTGGCCCAGCCCAAGGGGCTGAACGGCATGGCGGCAAATAGCCCGGCACCCAGGCTGAGCAAGGCGGTAGCAACCATCGGCCATAACAGCCAGGCACTGGTTTCCAGGCGTCCCAGGCGTCGTTCTTCCGGCCAGGCTCCGTGGCCATGAGCAGGGCCCAGGCGAAACCACAAACGATACAGGATAGGCAGAAAATACAGCGCATTGAGCATACTAACCGCTACCAGCACCGCGATTACCCAAGGCATACCCGCCTGAATGGCCCCCATGCCCAGATACCATTTAGTGATAAACCCGGCCACCGGAGGCAAGCCGATCATCCCCAAGGCTCCCACGGTAAAAGCCAGGCTGGTCAATGGCATGCGCCGCCCGGCGCCGTCAAGTTCATCAATGCGATGAATTCCCAGCTCTTCGGCGTAGTTGCCGGCACAGAAGAACAAGGTGACTTTCATCAGGCCCTGGTGAAGCAGATGAGTCAGTGCCGCAATGGTGCCAAAGGGGCCAAATAAACTGACCCCCAGCACAATGTACGAGACTTGGCTGATGGTGGAGAATGCCAGACGTGGCTTGAGTTCCTCCTGCGCCAGCGCCCGTAGCGATCCGTAGAGTATGGTGACCGTGGCCGCCACGGCCAGTACCGTGGTCACACCCAGCTCCACACTGAGCTCGATGCCAAAAACATCATAGACGACACGCAATATCCCGAAAGCGCCGGCCTTGACCACCGCCACCGCATGCAACAGCGCACTGACCGGCGCTGGGGCGACCATGGCCCGAGGCAACCAACCATGCAGCGGCACCATGGCCGCCTTGACCGCCAACCCCCCGACCAGCAGCGCAAAAATCAGCAGCAACAAACCGCGGTGGTCAGGCAGAAAGGTTTCCAGCCCCCCTTCCGAAGCGAAAGAATGCTCACTGGTCAGGCTATACAACAGCACCACGCCAAGCAGCAATACCGTACCTCCAGACAAGGTATAACGCAGGTAAACACGCCCGGCATCCAGTGCCTTCGGCGTACCGCGATGCACCACCAGGGGATAGGTGGATAACGTCAGCATTTCGAAGAAAATCAGAAAAGTGAAAAGATTGCCCGCCATCGCAATGCCTAAGGTACTGCCCACGCACAGGCTGAAAAAACCAAAAAAACGCTTACGGTTGGGTGAGTTTTCCAGATAGCCGATGGCGTAAAGGGTGGTACACAACCACAGCAATGACGAAAGCCCGGCAAACATCATGCCCAAGGCATCGGCGCGCAACACGAAGTCGATGCCTTCCACTACCGGGAAACGCAACGTATCGTAATGCCCTTCCACCACGCGGTACCCCAACAGCACCACCAGCGTCAGCTTGACCAGCGCCGCCCCCAGGTTAACGCCGGTACGCCAACGCCAAGCACTTTCGGGCAGCGCAAAGATCACCACCGCTGCCACAAGAGAAGTCGACAACGCCAGGGGCGGCAACCAGGCCGCGTTCATCAACGACTCCCTTGCAGCAGGGTCAAGGGCCCATAGGCAAATAGCCCCAGCAGCAAAGAAGCCAGCGCCAGGCCTAGCGCCAGGCCGTCCAGCCAAGGGGGCAAGGCACGAAACGCGTAATGAGGGGCGGTTTCGACAAAGGAGTAACGAAACACGCGAAACACATAAGCGGCGGAAAGCAACGTTCCCAAGAGTAGCGCTGCCACCCAGGCCCACTGGGCTTGTATCACCATGGCGCGCAACAATAACCACTTGGCGGTGAAGCCAGCACTCGGAGGCAATCCGATCAAACTGACCGAGGCAACGCCGAAAGCCAGCAATGACAAGGGCAACTGGCGACTGGCGCCTGTCAAGCCTTGAAGCGTGGTATTGCCTGTGGCGAGTATCAGGTTTCCAGCGGCCAGGAACATCGCCGCCTTGGCCAGGGCATGGCCTACCAGATACAGCCAGAACCCTTGCCAGGCAAGCCCTTGAACCGATGCCGGGATGCCGGGACCCAGCAACAGGGGAAACACCACCATCAAGTACCCCATCTGAGCGACCGTGGAATACGCCACCAAGGATTTCAATTCCACCGCACGCCAGGCCAGCCCCCCTCCCCAGAAAATGGCTATCACCCCAAGCCAGGCGACCAGCTGAGCGGCAAACAGGCTGTCCGGAATCAATACGCTCCATAACTGCAACAAGATGAACAGTGACGCCTTGATCACCAGGGCGGCGTGCAAAGCGCTTACCGGCACCCAGGCATTGCCATGTACCGGGGCCAGCCAGGCATGCAACGGAAACAAGGCCGCCTTGAGGGCCAGCCCCGCCCCCAGCAACGCCGCAGCCGTCCAGGCCACAGGACCCGCTTCCACCACTTGCACCAGACCGGCCAGGTCCAGCCTGCCCCAGTGGCCCAGGATCAACGCCACTCCTAACAAATACGACAGCGAGCCGACCAACGCCAACAGCAGATAACGTATGCCGGCCACCAGCGACTCGACTTTGCCCGGCAGCAGCAACATGCCGACGGCACTCAATCCCATCAGTTCCAGGGCGACATACAGGGTGAGCAGATCCGCTGCCACCCAGATCAACGAAAGCGAACCGACCAGTATCCCCAGCAGCGGCCACAGCCAGCGCTCCAAGCGGCGTTGCGCGGGGTCGGCGTGGCGCAATTCACCCGGGGTGTAGAGTGCCGCTACCAGTCCCAACCCTTGAGTGAGCAACAACAGCAAGACACTCAGGCCATTAAGGCGCAGCTGCACGGTCAGCTTGCCCCATTCCAGTTGCCAACGCTGCAAGCCGTGCTGCTCTACTATCATCAACAGCACGATGCCACTGGCCGCCAGGGGCAGCCCAGCCAGCAAGATAGGCCAGGTACGTTGAGGGCGCAGCCAGGCGCCCAGAACCCCCAAGAGACAAGGCAGGCCTAGCGCCACCCAAAGCGCCGGTTGGGTAAAAGGCAATACCGCCACTGAGCTTTCGACCAGGCCGAAGCGTATGCTCATTATGGCCCCTGTCGCTTTTGCCGGATGCTTTCATTATCGCTGATAAGCGCCTTGGCCCCCTGCAAGTGATACAAGCGTCGTATCAGCATGGCACCCAGCAAGGTACCTAACCAGGCCACCCCCAATCCTGTAATGATAAGTGCTTGAGCATGAGCCATGGTACCCGTCAACCCGGCCAGCAACAGGAACACCCCGGAACCCAGCACGTTGAACGCCAGCAACCGGCGCAACAAGTGCCGGTGCAAGGCGAACGCTCCAAGCCCGAGAGCGCTCATCGCCACCCCGGCCAGCAATAAAGGTTGTTGCATGGGCGAATAAGCCATCACCGGTACGCTGTGTCTGAGAGCCGCACCAATCATGCCCATCCAGGCCAGTGCCAGTACCGCGCGAATGGCGGCTTGTCGAAAGGGCTCGCGAAACCAGTCGCGTCTTGAAGGCAAGGGAGAACCGGGCGGGAGAACCCCCAGGGCGTAAAACAGGCTGCAGCCGGTCAACCCAGCGCCCAGCGAAAATTCAGCAAGCGCCAGCCAAGGTGCTCCAAGCTGCCACCAGGCAAGCGCCATGCTCAACGCAAAGCCGACAAACACACTGCAAGCACGCACCAGGTGGCGATCAAACAGACAGCCTAACGCCAGGGCGACGAGCCCCAGCGCTAAAAGCAGGTCAAAAAGAGGCGGAGTGGCACTCATCATGGCTCATGCAAGGCGTTCACTCAGCCAAGTGCCGATATCTTGCACCTGTGGCGGGCACAAGGCATGTGCCATGGGGTAGCGGTGATAGTTCACCGTGTAATCCCAGGCCTTGAGCCGCTCATAGGCAGCCCGTCCCAAGGCTTCCTGCACCACCGGATCAAAGTTGCCGTGATGGATCTCTATGGGGATATGCCGGTTGGCATCGGCCAGTTGAATGCTGTCTGCGGTGGCAAAGTACGTCGACAAGGCCAGCAGCCCACCCAGCGACTGAGGAAAAGACAGCGCCACTTCGTAAGCCACCGCCCCTCCCTGGGAAAACCCCGCCATGATGATGCGACGGCTGTCGATGCCCTGATCGATCTGCTCTTGCACCAGACCCTTGATCCGCTCGGCGGAGGCTTGCAGCTGCTTTTCATCCACCCGCCGATCCAGGTCCATGGACAGCAGGTCGTACCAGGCAGGCATGACCATTCCGCCGTTGATGGTGACCGGCAAGCGTGGCGCATGCGGCATGATAAAACGTACATTCGCCCCTTCCGGCAATTTCAGCGCCGGTACCAGGGGTTCGAAATCGTTACCGTCCGCACCCAGGCCGTGCAGGATGAAAACACAGGCGTTGGCGGGCTGGCCGTTGCGCGGTTCAAGGATCAGTTCACCGGGGTTACTCATGGGGTAGCTTCCACTTCAATCAAAAGCGTTACCCTAGCGTAAAGCATCAATCACGGCGAGCGCCATGCTCAAAACGGCCATACGATAGGAATTAAAACCAGCGCTACCGCTGCGGTCAGCAAGTTGAGCCCACCCCCTAGCCGCAGGAAATCACCGAAATGATAACCGCCGGGACCATAGACCATCAGGTTGGTCTGGTAACCGATAGGCGTCAAAAAGCTGGCAGAGGCGGCAAACATCACCGCGACCACAAAGGGCATGGGGTTGACCTCGAGGCTTTCGGCACTGGCCATGACGATAGGAAAGACAATCACGGCCGCGGCATTATTGGTGACCAGCTCCGTCAACAGCGCCACCAGAAAATACACCCCTATCAGCAGCAGCAAGGGGCTCCCTCCCGCCAACACCAGGGCCGATTGCGCCACCTCGGCGGCGGCCCCACTGCTTTCCAGTGCCGCCCCCACGCCAAAGGAGGCGGCAATGGTCAGCAGTACCTGGGTGTCCAGGCCACGTTTGGCCGCACTCACCGAGCAACAGCCGGTCAACAGCACGGCGGCGGCGCCGAGCATGGTGGCATTGAGCATGCTCAACAGCCCGAAAGCCGCGAGCATGACCACCCCGCCCAGAATTCCCCAGGCCAGCCCGGCCTTTTCATGCACCGGCCGGGCCGCGCCGTTGAGCTGACTGATCAACAGAAAATCCCGTGACTGGCGATGGCGTTCGATGAAGGGCGGCCGTGCCTCCAGCAGCAACACATCGGAAGGCTGCAACCGCACCTGGCCCAGGTTGCCCGACACGCGCTCGCCACCCCGGCAGATAGCCAATACAGCGGCGCCATAGAGGGTGCGAAAATGCCCGTCTCGAATCCGCCTGCCAATGAACTGACACTGATCCGAGACCACCGCTTCCACCAGCCGACGTTCCTTAAAGTCTTTTTCCAGACTGAAATCCCCGTGGCGTGAGGGTACCAGGCCGCGAATCTGCTGCAATTCCACCGCGGCATCAGAGGTTCCGGCGAATACTAGCCGGTCATTGGCTTTAAGCCTTTCTCCCGGCCCTACCACCGTGACAATATTTCCTTCGCGCTCGATTTCCACCAGAAACAGCTCTTGCAGATGCCGCAGCCCCGCCTCCTCGACACTGCGATCTACTAGCGGCCCATCAGGCGCCACTTCCATTTCAATGGTGAATTCACGCGGATTCTCGAAGGCAGTGGAAGCACTGTGGCGGCGTGGCAGCAAACGAGGCCCCAGCACAATCAGATAAATCAAGCCGATGACCGCCACCGGCACTCCCACCCAGGCCAGGTCGAACAACCCCATGTCCAATGCCGGGTCGCGTTCAACCAGCAGCCCATGGACCACCAGATTGGTACTGGTGCCGAACAGGGTCATGGTGCCCCCCAGGATGGAGGCAAAACTCAATGGCATGAGAAAGCGCTGGGGAGACAGTGCCAGGCGGCGGCTCCAGCTCATCACGGCAGGAATATAGGTCGCCACCACCGGGGTATTATTGAGAAAGCCGCTCAAGGCCGCGACGGGAATCAGCAAGCGGCCCAGCGCTGTGCGTTCCGAATCGGGGCGTTTCAGCACATGGCGGATAAGCAGGTCGATGCCGCCCGTTTCCCGGATACCGGCGACCAGCACATACATGAACGCAACGGTGAACAAGCCGCTGTTGGAGAAACCACCCAGCGCTTCGCTGGGGTCGATCACTCCCAGCGTCAACAGCAGAATGACGGCGCCGAGCAAAATAATATCGGGCCCGAGGCGGGTAAAGGCCATCAGGGGAAAGATAGTAAGCACTACCATTACCGAAACCCAGGCATCCAACGACATGACAGTATCCATTAATAACGTGATGCTGCATTGTGACGCCCAGCTTATATTCTAAAAAGTTATTTTTAGAAATCTTTAAATTCCATAAAAGAATAACTAAGCACAAAAGTGGTAGGGCCAGCGAGATAGGGAAGCGCTGAGACAACGAAGAGACCTGGAGAACTGGCGTTGATTCCACCGAACCGTAGCGCTAAATCATGAGAACGTAAATCACAGGCACGCAAAAAGGCCCGCCGGAGCGGGCCTTTCCTGCTTGTCTGGCTAGAAAGCCTGACTAGCGAACATCATGTTGAGGGAATTAACCGACAACCTTGATGTTGGAAGCCTGAAGGCCTTTCTTGCCCTGGGTGACGTCGAAGGAAACCTTCTGGCCGTCTTGCAGAGTTTTGAAGCCATCGGCTTGAATTTCGGAGAAGTGAGCGAACAGGTCGTCACCATTGTCGTCCGGAGAAATGAAACCAAAACCTTTAGTATCGTTGAACCACTTAACTGTGCCAGTTGCCATTATCGAATTCCTCAAATAGCTAAAATATAGAGCCGGGAAATACCCGAATTGCAGTGGGTAGAACAAGAAACCTTCACCAGACTCGATGCTATAGAGCGTTTCGATACTGCTGACTTCGTGCGACTTGCTAACCAACTGCGTGCATTCTGCCCCTTTCTTCGGCTCCCGTCAAACCTTATTTGCATTTGTTCACCAAGGGCTTACTGTTCAACGAAACGTTCACCGAAACCCAGGGGCTCTTTCTGTTTACTCATTCCTGCCTATTGACTCATTCCTGTCCGCTGATTATTTACTGTCCCTTACCCTCTTCCAAAATCCATCCTGCGGCTTTTTCGGCAATCATCAGGGTCGGTGAATTGGTGTTGCCGCTGGTGATGGTAGGCATCACGCCGGCATCCACCACGCGTAGCGCCTTCACACCACGTACACGCAAGCGCGAGTCCACCACCGCCATGGGGTCATTCTCCCGGCCCATCCGGGTGGTGCCCACCGGATGGAAGATGGTGGTCCCGATATCCCCGGCGAGCCGGGCCAGGTCATCATCGCTCTGGTACTCCACCCCGGGTTTGACTTCTTCCGGCTCATACTTGGCGAAGGCGGGTTGCTCAGCGATACGCCGGGTAACCCGCAGGGAATCCGCCGCCACGCGCCGGTCTTCCTCCGTGCTCAGGTAATTGGGGGCAATAGCAGGCGCCTGGCGCGGATCGCGGCTCTTGATGCGCACCGTGCCGCGGCTGGTGGGGTTGAGATTGCACACGCTGGCGGTGATCGCCGGATAGGTATGCAGCGGCTGGCCGAAAGCCTCCAGGCTCAGCGGCTGGACGTGATACTCGATGTTGGGATGCCGGTACTCGTCGCTGCTGCGGGTAAAGGCGCAAAGCTGTGAGGGGGCCATGCTCATGGGGCCGGAACGTTTCAAGATGTATTCCAGGCCGATGCCCGTCTTGCCCCACCAGGTGCTGGCCATGGTGTTGAGCGTCTTGGAACCGGTCTTCACCTTATATACCGAGCGAATCTGCAAATGGTCCTGGAGGTTTTCTCCCACTCCCGGCAGATTTTTCACCAGAGGAATCGCATGTTCAGCAAGCAGGTCCACCGGGCCGATGCCGGAAAGCTGCAGCAACTGGGGCGAGCCGATAGCCCCGGCACACACAATCACCTCACGCCGGGCATGCGCGACGACCTCCTCGCCCTGCCGCTCGAGACGCACGCCGGTACAGCGCGGAGTAGCGTTCTCATCAGGCTGACATTCCAGCTTGAGCACTTGCGAGGAATGCCACAAGGTGAAGTTAGCGCGCTTGGAGCAGGCAGGACGTAGAAAGGCCTTGGCGGTATTCCAGCGCCAGCCCGACCGCTGGTTGACCTCGAAGTAGTCGACCCCTTCGTTATCGCCACGATTGAAGTCCCGGGTGCGCGGGATGCCGGCCTCCACGGCCGCGGTGGCGAAGTCGTCAAGCACCTCCCAACTGAGGCGCTGCTTCTCCACGCGCCATTCACCGCCGTGACCGTGGTGGTCGCGGTGAGCAGCGTCGGCATCGCCGCCCGAATCCAGGCGATGATGGTCCTCGTGCTTCACGAAGTCGGGCAAGCAGTTATCCCAGCGCCAGGCGTCATCGCCGGTGAGCTCGGCCCAGCTGTCGTAGTCGCGAGCCTGGCCGCGGATGTAGAGCATGCCGTTGATGCTGGAGCAGCCGCCCAATGTCTTGCCTCGGGGGTAGATCAGCGAGCGACCGTTCAGGCCTTTGTCGGGTTCGGTACGAAAACACCAGTCGGTGCGCGGGTTATCGATGCAATACAGATAACCCACCGGAATATGAATCCAGTGGTAGTTGTCGCGCCCGCCCGCCTCGACCAGCAGCACCTTGTTTTTCGGGTCGGCGCTCAGGCGATTGGCCAGCAGGCAGCCGGCGGTACCGGCGCCCACGATGATATAATCGTAGTCATGTGATTGTTGTTGGGTGTCAGCCATGGCCACTATCTCCGCGCTTGGTTATTTTGCGGTCGGCATCACGAACTCGGCGCCGGCATCGATGGAATCCGACCAACGCTGCATGATCGACTTCTGCTTGGTGTAGAAACGCACGCCCTCTTCACCATAGGCATGGGTATCACCGAACAGCGAACGCTTCCAGCCACCGAAGCCATGCCATGCCATAGGCACCGGAATCGGTACATTGATGCCCACCATGCCCACCTGGATGCGGCGGCCGAATTCACGCGCCACGCTGCCGCTTTCGGTGAAGCAGCTCACCCCGTTGCCGAACTCATGGTCGTTGATCAGCTGTATCGCTGTCGCCACGTCCGGCACCCGCACGCAGACCAATACCGGGCCGAAGATCTCTTCACGGTAGATGGTCATCTCCGGGGTCACGTTGTCGAACAGCGTGCCGCCCATCCAGAAGCCTTCGGCATTGCCGTCACCGGTTACGGAGGAATCGAAATTGCGCCCGTCCACCAGCAATTCGGCGCCTTCTTGAATGCCTTTTTCGATATAACCGGTGATGCGCTGGTGCGCCTGAGCGGTGACGATGGGGCCCATCTCGGCGTCCAGCTCCAAGCCGTTCTTCACTTTCAAGGCTTGGGTGCGTTCCGCCAGATGCGGCATGATCTTGTCGGCGACATCACCCACCAGCACCGCCACGCTGATCGCCATGCAACGCTCGCCGGCACTGCCGTAAGCCGCGCCGATAAGCGCATCCACGGCCTTGTCCAGGTTGGCATCGGGCATCACCACCATATGGTTCTTGGCCCCGCCCAAGGCTTGAACGCGCTTGCCGTTTCTGGCACCGCGCTCGTAAATCAAGTTGGCGATCGGTGTGGAGCCAACAAAGCTCAAGGCTTTCACGTCCGGGTGGTCGAGCAACGCTTCAACGGAATCCTTGTCCCCCTGTACCACGTTGAATACGCCGTCCGGCAAGCCGGCCTGCTTGAGCAAATCGGCCATCAACAAGGAGGCGCTGGGGTCGAGCGGGCTGGGTTTGAGAATGAACGTATTACCAGCGGCGATCGCCACGGGGAACATCCACATCGGCACCATGACCGGGAAGTTGAACGGGGTGACACCCGCCACCACGCCCAACGGCTGGCGCATGGTCCAGTTGTCGATGCCGGTGCTGACCTGCTCGGTATAATCGCCCTTGAGCAATTGCGGAATGCCGCAGGCAAATTCGACGATATCGATCCCCCGAGCGACTTCACCCTGGGCATCGGTGAACACCTTGCCGTGTTCAAGGGTGATCGCCCGGGCCAGGTCGTCCTTATGGGCATTGAGAAGTTCCAGAAAACGGAACATGACCCTTGCCCGGCGCAGTGGCGGTGTATCCGCCCAGGCCGGAAAAGCGGCTTGAGCGGCTGCCACGGCGCTTTCGACATCCGCCGGCGAAGCCAAGGCGACTTGCCCGGATACCTTGCCACTGGCGGGATTGAAAACATCCTGGCGCTGTGCGGGTTCAGTCTCTACTACTTGGCCGTTGATATAATGATTAATTATTGTGTCAGACATATTAGAAAGTCCTGTCAGCTTGGTCTAGAAGAATGGTCTAGAAGAATTCTTGCAGTTGACCTCAGCTTATCGCCTTCAGCCTAGGGATCAATTGAGAAATTCAAAATCTGGATATAAGATTTACTCATATCACTCCAGGCACTCATATCACTTCAGGCGGATAACCCATGCAAGACTTCCATGCATTGAGAGCCTTCGTCACCGTCGCTCGGGAAGGCAGCGTCTCGCGCGCGGCCGAACGCCTTCATCTGACCCAACCGGCCATCAGCCTCAAGCTGAAACACTTTCAAGAAACCCTGGGACTGTCCCTCTTCATCCGCCGCCCGCAAGGGCTGGCATTGACCGCGGACGGCCATGCGCTGCTACCCGCCGCCGAAAATGCTCTGGCGGCTGCCCAGACCTTCGAACAGGCTGCTGCCGCCTTGCACAGCACCCTGCGGGGACGCCTCAAGATCGGCACCATTATCGACCCCGAGTTCATTCGGCTGGGCGCTTTCTTGCGCCGCCTGGTCGAACGTGCGCCACAGCTGGAAACCGAGCTTCATCACGGCATGAGCGGCAGTGTTCTATCGCGGGTGCATAGTGGCGAACTCGATGTGGGGTTTTACCTCGCCCCCCCGGGTGAAGGCCCCGATGACGCCGTGCTGGCTCATCAGGAGCTGACCCACTTTCATTATCATGTGATCGCCCCCGCCGGCTGGGAAACGCGCCTGACGAAGAGCGACTGGAAAAACCTTGCCGCGCTGCCGTGGATCGTTACTCCTAGTGATTCCGTGCATCACCGCCTGCTCGACCAAGTGCTCACACCCCTTGGCGTCGTTCCCAATCAAGTGGCCCAGGTCGATCAGGAAGTCTGCATGCTGGACCTGGTACGCGCCGGGGTCGGCCTCAGCCTGGCGCGGGATGCCTTGGCGATGAGCGAACGTCAGGAACACGGCTTGCTTGTGGTCGACAACATACGCTTGGCCTGCGCCCTCAGCGTTATCTGGCGCCGTGACCGTCAGGAGGAATCCGCCCTTCGTGCCACCCTGGAGATATTGGCGGAGGTATGGAAAAACCGGCCGGAAGCAGCACTTGCAACAACCGGCCCCGGAAGTAAAAACATTTAACTATCAGTTAATTAAAACACTCAACCAAACCAACACTCAAGAAACTAACTAATACAAAAGAACCAAACCAATATTATCCTTAGATGACTTGCGTCAAGACAAAAAACTGCCTTCAAGTATTAGATAGACGTCCTAAAAACTCTAAATAACTTCAACTTTCTTTCGACTCCCGAATAGCCACACCCCTAAAAAACCCACTAAAAATAAACTATTGAGAGTTAACCCATGCGGCGTCAATCCACTACCCCAACTGATGAGCCCAGAAAATCCCTGAGCCTGCAAAGCAAGATCTTGCTGCTGGTGCTGACCCCCTTGCTGATCACCACGATCGGGCTGGTCGGCGCCGAAACCTTCGAGCGCACCCAGGACAACCGCACCCAGTTGCAACAGCAGCGCCAGATGCTGCTCGAGTCACGTGAGCAGGGTGTGCAGAACGTGGTCGAACTGGCCACATCGACGATTACGCCGCTGGTCGAGGAAAGCACGGCCAACGACTACCAGCAACGTACCGAAGATCACCTGCGTTCAGAGGCGCGCCAACGCCTGAGAGAACTGCGCTTCGAAGGCGACAACTACATCTTCATGTTCGATACCGAGGGCACCATGCTGGTGCAATCCGCGGTTCCCGAACAAGAAGGTCAACCGATGCTGAATGCCCAGGATGCCGAAGGTCGCCCTTTCATACGCGGCATGATCGAGCTGGCTCAGGATGGCGGCGGAATTTATCAATACCACTGGCCCAACCCCGCCACCGGCGAAACCGAAACCAAGTATTCCTACGTTTCTCTGGTGCCTGAATGGAATTGGGTCATCGGTGCCGGGGTCTATGTCACCGAAATCGATACGGCTATGGCGGCGATAGAAGCCGCCGCCGCGCGCGATCTTCGCCAGACCCTGACCAAGATCATCGGCGCCTCCTTCCTGCTGTTCCTGGCCATTGCCACTATCACGGTCTGGATCACACGGCGCATGGTCGGCAACATTCGCAATACCGCCCAGGCCATGGAAGCGATCGCCCAGGAAGTCGCCAGTGGTAAAGGGGACCTCACCCAACAGATCGCGGTTACCAGCGGCGATGAAATCGGCAATCTGGCGCGGCAGTTCAATGCCTTCATGAGCCGTATCCAGGAGACTCTGCTGGAAGTTCGCAACGGCGCGCAAAATGTCTATCACGCCTCCAATGAATTCGCCCAGAGCAGTGAAGAGCTCGCCTCGCGCACCGACCAGGCCGCCGCCAATCTTCAGCAAACCTCCTCCGCCATGGAACAGATCACCGCGGCGGTGAATCAGAGTGCCGAACATGCGCAGCAGGCCAACAATCTGGCAACCTCCACCGCAACGGTGGCGCATCGCGGCGATAAAGCCATGCAGGACGTCGCCCAGACGATGAATGATATCGACGCTTCCTCCATGCGCATCGGCGATATCATTTCCATGATCGATTCGATTGCCTTTCAAACCAACATCCTGGCGCTGAACGCCTCCGTGGAAGCCGCCCGGGCCGGAGAGCATGGCCGTGGGTTTGCCGTGGTCGCCCAGGAAGTACGCTTGCTAGCCAGCCGTTCCAGTGATGCGGCGAAGGAAATCCGCGGCTTGATCGACACTTCCGTGGGCCATTCCCAAAACGGCAAGCTGCTCGTCAAGCAGGCCGGCGACACCATGCAGGAAATCGTTTCGAGCGTCACCAAGGTGGCCGATGTGATCGCCGAAATCACCGCCGGAGCGCAAGAACAGAGTGCCGGCATTCACGAGGTCAACACTGCCGTAAGCGAAATGGACACCATGACCCAGCAAAATGCCTCCATGGTGGCCCAGTCGACGGGCACTGCCGCCGACATGCGCCATCAGGCACAGTCATTGAGTCAGCTGATCGGTAGCTTCGTACTCGATGATTCACCGTGCCAGAACTGGGAAGCCTTGGCGGTTCCCAATCATGCATCCCGTCCTTCCCAGGCGGCACCGCAGCTTGAATCACGTTCTTCACGCAAGGAACAATTCACCATGTCCTCCAACGCAACGGAGGATACCTGGGAGACCTTTTAACGGAACCCTTGCCGCAACCGACACTCAATGGGAGGCACACCCACATTGGATGGCCTCCCTATGAGCTACTCGAAGCACCCTGATCTGGCAACAGTTTTCCCGCTCAGCACGCTGGCCCTTGCGCTAGGGCTGATCACCTCCCCCAGCGTTCTTGCCGAGACCGGCGACAGCCACCTTGCCACCTTCGCCGGGGGCTGTTTCTGGTGCATGGAATCTCCCTTTGAACGCCAGCCGGGCATTGACGATGCCGTCTCCGGCTATATCGGGGGTAGCGTGGAAAATCCTAGTTATGAAGCCGTTACTCAGGGCGATACCGGCCATGCTGAAGCAATTCAGTTTCACTATGACCCGCAGCAGATAAGCTACTCGCAGCTTCTGGACGTGTTCTGGCGCAACATCGACCCCTTTGCCGAGGATCGCCAGTTCTGTGACGTCGGCTCTCAATACCGCTCGGCAATCTTCTATCACGATGAAGAGCAAAAACGCTTGGCGGAAGCCTCGAAAAACGAGCTGGAAGCGCACCTCGGCCGCGAAATCGCCACGCAGATCGTGCCCGCCGATACGTTCTGGGAAGCCGAAAAATATCATCAGGACTACGCGGAACGCAATCCGCTGCGCTACAAGTTTTACCGCTACAGCTGTGGGCGTGACGAACGCCTGGAGGAAGTCTGGGGTGAAGAAGCCGGCGGGCCGACATTTACCGGCGCCGATTGAACATACCGTCCTCGCTGGATAGTCGGGAATAATCGCTTCTTCTTTTCTATACTGCCGACAAGCCAATTCTCAGGTTAGCGATAGCTCAAGTGAAAAGGCTAAACATCAGTGTGTAGAAAAGGAGAAGCGGACGATGGATACGTCAGGACAGACTCAACCCCGCCAACCCGGCATGGAACATCTCATGTCACCGGAGCCCGACTACCAACCGCGTTATCCCGGTTCTGATCGGCTCAAGGGCAAGACGGCGCTGATTACCGGGGGCGATAGCGGGATTGGGCGTGCCACCGCCGTGCTGTTCGCCCGCGAAGGCGCCAATGTCGCCATTCATTACAAGGATGAGCACGAGGATGCCAAGGCCACCCTGGCCCTCATGCGCGACGAAGGCTGCGAAGGACTCGCACTGAACGGCGATATCGGCTCCAAGCAGGAAGCAAAGCGGGCCGTGGAGGAAACCGTCAAACGGTTCGGCGGTCTGGATATCGTGGTCAACAACGCCGGTGAACAGCACGCCCAATCCAACGTCACCGACATTCCCGAAGAGCAGATTCGGCGCACTTTCGATACCAACCTGTTCGGCCCGTTTTTTGTGGTGCAATCCGCCTTACCGCATTTGAAAGCTGGGGCTTCGATTATCAACGTCACCTCGGTCACCGCCTTTCGCGGCCAAGATCTGCTGGTGGATTATTCCGCCACCAAGGGCGCCATTCTATCGTTGACGCGCGCCCTGTCCAGCAAGCTGGCGGAAGACGGCATCCGGGTCAATGCAGTGGCCCCCGGCCCCATCTGGACACCGTTGATTCCCGCCTCCTTCCCCAAGGAAAAACTAACCACATTCGGCAAGGGTTCACCGCTAGGCAGGGCCGGCCAACCCAATGAAGTCGCCTCGTGCATACTATTTCTGGCCTGCGAGGATGGCTCCTACATGACCGGCCAGACGTTGCATCCCAACGGCGGGGATCTCGTCGGCGGTTAAGATTTTTCGAGACGTTTTCTTTGAAGGACTGCGCCGCTCTCTTACCCTGCGGCCAGCGCCTGGCGCTCCAACTCATCGACCATGCTCGGCTCCAGTTTCAATGCTGATGCAAGCTGCTCCAGCCAGGCATGCTCCATGGGATTTTTCTCATCGATCACGGCCACGCTCATCAGGTAGATCTCGCGCGCGGCTTGCGGGGAATCCGCCTCGCACGCCAACGCCTGGGCATCCAACGGCGCCTTGAGTTGACGCTCCATCCAGGCATGCAGCTCCTGGTCGGCGCCCAAGGCGTCGATTTGCTGAGTAATCAACTCCTGCTCACGCGCATCGATATGCCCATCGGCACGTGCCGCCATGATCATGGCTTGCAATAATTCCAGGCTTCGCTGCTCCTGAGAGGAGCCGCTCAATCGCTCCACCGGCTTACCCTCGGCCGCTTCATCAGCGGCGCTTGCCTGAGAATTCTGCCAAGCCTTCCAGGCTAACATTCCCACCCCGGCAATCGCGCCGTACTTCAATGCCTTGCCGCCCAATTTTCGGCCGCGACTGGAACCCACCAGTAGCCCCATGGCGCTTCCGCCCAGCAGGCTTTTCATATCGAAACCGCCCTCGCTTGACGCCTTTCCGGACTGCCCTTTTTGCCCCTCGTTACCGCCAAATTGCTTGGAAAGCCCTTCCAGAATGCCTTTCACATCCATTGAGCCACTGCTGCCTTTGGTGTTATTGCTGCTGCCACCGGCTTGTTGCATCAACTGCTGAAGAATCTTGCTTGCGTTCATGATCGGCCTCTTGGCTGTCGCTGATCCGGTTTGGCAACGGGATCTGGCTTCGTGAGATGACCTGGACAGTGTAGCGCCGATACAGCGCCATGCTAAATGCAGATAGCGCAATTACAATCTGGGCCAATCAGGATCGAGTAACCCCCGGAAGTCTTTTGCCGACAATGACTTACTGAACAAGAAACCCTGGGCACCATCACAACCTTGTAACTTGAGATGGTCGAATTGTGCTTGTGTCTCGACGCCCTTGGCGATAACGCGCAAGGACAAATCCTGGCCAAAATTGATAAGAGCCTTGATGAAACTGACATTTTCCCGGTCATCAAGCATGTCATGAACAAAACAGGGCGCGATATTGAGCATATTGATTGGAAAGCACTTCAAGTGCTTCAGGCTAACACTTCCGGCGCCGAAGTCGTCGATGGCAATGCGTACCCCCATACGACTCAACTCGACCAGTGTCGATATTGAGGTGTCGGTATAAAGTTGCATGAGGCAGCTCTCGGTCACCTCCAGTTCTAAAAAATGCGCTTCTAGCCCGGTCTTGGTCAAGATGTCGGCAATACGGGCGGGCAATGTCTTGTCGCACAGTTCAATGGCCGACATGTTCACGGCTATGGGCACGATCTCGACACCCTCCGCACGCCACTTCTGTAAACGCCGGCAGGCCTCGCTCAGTACCCAGTGACCAATGGGGACGATTAGACCGCAGGCTTCTGCCACGGGAAGGAACACCGAGGGTTGTATGAGACCCAGCGTCGGATTACGCCAACGAACCAGCGCTTCTGCACTGACTGGATACCCGGTGGCGATATCTATCCTGGGCTGGAAATCGAGAAAAAGGGCGTCTGCCTTTAAAGCCGGCTGCAACTGAGACTTCAAATGGCTATGTTGCATTTTCAAGGCATGCATCTCGGCCTCAAACAACTGGTAATGGTTGGGTCCGCTTTTCTTGGCGTGATACATGGCCGTATCAGCATTATTGAGCAAGGTATGATCATCGGTACCGTGATCGGGATAAAGGCTGATTCCGATACTGGTGGTAATGCGCAGCTCGTGATTGCAGATTCGGTACGGCTCGGCTAACGAGCCAAGGATTTTTTCCGCAATCCTTACGGCATCCTGGGGGTTTTCAATTTCACTCAGCAGTACCACGAACTCATCGCCCCCCTGGCGGCATATCGTGTCCGTGTCGCGGATACATTCGCTGAGGCGACCAGCCACCGACTGTAATAGAAAGTCACCGACAGCATGGCCAAGGGAATCGTTGACGGCCTTGAAAGCATCGAGATCCAGGTACAACAACGCGACCTGATGCTGATGCCGTTTTGCCAGACCGATGGCCCGGGAGAGGCGTTCCGAGAGTAGAACACGATTGGGCAGATCGGTGAGCGCATCATGCTGCGCCTGATAAGCCAGCTTGGACGAATGGGTGGGCGAGTGACAGGCATCATGAAACACGATCACTGCCCCCTTGATGCAGCCGTCACGGTCATGGATGGGCGCGGCCGAATCTTCTATTTCCAATTGGCTACCATCTTGTCGAATCAGCACGCAATCCATGGCGAGCCCGACAGTGCGGTTTTCTTCCATGGCACGCTGCGCCGGATTGGTGGCCGCCTGAAGCGTCTGACTATCGATGAGCGTAAAGACCTGAGCCAAGGGCTTGCCTAGGGCATCGATACTCGACCAACCGGTCAGCGTTTCGGCCACTCGGTTCAGGTAGGTGACCCGACACTCCAGGTCAGTGGTGACCACGGCATCACCGATTGAATTCAATGTCACTTGGGCCCATTCCGTTGCGGCCTGCAGGGCGGCTTCGACGTCACGCAACCGCGTGTCGGCATATTTCTGTTCAGTGGTATCCTCAAGCATCTGAACGTCACCTTTTTCGCAGTTAATGCAGAACATGATCTCGCTCTTTATCTGCGCTTTGGCCGGGGTACGAATTTTTTGTTTTATGGTATCGTTCGAGATCACAATGAGCCTTGATCCCGCTTGCAAGAGCGCTTCCAACCCCATGTATCTGTTCCTTGATTTTTTGAAACTACAGCATCCATTCATCAAAAACCTAAGAGGAATTTATTCCTTGGCTATGGAGAAGGTGCAGGTGGTTTCTCGATCATAAGTAAGTCACACGACTCGCTTCTGTGCGCAATCGAACACATGGCGAATTCTCAAGGCGGCCGCAGCAACACCCGGCCCGAGCTTGAAGGTAAGGTGCAGAATCAATATGAGATCACGACCACAAAGATGCTTGTGGCAGTGAATATTCGAGAGGGAGGCGCTACATTCCTTGCAGCGCAAGGCGTAACATCCTGTCAAGGCATGTCCGTTGCCGCACTCAAATTGATACTAAATGATAAGCCAGCAGCTGACTGTACGCTGACGAACATGGTCTGGTTAAATCCCCGTAATCCCCCTTTCCTCTGATACGACTCGCGGTTTCTGAGCCTGATCAGAAAGCCCTGTGTGCGCTAGCGTACAGTAATGGCCTCAGGACAATCTATACTTAAAATAGGTGTGCCTATCAACTTGATATGGCGGCATAAAAACGCCTATAACCGATGCCTTGCATAGGTAATTGTAGTAAAAGTTGCGCGATAGCTAGGGATAATTGGGGGTATTCAATGCTAGAACCTTGTGATTTCCAGCAAAATGCTTTGCTTGGCATGCTGCCAGAAGAGGAACTTGCTAGGCTGCTGCCTAATTTAGAGAAAGTGACGCTGACACTGGGTCAATCGCTGAGTGAATCAGGTCGACAAATGAGCCACGTCTACTTTCCACTGGATTCCATCGTCTCGCTGCTGTGCGTGATGGAGAATGGTGCCTCGACGGAAATTGCCGTGGTGGGCCACGAAGGAGTTGTGGGCGTCTCGCTGTTCATGGGTGGTAAGACCACGCCCAGCCGAGCGATCGTTCAGAGTGCCGGGCAGGCCTACCGTCTCAAGGGTCAACTGCTCAAAAACGAATTCTACCGCGCCGGCCCCATGCAGCGATTGCTGCTGCGCTATACCCAAGCCTTGCTGACACAGATGGCGCAAACGGCGGTATGCAATCGTCATCACAACGTCGATCAGCAGCTATGCCGCTGGCTGCTACTCAGCATTGACCGGCTGCCGGGCGATAAACTGGTCATGACCCAGGAATTGATCGCCAATATGCTGGGCGTGCGTCGCGAGGGGGTGACCGAGGCGGCGGGGAAACTCCAGAGGGCCGGCCTGATCTCCTACCATCGTGGGCATATCACCGTGATTGACCGGCCGGGGCTGGAGGCGCGTGTCTGCGAGTGCTATGCGGTGGTCAAGCTCGAGTACGACCGCCTGCTAAACCATCATGAGGTTATGTGAGTGACCGAACTGCTGCAAAAAACCTAATCGGAACAGGCATTATCGAGTTATGTACGCTAGCGTGCCGACGCTTGACTTACCTAATGTTAATATGCAGATATACCGTCAAAAAATCTGATGACGGCGTCTCAATCTGCAGTCGACATCGCAATGATATTAATCGTCATTGTGCCGTTTGCCAGGTTCTTATAACCGGAGAGGCACATGACGTCTATTTTGCACGTTCCCATTGCCAATCAACTCCTTGCCGAGCTGCCGGACGTCGAGCGGGATGCTTTCATGGCTGAGTGCGAAACCGTGGAGCTTGCTTTCGGCGAAGTACTATTCCAGCCCACCGAGACAGTCACCCACGCCTACTTCCCCATCGATAGCTTCATTTCACTTATTGTCGTCACCGATGCCGACAACCGGCTGGAAGTCGGGATGGCGGGACGAGAGGGAATGCTGGGCACCTCCCTGGTGCTGGGCATCGAAGAGACACCGCTGCTCGCATTAGTGCAAGGTGCGGGGGCGGCCCTGCGCATAAACACTGCCCGCTTCCAGTGGCTACTCCAGGAATGCCCTGTACTGCATCAACGGCTGAAAGGGTATCTCTATGTGGTGATGAGCCAACTGGCGAAGACAGCGGCCTGTAACCATTTTCATCAAATTGAGGGCCGCCTCGCCCGATGGCTGCTGATGACCCAAGATCGCGCCAGGTCTGATCAGTTGCAGCTGACCCATGAATTTCTGGCCATGATGCTCGGTGTCAGGCGTGCAGGGATTACTCTGGCGGCGATAGCGCTGCAGACGCGTGGCTTGATTCGTTACCACCGTGGCACCATCGAGGTGCTCGATCGACCAGGGCTGATCGTAGCTTCCTGTGAGTGCTATACCAAAGATTGTGCGCTATACGCCAAGGTGCTGGCGGTCTTATAAGGGAGCAATTTCAGCACTGATCTTACTCCCAACCCCTCCCACTGCTCTCCAGCGTCAAGTAGCTATGTACGCCACCAAACAGACAGCCTTCTCGCCATGTCTTTATGCTGCGTGTAGCCCGTGCATCCGACTATTTCATGACCTTCTTGCCGGTCTCGATGCCCAGGCTATCCACCACCCGATAGGACTGAACATGGCACAGAAACCCAAACTCATTAACCTCGCCCTTCAGGGTGGAGGTGCGCATGGCGCTTTCACCTGGGGGGTTCTGGATCGGATTCTCGAGGACGGGCGGCTGCAGATCGCCGGGATCTCGGGTACTTCGGCGGGGGCGATGAACGCGGTGGCACTGGCCGATGGTTTCACCCGCGATGGCCCCGAAGGCGGGCGGGAGGCACTCGAACATTTTTGGCGATCCATGGGCAACGGCGCAAAGAACAGCCTGATGAAACGCACGCCCTACGATATTCTTACGGGCAACTGGGGGCTGGGGAACAATCCCATGTATCACGCTATGGATGCACTTTCCCGCGTGGCTTCGCCCTATCAGCTTAATCCGATGAATATCAATCCGTTGCGTGACCTGGTAGAGAAGAACATCGATTTTGACAGGGTGCGTAGTTGCACTGCATTCAAACTTTACATTTCGGCCACCAATGTGGAGAGCGGCAATGTCAAGGTCTTCCCTCGCGAGGAGATAACGGTGGATATGTTGATGGCCTCGGCCTGTCTACCTCATCTTTATCAGGCTGTCGAGATCGATGGCGTGCCCTACTGGGATGGCGGCTACATGGGTAATCCGTCGCTATTTCCCTTTCACGGTGAGACCGGTACCAATGACATCCTGGTGATTCAGATCAATCCGATCGAGCGCAAGGGCGCGCCGAGGAACTCCCAGGACATACAAAACCGGATGAACGAGATCAGCTTCAACAGCAGCCTGCTCAAGGAACTGCGCGGGATCGACTTTGTCGACCGGCTGATCCGCCAGGGCAAGCTCTCGGCCGATGAATACCATCAGGTAAGAGTGCATGTCGTGGAAAACCAGGCGGAACTGATACCGCTGGGCGCTTCATCGAAGATGAATGCCGAATGGAAGTTTCTCACCAAGCTGCGCGATCTCGGTCGTGACACCGTCACACACTGGCTGGATGAGAATTTTGCCGCCATCGGTGAGCGTTCGAGTGTCGATCTTCGTCAGATTTTCCAAGGTATCGGCGCCCAGCACCAAGGCTAGGGGACGTCAGGAACCTTGAGCATGAGGCTAACTGGCCTTGAGAAGCGAGTGAATGGCGGCCGATGTGATGGCTGCTTTTTTTTGTTTTAATATCAGACAAGTAGCACTTAAGCACCTCTTCAAGCATCTTATTCAGGGGAAACGTGGAGTATAGTGAAGATCGGCATTAGGACATCAAGGCAACCGTGGCGGAGCTCGGGCTTCCCCAGCAGCACAGAGCCGCTTTATGCTGTAAGGCAGATAAACTCAGGTAGCGACATAAAACGCCGCACGGGGGCAGCGCTGGGTGATATGGAAAGTGAGACATCTCGTTAAATCCTAACCTTGGTGCCTTCAAAACCCATCGTGGCGAGTTTTTTTCGGGTATCCGAAATAGTGGGTTTATAAGAGGTCTTGCCCTGCTCCTCAAGCTTTAATAAGTTGAAAAATTCAGATATTGACCTTCGAGACCGCTATGACGACCAAAGCTCACTGGGAAGCGGTGTACCGCGAGAAAGCACCCGATGAAGTCAGTTGGTATCGCCCGCACCTTGAAAAGTCGGTGCAGCTCATTCAACAGGCCGCACCGGACCGCAGTGCCCCTATCATCGACGTGGGGGGCGGCGAGTCTACGCTGGTCGATGACCTTCTCGCGCTCGGCTACCGAAAGATCAGTGTCCTGGATATTTCAGGCGAAGCGATCCAGACGACACGGCAGCGCTTGGGAACCGCTGCGCGTACCGTGAAATGGCTGGTGGACGACATCACCCAGGCCAACCTGCCCGAACATCACTATGTCGTCTGGCATGATCGCGCCGTCTTTCATTTTCTGATCGAGCCAGAGCAGCAGGCTGCCTATGTCCAACAGGTGCTACACAGCCTGACTACCGATGGGCATTTGGTGATGGCCGTCTTCGGGCCAGAAGGCCCCAAGCAGTGCAGTGGGCTGGAAGTGGTCCGTCACGATATCGAACGGTTGTGCGAGCACTTAGGGCCTCATTTCGAGCTCATCAGTCACCGTATCGACGAGCACCGCACACCAGGAGGCAACGCTCAGCAGTTCCTGTACGCCCATTTCAGGCTCAAAGGAAGTGAGTCTAGGCAGGCACATAGCAGTCCACCACCATGACCATGCGTTATGCACACGTCGCCCCCAGGGCTATCGCAGTTAGAAATAATCGCTTTCTAAGGTCTTGGCTTCATGCCTGACAAATAGCTTGAACAATAGATTCGAGCACCCATCTGCCAACTTGCGATAGCCCTGACGTCGCCCCCCGATCATTTGACGGAAGCCGTTACCTACGGCCCGAAAAATCTCGGTTGACACTTTGTGGACACTTGCTAAAAAAGGTACAGCGAAGGAGGGGGAAAAGGAACGTAAGTCCTTGAAAAGATGGTGGGCCCAGTAGGACTTGAACCTACGACCAAGGGATTATGAGTCCCCTGCTCTGACCAACTGAGCTATAGGCCCGAAAAGCGTGCACATCATAGCGAATGTGGCGGGTCGAGGCTAGCCCCCTTGCGCTACCTTGATGTCACTGCGGCACTTTATGGGGTTTGAAGGGTCTTTTGGGTAATTCCTCATGCGGAGACGCACTGTGAAAGCTTTGATTGCTCTTATCCCGCTGCTACTGGCGATTCCGGTGCACGCTGACTGGCAGCTTGACCCCGCCCAATCGCAGGTACAGGCCTCCATTACCCAGTTGAACGGCGAGGCACCGCAAACCCACCACCACCGAGTGCGCGATCTACAAGGCGATATCTCCAGCGATGGCACCCTGCGCCTGCCGCTAAAGCTCAGCCAAACCGATATGCTGGAGCGCTTTGGCGAACTGCCGTCCTGGATAGGCCTGTTGGCCAATACCACCTTGGTCACGCTGGTCGCGAAAATGCCGCCAGAGCGATTGGACGCCTTGGACATTGGAGAATCACTGGTTGAGACGCTTGAGTTTCAAGTCCAGTCCGATTTGGTTAACCAACAAGAGTCGGTACCGCTGCGCTTTACCCGCGAAGGCTTGAACGAAATACGCGTGACCCATGCCGAGCCGATGGCGATGGATGGCCGGGCGCTAATGGCCAACACCACAATGCGTACCGTACTGTCGCTGCTGGGCTACCAGCAAATTGATGAGCATGTACCCGTTACGTTGAACGCCCTGCTGATCAACCGCTAAGACTTTTATCCTTAACCGCTAAGAGCCTCCACATCCTCCGCTTGCGCCCTTCCCGTCTGTACGCGCCATTGCGCAGCGTAATGGCCGTTCTCGGCCAGTAGTTCCGTATGGGTGCCCCGCTCGGCCACACGGCCCTGGTCGATCACCACGATTTCATCGGCCTCCACGATGGTGGAAAGCCGGTGGGCGATCATGATCACCGTCCGGTCATGGGCAATGCGCTTGAGCGAGCGCTGAATGGCCGCTTCGGTTTCGTTGTCGACCGCGCTGGTGGCTTCATCCAGCACCAGAATCGGTGGGTCCTTGAGCAGGGCGCGCGCCAGGGAAAGCCGTTGGCGCTGGCCGCCGGAAAGCCGCACGCCGCGCTCGCCCACCGCGGTATCCAGCCCTTGGGGCAAGACCTGAATGAACTCCCAGGCTTCGGCGGTCCTTGCCGCGTCCAGAATGGCGGCATCGTCGGCATCGGGTTTGCCGTAGGCGATGTTGTCGCGTATCGAGCCTTCGAACAGATAAACATCCTGGCTGACCAAGCCGATTGACTGGCGCAAGGAATTCAGGCCGACGCTGTCGATGGGCTGGCCATCGATCCGGACCTGGCCATGGCTGGGGTCGTAAAAGCGCAGCAATAGCTTCATCAGGGTCGATTTGCCCGAGCCGGTAGCGCCCACCAGCGCCAGGGTGTGGCCGGCGGGCACCGTCAGGCTGACGTCTTCCACACCGGCGCCGCTGCTTGCATAGCGAAAGCTGACCGAATCGAAACTCACTTCACCGCGTACCGGCATGGCCAGCGGCGTGTCAGTGTTATCCTTGATCGTGATCGGCACTTCCAGAAGATCCAGTATCCGCTTGGTACTGGCCATGGCGCGTTCGAAGAGGTCGATCACCTGGGCCAGACCCGTCAACGGCCATAGCAGGCGTTGGGTCAGAAACACCAATACCCCATAGGCGCCCACGTTCAAGTCACCGCGTAGGGCCATCATCCCGCCCACGGTGAACGTCGCCAGAAACCCCGCCAGTATCGCCATGCGAATCACCGGAATAAACGCCGAACTCACGCGTATCGCCCGACGATTGGCTTCCACATAGGCTTCGCTGGACTCGCGCAGACGTTCGGCTTCCCGCGCTTCACTGGTAAAGCTCTTGATGGTGGCGATACCGCTCAAGTTATTCGACAGCCGCCCGGCCAGGTCGCCGACCTTTTCCCGTACATCGCTGTACAGCGGCCCCGCCTTGCGCTGAAAGTAAAAGGCACCCCAGATGATCAGCGGAATCGGAGTGAAAGCCAACAAGGCAATCAACGGGGAAAGCACGAAGAACACCGCCCCCACCGCCACCACGGTCACCACGACCTGAATCAGCGAATTGGCGCCGCCATCCAGAAAGCGTTCCAGCTGATTGACGTCATCGTTCATCGTCGCGACCAGCTGCCCGGAACTGCGCGATTCGAAAAACGCCATGTCCAGGCGCTGGGCATGCTCGTAGGCATCCTGACGCATGTCCGCTTGAAGACGCTGGGCGAGGTTGCGCCATAATACCTGATAGAGGTACTCGAACAGCGACTCCCCCGCCCAGATGAAGAAGGTGAGCACGGCAAGCATCATGATCTGTTCTTGCGGTGTATCGAAGCCTAGACGCGCCACGAAACTGCGCTCTTGATTGACCACCACATCGATAGCGACGCCGATCAAGATTTCAGGGGCGATATCGAACAGTTTGTTGATGATCGAACAGAGCGTCGCAGCGGTAATACGGCGACGGTAGCCCTTGGCATAGCGCAAAAGCCGCACTAATGCCTGAAAACTGTGCGCAGATGAAGACACGACGGATTCCTTGATTATCGTTGAATACACTGAGTGTAACGAAAGTCGCCGCGCTAGCCCTAGCGCGGCGACAAATCAGTACTTTTCCAGATTGCGAATCACTTCCAGCCGGCGCCTTGCATGATTTTCCGGGCTATCGCGTACCGTTCGCTCAATTCCCTCATGGCGATGTCATCGAAGGTTACATTGCCCAGGGTCTGTTCGGCGACACTCGCGGAGAGGCCGTCCACCACGGGATAGAAGATGCCTTGCGCCACGTCTTGCTGAACGCTGTCGCTTGCCAGATGTTCGAGAAAGTGAACAGCATCAGCTTCATTCGGCGTGTTCTTGACCAGCGCGCCGGCCGTCACATTGCGATAGGCACCCCGCCCTTGAAGCCCTTCGCCTTGCTGGTTCGGCCATACCAGATTGAGTGTTTCGGCGGTGGCCTGCAAAAGCGCGCCATCGCGCTCACCCGGCGCTTGTGCCAGGTTATTCATCAAGCCCTCGACCCAGGCTTGGGCGGCGTCTTCACCATGGTGAGCCACCATGGAACTCACCAGCGAAACATTGTAGGTGGAACCGCCCCCGCCCAGGCACAGCTTGCCCTTCAAATGCTCATCGGCCAGATCCTCGTAGCTTTCAGGGGTCCAATCGAGTTTCTCCGGATTGGTGAAAATCACCCTGGAGCGGGTGGCGTACCCCGCCCAACCAGCGTCCAGATCACGTAGCCCGGCGGGGACACGCTCGCCCAGCCGTTCGGATTCGACGGGCTGAAACATGCCCGCCGCAACGGCTTGCTGAAGGTTGCCGCTATCGGTAACCAGCATCACATCCACCGGCGGCTTGCCACCTTGCTGGAAAGCGGCGTCCAGTTCCTCGGCGCTCATCTGCACCAGTTCGATCTCGACCCCGGCGGCCTGGGTAAAGGTGGTGAACATCGGTGCCTGGGGGTCGTCCAGGCGCGGGCCGTAAATACGCAGAGGGGAATCGGCCAACGCCAGAGGAGCGGCTATCAGGCACAGGGCGGCACTTGCCAGTGCCATGATTGCGTTCAAACGTTTCATACCGGTTCCTTGAATGTTGAATGCTACGTGACAGTGAAAAATCTTTATTTTTCAGAAATCTGGGAGATTAAGGCGATCAGCGTTGGCGGCATGGGGTGCGACTCCCGAGGGCACCCGAAAAAAATACTAATGATTCTCAACAACATATGCATGTCGATAACGCCGAACGTTGCGTTCATTAACTTGCAACCTTGGCTGGTCGCTGTTTTGGCCTGCCGCCTTGCCCCAGGGTTGCAGAGGGCGGTTGCAGAAAACGCAACGCGACGTTTCCAGGCTAATGACTCCCACCAAGGAACTTTTCCCATTAGACTTGCGACCTCATTTGATAATAAGTCTCATTAAATAATCGATAGCGTAACTCAAGGGGAACCCATGCAACGTTTTTCTCGCACGGCGCTTGTCAGCGCCATGGCACTCGCAACCGCCGGCACCAGCCTCTCCGCCTTGGCCCAGCAGCAACTGGACAACATCGTGGTTTCCGCCAGTGGTTTCGAGCAGGCAATGGTCGAGGCACCCGCCAGTATTTCGGTCATTACTCGGGAAGAGTTGCAACGCAAGCGGATCACCAGCATTGCCGATGCCCTTCGCGACGTGGAAGGCGTGGACGTGGGCGGGTCCGTGGGGAAAACCGGAGGGCGCAACATCAGCATGCGCGGCATGCCTAGCGACTATACCCTGGTGTTGATCGATGGCCGTCGCCAGAACACCCCCGGCAGCGTTACCCCCAACGGCTTCGGTGAAACGTCCACCAGCTTCTTCCCACCGGTTTTAAGCATCGAGCGCATCGAGGTGATCCGCGGCCCGATGTCCACGTTATACGGTTCCGATGCCATGGGCGGGGTGATCAATATCATCACCCGCAAGGTGGATCACGACTGGACGGGCTCCATCAATGTGGAAAACACCTTCAATCAGCATGATGAGTACGGCGATAGTCGGGCCGTCAGTCTCTATACCAGTGGTCCCCTGGTGGAAGATCGCCTGGGTCTTCAGTTGCGTGGCCGGTTTTACGAGCGAGACGCTTCAGAGCTCGAGTACACAACCGCTGACGGTGAGCCCCTCGAAGTCAGCAAGCGCGGCCCCAGCCCCGTGGAAGGCGACACTTACAATCTAGGTGGACGCCTGACCCTTACCCCCAATGCCGACCACGAATTATGGCTGGATGGGGAGGTCAATCGCCAACGTTACAACAACGACGAATGCCAGCTGGGCACCCTCGAGGGCAAGACACGCAGTTGCCAGGATGATCCCGGTGCGGCGAACGGCTACGCCGATGAACTGCGCTTCGAGCGCCAACAGGTGGCCATCGGCCATACCGGTTATTTTTCCGCCGGGACGCTTGAATCCAGCTTGATGCGCAACACCACCGAAACCAAGGGACGTACCCTTCCCGGCACCATGGGCGAAGCTTACGAAGGTTTTCCCAATTTGATCGGCGGCGCACCGCGTGAACTGGAAACCACCAATGACGTTCTGGATAGCAAATTCGTGATGCCGCTGGGCGATCATGTGACCACCGTGGGCGGTCAATGGGCCGATGCCGATCTGGATGACGGCCTGGCAACGGAAACGTTCAGCCAGACCACCTGGGCGTTGTTCGCCGAAGACGAATGGATGCTGCGCGACGACCTGGCGCTGACCCTGGGCGCTCGCTATGACCACCATGACGCCTTCGGCAGCCAGGTAAGCCCCCGCGCCTACCTGGTATGGAACACCACGGAACAATGGACACTTAAAGGCGGCGTGAGCCGTGGCTACAAGACGCCTTCCTTGAATGGCCTGCATGACGGCATCAATGGCGTGACCGGCCAGGGCACGATTCTCACTATCGGCAACCCCGACCTGCAACCGGAGACCAGCACCAGCAGCGAATTCGGGATGCATTACGACAACCAGGCCGGTTTCATGGCCAGTGCCACCCTGTTCCATAACCGTTTCGACGACAAGATCGCCGGCGGCAACGACATTGTGGTCGAGAATGACCCTCTGATGCCCGATGGCACCTACTCCCAAGAGGTCAACATCGATGAAGCGGTCACGCGCGGCGTGGAACTCTCGACAGGTTACCAGCTGGCTGCGGACTGGCGTCTGAATGCCAACTACACCTATACCGACAGCGAACAAAGGAGCGGCGAAAACGAAGGAGAACCACTCACCGACACGCCAGAACATGCGGTCAATGCCACCCTGCGCTGGCAGACAACGCCCAAACTCGACACCTGGCTGTCGGCGGAATATCGCAGCGAGCGTTATCGCAACCGGGAGAGTGTGCGCGGCGCGCCTTCCTACGACGACCTGGGTGACTTCAAGGCCTACGAACTCTTTCACCTGGGCGGTAATTACCAGGTTTCCGACGCCCTGAGCGTAAGCGCCCGTATCTCCAACCTGCTGGACAAGGACTTCGTCGATTACCGCGCCTATGGAAACGGCTCAAGCTATGGCAACGTCTATACCAATAGCGAGGAAGGCCGACGCCTCTGGCTCTCGGCGCGCTACGAATTCTAGAGGCGTTATTTTTCCAGGAAATGGATATTTCTAGAAGCTACCTGACACCAAGCGCTCTCTAAAGCGGATATAGTTTGAATCAGCATAGTTTGAATCAGTTTACTGTTGTTTGCCCCGACACGAGTCGGGGCCTTTTATATTTAACGCGAATTATTTTCATTAAGATTAAGCTATGCGACACTTGCACATCCTCCCAGATGCTTTCATGAGGTCTTTCTTGAGTACCTATTACGACTGCCATGCATGATCTTGACGAACTGGTCGCCTTTGCTGCGGTAATGGAATCTGGCAGCCTGACCCACAGCGCCCGGGCACTGGGGTTGGCCAAGTCCACGCTCAGCCGGCGCATCAGCCAGCTGGAAGCTCGCCTGGGCCAACCGCTGCTGCGGCGTCAGGCCAACCGCCTGCTGCCTACCGAAGCCGGGCATCTGTTCCATAGCTATTGCCATCAGATACTCGAACTTGCCGAACAGAGCCAGACGGCGCTGGAAACCCTGCGCCAGGATGTCAGCGGTGACCTGAAAATCAGCGTACATAGTGCCTTGGCACCTGCATGGCTCATTCCCCAGGCCTACAAATTCATGGACCGCTACCCCGGTGTCAATCTGTTGCTGCATCCCTGCGAGACGCCCCCGCAAAGTCCTGCCATCCACAGCATCACATTGTGGCTGGGCGAACTGCCCGACACCGGTCTGCATCATGAAACGCTGGGCTGGTTGACGCGTGGTTTGTATGCTCACCCCGACTACCTAAGCCGCCATGGCCGCCCCAGGCATCCCCGCGACCTGACACACCATGCCTGGATCGACCTGCTGGGCGACACCGCAAGCGGCGTGGTGTTGCAGCATGCCGAACACGGCCATTTCCACTTTTTACCTCCAGCGTCACGACTCAAGGTGAACCAGGATACGTTGCATAACGATGCCATCGCCCGCGGACGGGGGCTGGGCATTATTCCCGACTGGCTAGCCGGTCAACGCGAGACCGCATACCCCGGCTGCCTGCAACGTTGTTTGCCCGGCTGGTCGGCTCGCGCCTTGCCCGTATCGTTGCTCTACGCCTACGGCCATCAACCGCGCAAGATTTCCGCTTTTCTTTCCCTATTGCGTGACGCCATTCCGCTAGCCTGGCAAAACACAGGGCCAATCAGTGAGAAAAGCAAGGCGACGCAGGTAGCGGCCTCTTCCACAGCGCAACCGACCTCATTGGTTCAGACGTCTATTGCATCCGGCATTGCTCACTGCTCACAATAGCGGTCTTTTTTTCAAGGACGCAGCATGCTTGCCGAACTGTTTGCCGTGATGGCGCCCGTGCTCGCCGGTGCCGGGCTGGGGTTTTCCTGGATTCGCCTGGGCCACCCCTACCCGGTGGAATTCGTCACGCGATTGGTATTCAACATCGGCACCCCGGCGCTGGTACTGGCGTCGCTTTCCGGTGCGGAAATCGATGCCGAGAGCTTCGGTCGAACCATGCTGGCAACCGCCCTGGTGATCATCTCCATGGCCGCCGCCACCTTTCTGGTCGCCCGCCTGCTACGCCGCGAATGGCGAGTGCTGCTGGCGCCCATGATGTACCCCAACACAGGCAACATGGGGTTGCCGGTGGTGCTTTACGCCTTCGGGAGTGCCGGCTTTGCCTATGGCATTACCATCATGGTGACCGTCGCGCTGTTCCAGTTCACTCTGGGCACGGTGCTTACCAGCCGCGGCAACCCGTTCAAGGCACTGGCCAAAACGCCCACCGTTTATGCGATTGCCATTGCCATGGGTCTGCTTCTGACCGATACCACCTTGCCCCTGTGGCTGGCCAATAGCGTGGACTTGATGTCGGGATTCACCGTGCCCTTGATGCTGATTACCCTGGGGGTGTCGTTGGCCAGCATTCAGGTCAGAAGTTTGCGTTCCGGGGTCGGTTTCAGCATGGTACGCATTCCTCTGGCGGCAACCATCGCCTGGTTGATCGGTGGCTGGGTGGGTCTGCCGCCCTTGGCTCAAGGCATATTGGTGCTGCAAATGAGCATGCCGGTAGCCGTGTTCAACTATTTATTTGCCCAGCGCGCCGGGCGTGAGCCGGCCTACGTTGCAAGCCTGGTGTTCTGTTCCACTTTATTGGCCCTGATCTACCTGCCTATTCTATTGGCGCTTTTGATGTAGGTAACTCAACCTTTGGTTTTGAATCTCTCTGCTAGACTCAAGTGAATTTCTAGAGACCTTCAAAACCGGGAGCCAGCCATGCCTGCGGTGCCTCTCTCGTTACGCTTCGCTTATCCGTGGCCTAAAACCGTGTCGGTATCAGTGGCAGTTAGCGCGCTGTTGTCCAGCGGTTTGCTATCAGCTGCCGAAGTGATCGAACCCCAGCTAACCACTAAGCTTCTGGAGCTTCGCCTGGAGCGCGTCGCCGATGACCTGGAGCACCCCTGGGCGCTGGCCTTTCTTCCCGACGGCCATTTTCTGATCAGCGAGCGCCCGGGTCGCCTGACCCTGGTAACAGAAGACGGTGAAAAGACCGCTATCCAAGGCCTGCCCACGGTCAATAGCCTAGGCCAGGGCGGCCTGCTGGATATCGCTCTGCATCCACGCTTCGGCGAAGGCGAGCAAAACGACTGGCTCTACTTTACCTGGAGCAAAGCCGTCAACAGCGGCACCCTTACTGCGCTTTCCCGCGCCCGGCTGGGCGATGATCAGCTGGACGATGAACGATTGAGTGAGCCTGAGTTGCTGTTCGAACAGCAACGGGCGGCCGGCACACGCCACCATTATGGTTCACGCCTAGCCTGGTTGCCCGATAACACCCTACTGATGAGTATCGGGGATCGCGGCAATGACCAGCGAGCCCAAGACGCTTCCGATTCCGCGGGTAGCGTTCTGCGGCTGACCGACACCGGCGAGATCCCCGACGACAATCCGTTTACTCAAGACCCTCGGACACTGGATGCCATCTATACGCTGGGGCACCGCAATATTCAGGGCATGGTGGTCACCGATGAGGGGCAGGCCTGGGTGAGTGAACACGGCCCCCTGGGCGGAGACGAGATCAACCTGCTCAAAGCCGGAGAAAACTATGGCTGGCCGGAGGTTAGCCTGGGGTTGGATTACTCCACTCGTGAACCTATCGGTGCCGACTCCCGTCCCGATATGCGCAACCCGGCGTATGTGTTCGAGGGTCGGTTTGCTCCCTCGGGCCTCACCAAGGTGACAAGTGAAGCCTTTGCCCCCTGGCAAGACAACTTGCTGGCGGGCGGTCTACGTAGTGAACAACTCAAAAGACTGGTGGTCGAATACGCCGAAATCTCCGAAAGCGAAGTGATTCTTGATGGTGAAATCGGACGTATTCGGGATGTGCGCCAAGGTCCCGATGGCGCCATTTATCTGCTCACCGATCACTTCTCAGGGGGACTCTATCGCTTACGTCCTGCTGAGTAGAATCGATATTTGCCAAGCGCCCCAGTTCGAAACACTATCGTGAGGAAGACGCGTGTGAATCACAAGGAATGGGCTGCCACTCCCGATGCCACTTACTTTCATGGTCTCGCGGGGACAAGCAATGCGATGCAAATGCTGTTTCATGATGCCGCCCGACTGGCCAAGAGCGACGCCCCCGTCTTGATCCTGGGGGAAAGCGGGACCGGCAAGGAATTGCTCGCACGTGCCATTCATACGGAAAGCTTCCGTCATAACCGCGACTTCATCGCCGTCAACTGCGCCAGCATCCCTGCTGAATTGATGGAAAGCGAATTCTTTGGTCACCTGAAGGGCGCTTTCACCGGTGCCCATGAGTCTCGTAAAGGGCTTTTTCAGATGGCACAGGGCGGAAGTCTGTTTCTGGATGAAATCGGCGAAATGCCCTCCAATCTACAGGCCAAGTTGCTGCGGGCCCTTCAGGAAAAGACCATACGGCCGGTGGGCAGCGAACGCGAAGAACCAATTGATGTACGTATCATTGCTGCGACACACCGCGACCTGGAAAAGGAAATTCTCGAAAACAATTTTCGCAGTGACCTTTTCTATCGCCTGGAAACGTTTTCCTTGCGCATTCCCCCCTTGCGTGAGCGTGCCAACGATATCGAGCATCTCGTGTTCGCGCTGATCGAAAAGCACACCGAACTCCAGGACAAGGCGCTGGCACAGGTGGAACCGGAAGCACTCAATGCATTGCTGGATTACTCCTACCCCGGCAACGTCCGTGAATTGGAAAACGCCATCATGCGTGCCGTCACTCTGAGTGAGGAGGGCATTCTACGTCACCGGCACTTGCCGGAACGCTTGCGCGCTCATCCAGGCCCCCTTACCCCAGGCCTCGATCCAGTCGATGGGGACGTGCTGCCGGACACGCAGCTTCCGCCTTCTTCTTGCACGGGCTGGCCAAGCCTCCAGGAAATCGAAAAGCGCTATATTTACAAGGTGCTTGAGGCCACCGGCGGTAACAAGCGACGTACGGCTGAAATGCTGGGAATCGCTCGACGCACCCTCTACCGGCGTCTGGAAGAAGACTGACGGGACCCGCTTTAAAAAGCCCCCGCTAGCGCGGGGGAATGAATGATGTGCTGCATGATTCAACCGCAGGGAACAGACAGCTGAAATCAACACACCATCATTGGGCCATTCATTCTCGCCTTCCTTATTCCTTCGTCACTCCTGCATGGCTTATTTCTGAGCCATGGTTCTGACTCTAAGCCTCAATTTTCCGGGGACGACTACATCTGTTCATCATCCTCGGGGTTATTCATCTCGTCATTCATCGGCTCCTGAGAGCTTTCAGCCTCTTCTTGCGGAGAAATCATGTCGTCTTCCTGGGGAGGTGCTACCTCTTCTTGCACGGGTGCGGGTGCCGTCTGGGGTGGAGCTGGGTCTTCAACCGGGGGAATGTCTTCATCATCATTGCCGCAACCCGCCACTAACAGCACGGTAGCGAACGCTGCCATCATCAAAAATGGCAAACGAATTGTTTTCTTATGGCCCTTGGGGGTTGCTGTTTGGCGCTCAGCATCCATTGGCAATTTCTCCTTATCCTGACAGGTTTTCTTCCTTTCAAGCTGCTTTTCTTTCATCGCTAATCTCCTATCATGGCGCATGCCAAAACCCAACCCACCTGCAAAAAGTTATAAAAAATCAATAACTTAAATATAGGAAAATAAAAGTACAGCCAAGTTTTTCCGCACGCGAAATGGCTAGAAATGACACATGCGCCCCTGTGCCTGGCTGAAACGTGTCATTTTGGCCGGAAAGAAGACAGGTCTCTTACCAGCCATGTATAATAATTTTTTGTTATTAAATAAGCTTAATTTGATACTTTGATTATATATAACTGAACCGAAAGGCACTGCTGATGGATGAGACACGTAACGTCAAGATTCAGGTGCGCGGCTTGAGCAAGGTATTCGGCAAACAACCGAAGAAAGCCTTGGAGCTTCGCCACCAAGGAGCCAAACGCTCTGAAATACTGGAAAAGACCGGACAGACACTGGGCCTTTACGACATCAACTTTGATGTCTATGAAGGTGAGCTCCTTGTTATCATGGGATTATCCGGTTCTGGAAAATCCACCTTGATCCGTTGTCTCAATCGCTTGATAGACGCCTCCGAAGGGGAAATCATCATCGATGGCGAAAACATTCCCACCCTAGGCGAAAAAGCCTTGCTCGAATGTCGCCGTCGGCACTTTTCCATGGTGTTTCAGAATTTCGCGCTATTTCCGCACCGTACGGTGCAACAAAACGCCGAATTCGGGCTCGAGATTCGCGGTGTGGGTAAAACCGAGCGCTACGACATCGCCCGCAGCTCGCTCAAGCAAGTCGGCCTGGATGGCTGGGAAGATGCTTATCCCAACCAGCTTTCCGGCGGTATGCAGCAGCGTGTAGGCCTGGCTCGCGCCCTGGCCAACGATGCCAGTGTGCTGCTGATGGATGAAGCCTTCTCCGCGCTTGACCCGCTGATCCGAAAGGAAATGCAGGAAGAACTGATCCAGCTGCAGAATAAAATGCGCAAGACCACGGTCTTCATAACTCACGACCTCGATGAAGCCCTGAACATCGGTGATCGCATCGTTCTTCTCAAGGACGGTGAAGTCGTGCAGATCGGCACCCCCGAAGAAATCCTGACTCGGCCTGCCGATGACTACGTGCGTCGCTTCATTGAAGGGGTCGATCGTTCACGCATTCTCACTGCGGAAAGTGCCATGCGCCCCGTGCATGCAACCGCACGCAGCGGCGATGGCCCACGTACCGCTCTGCGCAAGATGCGTGAACATGGTCTGGACTCCATTTACGTCACCGATCGTGACCGCAAGCTGCTGGGGCTACTGGAAGCCGATACCGCCAGCAAGGCCGCCGAAAACAATGCTGACAGTATCAGCGACTACCTGATTCAGGATTTTCGCAGCGTCCGTTCGGAAGAACCCATGCACAATCTTTTCGCCATGTTTTCCGACAGGAGCTTTCCTATCGCCGTGGTCGATGAGGAAAATCATTTGCTGGGAGTGGTCGTCAAAGGCGCCGTTCTGGATGAATTGGCACGCGCAGGAGAACAATAATGGAAATTCCACGTATTCCGTTGGGTAGTTGGATCGAAGGTGGTCTCACTTGGTTGACCACTGAATATTCCTCGGTGACCCGGGCAATTTCACGTGTCACCCAGACCGGTATCGAAGTCCTCAATGACGCCTTGATGTGGCTACCCGAATGGGCGCTGATGGCACTCATCGCCGTGCTCTGCTGGAGAGTGGCCAGTGTTCGCCTGGGTATCGGTGCCGTATTGGGACTGGCGGTCATCTGGAACCTGGGGCTGTGGGACCCGATGATCGAGACACTCACCCTGGTGGTCATCGCTACACTGGTGGCGATCGTCATGGCATTACCGGTAGGCATTGCCGCTGCCCTTTCCAGTCGCCTGTACCGCGTCATCATGCCAGTGCTTGATTTCATGCAGACCATGCCGGCCTTCGTCTACTTGATTCCCGCAATTCCCTTTTTCGGGATCGGCTCGGTATCGGCAATTTTCGCCACCGTGATCTTTTCCATGCCGCCGGCGATCCGTTTCACCACGCTGGGGATTCGCCAGGTTCCGGTGGAACTCATCGAGGCTGCTGACGCTTATGGCGCCACGCGTAGCCAGAAACTCTTCAAGGTTCAGCTACCGCTTTCCCTGCCCACCATGATGGCGGGCATCAACCAGACCATCATGCTCGCCCTTTCCATGGTGGTTATCGCTGCCATGATCGGTGCTGATGGTTTGGGTAGCGAAGTATGGCGGGCCATTCAGCGCCTGCGCCCCGGCGATGGGTTCGAAGCGGGGATTGCCGTGGTGATTCTTGCCATGCTGCTGGACCGCTTGACTCAATCGCTGCGTCGCACACGCAAGTAAGCCGTTTTAGCAGAACATTACAGCGTAACGTTGAGGGGGAAACTTGCACAGACCCCCTCACCTTCCTCATGCTGTACAAGTAAGCATCAAGTAATTTTCATCGAAAAAGGAACGAGAATGCAAAAACATACCCTGAGTCGTCGCGTCCGTTTAGCCTCACTGGCCATGCTCGCAGGTAGCGGACTTGCTGCCGGCGGTCTGGCTCAAGCCGATGACCACGGCCCGATAAACCTCGCCTATGTTGAATGGTCCTCTGAAGTCGCCTCCACCAATGTGGTCCGTGTGGTGCTTGAACAAGCCGGCTACGAAGTGGATATGACCTCCTTATCCGCCGCCGCCATGTGGCAGGCTCTATCCACCAGCGATGCCGACGCCATCGTGGCTGCCTGGCTGCCCACCACTCACGCCGATTACATGGAGCGTGTTGGTGATGAAGTCGAAGACCTAGGTGCGAACCTCGACGGTACCAAGCTCGGTCTGGTGGTTCCCGCTTACAGCGAAGCCAACTCCATTGCCGACCTGAACGACCATGCCGACAGCTTCAACAACGAGATCATCGGTATCGACCCCGGTGCCGGACTGATGAGCCTGTCCGAAGACGTCGTGGATACCTATGACCTTGAGCTGCGCCTGCGTAGTGGCAGCGGTGCCACCATGACCGCGGCATTGTCTTCAGCCATTGCTAACGAAGAAGACGTGGCGGTCACCGGCTGGACACCCCACTGGAAATTCGCGCGTTTTGATCTGAAATATCTCGAAGACCCGGAAAATGTCTACGGGGGCGCCGAGCAGATTCACACCGTCGTGCGCCAAGGCCTGCAAGACGACATGCCGAAAGCCTATGCCATTCTGGATGCATTTGAATGGACACCGGAGCAGATGGGCGAAGTCATGCTGATGAACCAGCAAGACGATAGCGACCCCTATGAAAACGCCAAGCAATGGGTCGAAGACAATCCAGAGCTAGTGAACGAGTGGCTGGAAAGCTAAACCCAGCGTCGAGTTCTCCAGCAGGGGGGCATTATGCCCCCCTGCTGTGTTTTTGCACGTTGACACTGGCCGACAAACGTTAAAGGCTTTCCAGGCACGGATTGCGTTTTTACCATAGTGTTTATAGAACCGAGTTTATAGAGCTGTTTCTATAACCCCGGTTCTATAGACTCATGCATATAAAAACGCGCTTGGCGAAATCCTTCAGAGTTGTTTCGAGATAATGGCAAGGAGACCCTTCATGTTCAATACCATCATGGTACCGGTGGACCTGGCACACATTGAAACGCTGGAACCGGCATTGGCGGTAACCGCCGACATGGCCAAGCATCACAATGCCAGGATTTGCTATGTGGGCATTACCGCCATCACGCCAGGTTCAGTTGCTAGAACGCCCGAAGAATACGAGCAGAAACTGAACGCCTTTGCCGAGAAACGTAAAGAAGTTCACGGCCAGCCCGTCAGCGTCAAGGTGTACGCATCGGCAGACCCCACGGCGGATCTGGATGATCTGCTAATAAAGGCGACCAAGGAAGTCCAGGCTGATCTGGTGGTGATGGCGACCCATCCACCCCGCCACCTGGATGCTCTCATACCCTCTCACGGGGGCAAAGTAGCGACGCATACCCAAGCATCGGTGTTCCTGGTACGCCCCACCGACGCCCAGGATTGATATCGGCGCGCGTTGACTCGCTTAGGCGCTACGCCTGACCCTCACCCCACACCCAAGGAGGCCTCTTCGTGGCTACTATTCCTGATGACAAGAGTCCTGATGACAAGACTCCCTCGGAGGCAGCTCCCTCCGAAGGCATTCCGGCCCCGGAGGGGGCCGCGAACCTGATTGATACCGACTATGTGATCGGACAGGACAACATCACCGCATCCCCCCTGGGGATCAACGTGGATCTGCACGGCAAGGTCTTCCTCTTCTCCTCGATCGTGATCCTGCTGTTCGTGATCCTGACGCTTGCGCTGCAGGATCAGATGGAGCCGATCTTCAACAGCATGTTTAGCTTCCTGACCACCAACCTGGGCTGGTTTTTCCTGCTCGGCGCCAACGTCTTCGCGCTCCTGGCGCTGGTGCTGATCTTCACGCCCCTGGGCAAGGTGCGCATCGGCGGTGCTGATGCCACGCCGGACTTCGGCTACCTGGGCTGGTTCTCGATGCTGTTCGCCGCCGGCATGGGCATCGGGCTGATGTTCTACGGTGTGGCGGAGCCCTTGGGCCACTATGGCACCGCCATGGGCGGTATCAGCGTGGGCGAAGATGGCGTGCGCACTGACTGGGCCCCGCTGGGTGCTGCCGCAGGGGATCAGGCCGGCGCCATCGACCTGAGCATGGCTGCCACTATCTTCCACTGGGGCTTTCACCCTTGGGGTGCCTACGCCATTGTGGGCCTGTCGCTGGCGATCTTCTCCTTCAACAAGGGCCTGCCGCTGACCATGCGCTCGATCTTCTACCCCATCCTGGGCGAGCGCATCTGGGGATGGCCGGGACACGTGATCGACATCCTGGCGGTATTTGCCACCCTGTTTGGCCTGACTACCTCGCTGGGCATCGGCGCCACACAGGCGGCCGGGGGTCTCGAGTATCTGTTCGGCATCCCCGCCAACGACACCACCCTGGTGCTGCTGATCCTGGGGATTACCCTCGTGGCCCTGGGCTCGATCATGCTCGGTGTCGACAAGGGCGTGCAACGTCTATCGCAAATCAACATGGTGCTCGCTGCCCTACTGCTGGGCTTCGTTATCATCGTAGGCCCGACACTGATGATCGCTACGGGCGTGGTCGATAATCTGGTCGGCTACGTGACCCACCTGCCAGCGCTCTCCATGCCGTTCGGACGTGAAGATGCCAACTTCAGCCAGGGCTGGACGGCCTTCTACTGGGCCTGGTGGATTGCCTGGTCGCCCTTCGTCGGCATGTTCATTGCTCGCGTCAGCCGGGGCCGCACCGTGCGTGAGTTCCTGATCTCGGTGCTGCTGATCCCGACCCTGGCCTCGGTGGTGTGGATGACCGCTTTCGGTACTACGGCCATCGACCAGGTGGTCAATTCCGGGATCACCGAGGTTCAGGATGCTGCCCTCGAGCTGCAGCTCTTCACCATGCTGGAGTACCTGCCGCTGAGCGCCATTACCTCATTCATCGGCATCGTGCTGGTGATCGTGTTCTTCATTACCTCGTCGGATTCCGGCTCGCTGGTGATCGACTCCATCACCGCCGGCGGCAAGGTAGACGCCCCCAAGCCCCAGCGTATTTTCTGGGCGCTGATCGAGGGTGCCCTCGCCATCGCCTTGCTGCTCGGTGGCGGTCTCGCCGCCCTGCAGACAGCCGCCCTCACCACCGGGTTGCCCTTCACCTTGGTGCTGCTGGTCGGCTGCTACGCCATCGTCAAGGGACTGATGAGCGAGCCACGCAGCGGAAAACCAGAACCGCGCAAGGCTAAAACGGTGTGAATGAATAGATAGATAAGCACAAAGCCGAAAAACGAAACGGGCAGCCAAGTGGCTGCCCGTTTCGTTTCTGCCGCCCCAAGGTCAGCACCACAGTGCACGCAACGGCGTATCGCGATGATAATGCGTGGCAATCTGGGCTTGTAGCAACTCCGCCGTCGCCAGTGCATCGACCAGGGCATGATGGCCCTGGTACGCCGGCAAGCCATAGCGTTCACGGCTGGGCTGCAAGCGAATCGGCACTGGAGGGCGCCCTAACCAACGCTTGAAACGCGCCCACATGGACTGCCGATGACGCCGTGCTTCCAGCGACATGGTATCGATCATGGGAAACATGAGGCTCTCGCCACGGCGTGCCTTGACGGCCTCATTGAGAAAAGGACGTTCGATATGTCGAAAATGCACCACGACGATACGCCCCGCCAAACGCTCCAGCAGTTCATCGAGAATTGCGTCCAGATCCGGGGCCTGAGCGATTTCCGAGTGGGTAATATGGTGATAGGCAATCGAGCTTTCGACCAGGACACGAGGCGGTTTCACCACCCAGTATCGCCGCTGTGAAACGCGAATCCGATCCAGGGTGAAGGGCACCACTCCCAGGCTGACAATCGCATGGTGACGTTCATCCAGGCCGGTGGTTTCCATATCCAGCGCCACCATCGGCACGTCCTTGATGGGCGTATCGGGAGCTGGTAACGGCGTGGCAAAGAAGCTTGCCAAGGCGCCATCTCGAGCCTGGTCGGCACGCTGCGACATATAGCCTGGCCAATCCGCCAAGCGTTGTGTTGAACGAATTCTGAGCATTATTGAGCTCGCCGGTTGGCCGGCATCGGATAGCGAAACTTGAGAAACTTTTGCGCATTGCTCAATACCTGAAAGGCATCCTTGAGCGTATGACGTTCGGCGTCTGCGACATTTTCGGGTTCAATGTTGTTATCCGGCATTCGTTCTTCCTGCAAATCGATTGCTTGATGACGGATACGCGACATGCACATGAATTCCAGCGCATAGCGTAGTTTGTCCGCAGCACCCGGCGCCAGAAGTTGCGTCTCGGCGATATCATCCAGGCGCTGAAAGGAGTTCTGAGCTCGCGAGCCCGCCGCCATGGCATGCACCCGAATCACATCCACCATGGGCGCCGTACCTCGGCGCTTGAGATTGATCGAATTGTTATGCTTGCCGTCCTTTTCCATCACAAAGGTGCGAAAAAACCCTAAGGGCGGCGTTCGATTGAGCGCATTACGCGCCATGGCAGCGAGAAACAAGGGGCGCTGAGGGGCCTTTTCAGCAACCAGATCCTGGAGTTGCTCGACATAGAGCTCTTCGCCATCCACGGAGTCAAGATCAAAGAATATCGAGCTATGCAGCAAGCGCTCGGGCGTCGGGTTGTCCATCCAGTCATTGAAATATGCCTTCCAGATACGCAGCGGTTGACGCCATTGACGATTGGTCGCCATCACATCGCCCTTGCAGTAGGTGTAGCCACAGGCCGCCAGCCCATCGCTGACGTACTTGGCCAAGGCCAGAAAATAGCTGTCATGCTGCTCGGGAACAAACTCATCCGATAACACCAGAGCGTTGTCCTGATCGGTGACAATGCTCTGTTCGTTGCGCGCCATGGAGCCATTGACCATGAAGCAATAAGGCACCGGTGGCGGGCCTAGCTCATCTTCGGCCAACTCCAGCAAACGCCGCGTGAAGCCTCGGCCGATGGTGGATAAGGCACTTCCCACCATGTGCGAATTGGCCCCTTCTTCCACCATCCGTACAAAGGCTGCGCGTACATCCGATGCCAGACGCTCCAGACCTTCTACACTTGACTGGCTAAAGATATTGCCCACCAGATAGAGCCCGCTCTGGGTTTCGTAACGGATGATATCCGACAGGTGGACGATACCCACCGGACGCCGGCGATAGAGCACCGGCAGATGATGCACGTTATTGCGCAACATGGTGAGCATCGCTTCATAGACTGATTCGTCAGATTGAATGGTAATCAGCCGTGAAGAAACCACCTCACCCACCGGGGTGGAAGGCGCCAGTCCTTGTGCCACCACCCGCGCACGGAAGTCGCTATTGGTCATGATGCCGCGGATTTGCCAGGTACGCTCTTCGCCGTCGGTGAAGCGTAGCCGCGGGTCATCACCACCCTCTTCCAAGACCAGAACGGCAGACGCCTGGGCCTCGCCCATCTGGCAAGCGGCCTGCTGTACGCTGGTGGTGGTTTCGACCATGACTGGATAGCGCGAAAGCAACTTGCGTATCCGGGTGATCATCATGTCGTTGTCTTTTCTTTGTTGTTCTGCGGCTGTTTCCAGACGCGGCCTTTCCAGTTCGACGAAATCAGCGAAGTTATCATCCTCCGCACAGAGTGTCTGAAATACCTCATCCGGGATGAAATAGATCAAGGTATCTTCGATGGCCTTGGCTGGAAAACTCACTCTGTGACTACGCAACAAGCTGAAATGGCCGAAAATATCGCCCTCACCCAGACGATTGTAGAGTTCGCCCTTGCGCCGATACACTTCGACGGCGCCACTACGGATGTAACATAGATCCGTCACCGGCTGGTCGAAAAGCAGGATGTCACTGCCGGCTTTAAAGTAGCTGATCTCGACATGCGTCGCGATCAGGTCCAGAAGGTCATCCGACAGGGCATCGAAAGGGGGAAATTTGCCCATATGTTGACGTATATCGAGAAGTTCCACGTCCATGCTACCTCCTGGTCCTGCATTCAATAAGACTCTTCATGCTTGCTAACGGCAAGTGAGCCAGTGTGGAATGCCATGCTTGGGGCGTAAAGTCATCAGCGCAGGAAATTGCTTATAAAAAAAGCCACCCATGGGTGGCTTTTTATGCTTGCGCCACCAGCAATGTTCGATGGCGCATATTTCGCTAATCAAGCGAAATCTGGCAATATAGATCAGGTCTCAGCTGCCATTTACTCAGCTGCCATTTCCTGAACACGTTGCATCATTTCCGGGTCCTGCTGGATCGCTTGGCCGATGGCATTGAAAGTATCAACATCCAGACCGCTATTTTCCACGACTCCGATCATTTTGTCGTTGGCTTCAGCACGAACTTCCTGTTGATCGGCTTCGTCTTCTGCACCATGTAGACGCTCAGTGTATTCTTGGGAAATCACTGCGATTTCCTGAGATGCATCGGCAAATTGTTGCAACTGCTGATCAGAAAAATCCTGCGCTATCGGGGCGGACTGCTGGGTTGTCGCAGGGTCCTGAGCGGGATCCTGCTGAGCGTGGGCTGTAGCCGTCATAAAACCGGCGGCCAGAAGAGCGGCTGAAAACAGTGCAGTTATCCGTTTCATGAAAAAACCTCTACATAGTGAGTGTTGAATTGCCCCCCTGTGACGCGTGTTGGGCAGGCAGGTTCCTTTTTTTGTGTAAAAAAACGCAAGATGTTGAAACCATACTGAAACATAACTCCGATTAATTACCGCAGTTTGATAGAAGCGAGAAATACAACATCATGTCAAAAAGCGTAGCGACACACACTGCCACCTCCCTGGGACTGGCCGCCATGCCGGTGGTCTTTGTATTGTTATGGAGCACGGGATTCATTGGCGCCAAGTTCGGCTTGCCATACGCTGAGCCCTTTACTTTTCTGTTCGTGCGTTTTGTATTGACGCTCGCCTTGTTGCTACCAATAGTGTTGTTGATGCGTATTTCCTGGCCTCAAGGAGCCAAGCTATGGGCGCATATCGGCGTCTCGGGGCTTTTGGTGCATGGCACCTACTTAGGCGGCGTTTTTTATGGCATTTACCTAGGCATGCCGGCGGGGCTGGCTTCTCTTTTAGTGGGCTTACAGCCGCTTCTGACGGCCGCCTGTGCCGGACCCTTGCTCAACGAACGGCTGACTTCACGCCAATGGCTGGGGCTGGGGTTGGGGCTTTTAGGCATTACACTGGTGCTGGGCAGCAAGCTTGAACTGGGCGAATCGTTGTTCCAGGGATTCGGGATGGGCGCTCTGTTCAGTGTGCTGGCGGCCTTGGCCGGAATTTCGCTGGGCACGCTTTATCAGAAACGTTTTTGCACCACCATGCCGCTACTTTCCGGCGCCGTGATTCAGTACGTTGCCGCTGGCCTGTTACTTGGCTTGGGGGCCCTGCTTTTTGAAACCCGGCAAATCGATTGGACGCCGACCTTCATTCTCACACTTGGCTGGTTGGTGTTGATTCTCTCGATAGCCGCCATCCTGCTGTTGATGGCACTGATCAAGCGAGGAGAGGCTTCACGCGTCGCCAGCCTGTTTTATCTGGTACCCCCAGTGACCGCTCTTCAAGCCTGGTGGTTATTTGACGAGCGTCTACCGCTACTCGGCTTAGGTGGTATGGCAGTGGCTATCATCGGTGTAGTATTAGTGGTGCATAAAGGTAAGAATACTTCATCGCGCCGTTAACTCAATTTACGTCAGGATAAGTGTCACAAATGCGAGACCATTCCAATTGCGCGCGTGTTGCAGGCCACTGCAATCGCTGTGATAAGCCGGTGCCGTTTGCCTTTACCATGGCATTTCAGCCCATCGTTGATGTGCATCAGAAACGTATTGTTTATTACGAGGCGCTAGTTCGTGGCCTGAATGGCGAATCCGCCGGCAGCATTCTTGACCAGGTAACCGACGATTTGATGTATCGGTTCGATCAAGATTGCCGCATCAAAGCCATCGAACTTGCCAGCCAACTCGACATGCAGGAAATACTCTCGATCAATTTCATGCCTAATGCGGTCTACGAGCCCGAGGCCTGTATTCGGGCCACCTTGGAAACGTCTCAGCGGGTAGGCTGGCCCACCCAACGGCTCAATTTCGAAATTACCGAGACCGAACGCGTCAGAGATCGTGCGCACCTGCGCAACATCATCGAAAGCTACCATGCCATGGGCTTCACCACCTCGCTGGATGATTTCGGCAATGGGTTTGCCAACCTGGATTTATTGACCGACTTGCGCCCGGACACGCTCAAGATCGACCGCGAACTGATCATGGGCTGTGACACTAACAAGCGACGCCAAGCTATCCTGCGTAGCATCGTCGTTCTGGCCGAAAATCTCGGCACCAAATTGGTGGGGGAAGGGATTGAAACCCGTGAGGAGTCGCGCTGCCTGGTGGACTTGGGAATAAATGTGCAGCAGGGTTTTTATTTTTCCCGGCCCAAGCTGGAAGCGTTGGCCACGATTGATCCGAAGAAATATCACTGAGCATGGCTGTTCCCTGAACCTGCCCCCTATTGATCCCCCGGCGTCGAGCTAACGCCCTGCTCGGCGGCATCCTCGCCTCCTTCCTCGACCATCTCGCTGGCCTGCTCTTCCTCCTCCGCAGAGGCCTTCGGCTTCGCTTGATCCTTCTTCGCGACGGCCAGTGTCGTGGTGACGGCGAAGTGGTCGGAGCCGAGCACCCTCACCCGGTCGAGGTCGATCAGATGAAATCCATCAGAGACAAACAGGTGGTCGATCGGGTATCGCCATAGCGGCAGCTCCGCATGGTAGGTGCTCAGCAGCCGTCGGCCTCGGCGCGGGTCCTTGAGGTCGCTCAGGTCAGCGAACAGCTGGGTGGTGTCGGACCACCCGACGTCATTGAAATCCCCCGTGACGATCCAGCGGTTGTCCGAGTCCTTCTGAACGTGGCGTGCGACCAGCATCAGCTCCGCGTCGCGGACCCGGCTGTCCTGACGCTCGCTCGTCTCGTCGTTACGGGTGGTCCGCCCCCGCAATCCCGGCGGGACGGGGTGGATACCGATGTACCGTACCGGCCCGATCCCCGGCACGTCCAGGGTCGCGAAGATTGATGGCCGGCGCTCGGAGACCAGGTACTTGACTTCCTGCTCCAGCAACGGAAAACGCGACCAGAGCACAATCCCCAACCCCTCGCCGCGAACCTCGCCGACCCGATATGAGTAGTGCTGATCCAACGGTGTCAGCTCCTCGGCCCAAGCGCGATCGACCTCGATCAGCAACAGAATGTCCGGATCCTCCCGCTGGACCATTGCCAGTAACTCGTCGTAGCGGTCGTTGGTATAGGTGACATTCGCGCTCAGCAGTTTAAGGGTCACCCGGGCCTCACTGGACTGAAACTCGGCGGTTGGGACCTCGGTCGGCCAGAGCGGCGTGAACGGCAGGATGTGCGACAGCTGCCATCCCACCGTCGCAAAGATCACCGCCACCCACACGGCGTGCTCTGTCCTTGGTCGATTCCACCAAGCGTGCACTGCCAGCAATACCAGTGCCGCGACCAGCGCACACGTCAACTGAAGCCGCGGAAACTCCCACAGCCTGATCCACCACTTACCGCTGGGGATCATCGGCAATACGCTCACCACCACCATCAACAGTGTCAGTACTCGGGCGGTCCAAAGAAGAAGCTTTGCAGTCATGGCACCTCATCAATCACACGGTAGCTGCTGCTATCGGGGCAGCCCCGGACGTACTTACTTCTACTGTAGACCAGCGGTACTCGGATAAGTCACAGTATTCATCAAGGATTATTCATCAAGGATTGGAGAGTCGCTCCAGGTAAGCAGCACCTCCCAAGTTACGCATCTGCTGCCGAATCCACTGGCTTCGCCGTTCAACCTGATCATTCGGACGGGCGGCATTGCGGGTCCGTGGGCTGGGTAGAATCGCAGCTAGCAGGCTGGCCTGCCGTTCGTTCAATGCATCGGCGGAGACCCCGAAATAATGCTGGGCGGCAGCTTCCAGGCCAAACACGGCGTTATCCCATTCCGCCACGTTGAGATACACCTCCAGAATCCGCTGTTTACTCCAGAAAGTTTCGATCAGCAGGGTGAACCAGGCTTCCAGCCCTTTGCGTAACCAGCTTCGCCCACTCCATAGAAAGACATTCTTGGCGGTTTGCTGGCTAAGCGTACTCGCACCTCGCAACCGAGCCCCATCACGGCTCGCCTCCCAGGCACGTTTCAACTCCACCAGATCAAAGCCGTGGTGCTGAGGAAAGCGCTGGTCTTCAGCGGCAATCACCGCCAACTTGGCATTCTCCGACATCGCTTCCCAATAGCGCCACTCTCGCTTGATATCGATAGGTTCACTATGAACCCAGCTTTGAATCTTGCGCTCCACCATCACCATGGAGCCCGGTGGCGGCACCACACGAAATAACACCACCAAGACCACAGATACCAGCACAAACGCCACCACGCCACGCCATATCAGCCCCCAAGCCAGGCGAGCGAGACGACGCAGCGTGCGGATTAGCATAAAAGATTCGCCATGTCAGCGCTTGAACAAATGTTCGGCGTGATAACGAAGGTGATCCTCAATGAATGAGGCGATGAAGAAGTAGCTATGATCGTAGCCGGGCTGCCGACGCAAGGTCAGTGGGTGATCATGCTTCTCACAGACCGCTTCCAGACGCTCGGGCTTGAGTTGATCTTCAAGAAAGTCATCCGCCTCTCCCTGGTCGATGAACAGCCGTTGGCGTGAAGCGCCGTGGGCGACCAGCTCACAGGCATCGTATTGGCGCCAGCGCGAGATATCATCGCCCAAATACTCGGTAAAGGCTTTTTCTCCCCATGGGGAGGCGATGGGATTGACCACCGGTGAGAAAGCCGAGACCGAACGAAACCGGCCGGGGTGGCGCAAGGCCAGGATCAAGGCGCCATGACCGCCCATCGAATGACCACTGATGGATTCCCGACCATTGACTGGAAAGTGCTGGCGTACGACCGAGGGCAGTTCCTCGATCACGTAATCGTACATCCGGTAGTGTTTTTTCCAAGGCTCTTCGCTGGCATTGACGTAGAACCCCGCGCCGGAGCCCAGGTCGTAACTCTCATGCTCGCCGGGCAGGTCCGTACCCCTTGGGCTGGTATCCGGGCAGACGATCGCGATACCCAGCTCCGCCGCCATTCGCTGCGCGCCGGCTTTCTGCATGAAATTTTCATCCGTGCAGGTAAGCCCGGAAAGCCACCACAACAAGGGCACCCGTTCATTTTCCGCCTGAGGCGGTAGATAGACCGCAAACACCATCTCGCAATCCAAGGCACGGGAATAATGGCGGTAACGCTTGTGCCACCCTCCAAAGCTGCGATTGGCCGACACCAATTCCAATGTTTCACTCATGCTCATGAGGGGCTCCTTGTGATAGCGATTCGATCATGCTGGGTGTTTATTCATCATCATACCGGACTTCAATAATGCAGCACGGTTCGAATGCTCTTGCCTGCGTGGAGTAGCTCAAATGCCTCATTGATCATTTCGAAAGGCATATCCTGAGTAATGAACTCGTCGATCTTGAGTTCACCGTTCATGTAACGGTCGACATAACCCGGCAGTTCACTTCTGCCCTTCACGCCGCCAAAGGCCGAGCCTTTCCAGACACGCCCGGTGACCAATTGAAAAGGCCGCGTGGAAATTTCCTCACCGGCACCGGCCACCCCGATGATGATGGATTCTCCCCAACCCTTGTGACAACACTCCAGCGCCGAGCGCATGACGTTCACATTGCCGATACACTCGAAGGAGTAGTCAACGCCGCCATCGGTCAAGTCCACGATCACTTCTTGAATCGGTGCGGCATGGTCCTTGGGATTGACGAAATCCGTGGCCCCGAACTGCCTGGCCAGCTCGAACTTGTCGGGGTTGATGTCGATGGCGATGATACGGGATGCCTTGGCCATCTGGGCGCCCTGGATCACTGCCAGACCGATGGCACCCAGACCAAAAACAGCCACTGTAGCGCCCGGTTCGACCTTGGCGGTATTGAGCACCGCGCCAATGCCCGTGGTGACGCCACACCCCAACAGACAGATCTTGTCCATCGGGGCCTCTTTTGACACCACCGCCAGTGACACTTCCGGCAACACGGTGTATTCGCTGAACGTGGAGGTACCCATGTAATGGTGCAACGGCTTGCCTTCCAGCGAAAAGCGGCTGGTGCCATCGGGCATCACGCCTTTGCCCTGGGTCGCTCGCACAGCGCTGCACAGGTTGGTCTTGCCGGAGAGGCAGAATTTACACTTACCACATTCAGCGGTATACAGCGGAATCACATGGTCACCCGGCTTGACGCTGACCACCCCTTCCCCGACTTCTTCGACTACCCCGGCGCCTTCATGGCCGAGTACCGCAGGAAAGTTACCCTCCGGGTCCGCTCCGGACAGCGTAAAGGCATCGGTGTGACACACACTGGTCGCCACCATTCGCACCAATACCTCACCGGCTTTTGGCCCTTCTACATCGATCTCGGCAAGCTCGAGCGGTTTACCGGCGCTTAACGCCACGGCAGCACGTGATTTCATGAAGCTCTCCTACAATTGGCTCTGGCTCCAACAGGACGGCAGCCCCGTCTGGTGGAGCAGTGATTTTCATTGAATCAGATATTTAGCAGTGTACGCCAGCGACGAGGCGGGTTGAAGCATCTACATTCAGTATGGATATTGGCAATTCGTGAATGCCCAGTGCGCGGGCTGAAAAGTCGCGCTATACTTAACATTCGACAATGGATGTATTGTGTCGCCAAGCGCCATTTGATAACAAGGTAGCTCATGTCTCATTCCCCCCCCCATGCGCCTATTTCCTTTCGAGCCGCAGCGTTGCGCACTGCGCTCTATGTACTGCTCGTGGGAGCTATCGCGCAAGGCGCCTATCTGGAAGCTCTCTATTTCCCCGGAATTCGCTTTTCCGAGTGGGGATTCACCGAGTTCACCCAAACGTTGTTTCTGGCTAGCAGTTGTGTCCTGCTTCTCTATATACGCCAGGGGCTCAAGGTATGGCCCAACGTCACGCTACTGATACTGGCGTTTCTCGCCGCCTCGCTGGTCAGGGAGCAGGATGCTTTTCTCGACACCTACGTGGCGGATAATACCTGGAAGGTACTGGTGGCCCTCATCATCCTGCCTTCCCTTTACTGGGTAGGGCGCAACTGGCATCGCTTCCTCGACGAGTTCAGCTATTTTGGCAACTCGCTTTCCTTCGGCTTGTTCATGGCAGGCCTGCTGGTCACCTATGTCTTTTCCCGCCTTTACGGGCGCCAGGATTTCTGGCGCGCGGTACTGGAGGATGACTATGTGCGCGACTTCAAGAATGTCGCGGAAGAAGTGGTGGAGCTAATGGGCTATGCCTTGATACTGATTGCCGTGATTGAACTGCTCATCATGGCGCGACGCCAGCGTCTAGCCAACACTTGATAGCAGGCGGCATGTACTGGAATACAAAAAAACGTCCGCAGCTTGGCTGCGGACGTTTTGTCGGGCGTACAGGACGCCTGCTTACTGTCTTGCTAAACTTGACACGACCGACTTACTCGTCGAGAAACGAGCGTAACGGCTCCGAGCGGCTCGGATGACGCAGCTTGCGCAATGCCTTGGCTTCAATCTGGCGAATACGCTCACGGGTAACATCGAACTGCTTACCGACTTCTTCAAGCGTGTGGTCGGTATTCATGTCGATCCCGAAACGCATACGCAGCACCTTGGCTTCACGGGCCGTCAGCCCACCCAGGACGTTACGTGTCGCTTCGATCAAGCCTTCGCCGGTAGCCATGTCAATCGGCAACAGCATGGTGCCGTCTTCAATGAAGTCACCCAGGTGTGAGTCGTCGTCATCACCAATCGGGGTCTCCATGGAGATCGGTTCCTTGGCGATCTTGAGCACCTTGCGTACTTTTTCTTCCGGCATTTCCAGGCGTTCGCCCAGCTCTTCCGGTGTTGGCTCGCGCCCCATTTCCTGGAGCATCTGGCGCGATACCCGGTTGAGCTTATTGATCGTCTCGATCATGTGAACCGGAATACGGATGGTACGTGCCTGGTCGGCGATCGAACGGGTAATCGCCTGACGAATCCACCAGGTGGCATAAGTCGAGAACTTGTAACCTCGGCGATATTCGAACTTGTCGACCGCTTTCATCAAGCCGATATTGCCTTCCTGGATAAGATCCAAGAATTGCAGACCACGGTTGGTGTACTTCTTGGCAATCGAGATCACCAGGCGCAGGTTGGCCTCGACCATTTCCTTCTTGGCGCGACGTGCTTTCGCCTCACCAATCGAGAGACGGCGATTGACTTCCTTCAAGGAGGCCACCGGCAACTGCACCATGTCTTCTTCAAAGGCGATCTTGCGCTGAGCACGCGCAATATCAGTACGCAACGGCTCCAGACGATCGGCATAGCGGGGGAATTCCGCTTGAAAATCATCCAACCAGTCCTTGCGCGACTCGTTACCCGGAAACGCCTTGATGAAGGTCTTGCGCGGCACTTTGGCTTTTTTCACGCACAGCTGCATCACGGACTTTTCCTGAGCACGCACCTGCTCGACACTGATGCGTACCTGACCTACCAGGCGTTCGAAATGCTTGGGGACTAACTTGATTGGAGAAAACAACTCCGCCAGACGAGCCTGCTCCGCCTTGACCTTCGGATCATCCCGGCCATATTTCTCCAAGGCTTCGATAAAGGCCGCATTCTGCTCGCGAATCTGTTCAAAGCGTGCCTTCGCTTCTTCCGGATCAGGCCCGCCTTCGCTTGCAGTGGAATCCTCTTCCTCGTCATCCTCGGCATCGCTATCGAGCTCACTTTCCGGGACTTCCTCGGGCTCGGGCACTTCAGCCTCCGCCACGCCGGGAATGCCTTCGTCGGGATCGATAAAGCCGGAAAACAGATCGGAAAGACGCCCGGGCGCCTCTTCATCCTGAGTGGCATCATAGGCATCAAGGATCGAACCGACGGCACCCGGCAGGTATGCCAGCGCCGACATGACTTCGCGTGTGCCCTCTTCAATCCGCTTGGCGATCTTGATCTCGCCTTCACGGGTAAGAAGCTCCACCGTTCCCATTTCACGCATGTACATGCGTACCGGGTCGGTAGTGCGTCCCACGTCGCTTTCCACGGCCGCAAGAGCCGCCACGGCCTCTTCCGCCGCGGACTCGTCCGTGGAGTGATCCGACATCATCAAAGTGTCTTCATCCGGGGCAACTTCAACGACACTGATACCCATGTCGTTGATCATGCCAATGATGTCTTCCACTTGATCCGGGTCGGCGATATCCTCGGGTAGATGGTCGTTGACCTCGGCATAGGTCAGGTAGCCCTGTTCCTTGCCGCGCGCGATCAACTCCTTCAGACGTGACTGCTGCTGCGCATTTCCAGCCATAGAAACCCTATCTCGACGAAGAAGAATGAAGCACCTGAAGCGCTGAGAAGGAAAAACTCAACAAGCCGGACAGTATAACGTTAGCGATGGGATATTTTCCAGCTTAGCGTATTTGCGCGGCAATTCAGGTGTGTTAGGTTGTTTGGTTGGCCAGCATTTAATAGCTGACCGGCAATGTGGTGAATGTGGTGATGGTCAGGCAAGAATTCAACCCCTAACCGGAAAACATCACTACAAGAACGCCTTTTATCGACGCCCTTGGTTCACCGACACGCTTACGTCAGGAACGCTGCGAAAGCTCCATGACCAAGGTCGCCAAACGCCGACGCTGGTCGTGATCGAGGCGCTTCCCCGCCCTTTCCTGGGCCAACAAGGCGTCGTATTCCTCTTGCGGCGACTGCCGTCGCCGGCGCTTTTCGAAGTGTTCCAGCAATCCCGTAAGTTCCGCTTTCCGTGTAGCTTTGGGAATCAACAGTTCACGCCGCGCCAGGCTGGTCAAACGCCGCCCCTCCAGACTGCCTTGAAAATGCGCCAGTAACACCTGGGTACTGCGGTAGCGCCCCGCCCTGAGCAGTTTCGCCACGACAGAGTATAACAAGGCATCCGGATCATCTTCGGGCAGCCAATCCTCTTCATCGGGCAGGATCTCCATCAACCCCGGCTCATGCAAAAGCAATTGCACGATACGTGCCAAGGGGCTCAAGGCTCCTGCAGATGCTTTTGCCGGCACCATTGGCGCCCGGCGACTCACTGCCTGAGCCTCTTTTTGCTCCGCAGGGCCAGCCTCGCGCAAGCGCCCCGCTGCCTGGGCCTGCTGTTCACGCTGCGCCAGCAGTTCGCCCAGGCGCTGACGGGACAGCCCGCTACGTCGGGCCAACTCTTCCAACAACAGCGACTTGAGTACGCCCTCCGGCACCTTTGCCAGCGCTATCAATACCTTGGTGGCAAAGCGTTCACGCCCTTCCACTCCCGACAATGCCTGTCCTTGCCCCGCCTGCTCGAAGAGAAACTCTGAAAGCGGCATGGCACAGGTCACACGGTCCGCGAACGCCTCACTACCTTCACGGCGTACCAGGGTGTCGGGGTCTTCGCCATCCGGCAAGAATAGAAAACGCGCTTCTCTGCCATCGAGCATCAACGGCAGAATGGTTTCCAAGGCTCGGCTTGCCGCTTGAAGACCCGCCCGATCGCCATCGAAGCAAAATACCACCCGACTGACCAAGCGGAATAATCGAGTTAGATGATCTTCGGTGGTTGCAGTTCCCAATGTCGCCACTGCATTCTGGATACCGTACTGGGCCAACGCCACGACATCCATATAGCCTTCGACGATAACCACCTGCTCCAGGCGCGAGTTCGCCTGGCGCGCCTCGTACAAGCCGTACAGTTCCCGGCCTTTGTGAAATACCGGCGTTTCCGGAGAGTTCAGGTATTTTGGCTGAGCGGCTCCCATGACCCGACCACCAAAAGCGATGGTACGGCCGCGAACATCACGGATAGGGAAAATGATTCGGTCACGAAATCGGTCGTAGGTACGTCCACTGTCTTCATGTTGGATCAGTAGCCCGTACTCCACCTGAACCGGCTCAGCGATACCGCGCTCACTCAAATGTCGCTTGAGCCCTTCCCACCCGGAAGGAGCGTAGCCAATCCCATAGGTTTTGACCACTTCCTGCGACAATTTGCGACGATTGAGGTAATCGCGCGCCGCCGCGCCTTCTTGCATGGCCAGCCGCTCGCGATAAAAGCTTGCGGCAAGCTCAAGTAGATTGACGCCCTCCCGGCGCTTTTTTTCACGCCCTTTGGCATGGGGGTCGTCGGCGCCTTCCCGCGGCACCTCAAGCCCCAGGCGTCCCGCCAAGTGCTCCACTGCGTCGGGAAACAGCAACTTGTCGTATTCCATCAAGAAACGCAGGGCGTTACCGTGAGCACCGCAGCCAAAGCAATGATAGAACTGCTTGTCGGCACTGACGGTGAACGAGGGTGTCTTTTCTTGATGAAACGGACACAGACCCGAGTAATTACGACCCGCCTTTTTCAGCGACACACGTTCACCGACAACTTCAACCACATCGACGCGGCCGAGCAAGTCATCAATGAAACGTTGAGGAATCTGACCCGCCATAGGTTGCCAGTGGCCTCGCCTGAGGCGTTGTTTCATTCCCACCGCACCTGAGCGGCACGGCAAGAAGATCTAACAAAACGAAAAACAAACGGCCACCGTATGGCAGCCGCTTGGCATCCCTCTTGAGACAACCGATCAAAACGACTCAGCTATCCCCGTACGGATCAATAGAGCCGTTCGAAGCGCTTGCGCTCACGCTGAAGCTTCTTGGCATGACGCTTGACGGCAGCTGCCGCCTTACGCTTACGTTCCGCTGTCGGCTTTTCGTAGTTTTCACGACGACGCACTTCAGACAGAACACCAGCTTTTTCGCAAGAACGCTTGAAGCGACGCAGCGCGACGTCAAACGGCTCGTTATCACGTACTTTAACAGAAGGCATTAAGCACTCACCTACCTTAAGGAGTCTTGAGTTCGGATAGCACGCACATTGCATCTATATAAGCTTAGAGCACACAATGCACGACCCAGGTTTACAGCGCACAATAGTCTAGTCCTGCATGCCCTGCATTGCAAACAATGTGCCGACTTCTGGTTTCATGGAATAACGCTGCGCCTGTCCCTGCAGCCTGTCGATAATGCTAGACTTCGGCCTCTTTACCTCTGCAGTCGAGAATCAAGGCATGCGCGTACTGGGCATTGAAACGTCCTGCGACGAAACCGGCGTCGCGCTCTACGATACCAGCGTCAACGATAACCAGGGCGGCCTGCTGGGCGATGCGCTCTACAGCCAGGTCGCCATGCACGCCGAATATGGCGGCGTAGTGCCTGAGCTGGCCTCCCGCGACCATACCCGCAAACTCTTGCCGTTGATTACCCAGGTCCTCGATGAGGCCGGGCTCAGCCGCCAGGAGCTTGACGGAATTGCCTATACCGCAGGACCCGGCCTTGTCGGCGCTCTGATGGTAGGTGCCAGCACCGCGCACGGCATGGCTCGCGCCCTGGGCATTCCCGTTCTCGGGGTCCATCACATGGAAGGCCACCTGCTCGCGCCCATGCTGGAAGACGAGCCACCGGCTTTCCCATTCGTAGCGCTACTTGTCTCCGGCGGACATACCCAGTTGGTGGAAGTCCAAGGGCTGGGGCGCTATCAATTGCTCGGTGAATCGGTCGACGACGCCGCAGGCGAAGCCTTCGACAAGGCTGCCAAGATGCTGGGGCTGGCTTACCCCGGGGGGCCTCAGGTGGCACGCCTGGCCGAACAGGGTGACCCCAAGCGCTTTCGTTTTCCGCGCCCCATGACCGACCGGCCGGGGCTGGATTTCAGCTTTTCGGGTCTCAAGACGCATACACTGACGGCGATTCGCCGCCTGGAAGCCGATGGCGAACTGGACCAGCAGGCCCGGGCCGATATCGCCCGCGCCTTTGAAGAAGCCGTGGCGGATACCCTAGTGATCAAATGTCGTCGTGCCCTGGATCAGACCGGCCTGAAACGGCTGGTGGTGGCAGGAGGCGTGAGTGCCAACCAGCGCTTGCGCGAACGGCTCGCGCAGGAAACTGCCAAGCGTAACGCCCGGGCGTTCTATCCTCGCGGGCGTTTCTGTACCGATAACGGCGCTATGATTGCCTATGTAGGCGCCCAGCGCCTGCTGGCCGGCGAACGAGATGCCGGCACCATGCTGGCCATACCCCGCTGGCCGCTGGAAACATTGACCGTCCCGTCTAAGGCCCTTTGAGGCGAGCAGCGACATCCCGGCGTAAACGACGCAGATTATGCCAATGGCGCGCCAGCACCAGAACACTGAACACGGCTACTACCCCGGTATACTCAGGCGTAAGCCATAGGCTCAATAATGGCGTGAGCAGCGCACTGACAATCGATGCCCGGCCGGGGTTTTTCAGCCACCAGGCCAACAGCGCCCAGCTCAGCACTCCCAATAGCGCCACTTCGGGAACCAATACCAGCAGCACACCCAGGGCGCTTGCCACTGCCTTGCCGCCGCGAAAACCATGCCATAGTGGATAACTGTGTCCCAGCAATACGGCAAGCCCCACCGCACCTTGCAACCATATCGGCATGCCGAGCCATTTGACCAGCCCCGCTACCGGCATGCCTTTTAGGGCATCCAATATTACGGTCATCAGCGCCAAGCGCGACCCGTGCATACGCAGGACGTTGGAGGCGCCAGGGTTGAAAGATCCGCATTGTCGCGGGTCTGCAACGCCGCCCCAACGACAAACGCTCAGCGCCGCCAACCAACTTCCGCATAAATAGCCCACCAGTATCCATATCATGACTATCCGCTCGCTTTCTGCCTGGTTCGTCTGTCGCTCGACGACGTCCTCACGTACAATCGCCGGCTGATTGAAAGGGGAAGACTCATGGATCGCATCTTGATCGAAGCGTTGGATGTCGACACTATCATCGGCGTCTATGGCTGGGAACGTACGATCACTCAGGCGCTGCAACTCGACCTTGAACTGGCTACCGACATTCGCTCGGCGGCCGCCACCGATGATCTGCGTCTTACCCTAGATTATGCCGCCATCTGTCAGCGAATCCAGGCGTTTGCCGACGCGCATCAATTCGCGCTGGTGGAAACCTTCGCCGAACGTCTGGCTGAATGCTTGCGCAATGAATTTTCCATTGCCTGGTTACGCCTGACGGTACGCAAACCCGGCGCGGTGGCCAGAGCGAAAAGTGTCGGCATCATGATTACCCGTGGCGTACGTCCTTCTCGCGAGCAGGAGCCAAGCTGATGAGGCAAGTGACGGTCAGTCTAGGCAGCAATATCGAGCCTGAGCGGCATATCCGCCTGTGTCTCGACGCCCTTCAGGCACATTTCGGCGACCTTGCCATATCTCGGGTGTTTGAAAGCGAACCGGTGGGATTTGTCGATAGCCGCAACTTCTACAATCTGGTGGTAGCGTTTTACAGCAACGCCACCCCCGGCGAACTTCAGGCCTGGGCCAAGCATCTGGAAGCTCAGCATGGGCGCCGTCCGGACACGCCCAAATACAGCCCGCGCGCTCTGGACATCGACCTGCTTACCGTAGGCGAACTATGCGGCCTCATCGACGACGTGACACTGCCGCGTGGCGAAATCACCCAGAACGCCTTTGTGCTGCAGCCGCTCGCCGAGTTGATGCCTGATGCCTGCCATCCACAAAGCGGAATTGCTTACGCAACGCTATGGCAAGCTTTCACAATGGGCAGTCAGCGCCTATGGCCAGTGGACTTTCGTTGGCAAGGCAAGTGGATTTCGCGCCACACTGATGCCCGACTTAGCCCCGTTCACCTAAGCGCCGCCCGGCTAAGCAACGCTCGATAGCGCCTGCGCTACCGCATCACGTCGCTTTCGTTTCAAGGCCTCGCCCAACTCTCCCCCCTTGTAACCGGCAGCGACCAAGTCGCGTGGTTCTACGCCACGGGCAGCCTGCCAAGCCTGTCGCAAACGCTTTGCCAGGTGCGGTTTCTGACACTCGATAAATGCCAACTGATCCTCGAGCTGCTGGGGCTTGCGCCAACCATCCAGGGTATTCAGCCACACCATCACCGTTTCCACCATCACCTCCCCCTGACGCCCATGCTCCAGTAGCCGGCGGCTTGCGGCACTATGCCGAGCTAGCTGGGCGACCACCTTGGGCAAGCGCAAGCGCTCGGCAAGGGATTGGCGAGCCTCGGGTGTCAAATGTTCTACTAGCCTTGCATAACGCCAATGCGCCACGCTCGGCGAACCGGACAGGGGGATTTCATGCAGCCGCGCCAGCGCCGTCTCAAGCGAAGCCTGCCCAGCCGTGACAAGCTCCGGCATCAGCACGGAAAGGGCGTCACAGGCCGAAAGCGCATGAAAGTAAGCCTCGGGCTGGGGTTCGCCCAAGGCTTTTTCGGTTTCGACCCAGACCCGCTCGGCGGCCAGATGTTCAAGCTCACCGCTACGCGAAAGCTCCATCATCAATGCCTGCGTCTCCTCAGCAATGACGAACCCCAGCCCTGCGTAACGGGCCAGAAACCGCGCCGTGCGCAATACCCGCAAGGGGTCCTCCACGAAAGCCTGCGACACATGGCGCAGCACCCGTGCCTTTAGGTCCGCCAGCCCCCCGTAAGGGTCGACCAGCTCGCCCTCGGGGGTCTCCGCCATGGCATTGATGGTCAAGTCGCGCCGCGCCAGGTCGTCTTCCAGGCTCACATCAGGGCTTGCATGGACGCTGAAGCCCACATAGCCATGGCCGGACTTACGCTCGGTACGTGCCAGTGCGTACTCTTCATGGGTCTCCGGGTGCAGGAATACCGGAAAATCCCGCCCTACCGGTTTGAAACCGCGTTTGCGTAACATTTCCGGCGTGGCACCCACCACCACCCAGTCATTGTCGTAGACCGGCCATCCCAGGCGATCATCACGTACCGCACCGCCGACACGATAGACCTCTAGGCCCGCAAGCCGCCGATCGCGTTGCGCAGACGACGTCATGATTTTTCCCTTGTCTGCTGGCTGGGCACGCTGATCCGCTTGCCGGTTTCCAGATCAAGCGCGGTCAAGCTGCCTCCCCATACGCAGCCGGTATCCAGAGCCTCGGCGCGCACCTTGGCCTTGGGCAGCCGTCCTTGCAGCGCCGCCCAATGCCCGAAAATCAGATAAGGATCATCCTGCCGGGCAAATTGAAACCAGGGGGCGAACCCTTTCGGGGCGCTGTCTAGCCCTTCCTTGGCCTCGAAATCCAAGCGTCCTTCGGCGTCGATGAAACGCATGCGGGTCAAGGCATTGGTGATCATGCGCAGGCGCTCGATGCCTTCAAGCTCAGGGCGCCAGCGACGCGGCTGATTACCGTACATCTGCTCCAGGAAGGCGCCGGCACGCTCACCGGTCAGGGCAGCGTTTACTTCGGCCCCCAGCGCTTCAGCCTGATCAAGCGTCCACTGGGGCAACAAGCCTGCATGAGTCATCAGGGTATCGCCATGCCTTACGCTCAAGGGCAATGCCTGCAACCAGTCGAGAAGCGCTTCTCGATCCGGCGCCTCGAGAATAGGCAGCAGGGTATCGTTTTTTTTCAGCTTGCCACCGCCCCGCGCAACCGCCAGAAGGTGAAGGTCATGATTGCCCAGCACCGAGCAAGCGGCAGCGCCCAATGCCTTGACCTCGCGCAAGCATTCGAGCGAACCGGGGCCACGGTTGACTAGGTCTCCCGCCAGCCATAACCGGTCATGAGCCGGATTGAAATCAATCGCCTCGAGAAGCGCCACCAGTTCCGCATGGCAGCCTTGTAAATCACCTATCGCATACGTGGTCATGCTCAGCCTTTTGGGTCACGTTAACCAGGGCCTTCCTGGTGCCTGGTCGCGTTCAATGAATTTGATTCAACCCTGCCAGCCGAAAGGGTGCGATGGGTACATCGAAGGATTGCTGGGTGGAGACATCGAAACACGTATAAGCCCCCTCCATCACGCCCACGGGGCTTTGCAAAATCGCGCGGCTGGTATAGCGAAAGCGCTGACCGGGGCCGATCAAGGGTTGCTGGCCGACCACCCCCTTGCCGCGGACTTCCTGATTCTCGCCATTGCCCTGGGTGATTTTCCAGTAACGCGCCATGAGCTGTACGCTATGAGCGCTGGTATTGTGAATGGTCACGGTGTAACCGAAGACATAGCGTGACTCGGATTCGCTGGATTCTTCACTGCGGTAATAGGGTTCGATAGTGACGCCGATATCCGACACACTCACTCCTCGTGACTTGCGGCATTATTTGCCGCCAGATGGTTGGCAATCCGCACGTACTCTTCCACGGTCAAGGTTTGCGGCCGGCGACCAGGGTCGATCCCCAAGCCCTCCAGTTGCTCGGCGGGAATCAGCCCTTTGAGGTTGTTGCGCAATGTCTTGCGCCGTTGACCAAAGGCCGTGCGCACCATATCGAACAACACCTGGGTGTCTTGAGCGATATGCGGCAATTGCGCATGCGGGGTCAAGCGAACGATCGCCGAGTCTACCTTGGGGCGTGGCACGAACGCCTCCGGCGGCACCACAAACAACTGATCGACCCGGCAGTGATATTGTGCCATCACCGAAAGCCGTCCCCAATCCGGGCCGCCCGGCTGTGCCGCCAGACGCTCGACCACTTCCTTTTGCAACATGAAATGCATGTCGCCAATGGCATCCCCCATGGAGAGCAGATGCACGATCAAGGGCGTGGAAATATTGTAGGGCAGGTTACCCACCACGCGCAGCGCCGGCCCCTCGCCTCTCAGGGCAGCGAAATCGAACTTGAGCGCGTCGCCCTCGTGAATCACGAAATCAGGATAGTTGAAGAATTGCACCCGCAGGCCGGGAATCAGGTCACGGTCCAGCTCGATGACTTCCAGATGCCCGGCGGCGTCGAGTAAAGGTTCAGTCAGCGCGCCCTGGCCGGGGCCGATTTCCACCAGCCGGTCGGAGGCACGCGGGGCGACCGAACGCACGATCCGCGAGATAATGCCCGGGTCGCGCAAGAAATTTTGACCGAAGCGCTTACGGGCGCGATGAACCGGCACTTGAGACATGAAAACGCTGTCCTTGGAAGTTGACTGACACTGACACTGACATTGAATGCCGCTGAAATTGAACGACACCAGGATTGTACGGCACTGAAAACTGGCGGTTTTCGCTGTTAACCGAGCCGCTTGCGACCTGCCAGGGTGGCTGCCAGATTGAGGGCCACCTTCAGGCTTGCAGGATCGGCTTGCCCCCTCCCGGCCAGATCCAGCGCCGTGCCGTGATCCACCGAGGTACGGACCAGCGGCAGGCCCAGGGTAATGTTGGCCGCCCGCCCGAAGCCGGCATACTTCAACACCGCCAGCCCTTGGTCGTGATACATCGCCAGTACTACATCCACGCCCGCCAGGTGGCGCGGGGTAAACAGCGTATCGGCGGGCAGCGGGCCATGAATGTCCAGCCCCTCGGCGCGCAAGGCGTTCAGGGTCGGCGTGATGATGGTCTGCTCCTCATTACCCAGATGGCCGTCTTCACCGGCGTGGGGATTCAAGCCACACACCCCAATCCGTGGCGCCAGGATACCGAACTGTTGGCGCAAGCCGGTTTCCAGAATGCGCGCCACCCGCGTCAATCGTTCGACGGTGATCGCATCCGCCACTTCACGCAAGGGCAAATGCGTGGTGACTAACGCTACTCGCAAGTCGCCTGCACCCTGCCAGCCGGGCACCTGGCCGTGCAGAGCGCGATCGGTGGCCAGCAGCATGACAACTTCGCTTACCTGGCATGCATCGCGCAGAAACTCGGTGTGGCCGGTAAATTCCGGGTACCCGCCCTCGATGATCACCCCTTTATGCAGAGGGGCCGTCACCATTGCCTGGGCATGGCCGGCCAGACATGCCTTCACCGCCACATTCAAGGTTTGCAGCACGTAATCGGCATTGGCCGGGTTGAGCACCCCGGGAATGGCGGGTTCGCCCAGGGGCACCGGCCACACCGCCAGCACGCCGGGCCCGCTTTCAGGCAGAGCCTCGCCGGGTTGGCTGACGCTGATCCGCACCTGCAAACCCAACTGTCGGGCACGCACCGCCAGCATTTCAGGATCGCCGATGGCGACAGTGCCCGAGGGCAGATCGCCTCCGGCGGCCAGCATCAGGGCAAGTTCGGGACCGATACCCGCAGGCTCACCGGTGGTCAACACCAGCCGAGGGCGGGCTTGTGCCAAGCCAGACATTACAGGCGGATATCGACGAAGGCTTGCGAACGGATTTCCTGGTGCCAGTTTTCCAGTTCCTCATTGGCACGCCGCTGGAACAGTGCCTGGCGCACCTGCTCACGCTGTGCTTCCCGGCTGACATCCTGGCTGCGACGCTCAAGCACTTCTATCAAGTGATAGCCGAACTGGGAGCGTACCGGTTCGGATACCTGATTCAGCGAAAGCTCGCGCATGGTTTCTTCAAAGGCGGGTACCGTCTGGCCCGGGCGCACCCAGCCAAGCTCACCGCCATTAGGCGCACTTCCCTGATCATCGCTGACCTCTTGAGCGACCCCAGAGAATGAAGCCCCTTGGCTGAGTCGTTGACGTATCTGTTGCGCCAGCGCCAGCGCCTGTTCCTCATCCTGGGTGGGCGTCACCTCGACCAGAATATGACGTGCGCGATGCTCTTCCACTACCGTTTGACCACTGTCGCTGACTGCACCTTGCTGCTCAAGCACACGGTCGACATCGCGCTCGGTGATCGATACGCGCCCACCCACCTGGCGCTGTTGCACTTGACGGATCAGCATTTCACGGCGGATATCTTCACGCACATCGGCCAGGGACGAACCGTCCGCTTCGAGCGCATCGGCGAATTCATCCAGGCTCATGCGATTGGATTCGGCAATGCGTCGCACTTGCTGATTAAGCTCGGTCTCATCCACACTTAGATTGGCCTCGCGAGCCTTTTGCAACTGAATCTCTTCCACCACCATGCGGTCCAGCACTTGTTCTTGAAGCGCCGACCTGGACGGCAAACTGCCGCCTTGCCCTTCGGCCTGGCGAAGCACCTGTTGCAAGCGGTCATCAAGCTCGCTCTGCATGATGGCGCTATCGTTGACCACAGCCACGATGCGGTCCAGCACACGGCGCTCCGTGGACTGGAAGTCCTGCGCCTGCAAGGATAAAGGGGCAATACCCAGGCATAGGGCCAGGCCCAGAACACGCCCAAGCATGGTGACCCTTGTACAGCACATCGATGGGTTTCTTTTATTCATATAACCTTTTTTCATGTAGCTTTTGTTCATATAAAACGTCTCTTGAGAGTAAGCGTCTGGCTCAATCGGAGGAGAGCCCCTAGAACTGCGTCGCACGATAACCGGGGATCGCCTGTTCGAAGACGCTGCCCGATTGCTGGCCCATGCCACCCAAGCCTTTGAACACAAAACGCAGGAAAATTCCCCGGTCGCTGAAGTCATCTTCCACGCGCGCCGTGTCGTTATCGTCCACCCACTCACGCCACACCAGCTGCAGACCGTAACAACAATCATTCCACTGCACACCCGCCAACTGGTCGAGCGAACGCTGATTCGTCTGATCGTGAAGATAACGTCCGATCAAGTCCAGGCGCGGTGTGGCTTTCCAGGCAAACGAGACATCTATCTCTTCGCGGTTGTAATCGCGAAAGGCGTCATCACCCGGCAACACTGCCGGGTCGAATCCCTGGATTTCCCAGCGATACCCAAGGTTCAGCACATGACCCTCAGGATGCCGGTAGCGGGCTTCGACCGAAGAACGTTCGGTCTGAGTACGCTGATCATCGTAAAGCCATTCATAACCTGCGCTCCAGCGCGGGGTGATCTGCCAGTCCAGACGGGTCACCAGCGGCGAACGCTCGCGGGTCGCCTGATAATAACGCGCCTCGGTGAGATATTCTTCGCGGCGCGACTTATCCGGATCACCGTCGATATCGATGCGTCGATCGGCGAAATACACACTCTGCCCCATCCCTACCGAAAGCCGCTCAGCGCCATCTTCGTCTTCCAGCAGGCGTGACTCCAGCGCGTAAGAAAGCCGATTGAGGTCACCGACCCGGTCGGCGCCGGAAAAACGCTGGGTCGACCATAATTGGTTCCATGAAAACGTCCGTTCAAGACTGTCGAAGTCGGGCAGATCACGCTGATCGGTACGCGGTACATAGGCATAGTTGAGACGCGGTTCCAACGTCTGGCGGTAATCCTGCCCACCCAGCGCCAGTTCACGCTCGAACACCAGACCGCCGTCCACCGAGCTTAACGCCACACTACGCGTGGGCGTATCGCTGCGCTGGGTTTGGCGATCACCGTAATCCAGCGTGTAAGCGGTATGCCAAAGCTCGGTACGTGGTTCAAGGTAACCCCAGGGGCGTTGGAAACGCCACCCGACTACCGGCGTAAGATGCAGCCGTGACCCGATGGCCGCCTCACGCTCCGGCACGACGGTCTCGTCCACGTCACGCCAGAAATACGTCGCATTGGAGCGCCATTCGGAATACACACCGTTATCAAACTGCCATTGAGCGTTGGCGGTCAGGCTGGGCAGGCGATAGAACGGCTTGTCGTTATCGGCAAGCGGGTCTTCCAGGCGTTGAAACCCTTGAGCACGGGCGTCCAGTTGCCAGCGTTCACCGCGATAATCCACCTGCGCCAGACGCTCCATGCTGACCCTTGAGTCGCCGCCGATGCCACTGTCGAAATCATCGAAGTAGCGCCCATCGCTGGCCCCGCCATAACGCAGGCGATAATTACTGCGTGAATTCAGACGTCCCGCATGGGTTGCATCAACATACCAGCGATCCTCTCCGGTATAACGGTTGGCGCCGCCGCCAGAACCGCCATCATCACTGGAAAGCCAAGCGCCTTCTATCCGCCCGGCGCTTTCCTCGCGCAGGTAACGGTATTCACCGCCCAGCAACCAGCCGTGGGCCGACAACCAGCGCGGAATGAAAGTGGCATCCTGATCAGGCGCGATATTCCAGTAAAACGGCTGGGCGTAATCGATCCCATCCCCGGAAGCACTCAAGGAAGGCCACAGAAAACCCGTCTGTCGACGATCATCCAGAGGAAAGCGCAGCCACGGCCAATAGAACACCGGCACATCCTTGACTTCGAGCCGGGCATGGCGAGCGGTGCCGACGCCACTTGCCTGATCAAGTTTGATGTCGCTACTCACCAGACGCCAGGTGTTGTCACCCGGGTCACAGGTCGTGAAACCGGCATCACGCAGACGATAGCGATCTTCCCCGGTTTGCTCCAACTGGGCCGCCTGGCCGCGAATATGCTGGTCGTAGAACACATAAGCGGTATCTTCCAGCGTCGCGCGATCAGCGCTCAATGCCATATCCGCTCGTTCAGCGCGCACCAGGACGCGTCCATCCCGCAAGGAAAGTTTTCCTTCGGCGTACAGCTGCTCGCGGTCCGCAGGCACGTTCAATGACTGGGCTTCCAGTTGGGCATCGCCGCGGCGAAGCACCACATCACCACGCAACAGAGCGTCTCCGCCGGTGGCATAATTCAGCGCATCCGCTTCCAGTGAAAGGGTCTCGGGATCGGACGCGGCGGGCAGACGGTATGCCGGCATGACATAACGTCCGCGACATAGCTGCCCCTCTGCGGCCGCGCCCTCCCAGGGATGCCAATCAAGCTGTTCCGCCGTGGGTTCGTCGCCCTGCCCCCAGGCGGGGCTCAGCGATGCACCCGCCAGCAGGCCGGCCCCCAGCATTCGCGAAATCGGTGCCGTGCGCGAAAGTCGCTTGCCCATGTCCGTTATCCTTGGCATCGAGAATCGGTATTATACAGTCCGCATGATGCCCGACCAGCAAGGAGCTTGCATGTCCTCTTCACGATTTGATGCTTTGACCGCCTGGACAGCCGAGCGACACGGCTTGCCGACTACCGCCCTTACGCTCTCTCCAGCCGGTGGCGACGCCAGCTTTCGGGGCTATTTTCGCCTCACCCTGCCCGAAGGCGAAAACCGCATGCTGATGGACGCGCCTCCCGAGCAGGAAGATTCCCAGACCTTCATCGCCATCGCCGAACGCTGGCGAGCCGCCGGACTGGCGGTGCCGATCATCTACGCTCATGACCTGACACAAGGATTCATCGAGCTTCAGGACCTGGGCGAGACCCCCCTGCAGAATGCGTTCAAGGCTGCCGAGCATCCCGACACTCTGGCACGCCACTCCCAGGCGCTGGCGGTTATCGCGGCCCTGCAGAACCGCGCCGATCCCAGCGCCTTGCCGGCTTACGATGCTGCCTTGCTCGGCCGTGAACTGGATCTTTTCCCCGACTGGTGCCTGAACGCCTGGCTGGGAATAGACACGCCCGACAGTTGGCCGGCCGTACGCAAGGCGCTGATCGAGACGGCCCTGAGCCAGCCGGTGGTCAGCGTGCACCGGGATTTCGATGCCATGAACCTGATGCTCTTCGAGGAACGGCTGTACATGATCGATTTTCAGGACGCCGTGGCCGGGCCCATTTCCTATGATCTGATATCGCTGCTGCGCGGACGTTATTGCCGCTTCTCTCCCGAGACCTTCAGTGCCCTTGTCGGCGAGTTTTACCACCAGGCCCGGCGGGATGGGCGGCTGGCTGCCGACATCAACCTGGCAACCTTCGAGCACCAGACTCAGGCCATGGCCGCCCAACGCTCCCTCAAGGTGCTGGGAATTTTTTGTCGCCTGACCTTGCGCGACCACAAGACTGGTTACCTTTGGCGTTTGCCGCATTTTCTCGATCATCTGGAGAATAGCCTGGCCACCCTGCCCGCCCATAGCGACTTTCTGCACTGGGTACGTGAAACCCTGCGCCCGGCATTGAGCCAGCGCCTGAGCCGGGAGGACGTCCAGTGAAAGCCATGATACTGGCCGCGGGGCTGGGCAAACGCATGCGCCCACTGACCGACCACTGCCCCAAGCCACTGTTGCCGGTGGCGGGCAAGCCGCTGATCGTGCACCACCTGGAACGCTTGGCGCACCATGGAATCCAGGAGGTGATCATCAATGTCAGCTACCGGGGCAAGCAGATCATGCAGGCACTGGGTGATGGCAAGCAACATGGAGTCAGCATTGCCTGGAGCCATGAACGGGAACCATTGGAAACCGGCGGAGGTATTCGCCATGCCTTGCCGTTGCTCGGCGATGCCCCTTTCCTGCTGGTCAACGGCGATATCTGGTGCGATCACCTGCCCGACCCAATCGCCCTCGGTGACGATCTGGCCCATCTGGTACTCGTGGACAATCCCGACCACCACCCCCAAGGTGACTTTCATTTGATGCACAGCGGGCGCGTTCAACAGGAAGGCAGCCCCAGGCTGACATTTTCCGGGCTCAGCGTGATCGACCCAGCGCTGGTGGCCGGCATGCCGTCCGGTGCATTCGCCTTGGCGCCGCTGCTGAAAAATGCCATGCAACACCAGCGTGTTAGCGGTGAATATTTTCAGGGCAACTGGGTGGATGTGGGCACGCCCGAACGCCTCGCCCGGCTGGAAGCACAGCTGCAAGCGGCGCCCTGAGCCCGGATGGTTGGAAACCCTGCAGCGATGCGAGGGAAAAATGCTATCCTCCCCAACCAATAGTGACCCAACCCGAGGAGAGATTTGTGAAAGCTCGAGTCAGATGGACGGATGGTCGACAGTTTGTAGCGGAATCCGGCAGTGGCCATAGCCTGGTAATGGACGGCCCGCCGGATCACGGCGGCCGCAATACCGGCCCACGGCCGATGGAAATGTTACTGATGGGCATGGGCGGCTGCACCGCTTTCGATATTCTCAACATTCTCGACAAGGCACGCGCGGACGTGACCGATTGTGTCGCCGAAATCGAGGCCCAACGCGCCGAGGAAACCCCTGCGGTGTTCACCAAGATTCACGTGCACTTCGTGGTCAGCGGCCGGGCGTTGAAAGAAAAGCAGGTAAAACGCGCCGTCGAGCTGTCCGCGGAAAAATACTGCAGTGCCTCGATCATGTTGGTGCGGGGTGGGGTGGATATCACGCATTCTTTCGAGATTATCGACGTTTGAACGTCTTTTCCGCGAAAGTCATAAAAAAATGCCCTCGGTCGGGTGCGTCGCGCGCCTCGGCCGGGCATAATACGCCCCCTTATTTTCATATAAGTTTTCATCGGTTCCGGCGCTGGCTCGTCGGGGTGTCTTCACCTGCCATCAGGAGGCTCGGACGTGTCTGACAATCTCCGACTCCACGGGTTTAACAACCTGACCAGCTCTTTGAGCTTCAACATCTACGACATCTGCTATGCTAAGACCGAAGAGCAGCGTAAAGCCTACATCGATTATATCGATGAGCTTTACAACGCCGAGCGCTTGACCCAGATATTGAAGGATGTGACCAATATCATCGGTGCTCATGTGCTCAATATCGCACGCCAGGATTATGAGCCCCATGGCGCCAGCGTGACCATCCTGATTGCCGAGCACGAATTGGATGATGCCGCCCCCGAGCAGATTCAGCCGGGTCCCGGCCCCTTGCCCAAAACCGTGGTCGGTCACCTGGACAAGAGTCACGTGACGGTACACAGCTATCCGGAATCACACCCGGATAACGGCATCAGCACGTTCCGGTTGGATATCGATGTGTCCACCTGCGGCATGATCAGCCCGCTCAAGGCGCTGAACTACCTGATTCACAGCTTCGACTCGGATATCGTCACCGTGGATTACCGCGTGCGCGGCTTCACCCGGGACGTCAATGGCAAGAAGCTGTTCATCGACCACGATATCACCTCGATCCAGGACTACCTGGCCGAAGACACCAAGCATGGCTATCAAATGGTGGATGTGAACGTGTATCAGGAAAACATGTTCCACACCAAGATGCTGCTCAAGGACTTCGCCCTGGACAACTACCTGTTCGGCACCTCCCGGCGCGACATTACCTTCGAAGAGGCCCGCGATATCGAAAGCCGGCTGCGCAAGGAAATGCTGGAAATCTTCTACTCGCGCAACGTCGACTAACCACCCTCTTCCTGCCTCGTTTTTCTTCCTGCCTCGTTTTACCCGGCGTCAATAGATGCCGGGTTCTCCTTCCGGGCGCGTCTTGAAGCGCCGATGCAACCACAGATACTGCTCCGGGTGCTTGCGAATCGCCTGCTCGACAAACGCATTCACCCGAGCGGCATCCTCCACTTCATCCTTACCGGGAAAGTCTTCGAGCGCCGGCAACCATTCAATGGTATAGGTTCGGTTATCCGGGTTGCGATGAAACATCAACGGCACCACCGGCGCTCCAGTCATACGCGCGATCTTGGTGGTCAAGCGGATGGTGGCGGCTTGCCGGCCGAAAAACGGGGCAAACACACTGACCTTTCGCCCAAAATCCTGATCCGGTGAATACCAGACGATACGTCCCGATTTTATGCAGCGAATCATGCGACGCAGGTCGTGACGGTCGATCAACTCCCCAAAGACGCGATGTCTGGAGCGGGTCATGAAACGATCGAATAACGGATTATTGTGAGGGCGATAAACGGCATCCGCTTCGAAGAACAACGAATGCAAGGCGCCGCCCATATCAAGGGTCGAAAAATGCACCCCCACGATCAATACGCCTTTACCTTGGGCCTTGGCCCGCTGCAGATGCTCTTCACCCCGGCAAGCCACACGGTGGCGCAGATGCTCGGCATCACGGCACCAGGCCGTGGCGGCCTCCATTAACCCGATACCATTGGCGATGAAGGTTTCACGCACCAGATGGCGCTGTTCGACAGCGGATTTTTCGGGAAAGGCCAACGCCAGGTTGGTGGCGGTAATGTGCCGGCGCCGTTTGACCAACCGCCAGGCAGCCAGACCTATCCACTTGCCCAGCCAGAGCTTGAGCCGCCAGGGTAGCCAGGCGACCAGGTACATGGCACCGATCGCAAGCCAGGTCGGCCAGAAACGGGGATGCGCAAAGGAGGCGGGGTAACGACATTTGGACATAGGCAAGGCAACCGCTCAGCAAAAGCCGCCATGATAGCGCCTTGGCACGCGCGGCAATACCCCGGTCAACAAGGTGTAGCTGATGGTGTCGCAATAACCCGCCACCTCATCGATACCCAACGTTTCGCCGCTTTGGGCACAGCCCCACAGTACCACTTCGCTGCCGATGGTCGCCTCCGGCACCTGGGTAATATCCACGGTCAGCATGTCCATCGACACCTTGCCGGAAAGCGCGCACCGCCTGCCTTCGACCAGTACTGGCGTTCCATCCACGGCATGGCGGTCGTAACCATCGCCATAGCCGCAGGCCACCACCGCTATCCGCGAGGGCCGAGAAGCTCGCCAACGCCCGCCGTACCCCACTGGCTCACCTTGGGCGAGCTCACGCACCGCAATGATCTCCGAACGCAGGCTCATTACCGGGGCAAGCCGCTGACTGGCGGCATTGGGCGCTTCCAGGGGGTCACTTCCGTACAACATGACACCCGGACGATTCCAGGCGCCATGGGCCATCGGCCACGCCAAGGTAGCTGGAGAATTGGCCAGGCACAACGGTGCCTTGAGTTCGACGGCCAGTGCATCAAGACAGGTCATCTGGCGCTGAAAATAGGCATCATCCAGGCGATCTGCGGTAGCGAAATGACTCATCAAGTGAAGGTTGGTGGCATGCGTCGGTGCGGCCGATAGTTGACGCCAGACGCTAGCCGCTTCTTCTGGACGAAACCCCAGGCGGTGCATCCCCGAATCCACTTTCAGCCATACCGGAATAGGCCGTCGCGGCGTAAACTGCAGCAACGCCTGCACCTGCCAATCGCTGTGTACCGCCATCCACAGACCCAGCTCATCGACGAGCACCAGCTCGTCGGGAGTAAAAATGCCTTCCAGCAGGACGATCGGCGTACGAATGCCGCCTTCGCGCAGCACCACCGCCTCTTCCAGGCAGGCAACGGCAAATGCCGGAGCCAACTCTTCCAGTGCCTTGGCACAAGCCAGAGCGCCATGGCCGTAGGCATCGGCCTTGAGAACGGCCAACGCCTGGCTTTGCGGCGCCAAGTCTCGCGCCAAGCGGTAATTATGACGCAAGGCGTCGAGATCGACATGAGCCGTTAACGGGCGCATCGGATATTTCGCTTATTCAGAATGGTTAGGTTGGGCACCCACGGACGAGCATGGGTTTCGAGGTCATTGAGAGTGCTCTTGAGAGCGACCTTGAGAATCTCGTTGCAATAGCCTTGGCGGCACAGGGCGTGCCGCCAAGCGCATACCATCAGTTTTCGAAAATCGAGTTCACGGACAAGCCTTGCTTTTCCAGAGCACGACGCAGTTTCTTGAGCGCTTCCACCTGAATCTGACGCACCCGCTCACGGGTCAAGCCGATTTCAGCGCCCACCACTTCCAGGGTAGCGGCTTCATGGCCGCGCAAACCGAATCGGCGCACCACCACTTCCTGCTGTTTTTCACTCAATGCATCCAGCCAGCAGTCGACATGTTCCTTGACGTCACCGTCCACCAACAAGGCTTCCGGTCCGTTATCATTCTCATCGGACAATGTGTCGATCAGCGGCTTGTCGCTCTCGCCACCCACTGGATAGTCCACCGAGGAAACCCGTTCGTTGAGGCGAAGCATTTTCTTGACCGACTCGACTGGCTTGTCCAGATGTTCGGCGATTTCTTCAGCGGTCACTTCATGATCCAGCTTTTGGGTCAATTCACGTGCCGCACGCAGGTAAATATTCAGCTCCTTGACCACATGAATCGGCAGACGAATCGTGCGTGTCTGATTCATCAAGGCACGCTCGATGGTTTGGCGTATCCACCAGGTAGCATAAGTGGAAAAACGAAAGCCACGCTCGGGGTCGAACTTTTCCACCGCACGGATCAAGCCGAGATTGCCTTCCTCGATAAGATCCAGCAACGTCAGCCCGCGGTTGAGATAACGTCGCGCAATCTTGACCACCAACCGCAGGTTGGACTCGATCATCCGTGAGCGTCCAAGCGAATCACCCTTGCGTGCCAAACGTCCGTAGAACACTTCTTCTTCCGGCGTCAGAAGCGGAGAAAAGCCAATTTCATTGAGATATATCTGCGTTGCATCAAGGCTCTGGTGGTGCTGACGATCCTCGCGGCCCAATGCTTTCTCGAAAGCATCTTCTTCCACCACAGAATCATCATCATCCACCTGGCCCACCGCTTCCTCTGCGGAATTCAGATCGACTTCCTGAATATCGCGTTCCAGCATGCTCATTGTAAACACCCCCGTGATTAGGCCTGCCCGCCTTCCAAAGCATTCTTTGCGCCTATCATCGACGCTTATTGTTATGGCTGTTTATTATTTTACCCATTCATTTTTAATGAGTTTTTTCATTCATATGCATGAACTATCTCATTCAGTATTTTTCAACAGCCGTCTTGTAACTGCCGGAAGGTCGCACCGGCAGGCATCACATCATTTCTTGTTGTTTTCCTCCTGCTTATCGTAGCAATCATCCAAGGTAGCGTATCAACGTGACGGCAGGAACGTCAGGGGATCTTTAGGCTGGCCGTCCTCACGCACTTCGAAATGCAACCTGACATCTTCCGCATCGCTGTCACCCATGGTGGCAATGACGTCCCCTGCGGCCACGACATCGTTTTCCTCGACCAGCAAGCTGTCATTATGTGCATAGGCGCTAAGGTATTGATCGTTGTGCTTTAGCAACACAAGGTTGCCATACCCCCGGACGCCGCTACCCGCATACACCACGATACCGGGACCCGCCGCCTTGACGGACTGCCCCTTTTCCCCGGCGATATCAATTCCGGCGGTAACGCTGCTTCCCTTGCCGAATTCACCCACCACCTGGCCATCGACGGGCCACTGCCAGTCCACGGTTTCAACCGGGGTGTAGGTACGTTCCGCACGTGGGGTGGGTGGAGCGGCTTGTGGTTCGGAGGCTTGTTCGGGTTCGGCTGGCGCTTCAGTGGCAGTTTCGGGCTCAGGTTCGGTCGCAGATACAGGCTCGGGCTCGGACTCAGCAACAGACGATACTTGCGGCTCGGAGGCTACTTCGGGGGCTGCCTCGGTTTGCGGTCCAGTCTCAGAGGCGGATTCCGGTTCGCGCTCGTCAGCCTGGCGTTTATCGCGTTCGATCGCGGTTTCATCGGGCAGCAGCCAGTCCAGCTCCTGGTCCTGAGAAGCCAAAGCCACCGGCTGGCCACCGCCTTGATTCAGACCTGTCGCTACGGCACCGGCAACGCGCGCCTGGGTGGCATCGGTGTTATCGGCCCGACTCATTTCAGTGGAGGGACGTGAAGGTTGCCCCCCGCTATCACGCAGCTGCAGCTGATCGCCGGGATGAATCTGATAAGGCGGATCGATACTATTGAATGCCGCCAGCTCCCGGTAATCCAAATTATGCTGCCAAGCGATGCCATACAGGGTATCACCGGGTTTTACGGTATAGCCTGAGGATGAACTTTGAACCGCACGGCTGGCTTCGCTCAGGTCACGCACCTGAGGTCCCCCACCTTGCTGGGCGGCACAACCGGTGATTGCCAGCGCCAAAGCGGATGTGATGAATACTTTATGCATGAAACTCTTACTCCTTTTCAGTCACTTCCGCAGCGGGCTTATGGGACCCGAACCTACGACCGGCACTCGCTTTTCGATTCAGCAACAATACCAGTCCAATCCCGCCAGCCATCAGGGCGATGACAGCGGGCACCTGAGCCGAAGTTCCAGTCAATACAGCATAATCATCCGGCGAAAGATAACGAAACGTCAACGGAATCAACTGCCCATCAGAACCCAGCTGATAACGCACCAGCTCGCGCCATGGCCAGAGGACCGGTAGCGAACCGAGAATAAAGCCTAACAAAAGCTGTAACGTACCCCCATGATAGCGGTTCAACAACAATGCCAGAAGCCGCGAAAACAGCATCAACCCGATCAGACAGCCCAGCCCGAACAGGCCCATGACCCCCCAATCCAACCCCCGGATGGCATCCATGATGGTGCCGTACAGCCCCATGGTCAAAAGCAGAAAACTACCCGACACGCCGGGTAGCAACAAGGCACTGATGGCCACCGCCCCAGCCAACACCAAGACCAGTGCATCGTTGCCGATCACCAGTATCAGAGGCATCAATGAAGGCAATACCCTGGCAAGCATCAAACCTATCAGCAGTGGCAACAGATAGATCCATTTCCAATCCCGCTGAGCGCCCCCCACCACCAGAGCCGAGGCCGCCACCAAACCGAAGAAGAAACCATCCAGCAAAAGTGGATAAGCCTCCATCAGCCACAGGGCCAGGTGCGCCACACTGAACAGGCTCGCGGCAATACCCAACAACAGCGGCAGCGCGAAGGACAGGTTCAAATGCACAGCCAACCCCGGCCAGCGTCCACGACGCCAAGCACCCAAGGCACTGGGACCGAACTGCCGAATGGTATGAATCAGCTCTTCGTAAATCCCGGTAACAAAGGCGATGGTGCCACCCGACACGCCGGGAACGGCATCCGCCGCTCCCATGCCGGCACCCTTGAAAAAAACTCCAATTTGACGCTTCAACCAATAACTCCTTGTAACAAGGGTACAAAACGTACCGGCTCCAACCGGCGCCGGTCGATGGTCTCACCCACTCGACGTAGCTGAGTCAACCATTGCGTGCCATCGGCATCCGCCAAGGGAGCAATCAATACGCCACCCTCGCTGAGTTGTGCAAGTAATTCATGAGGTAAATCTTCGGCGCAAGCCGTCAGCAAAATCACATCGAAAGGGGCCGCCTGTGGCCAACCATGATTGCCGTCCGCCAGCGCCAATCTCGCTGGCGCCTTGAGACGCTTCAAACGCAAGGCTGCACGCTCATGCAAGGCATGGATGCGTTCCACGGAATAGAGTTCCGTGACCAGGCGCGAAAGAATCAAGGTCTGGTAGCCGGAACCCGTTCCAAGTTCCAGCACGCGACGCGGCGATTCGCGAACCACAAGCTCCGTCATCCGGGCGACGGTCAAGGGTTGCGATAACGTCTGCCCGAAGCCCAGTGGCAAGGCGGTATCTTCGTAAGCACGGTGCGCCAGGGCTTCATCGACAAACAGATGCCGTGGCTCGTGGGCCATGACATCAAGCACTTCCCGGTTACGCACACCCTGCTCGATCAAGCGTTGAATCATGCGGTCACGGGTACGCTGAGAGGTCATGCCGCGACCTCGCAATTCAGCCGGTGAGAGGTCAGGCAAAGGCATCCAACCATTCCTGCACATCCTGGCGCGATGGGTAACGCGTCAGGTCCGTATGTAACGGGGTGATGGAAACATAACCGTCTTTCACCGCGGCAAAATCTGTATCCTCGCCCTCATCGGCATTGGCGCCCGCCGCGGCGATCCAGTAACGCTTGCGACCCCGCGGGTCTTCCACTTCCAGAGGACGGTCCGCCGGGCCGCGATAGCCGGTGCGCGTAACGCGAAATCCGCGTAACTGCTCCCAGGGCACGTCCGGGACATTAACGTTGAGCAGGCTGCGCGGTGGCAGGGAAAGCTGATCGGCGGCACCTACCAGCGTGGCCGCCACCCGGGCGGCAGTCTCGAAATACTGGCGCCCACACAACGACATGGCAATCGCACTCATGCCCAGGTTACGCCCTTCCATCGCCGCAGCCACGGTGCCGGAATAAATCACGTCATCGCCCAGGTTGCTGCCGTCATTGATGCCGGAAATCACCAGGTCGGGCTTTTCATCCCACACCCCGTTAACGCCCAGGTAAACGCAGTCCGCCGGGGTGCCGTCGACACTGTAGAAGCCGTTTTCCAGCGCCGTCAGCGCCAGCGGCCGGGACAGGGTCAAGGAATTGCTTGCCCCGCTGCGATCACGATCCGGCGCCACCACACGCAGCTTGGCGTGGGGCAACAAGGCCTCATACAAGGCGCGTAGACCCGGAGCATGCACCCCATCATCATTGGAAAGCAGCAATCGCCGCATCAGTCACACTCCTTGTTCGGCCTAGCCGTCGGGCCGGGCATGGTCGATAGAGACGCCGGCAAAATCAGGATGCTCGATCAGCTCGGCAAGCACTGCGGTGGCAAAGCCGCCCCGGGGCAGTGAAAAAGCCAACTGCACCCTGTCACCTTCGATTTGCAGGCTGGGTTCAAGCAGGCGCATGCGCAATGCTCGCTGGGCACGCTTGACCCCAGCCTGGCACAAGCCTTCGCATAAGGCGCCATGGGTCCGTGACAACTGCTGCTCATAGCTGCCGGCCTGTCGTGTCGCCGGCTCACCCGTACCCCACATCGGCCCGGTGGGATGAATGTCCAGGGCCGCCGCTCGGTCGAGCAACTCAGCCGGCACCTCATCCACGCAGAAAATGCTTTGGGTGCCGTCCAGCATCAGGACATCACCCGCCACCGGCTGCGCCCAGTCACCCGCCTGCACGCGAGCGCCCAGCAGTTCATTGAACAAGAAACTGCGTGCCGTGGAAAGCATCATGCCTTGACGGTCGTCGCGCTTGCGCCAGCCGCGTGCCAGCAGTTCCCGGGCACGAAGCAGGTTGCGACCACCCGCCCCGAAACGTTGCGGCCCGAAATAATTGGGCACCCCCGCCTCGCACAATGTCTCCCAGCGCCGGGTGAAATCAGCGGCGGCGACGGCCTCTCCCGTCAGACACAGCGTAAAGCGGTTGGTACGATGCACGCCTCGCTTGAGCTTGCGCGGGTGGCGCACCTGTTCAAGCAGGATAATACCCAGTTCGGCCAACTGACTTTCCAGTGCCTTTGGATCGCCCTTGCCCGGCAAATGCACACTCAGCCATTGGCGGGTGACCGCTACCCGGTCCTTCATCCCTGAATAGCCCACATCGCGTGGGCCGACCGCGCACAGCCGAGCCAATATCCTGACCACATCCAGCGTGGTCTGGTTGCGTTTTTCCAGGCGCAGCCACAGATGTTCGCCGTGCCCTTCGGGGACGAAATCCAGCGTTTCCTCCACACGAAAATCTTCCGGTCGAGCGCGGTAATTGCCGGGAAGCGGAGGACCGAAGGCCGCATCCAATACCCGCGGCCAGCGCGCCACGACGGCGTCACTCATGCTTCACCTCGTAGTGTAGCCTTGCTTGCCAGCAGCACCACGGCCTCGGCGGCGATGCCTTCGCCCCGCCCGGTAAAACCCAGGCGCTCGGTGGTGGTCGCCTTGACGTTGACTTGCTCAAGCGTAGCGCCCAGGTCCGCGGCGATGGTTTCACGCATGCTGGCAATATGCGGCGCCATTTTCGGCGCCTGAGCCAGCAGGGTGGCGTCCAGGTTGAGCAGTTCAAGCCTCTGGCCTTGCACCAGCGTCACGACATGGCGCAGCAGCTCACGGCTGTCGGCGCCCTTCCAGGCCGGGTCGGTATCGGAAAAATGCGCGCCGATATCGCCCAGGGCGCAGGCACCCAGCAGGGCGTCGCAGATGGCATGCAGCAAGACATCGCCATCGGAATGAGCGACGAATCCGTGCGCGAAGGGTATCGCCACCCCACCGATCATCAGGTGATCGCCGGGGCCGAAACGGTGAACGTCAAAGCCGTGGCCTATGCGCATCATGAATTCCTCTGTTGAGCGGCCAGAATGGCATTCGCCAGGGCCAGGTCGTCCGGGTGGGTCACCTTGAGATTATCGCGCCGTCCACTGACCAGCCGTGGATACTGACCCAAGGCTTCCACCGCCGAGGCTTCATCGGTCACCATTAACTGATTGGCGCGGGCCTGATCCAGGGCACGGCAGAGCAATTCGAAGCGAAAGCCCTGCGGCGTCAAGGCATGCCAGAGCCCGTCGCGCGGCTCGGTGGCGCCACTGGCACCGCTGTCATCGGCACGCTTCATGGTATCCGCCACCGGCATGGCCAATAGCGCACCGGCCGGATGCATTTGCATGTGGCTCAGCAGCAAGCCGAGGTCGGCAACGCTGACACAGGGGCGGGCCACGTCGTGCACCATGACCAGATCCTCAGGTTCAGCTGGAATCGCCGCCAGCGCCTGCATCACACTGTCCATGCGCTCGCTGCCCCCGTCGACCCGCTGCCAGCGGGAAAACGGTACCCAGCCGGGGTCGAACCACTGGTCGTCAGGGTCAAGACACAGCACCAGATGAGCCTCGGGAAAGGCGGCGTGGAGGCGTTCAAGGGTATGCCGCATGATCGGTTTTTCACCCAGCGCAAGGTATTGCTTGGGTTTGGCGGCGGCCATGCGGCGACCCTGCCCGGCGGCGGGCACGATCAGCCATAAGGGATTTTTCATGATACCAGGGCCTTCATGGCAAGAGTTTCTGACCGGGTTCCACGACCAGGCCGGCGTTGATTTCCATCATCTGGTTTTCGATCGCAACGCCGGGCACCCAGAAAAACTGTTCATCGGTGCGCACCATGCCCATGTCACTGCGGGCACGCTCCTCGACGGCATCCAGACCGTTTTTCAGGTCGGAAACTTCGGCGGCCAGGCGGGCATTGCGTTCACGCAGGGGCTGGTTATGCGCTTCCAGTACGGCGACGCGCTCACGCACCGTCTGCAGATCCTGCCATCCGCCCTCACCCAACCAGAGCCGATACTGCAGCAGCGCCAGCATCACTCCAAGTGCGATCACCAGCCACTTGTGCATTGTGTCGTTCCTCCGCCACATAGTGAGGATTGAGGATGGCCGCGCATTATGCCACCAACCTGAACTAGCCGCGAACCGTTCCTGGCATTCATTGCTTGAACGGCAATGCCTTTTGGGCCGCTTGGCAGTAAGCCTCGATCTGTCGGCGCTCTTCGGCACAAAATCTTGCCACCGCCGTCGAAAGCCCCGGATGCGCCAGATAATGCAAGGAACGCAAACGGCGCGGTGCGAAACCTCGAATCAGTTTATGTTCGCCTTGAGTGCCCGGGTCGAATAGCGTCAAGCCGCGCGCCAGGCAATGTTCGATCCCTTGATAGTAGCAGGCCTCGAAATGCAGGCTGTCGGCGACGATTTCGCTGCCCCAATAGCGCCCGTAAAGACTCTGCGCCCCCTGCAGATACAAGGCCGCCGCCACCGGCTTGCCCGCCAGGCGGGCCTGCACCAGCAGTAGCGAGTCTGGCAGGCTATGTCGCAGCCGTTCGAAAAACTCCCGGTTAAGATACGGCGGGCGGCCACGCTCATGATAAGTGATCGTATAACAACGATAGAAGTGAGCCATCGCTTCGGCGGTGATGCCTTCTCCTTCGAGGCGCACCAGCTCCAGGCCTTGCTCGGCCACCAGGCGCCGCTCGCGGCGAATCGCCTTGCGCCGCTTTGAGGTCATCCGCGCCAGAAAGCCGTCGAAATCGCCGTATTGCTCATCGCGCCACTGAAATTGCACGCCATGGCGAACGATCAACGCCGGGCAAACCTTCTGCCAGGCTTCGACATCATCGTCATCCGCAAACAGCAGGTGCCAACCGGAAAGCGAGTCCTGATCGCAGGCCTCTTGCCAGCCTTGGGCCAACAGGCGCCGGGCGGCCAAGGGGTCGATATGCGCTGCCAACAAGGTGCGGGTACCGGGCACCGGGGTAAAGGGTACCGCGCTGAGCCCCTTGGGATAATACTGTCCACCGGCGCGCTCCAGCGCATCGGCCCAGCTCCAATCGAACACATACTCCCCATAGGAGTGGTATTTACGATACAGCGGCATCGCCCCCACCAGATTGCCGCCCTGCCATAGGGTAAGATGACAAGGTTCCCACCCCGTGGCGGCACTCACACTGCCGCTGGCTTCCAGGGCGTGCAGGAATTCATGACGCATGAAAGGCTGGTCAATGCCCACCAGCGTATTCCATTGGCTTGCCGTCACGGCCTCAATGGCAGGTACAATAGACAATGACAGTGGCTGCATGACACCTCCGGCGAACATTCAAACGGTAGATAACGCCTCGTCACTCTACACAAGTTTCAAAATCCGGGGTTCAAAAGCTGGATTTTCAAGACCCGGTTTCAAGCACTAGGTCTCAAAATCTAAGCTTCAAGATCTGAGTCTCGAGATCTAAGTCTCGAGATCTAAGTCTCAAGATCTGGGTCTCAATATTTGGATCTCAAAAACAAGGAGCGGGCATGACAGGGATACTAGACGAGCGATTCACCACTCAGCGCCATGCGGCCGACCTGGAACGCTATCCCGGCCTGGCGACTCGCCGTGACCGTCTGTCGCGTCTGGCCAGGATGACACGCCATCATCGGCAGGCCATCATTCAAGCCATTCAGACTGACTTCGGCCAACGCAGCGAGGCGGAGATCCGTCTGGCGGAAATCAGCGCTGTTGTGGATGCGGTGCGCCACGCGCGCCGGCATCTGCGGCGCTGGATGCGGCCCCGGCGGGCGGGGGTACCGTGGCGGCTGTTGCCCGCCAAGGCACGCGTCATGCCTCAACCCTTGGGCGTGGTCGGGATTATCGCCCCCTGGAATTATCCCTGGAGCCTGGCGTTGATGCCCGCCGTCGATGCCTTGGCCGCCGGTAACCGGGTGATGCTCAAGCCCAGTGAACACACCCCTCAGACCAGCGCCCTCCTGGCGCAGCTGATACCTCAATATTTTTCCGCCGAGGAACTCTGCGTGGTCGAGGGAGACACAGAGCTTTCCCGACGTTTCAGCGCCTTGCCTTTCGATCATCTGGTGTTTACCGGCTCGACTGCCGTGGGTCGCCAGGTGGCCAAGGCCGCCGCCGAGAATCTTACCCCGGTCACCCTGGAGCTGGGCGGCAAGTCACCGGTGGTAATCGGCGCGGATGCCGACCTCGGTCAGGCGGCGGCAGCGATCACCTTCGGCAAGGGGTTCAATCACGGCCAGACCTGCATTGCGCCGGATTACGTTCTGGTGGAAAGCCGTCGTCTCACGGATTTCATCAAGGCCATGAGCCATGCCATCGAGCATCAGCGCAGCGATAATTCACGCGACGCCACCGCCATCATCAACGAAGGCCATCAGCAACGCCTGACGAGCATGCTCGAAGATGCCCGCGATCACGGCTGCCGAGTGATTGAGTTCGGCGACTCGGCACCCGCGCTGATAATCGATCCTCATCAGTCCCTCGAAATGATGCGGGAAGAAATTTTCGGGCCCTGGTTGCCGATTATCGGCGTCAAGGATACCCAGGCCGCGATAAGCTTCATCAATGCACGCCCCCAGCCACTGGCGCTGTACGCTTTCACGCATGATAAGGCCACTCAGCGAGAGCTTGCCCATCACACTCGCTCCGGTGCCCTGGTATTCAATGAGACGCTACTGCATCACGCCATTCCCCAGCTGCCCTTCGGCGGGGTGGGCGAAAGTGGCATGGGCGCTTATCACGGCCGCCACGGCTTTGAGCGTTTCAGCCATTTACGTGGCCTGATGTATCAAACCAAGCGCCCGACGACTCGCCTGGTACGGCCGCCCTACCGGCGCTGGCTGCTTAAATTATTGGGCTATTGAGCGCCTTGAACCGCCAAAGATGGAGTTTCCATGCAGCCCCCTGACATTCCGCAAGACGAGAACCTTCGCCTCGCGTCTCTGCATGCCTTGCAAATTCTCGACACTCCCGCCGAAAAAGGTTTCGAACACCTTGCACAGTTGGCGCGCGAGTTGTTCGACATGCCGATGGCATTAGTGTCTCTGGTCGACACCGACCGTCAATGGTTCAAGGCACATCAAGGGCTGGGCATCCGCCAGACACACCGCGATATCGCATTTTGCGCTCATGCGGTAGCGTCCAACGATATCCTGGTGATTGGCGACACCCACCAGGACTCACGCTTTGCCGACAACCCTCTGGTCAGTGAGTCGCCTTATATTCGTTTCTATGCCGGTTACCCTTTACGCCCCCTGGATGATCAGCCGGTGGGCACGCTCTGTCTGCTTGACACACGCCCGCGCGGCCTTGATGCCCATCAGCAGCGGTTACTGAAAGGCTTGGCCGGACAAGCCGAAGAATTGCTGCGCCAACACCAACTGCGCCAACGCTTCGCCCAGGCCACGCTACGCTATAAGGCACTGTTCAACGGAAGCGCTACCGGCATCGTGCGTATCGATCGGGCCGGTATCATTCGAGCCATCAATCCTTTCGCTCTGAAGATGCTGGGTTATGAGCATGAGGACGTACTCGGTAAGAACGTGGCCATTCTCGCGCCACCCGACGTTGCCAGCACTCACGATGGCTACTTGCAGCGTTACCTGGCGGGAGGTACGCCGCGAATTATCGGACGCGGGCGAGACATCGAGGCACTGCACAAGCATGGCCATAGAGTGCCGGCTCATCTGGCCGTCAATGCCATTCACGACAATGACGGCCAGGTGAGCGAATTTATCGGGGTATTGACCGACCTTTCTCACCTGCATTTAGCCAACCAGCGCATCCAGCAAGAGCAAATACTGTTGAAGGTATTGCATCAAGGGATTACCGATTACCAAGCCCTGATGTCCGGTGAGAAGCTGTGGGATTTCCTCATGGAGGCACTGCGCGAACTGACCGATAGCCAATATTCGCTGATCGGTGAAGTGCTCACCACGGCGAAAACGCCCACGCTGAAGATTCATGCCATTACCGATGTTTCATTGATCGACGATTCCACCCTGCTGACGCCACAACCGCGCAACGGCAAGATGATCCTGAGTGACCCCGACTCCCTGCTGGGCCGGGTATTTACTCAGGGGAGGGTCGTGGCGAACGAGGCTGTCGACAAGCACGGCAACCCTCTCAGGTTTCATCCCGGCCATGCGCCGTTGAGCAACTACCTGGGCGTGCCCATCTATAGCGAAGGCCGAGTGATCGGCATGTTCGCGATCGCCAACAGCAGCAAGCCACTCGACCAAGCATTGATCGAGTGGCTGCAGCCCTTTACCGACACCTGTGCCTTGTTGCTCAATCTGTATCGGCAGATGGCGGAACGCGAGATGGTCACCTCGGCATTGGCCAAGGCGCGCGATCAGGCGGAAAAAGCCAATCAGGCCAAAAGTGAGTTTCTGTCATCGATGAGCCATGAGTTACGCACGCCCTTGAATGCGATTCTCGGGTTTGCCCAGCTACTCACCAACAGCAAGCGCTATCCGCTCAACCCTAAGCAACAACGCCAGGTCCAGCAGATCGAGAAAAGCGGCCGGCACCTGTTGGCCTTGATCAACGAAGTGCTCGACCTGGCCAAGATAGAAGCCGGCCACTTGGCGCTTTCACTCGAGCCGATCAACCTTGCCAGCGTGTTCGAGGACGCCTGCACCACGCTTGACGGCACTGCTGAAGCCGCCGGCATCAGGCTTTATCGGCACTTGCCCTCGCCACAGCTGCACGTAGAGGCGGATTACACCCGTACCAAGCAGATACTGCTGAACCTGATTTCCAATGCCATCAAGTACAACCGCGAACAGGGTGAAGTGCGAGTCACGTATCATCCCGAAAAGCGCCAGATCAGGGTCACCGACACCGGGCCGGGCATTCCCCTTGAACGGCATCCCGAGCTGTTCGAACCCTTCAATCGGCTGGATGCCGAACACGGCAAGGTGGAAGGTACGGGTATCGGCCTGGCGATTACTCGCCAACTGGTCGAACGGATGGGAGGCGACCTGGGGGTCGAAAGCACCCTAGGAGAGGGCTCGACTTTCTGGTTCACTCTGCCGAAAGTCACGGCCCTTCCCCTCAAGTCCAATGAGGATAGCGAGGCCGAGACCAGCCAGGCGACGCAACAGGCGCATGCCTTCGACCGGCGCCAGATTCTGTATATTGAGGATAATCCAGCCAATCAGCGCCTCATGGAAGATATTTTCGAGGACTTGGAAACGCTGTCGCTATGCACCGTTCCCAGTGCGGAAATCGGGCTCGACCTGATTCGCGCTCAGCCTCCTGCCTTGGTGATCATGGACATCCACCTGCCGGGAATGGATGGCTATCAAGCCTTGGCCCAGATTCGCCGCGATGCCACCTTGCGCCCCTTGCATGTCATCGCCCTTTCCGCCAATGCCATGCCTTCCGATATCAAGCGCGGCCTGGAAGCGGGGTTTGACGCCTACCTGACCAAACCGATCGATATCGTGGCGCTGCTCAAGACTTTATCGAGCTTGTTGAACACCCCGCTCGAAACGGTCTTCGATACAGAACAGCTAAAGAGAAGCGACGGGCCGGGAAAAGACGCATGAACTTCATCCAAAAACATCTGTTAATCGTGGACGATAACCCAGCCAATATCGAGCTGATGCTCGACCTGCTGGATGATCACGGCTTTGAAAATGTCAGTGGCCTGAGCGACCCACGCCAGGTACTCGCGCACTGTGAGAGACAACTGCCGGATCTGATCCTGCTGGATATCCGCATGCCGCATCTGGACGGCTACATGGTAATGGAACAGCTGCAGACACGCTTTTCCATCCATACACCGCCGGTGATCGTGCTTACCGCACAAATCGACCACAGCACTCGACGCCGCGCCTTGGAGATGGGCGTAAGGGATTTCTTGACCAAGCCGTTCCAGCACGACGAAGTCCTCCAGCGCATTCGCAACACCCTGAGGGTCGAGCATCGCTACCATGAGCGTGACCAACAGGCTGAAACCCTGGAACATATCGTAACCAAACGCACCCAGGCGCTGGATGAACAGACCCGTACCGACCCTATTACAGAATTGCCAAACCGGCATGGATTGAACCGGAAATTAAATGAAATCCAGTTGGCGGGTACCGGGGCTGGCGTCCTGTTTCTGGCACTGGACGGCTATGACGACGTCATTCGGCTGCACGGCTATCGGATAGCCGAGAAATTATTGCATCACCTGGGAGAAAGACTTCAAGAGACACTAGGTCAACGGCATATTCTGGGCATTTGGGGCGGCAGTGAGTTGTTGGTGATTTCCCCTTCTTTCCTCCAAGGGGAATTGCTTGCCTTGGCGGCACAGCTATTGAGCTGCTTTGACCATGATCAGGAAGTCGACGGTTTGTTATTACCCCTCGGTGTACGCATTGGTATCAGTACCGCCGAAGGAGCCTTCGACAGCGAGCGATTGGTGCAAATGGCCGCCCTGTCGTTGCCCGGCAGCCCGCATATGCGGGTGCAATGTCATAGCGAAAACCTGGAAGCCCGACAACGCCGACACCTTCACCTGCAACAGGCGATTCGCCACGCCGCCGAGCGAAGCGAGCTTTCACTGGTCTTTCAACCCAAGCTTACGCTCAACAGCAAGCGGGTCATCGGGGCGGAAGCCCTGTTACGCTGGAAGCATCCCGAACTGGGGCAGATTTCACCGGGAGTTTTCATTCCGCTGACCGAAGCCAGCGGCGACATTCTGGCGATCGGCAACTGGGTGCTGGAAAGCGCCATGAGCCAAGCGGTGGCCTGGCGCCGAGCCGGCGTGCTCGGCGGTGAGTTCAATATCGCGGTCAACGTGGCGGCGCGTCAGTTATCCCGCAAGGATTTTGCCAACCAGGTATTGCAGCGGCTGGAGCAATATCAGCTGCCCGCTCGCTTCCTTTCGCTGGAGGTCACCGAGTCAGGCTTGATGAGCGATCTCCATCATGCACGCCTGCAGCTTGCTCAGCTCTCAGAAGCCGGCATTGCGGTGGCGATCGATGACTTCGGTACCGGTCATTCGTCACTGGCCTATCTCAAGACCCTGCCTGTCTCGACGCTCAAGATCGACCGCGCCTTTGTCATGGACCTGGAGAAAAGCCCTACCGATCGGCGCCTTGCCGAAGTCATCACCCAACTGGCGCATGGGTTCAACTGCGAAGTGGTGGCGGAAGGTATCGAAGAAGTCGCTCAGGCCGACTTATTACTCGAGATGGGCTGCGAGATCGGCCAGGGATTTCTTTATTCCCGCCCATTGCCTGCCGAGGAATTTGTCGCCTGGTGCGATACCTGGCAGGCCGAACATTCCATTTCCGTCATGGAGAGCCTTGATGGCCCACGACCTGCTTGACCGCTTACGCCAACGCCTGGAAGAACTCAACCGCTCCGAGCGCAAGGTGGCCAACGTCATTCTCGACGACCCCACCACCGCCACCACCATGAGCATTGCCAGCCTGGCCCATGCAGCCGGTATCAGTGAGCCCACCGTCAATCGGTTCTGCCGCAACTTCGGCGCCAAGGGGTATCCGGATTTCAAGATCAAGCTGGCTCAGAGCCTGGCGGGCGGCACCCCTTACGTGACACGTGCGGTCGAACCCGATGACAACGCCGCGCAATATACCCAGAAGATCTTCGGCGCCACCATCGCAGCCCTCGATGAGGCACGTCGGGAAATCGACATGGAAGCCATCGAACGCATGGTGGATTACCTGACCCAGGCCAAGCAGATCCATTTTTTCGGCCTGGGGGCCTCCGGTGCCGTGGCGCAGGACGCTCAGCACAAGTTTTTCCGCTTCAACCTGCCGGTCATGGCTTACGTGGATGTGCTGATGCAGCGGATGATTGCGGCGGCTTGCCATACCGGCGATGTGGTGGTGGTGATTTCCTACACCGGGCGTACCCGTGAATTGGTGGATATCGCCCGGGTGGCGCGTGAAGCCGGCGCCGTGGTGCTCGGAATTACCGCACCGGACTCCCCGTTGAGCCACGAATGCACCGCCACGGTGGAGGTTTCCACGCCGGAAGATACCGACCATTACATGCCGATGACCTCACGCATGATTCAGCTGGCATTGATCGATGTGCTAGCCACCGGTGTCACCCTGCGTCGTGGCGAGGATTTCCTGCCCCATCTGAAAAAGATCAAGGACAGCCTGCGCGAGACACGCTTTCCGCCTGCCGGGGGAAGCTGACGCCATGGGGTATCGGAGCTTGTTGCGTGACCATCGTGGTCTTCTGGGCATCGCCTTTCTGGCGATGTTCAGCTCAAGCCTGGGGCAAAGTTTCTTCGTCGGCCTGTTCCAGGTCCCCATGGCCGAGCACCTGGGGTTGAGTACCGGTCAGTTCGGCACCGCCTACGCCTCGGTGACCTTGGTGGCCGGCTTTGCCATGTTGCGTTTCGGCCCCACCATCGACTGGATCAATCCACGCCGTTTTGCCGCTACCGTGCTGCTATTGCTGCTGGTCGGGATACTGCTGCTCACCCTTTCTCCCTGGTGGGGGCTGGGAATTCTGGGCCTGGGATTGGTGCGGATGTGCGGCCAGGGCATGCTCACTCATTTGGGCAACACCCTCGCCGGGCGCGAGTTCACCGCACTGCGTGGCCGCGCCATGGGGTTGATCAGCCTGGGCTTGCCTTTGGGAGAAATCGCCCTGCCACCGCTGGTCGCCTTGGCGCTGGTGTGGCTTGGCTGGCGTGAGTTCTGGTGGTTGATGTGTGCCTTGCTGGCGATCCCCTGGTTGTGGCTGTTAGCCAAGGGGCCCTGGCCCAAGGCACCGGGCGTCAAGCCGTCGCGCGCGCAACGCCGGCAAGGCCCCCAGCCGTTCAAGGACAAGCATTTCTGGCGTCTGTTGCCGCTACTCATGTCGCTTCCCGTCACCATGACGGGGCTTTTCATCTATCAGGCTCAGATGACCACGGCGCTGGGAAGCTCGCTGACCGTCTATGCATTGGCCTTGAGCGGCATGGGGCTGGCGAAGCTTCCCGGCGCCCTGCTCGGAGGGCGCTGGATCGATCGCATCGGCCCGGTACGTCTGGCGCGCTTTTACCTGTTGCCGTACGCCCTGGCGATGGGCATCGCGCTGGTCATGGGGGGAGATATCAGCGTCTGGGCCTTGATGGTCGGGGGCGGCCTGGCAATGGGCGCTCAAGAATTGGTCGCCACCGGGCTTTTGATCAAGCTATGGGGGAGTGAGCATCTAGGCAGGGTACGCTCGGCCTTGAGTGCCTCGATGGTTTTTTCCACCGGCATCGCCCCCGCCCTGCTGGGTATCGCCCTGGACGCGGGCCTGTCTTTTCAGATGATTCTGATGGGCATGCTGGGGTTTATCGTCTTGGCCTGGGGCCTGGCCCAAGGCGTTTTAAACACCGCCCGGCAGGCGGATAGACCAGACGAATAGATAGAAGGACTGACGAATAGCGAGTCAACACAAGCGAGCGCCGACGAACGTTTAACGCAGAATCAGCACGGGTACCGAGGCATTGCGCAACATGGTGGTGGTGGTGCTGCCGACCAGAAGATGGCGGATGCGTGAGTGGCCGTAAGCCCCCATTATCAGCATATCGATGGCATGTTGCTGTTGGTACTCTCGCAACGTGGCTTCCACCTCACCGGCCTTGATGGCGCCTTCGGCTTCATGACCGGCTTCACACAAGACCGCCAGTGCCCATTCCAGTTGAGAGCGATTTTCCGCGGTTTCCGCCCCGACGATCACCACATGGCAAACCGTACCGGCAAACAGCGGACTTTTGGCCAGCATTTCCACGCCCTTGCGCGCCGTCTTGCTGCCGTCGAAGGCCATCATCACATTGTCCGGACGCTTATAGTCGCGCGGCACCATCAGTATCGGCCGGTGCATCTCCCGTACCACCCGTTCGAGGCTCGAACCCAGATGCTCACTGGACTGATGCGCGGTTTCCCCGCGCTTGCCCATCACCAGCAAGCGAACCTCGTCCTGTAGCTCAACCAAGGCTTCCACCAAGGTGTCGTTACGCTGGCGGATGGCAGGGTCGGCAACCCCTTTCTCGATGGCGCGGTGCTTGGCGGCCTCCAGTATCAAACGGCCCTGCTCGCGGTTGACCTTGGCGCGCTGTTCCTCCAGTTCGGAAAGTTTCTCCAGCAGGTGTTCACGGGTACCCAACCCCAGGTTTCCCGATAAATCCGGTTCGGAAATTTGCGGATGGTTGTCGACCACATGGATAAACGTCAGAGGGGCTTCAAGCGCCAAGCAGGCCCAAGCAGCGTAATCACACACCCCTTCGGCGTACGGGGAACCATCGATGGCGGCCAAGACCTGGTCGGACATAACGCAAGACTCCTTGAAAGGGTGCAACGACGAATTATTGTTAATGACACATCGTTGTTAATGACACATCGTTGTGACCCTTTCTTTTTACACTATTAGCTCACTCGCCGATATCCACCGACCACCCCCTGCTTACTCAATACCCATTGCCATAGATGAAGTTCGCGTGCGCGGAAGGCACCGGCACAGCTCAAGAGGTAATAGCGCCACATTCGAAAGAACCTGTCCCCGTAGCGTTCACGAAATCGTGGCCAGTGCTCGACGAAATTATCGTGCCAGGCCATTAGCGTGTGGTCGTAATCGGCGCCGAAATTATGCAGATCCTCGACCACGAACAATTCATCCATGGCGTGGGTCATCTGCGGAAGAGAAGGCAGCCCCCCATTGGGGAAGATGTATTTATCGAACCATGGATCGGGCATTGTCCTGTGTCTGTTTTTCCCTATGGTGTGCAACAGGAACAGACCATCGTCTTTCAAGCATCGGTTGGCGACCTCCATGTAACGACGATAATTCTTGAACCCGACGTGTTCGAACATGCCGATACTTGCGATACGGTCGAATTGCCCCTCGATTTCCCGATAATCCTTGAAACAGAACTCCACCGGCAGTCCTTTTTTCATCAATGCCTTACCGTATTCGGCCTGCTCCCGCGAGATGGTCACGCCAACGCACTCCACGCCGTAATTCTCGGCGGCATAGGCCATGAAGCTTCCCCAGCCGCAGCCGATATCCAGCACTTTCATGCCCGGTTCAAGCTCAAGCTTGCGGCAAATGAGATCCAGCTTGGCCTCCTGCGCTTGCTCCAGGGTCCTTGCCTTGTCCCAATAGCCGCAGGTGTAGGTCATGCGTGAATCGAGCATCGCGGCATAGAAATCGTTACCCAGATCATAATGGGCCTCGCCCACTTCCCAGGCACGCCTGACACTTTGCAGATTGAACAGCCGGGCACGCAAAGCATGGCCGATCAACTTGCGATGACTCACCTGGGCGGGAATTCTTGCGCGCAGCAAGTGGTAAAAGAATTGGTCCAGCGCCTGGGCATCCCACTGCCCTTCCATATACGCCTCCCCCAATCCCAGATTGCCCTTTGCCAGAGCACGCTCGATCACATCACCGTCATGCAGCTGCATATCCCAAGGCTCATTTCCATTGATGTGAATCCCTGCATGTGCGAGCAATTGCTTTACCAGTTGATGAGAGCTATTGGCGGGGTCAAGCAAGGGAGGGGACTCGACAGCAGAGGGGATAACGTTTCTATCCAGACTTTCCATGTGGCACCTCGTTAAGCTGATTGTCGGTTGATGTTCACCTTGTGGGAAAGACACTGTTGGTTATTGAATGGGCTACTAGACAGGGTAGTCGTAGAAACAAAAACCGCCCTGTAAAGGACGGCTTTTGTTGATGCAGCGCTTGTTGACTTAGCTTTTAACTCAGGCTTTGGTTAATGCCGTCGTTATTAACGTAGCAGCAAAACAGGCACTTTGCTGCTACGTAACATGGCGGTCGTGGTACTTCCCACCAGCAGATGGCGTATGCGGGAATGACCATAAGCACCCATTACCAGCAGATCAATGCCTTGCTCTTGCTGATAGTGGCTCAGGGTCTCTTCAACCTCGCCGGCACGAATCACCCCCTGTGCTTCATGGCCGGCATTGCGCAAGATATCTAACGCCCATTCCAGCTGGGAATTGTGTTCGGCGGTATTCGCCCCCACGATCACTACGTGGCAGGCGATGCCCTGAAATAGCGGACTACGCGCCAGCATCTCTATGCCCTTGCGTGCCGTCTTGCTGCCGTCGAAGGCCATCATTACCGTCTCAGGACGCTTGAAAGTCTGCGGCACCATCAGAATGGGGCGGTGCATTTCGCGCACCACCCGCTCCAGGTTGGAGCCCAGATGGCCACTGGTTTGATGCCCGGTTTCACCACGCTTGCCCACCACCAGCAGGCGAACCTCATCCTCCAGTTCGACCAGGGTTTCCACCAGGGTGCCGTTACGCTGACGCGTGGTTGACGTGGTCACACCACCTTTCACAGCCCTGGCTTGGGCCGCTTCCAGCATCAACCGGCCCTGCTCGCGGGTCACCTTGGCGCGTTGCTCGTCCAGGTCGGAAAGCTCTTTCAGCAGTTTTTCTCGTGCGCCCAGCTTCAGGTTCCCCGAGAGATTATGTTGCGGCGTGGTTTGCGAGTGGTTATCCACCACGTGCAGAAACGTCAGAGGGGTCTCCAGCGCCTGACTTGCCCAGACAGCGTAATCGCAGACCCCTTCTGAAAACTGAGAGCCGTCAATCGCGGCCATTACCTGTTCGGTCATCTTGCACTCCTCATTGATTCAAGCATTTAGTGGCCGCCCATGAGTTTTTCCACCGCTTCGGGGTCATCATGTACCGCGTAACGGTCGACGATGGTGGCGCTGGCTTCGTTCAGGCCGACCAGCTCGACTTCGGTACCCTCACGCCGGAACTTGATCACCACCCGGTCCAGCGTCTGAACGGCGGTAATATCCCAGAAATGCGCACGTGACAGATTGATGGTGACCTTGTCGAGGCTTTCCTTGAAGTCGAAAGCGCCACCGAAATGCTCGGAGGAAGCAAAGAATACCTGGCCCACTACCTGATATTCTCGGGCACGGCCTTCATCGGTTGCCTTGGAATCGATATACAGGATATTGCCGACCTTGTTGGCAAAGTTCATGGCGGCAAGCAGCACACCGACAAAGACGCCGAACGCCAGGTTATGGGTGAACACCACCACGACCACCGTCGCCACCATCACCATATTGGTGCTCATGGGATGTTTTTTCAGGTCGCGGATCGACTCCCAGCTAAAGGTACCGATGGCCACCATGATCATCACCGCGACCAAGGCGGCCATGGGGATCTGGGAGACCCAGTCAGCGAGGAACACCACCATCAGCAGCAACGCGACCCCGGCGATCAGCGTCGACAAGCGGCGGCGACCGCCTGACTTGATGTTGATCACCGACTGGCCGATCATCGCGCAACCCGCCATGCCGCCTATCAAGCCGGAACCGATGTTGGCGATGCCTTGGCCCTTGCACTCGCGATTCTTGTCACTTTTGGTATCGGTCAGGTCGTCGACGATCGTCGCCGTCATCATCGATTCAAGCAGACCCACCACGGTGAGCATCAGAGCCGTCGGCAGGATGATCATCAGGGTTTCCAGGTTAAGCGGTACGTCCGGCCACAGGAAGATCGGCAGGCTGTCCGGCAACTCGCCCATGTCACCGACGCTGCGAATATCCATGCCGGTCAGCATGTAGACGGCAGTCAGTACCACGATGCATACCAGCGGCGAGGGAATGGCTTTGCCGAGCACCGGTACATAGGGGAACAGATAGATAATGCCCAGGCCGGCCAGTGTCATGGCATACACATGCCAGGTCACGTTAGTCAGCTCCGGCAGCTGCGCCATGAAAATCAGGATCGCCAAGGCATTGACGAAGCCCGTGACCACCGAGCGCGAGACGAAACGCATCAGATCGGCCAGTTTCAGGTAGCCGGCGATAATCTGGAGCACCCCGGTAAGCAGGGTCGCCGCCAGCAGGTATTCCAGGCCGTGTTCCTTGACCAGGGTGATCATCAGAAGCGCCATCGCGCCGGTGGCCGCGGAAATCATCCCGGAACGTCCGCCGGTGAAAGAGATGATCACACAGATGGCGAAAGAGGCGTAAAGACCCACCTTGGGGTCGACACCCGCAATGATGGAGAAGGCAATGGCTTCGGGAATCAACGCCAGCGCCACGACGATGCCCGAGAGCGTGTCGCCCTTGAGATTCGATAGCCAGGATTGCTTGAAGGATTGGATCATTTGCGGTTCCGTTGGGTTGTGGGGCGCCGAAATTCATACGCAGCAAACAGCAGGCGCATCGAGGCCCTCTGAAGAAGGCGAAGAGTATTGACGAGGCCGAGCCAAGTCCTTGGCGCTACTGAAATGCAGTCAACGATACGGAGTGAATCCATACGTCATTACATGGTTAAGCTGCTACATGGTTAAGCGACTAGGGAGTATCGATGAGCAAGGAATTACGCAAGGGAACTCCGTCATCGGAACGTGCAAGGCACGCGAGGGGGGCTTAGCGCTAGGGTGGACTAGAGGCGATCATCAAAGGGTCCAATCGTTGAACGGAGGTGGAATACCACGCCGAGATAATGAGACTTTAGTCTATTTATCTCGACAAGATGAAGGCGGATTCTAGCAGTAATCGCCGTTGAGTTCATCCCAAGCGTGGCCAAGTCGATAAAACAAGGTTTCGATAAAACAATATTTCTATAAAACAACGTTCAACAAACGGCACGTCCTTGCTTTAGCGTTTCTTGTGGGCTTTTCAGCGCGGTTATCCTGCTACGTTCAAGCCGACGCTCCATCAGCCCTTTCACCAACAGCGTACCCAATACTATCGCGCCACCCATAAATGCCAGTGCCGAGGGGCGTTCGGCCAATATCCACCATACCCACAGCGTACCGACCACCACTTCCATCAGCATCAGAAGCCCGACTTCGGCGGCGGGCAGGTATAACGGGCCACGCTGGATCAAGGTGAACCCTAGCGGTAAAAGTGCCAGACACAGCACCACCAGCCACACCATGCTCTCGGGAGAAGGCACCGTCAGCGATGCTCCGAAACCACTGATAACGAACGCCACCAATGCCACGATCAGCCCTGCCAGGGTCAGCATCGGGCTCATATCGACACCCGGGCGAGTACGGCATAAGGTGAAATTGGCGGCCAAAGCAGTCGCTGCCAACAAAGCAAAACCATTGCCTATCCAGGAACCGGCTCCGGCATCGTCGAGTACGATCAAGGAGGTTCCCAATAGACACAAGAAGATAGCCACCCAGGTTCGCCGAGGCAGATGTTCCTTTAGAAACATTCGGGAAAGTACCGCGGCTATCAACGGCGCACTGGCCAGAATAATCAGTACATTGCCGCCCTTGGTGTACTGGTTTCCCAGCACGAAACCGAAAGTCGAGAAACTGAAAAGCACGGCCACGCCGATCCCGGTCATGCCGCAACGCCGATAAGCGTCAAAAAACCCCGCCCGATGCCGGGCATAGACAATCAAGGAGAACCCCAGGGCTGTGAGCAACCCTCGCCACAGCAGGATATCCTGGTCCGGCAGGGCGATCAGCTTGATCAATAGTGCATCAGGGGAAATTATCAGCGCACCGCCGGCGGTCATCAACCACCCTTGCTGGCGGCGCGAAAGCGCCTGGCTCATTGTTCCGGTGTCGTCTTGCGGGCGTCAGCGTGCTGTTTCATGTCTCTGAATACCTCCATGACATCCATGGGCAACGGGAAAAAGATCGTCGAGGAATTACGTGTACTCATGTCGCTCATGGTCTGGAGGTAACGCAGTTGCAAGGCAGCAGAGTTTTCCGACATCACATTGGCCGCCTCGACCAGTTTCTTTGATGCCTGAAGCTCACCTTCGGCATGAATCACCTTGGCACGCCGCTCACGCTCGGCTTCAGCCTGGCGGGCAATCGCCCGGATCATGCTCTCATCCAGGTCGACGTGCTTGATCTCCACGTTGGCGACCTTGATGCCCCAGGCTTCCGTCTGAATGTCGAGAATCTCTTGAATGTCATCGTTGAGCTTATCCCGCTCGGACAGCATTTCGTCCAGGTCATGCTTACCCAGAACCGAGCGCAGCGTGGTCTGGGCCAGTTGGCTGGTGGCCACGGTGAAATTTTCCACCTGAATAATCGCCTTTTCCGGGTCGACCACGCGAAAATACAGCACCGCATTGACCTTTACCGTGACGTTATCCTTGGAAATCACATCCTGTTCAGGCACGTCCATGGTAACGGTGCGCAGATCCACCACATCCACTTTCTGAATGCCCGGCACGATAAAGAACAGCCCCGGCCCCTTGACCGTCTGAAAGCGACCCAGGAAGAACACCACCCCGCGTTTGTACTCGGGCAAGATACGAATCGAGGCCGCTATCAGCATCAACAGCAGAACGACCGGTACTAGATAGGAAATGATCATGTCTTGGCTCCTCGCTGATTGACTGCTTCCTGCTTGCTTGAAGAACATCTGCTCGCTTGTTTCACGCCGGCTCGACATGCAGCGTCAAGCCCTCGACGCGAACCACTTTAACTGTCTGGCCCTGGCTCAGCGGCGTTTGACTTCGCGCATGCCAGCGCTCGCCTTCCAGGCGTACATAGCCATGCTCTTCAAAGTCCTTCAGCACTACCGCCTCATGGCCGACCAACTGTTCCTGGCCGGTATGCGCCGGTTGTCGCTTGAGCCCGATGAAGCGTGTTGCCGTCCACAGCATCACCGCTGCGGCCAGCAACGCCACCCCAGCGATCATGGGCAACGAGACACGTAAATTTTCAGCATCCATCAATATGATGGAGCCGAACACGAAGGCCGCAATGCCTCCAACGCCCAAAATACCGAAGCTAGGCATCAGGGCTTCACCCACGATCAATCCCAGCCCGACCACTATCAGTGCTAGCCCCGCGTAGTTGATAGGCAACACTTGAAAAGCAAACAACGCTAATAGCAGACAGATGATACCGATGGTGCCGGGAAACAGGCTGCCGGGGCTGGAAAGCTCGAAGAGCAACCCATAAAACCCAATAATCATCAGAAAATAGGCGATGTTGGGGTTGGTGATAATCGCCAGCAATTGGGTACGCCAATCCGGGTCGAAACGATCAATCGCAAGACCCGCGGTTTGCAGAATACGCTCACCGTCATGCATGACCACTTCACGACCGTCAATTTTCGCCAGTAGCTCCGACAAGTCGTTTGCCACCACATCGATCACCTCTTGTTCCAGCGCTTCGCTTGCGGTCAGGTTGACGGCTTCGCGCACGGCTTGCTCCGCCCAGTCGGCATTACGTCCGTGGCGCTCGGCCAGGCTGCGAATGAAGCTGACGGCATCTTCCAGCACCTTACGTTCCATGGCGTCACCGCCTCGGCGGGGTGTATCGGTCGGGGTATCCTCATCGCCCGTGGCATCATCCTCAAGGTCACCCTCATCGGGCCGCTCGCTCATGCCGGGAAGGCCCCCACCCATCTGAATCGGCGTGGCGGAACCCAGGTGGGTCGCGGGCGCCATCGCTGCCACATGGCTGCCATAAAGCAGGTAAGTCCCGGCACTGGCCGCTCTTGCCCCGCTGGGCGAGACATACATCACCACTGGAATATCCGACCCCAGCATTTCCCGAATCATGTCCCGGGTAGTTTCCACCAAGCCGCCGGGGGTATCGAGCTGCACGATCATCACCTCACTGCCCCGTTCCCGGGCAGTTCGCAAGCCACGCTCGAAATAATCCTTGGTCGCGGGGCCGATTGCCCCTTCCACCGTCAAAAGTAGCGCCTGGCGCTCAGCTGTTTGAGTTTGAGCGAGCGCTTGCCAAGCCAGCAGGATGGTACCCAGTAACAGGAAGCCCAAGGAAATCGAAAAAATCCTGAGAACATGCGTCCTGAACGTCATGATGACTCTCCCTGCATACGCTTAGGCTTACAGCACAGCCTAGCAGGTGAACACCATCCCACCCAGATCTCGTGCTCGGTCGTCACATGTCAGATTGACGCATGTTAAGACGACACATGTTAAGCCCTATGCAGAATGTGAGCTGACGGTGTCTTTCGTTACCATGGGCTGGGCTGGACTGGACGTCGCCCGGGAAATCGCCAATCTTCGAAGCGGTACACAGCTCGGCACCCGATATTGCCGGCAAGAACATGGCCAACCCCTGCGCCTTGTTGCTCGCGGCAGCCGACATGCTCGACCACCTGGGCATGGTGGAAAAAGGCAGCGCCATCCGGGCGGCCATTCGTACCGTGCTGGAAACGCGGCGCGACATGGTCACCGCGGATATGGGAGGCAGCGGTACCACGTAAACCTTCGCCGAGGCACTCGTAACCGAATTAAGTAGCTGAAGTGGCGAAACTGAAGTAGCGCACTTGAGATCACCCAATTGAAATAGCACAGCATCGCATCGTGAGGCACCGTTGTGACCCACGATGCGGGCACCAAAACTCTTCCTTGAATTACTCTTCCTTGAATACCCCTCTATCAAAAACCTCAAACTTTTTAGTTAAAAATAATGATTTTTAACTAACCAAAAAGTTTAGCTATACAGAAAAATAAATAACTTCCTTAAAATACAACAATGAAACAATTAATAAATAGCCAAAACAGGAAGTTCCAACACCCCTTCTCCCTGCATCTCTTTATTTATCTTTCTTTACAGCCTTTTAATTAATCTAAATTATAGTGCCCCCTGCTTAGCCAACCTATGATTATTCGACTATACCTGTGTACTAGCGCTTTTCGACGCAGAGCCTATGGCAGGATTGCCAAACGCAGGATGCATAGTGAAATCAGCATTAAACGATGCCTAGCCTACTAACTAATAGGCATCGTCGACCATGATAACTCCAGGGAGGTCAAACATGGGCAATGTGGCTTTGCATGACATTACCACCACTAAACGTAATCTAAACCCAAGCATCTCGGATGATGTCGTACAAATTGACTCAAGTGCCATTGATGCCCCTATTGCTACTTCCCCGGTTGCTATTGCCCCTCTTACTAGTGAGGGGCCTGTTCGCGAAGCTCTAAAGCATGGTTATCAAGAGCACGGTACTCGAAAGCACAGCAAGAGCATTGTTAACCGCAACGTTAAACAACCGCCTGAAAAGACGCTTGAATCTCCCCAACGGATACTTTTTGTCACGTCCGAGATTGCCGATTTCGTCAAGGTCGGGGGACTGGGCGATGTCTCCTCGGCACTACCTAGAGCGCTCGCAACGCATCATGACGTAAGAGTGTTGATTCCCGCTTACCGAGAAATGATTGAATCCGAACATCAGATCGAACCGGTGGGTCATCTGGCCGCATTTGCGGGTCTACCGGCCTGCGATATCGGAAAAATCACCTGTGACGACGGCCTGATCATCTATGTGCTGTTGTGTCCCGAGCTTTATCAACGTGAAGGCACGCCCTACGGTAGGGGTTCGAGCGGCTATGGCGATGGACAGGATGAAGGCTGGGATGACAATGACATCCGCTTCGCCAGATTGTCCCGTGCCGCCGCGGATATCGCCCTGGGCAATGCCGGCCTGGGCTGGCAGCCGCAACTGTTGCACCTCAACGATTGGCAGTGCGGCCTGACGGCGGGCTATCTGCACTGGCAGGGAGCGTCGGTGCCCAGCGTATTCACCATCCACAACCTCGCCTATCAAGGCCTATTCGATGCCTCGCGTTGCGAAATGCTGGGCATTCCCGAAGAGGCGTTTCATATCGAAGGGGTCGAGTTTTACGGCAACCTTTCTTTCATGAAAGCCGGGATCGTCTATGCGTCGCACGTCACCACCGTCAGCGCGACCTACGCCCAGGAGATCACCACACCTGACTTCGGCTGCGGGCTGGATGGTCTACTGCGCTGCAAGGCGGAGGCTGAGCAGTTGTGCGGCATTCCCAACGGAATTGACGATTCCTGGGATCCGCGTACCGACATCCACCTTGCCCAGGCTTTCTCCTACAACGACTGGCGAGGCAAGCGCGTCAACGCCGATTACGCAAGACGCCACTTCGGCCTGGCGGCTGGGCAAGGCCCCTTGTTTGCCGTGGTGTCTCGCCTGGTACATCAAAAGGGGCTGGACCTGACCATAGAGGCGGCCAAGACCATCGTTCATGCGGGTGGCCAGATCATTTTCATGGGCTCTGGCGAGCACCACGTGGAAGAGGCACTACGCAAGCTGGCAGCACGTTTTCCGGGCGCCATCGCCGCCTATATCGGTTTCGATGAGTATCAAGCCCGCTGCCTCTTTGCCGGCAGTGACTTTCTGCTGATGCCTTCACGGTTCGAACCATGCGGTCTGAGCCAGATGTATGCCCAACGTTTCGGTTCATTACCCATCGCCTACCGTACCGGCGGCCTGGCCGACACCATCGAGGATGGCGTGACCGGCTTCTTGTTCAATGACATGGAGTTCAGCAGTTACATGAAATCCATTCAGCGAGCCTTCACCGTTTTCAAGTCGACCGAGCTGTTCAATGCCATGCGCGGCGCCGCCATGATGGGCCGCTATCACTGGCGGCAGTCGATCGAGCCTTATAACAGGCTGTACCAGCAGGTGCTCGAAAAGCAAGGCGAAAAGACGCAAGTGATCCACTGAAGAGATGAGATGAGCCATGTTTCAACGAGACAGGTCTCAAGCAGCCCAGTTTAAAGGAGCCGAGTGCCAGCCTACCTTCGGTGCCCAGGTCATCAGCGAAGGACGAACGCGCTTCGCTTTGTGGGCGCCTAGTGCACATGCCGTCCGGCTTGAAATCGAAGGGAGACCGAGCATGGCCATGTCTGAGGCAGGCAATGGATGTTTCTCGATCGAAGCGTCATGCGGCCATGGTGCTCGCTACCGTTACCGGGTGTTCAGCGGTGATGACGAAACCGGCACCCGGATACCCGACCCGGCCTCCCGCGCCCAGGCCGGTGACATTGACGGGCCGAGCCTGGTGATTGATCCCCAGCATTATGTCTGGCGAAACACTGCCTGGCAGGGCCGCCCCTGGCACGAAACCGTGCTGTATGAATTGCATATCGGCACCCTGGGCGGCTTCGACGGCGTGCGCCAACGCCTACCTTACCTTGTCGAGCTTGGCGTCACCGCCATCGAACTGATGCCGGTCTCCGAATTTCCCGGGGCACGCAACTGGGGCTACGACGGCGTGCTGCCCTACGCGGTGGAGGCCTCCTATGGCAGCCCTGACGCCATGAAAGCGCTGATCGATGAGGCTCACGGATTCGGTCTGATGGTGTTTCTCGACGTGGTCTACAACCACTTCGGGCCGGACGGCAACTACCTCGGCCAGTATGCCGCCCCCTTCTTTCGTGACGATCTGATCACGCCCTGGGGACCTTCCATCGACTTTCGCCAGCCCATGGTACGTCGGTATTTCATCGACAACGCCCTGATGTGGCTTAAGGAGTACCGGCTGGACGGCTTGCGCTTCGATGCGGTGCATGCCATCAGCGAGCACGACTTCCTGGCCGAGATGGCCGAGGAAATACGCGCACGCAGCGCACCGGAACGCCATCTGCACCTGGTGCTTGAGAACGAGGGCAACGCGGCGAGCCTGCTCAACCCTCGGCAGTACAGCGCCCAGTGGAATGACGACTGGCACAACGTTCTGCATGTGCTGCTGACCGGTGAACACGAAGGCTACTATGCCGATTTCGTCGAGGACGCCACGTCACGCCTGGCCCGCTGCCTGAGTGAGGGCTTCATCTATCAGGGCCAGCAGTCACGCCACGGCCATTCCCGCGGCGAGCCCAGCGGCCACCTGCCGCCTACCGCCTTCGTGGCGTTCTTGCAGAATCACGACCAGACCGGCAATCGCGCCCTTGGCGAGCGGTTGACTGTGCTCGCCGACCCCGAGGCGCTCGAGGCCGCCACCCTTCTGCTGCTGCTTTCACCGATGGTACCGCTGCTGTTCATGGGCGAGGAATGGGGCTCCAGGCGGCCCTTCCTGTTTTTTACCCAGCACAAGGAGGAACTCGCCCAAGCGGTTCGTGAGGGGCGGCGTGCGGAATTCGCCGATTTCAGCGCCTTTCGCGACGCAAGAACCCGCGAGCGAATTCCCGACCCCAACGCGCGCCAGACCTTCGAGGACTCGGTTCCCGATTTCGACGCCCGCGAAACGCCTCCCCACGCCGCCTGCCTTGAGCGTTATCGCACCCTGCTGGCGCTGCGCCACCGGGAGATACTGCCACGCCTGGAAGGTGCCATGGCGCTGGGAGCGGAGGTGCTGGGCGAAAAAGCCGTCGTCGCCCGCTGGCGGATGAACGACGGCAGCCAATTGAGCATAGCGCTCAACCTGAGCGATGAGCCGGTGGCGACGTCCGGTTTCGGCGTCGGTCGGCATTTGCATGAAACCCGGCAAGGCGTGGCGCTAGCGGCACAAAGCGGACGTTTGGCACCACGCTGTGGCGCCGCCTGGCTGCACCACAATCCAGGAGAAGAGGAAATGAGTGTATGAACGATACGCTGAGACAAGTCGCCATGGCGGCCGGTTTGCTCCTGGAATGGGAAGACAGCGATGGCGAACGCCAACAGCTACCTGAAGAGCGCCAACGCAGGCTGCTTTCGATCCTCGGCTTTCCCGCCGATGACGAGCCGATCATGCGTGACAGCTTGCAACGCCTGAAGTGCTTGAACGAACCCGAAGGCCCCGAGCAATGGCCGCCGCTGATTACCGCCGACAGCGGTTATTCGGTGGCCTTGCCTTCACCACTAACGCCCGGCACTCCCTTCACCCTGTTCCTTGAACGTGGTGGTCGCCATGAGGGGTGGCTTGAAAAACCCGATTGCCTGCCCGCTGTTGCAGAAATTGGCTATCATCGGCTGCAAATCGCCAACGTCGAAATAACCTTGGCCGTCGCTCCGGCGCAATGTTTTTCACCCAAGGATGCGGTCGCCGACGCTAGTCCACGCCTATGGGGACTCACCGCACAACTCTACGCCCTGCACCGCCCTGGTGACGGTGGGATCGGTGATGCCCTGACCTTGGAAATATTCGCCGCGCGCGCGGCGGAACAGGGAGCCGCGGCGCTGGCGATCAGCCCCACTCACGCCATGTTCAGCGCCGACCCCGAGCGTTACAGCCCCTACTCGCCTTCCAGCCGCTTGCTGCATAACGTGCTTTACGGCTCCCCCGAGCTTCTACTCGGCAAGGCCGCGGTGAAAAAGGCCGAGTCACAAAGCGATTTTGAAGCGCGAATGCGTCGACTGGAAGCAGAAGACTATCTCGACTGGCCCGCCGCCGCACGCACCAAACTCGCCTGGCTGCGAACGCTCTACGATGACCTGATGGCCCGCCAGGATAGCGAGGCGCAAGTACTGCGCCAGAATCTGGCGGCGTTTCGTCAGGCAGGCGGCAGCTTGCTGGAAGATCATTGCCGTTTCGAGGCACTGCAGATGGAGTTCGGGCCGGGCGACTGGCGTGACTGGCCTCAGGCACTGCGCGACCCCGCCAACCCCGACGTCAAGCGCTTCGCTGAAGCCCACGCTCAGGAAGTAGGTTTTCACGCTTTTTTGCAGTGGGTCGCGGATCGGGGGTTGGCTCACGCCCAGAAATCGGCCCGCGATGCGGGCATGAAGATCGGGCTGATCGCCGACCTGGCCGTAGGCGCTGATGCCGCGGGCAGCCAGACATGGAGCCGCCAGTCCGAAATGCTGGAAGGTGTCTCGATCGGCGCGCCTCCCGACCTTCTCAACGTCTATGGCCAGGACTGGGGATTGGCCGCCTTTTCACCCTACGGCCTGGTGCATTCGGGATTTCGCAGCTTCATCGACATGCTGCGTAACGCCTTTACCCACGCAGGCGGGCTGCGTATCGACCACATTCTCGGTCTGATGCGTCTGTGGCTGATTCCCCATGGCGCTCCGCCTACCGAAGGCGGCTACCTGTGTTATCCGTTTGACGACATGCTGCGCCTGGTGACGCTGGAATCACGGCGCCATCGCGGCATCGTCATCGGCGAGGATCTGGGCACCGTCGCCCCGGGCTTTCGTGAACGCCTGGCCGCGCACGGCATCCTGGGCATGCAGGTGCTGTGGTTCGAGCTGGATGAAAACGATGATGTTTTCCTGCCGGCAGGCGACTGGTCCGCCGAGGCCATGGCGACCACCTCCACGCATGATCTTCCCACCGTCGCCGGCTGGTGGGCGGGCCGCGACATCGAATGGCGCAGCCGCCTGGGGCTGCTCAAGGAGACACAAAGTGCCGAAAGCGAGCAAGGTGAACGTCGCCGGGAACGCGCCAAGCTCGCAAGCGCCCTGGGGCTGCTTTGCCACGGCTCGTTGACCAGAACGCTGGAAGCCTCCGACATTCCCGCCTCCCAGGTACTCGATGCCTGCGCCCGCCATTTGGGGCGCACACCCGCCCCCTTGGTATTGCTCCAGGTGGAAGACGCCCTGGGGCTCGAAGAGCAGGCCAACCTGCCGGGTACCATCACTGAGCATCCCAACTGGCGAAGACGCTGGACGGCCGATGCCGACGTCCTCCTGGCATCGGATGAAGTTCGCCATCGGCTCAGTGAACTGGCGCGCCAGCGGAGGTCGGCTCATGAATGAAATCCGCGCGACCGTCCGCCTGCAATTTCATGCCGGTTTCACCCTGGATGACGCGGAACGCTGGGTGGACTACTACGCCGCCCTGGGCATCAGCCACCTTTATGCCTCGCCGTTACAGACGTCGCGAAGCGGCTCCCCGCATGGCTACGATGGCATCGATCCGACCCGCATAGACCCTGAACTTGGCGGTGAGGCGGCGCTGGAGCGCCTGGTGACACGGCTACGCGCAAACGGCATGGGATTGATACTGGATATCGTGCCCAACCATGTCGCGGTCGGCGGCTCGGAAAACCCCTGGTGGCAGGAGGTACTGGCCTGGGGTCGCGACAGTCCCTATGCCGAATTCTTCGACATCGACTGGTGTTCTCCCGACCCCCTGCTCACCGGGAAGCTGCTGGTTCCGTTTCTCGGCGCGCCTTATGCCGAGATACTCCAGTCAGGGGAATTGACGCTGCGCTACGTGCCGCAAGTGGTGAGTTTCCACCTCGCCTATCACGAGCATCGCTTCCCCATCGACCCTCGCCATTACGGCAACATCCTGCGCCTTGCCGAGCATGATTCGCTATGGGATCTGGCGGTGCAATTCGATGCGCTGCAGCAGCGTGATGACGCCTATACCGCCGTTGACGAGATTCGCCATCGGCTACGCCTGATTGTCGACGATCCCCCGGCTCGCCAAGCGCTTGATGAGGCCCTGGCGCAATTCGATGGCACCACCCCCGAGGGGGCCATCCGTCTGCATGCCTTGCTCGAACGTCAGCATTACCGCCTGGCGTGGTGGCGAACCGCCTCCGACGAAATCAACTGGCGGCGCTTCTTCGACGTTACCGAGCTGGGAGGGCTGCGCGTCGAGCTGCCCGAAGTCTTCGAGGCCACGCACGCCCTGCCGCTACGTCTAGTCGAAGCGGGTTGGGTGGACGGCCTGCGGGTCGACCATGTCGACGGGTTGGCCGACCCCTGCGGCTATTGCCTGCGCCTGCGCGACCGCCTGGACGCCTTGCAGGAAAAGCGCCCCGCCGATGCCCCGCACCCTGTCGTTCTCTATGTAGAAAAGATCCTGGGTGCCGAGGAGAGGCTGCATCGCGACTGGGGCGTGGATGGCACCAGCGGTTACGAGTTCATGAACCACGTCTCCGGGGTACAGCATGACCCGGCGGGGGCCGAGCCTCTGCGGGCGCTGTGGCATGAGGTCAGCGGTCGCGACCCTGACTTTCTTGGCGAGGTACGCCTGGCGCGGCGCGAAATACTCACGTCTATTCTGGTCAGTGAATACGACGCCTGCGCACGAGCGCTGCACGCCGTTGCCCGCTCGCGGCTGGAAAGCCGCGATATCACCCTGGCGGCGATTCGACGGGCGCTGAAGGCACTGATCGCGCATTTTCCGATCTATCGCACCTATGCCGATGACGCGGGCCGCCCCGACGTAGACGAACCTTTCTTCGCCCAGGCAATGGCGGGAGCTCGCAAGGAGCTTAGTCCTCCGGATGCATGGGTTCTCGATTGTATCGACGCCTGGTTGGGCGGTGAAGCGCCAAGTGACTGCGAGGATAACCAGGAACGCCGGCTGCGCCAGCGGGCCATCGTGCGTTTTCAGCAGCTCACTTCGCCGGTCGCCGCCAAGGCGGTGGAAGACACCGCCGGGTACCGGAGCGCGGTGCTGATCTCGCGCAATGACGTGGGCTTCGATGGCGAGCACTTCAGTCATTCCCCCGAGCATTTTCATGCAGCGAACGCCTGGCGCGCTCGCCACTTTCCTCTCGGCATGGTGACCACCGCGACCCACGACCACAAGCGCGGCGAGGACGTGCGCGCCCGGCTGGCCGCGCTCAGTGAGCGCGCCAAGCCGTTCAGCGATCAGGTCGAGCATTGGCGGCGGTTGGCCACACCGCTGCGCCGAGCGCTAACCAGCGGACTTGCTCCCTCGCCCGGCGACCAATTGATTGTCTTTCAGTTGCTGCTCGGTGCCTGGCCGCCGACCTTGGAAGTTCAGGACGCCAACGGCATGCGGGACTTTACCCAGCGTCTCGCCCAATGGCAGCAAAAAGCCCTGCGTGAAGCCAAATTGCATAGCCATTGGCTGTGGCCGGACGAAGCCTACGAGGCGGCCTGCCGTGAGTTTCTCGAAGGCTTGCTGGCAGAACCGATGCTGCGTGACTCGCTCGCCGGCGCGGCGAGAGCGCTCGACCTTCCCGGGGCGATCAACGGCTTGGCCCAGACGGTACTGCGACTCACCGTTCCCGGCGTGCCGGATCTCTACCAGGGGTGCGAATTCTGGGACTACAGCCTGGTCGACCCCGACAACCGACGCCCTGTGGATCATGCCGCACGCCAGGCGGCATTGGCCGAGAAGCCGACACCGCTTGACGCCCTGCCTGATTGGCGCGATGGACGCTTAAAGCAGGCGGTCATCGCCCGACTGCTGGCGCTCAGACAACATCAGCCTGCGCTATTCGCTCAAGGCAACTATCGTGAGATAGCGACGGCTGGGGAAAACGCCACCAACCTTCTGGCTTTCACACGCAGCCACGCCGGGCAACAGCTGCTGGTGGTAGTGCCGCGGCTCCCGGGCGGCCTGCTGGGCGATGCCCAGCAACCGCATATCCCGCCGCAACGTTGGGGCAACACCCGGCTGCAGCTGACTCCTGAGCTGCAGGGCACCTGGCGGGAAGTGCTGACTCACGCCAGCCTGGCGATAAGCGAGAGCGAGATTCCAGCCACCACACTTCTGGCGCAGCTGCCCGTCGGGATTTTTCTACGTGACGATGCCTTGGCCGCTAGAGATCGGGAAACGTCTTTTCTACATTGAAACGAGCAACCTTGGGAGAATTGATATGGCTGACGAAATGAGTGAAGCCGAGCGTGTACGTTACTTGGCCTACAAGATATGGGAGTCCGAGGGGCGCCCCGAGGGGCAACAACAGCGCCATTGGGACATGGCATTGAAAATTGTCGCCACCGAACGAGTAGCGGGTACCGATGCCACTCTGGAAGAGGTGGGTGAGCCCCTTGATGAGGCGCCGATTCTGGAGGATGAATTGCCCCTGGAAGAGGATGAAGTGGGCATTGATGAGAATCGCCTGCCGTTGGAGCCCCCCGATGGCGAGCCTTCTTTCGATGAGACGCCCTTTCGCGATGACAAGATGGCGGGCACGGACGTCCCGGTACAGGATCGCGGCCATCCGCAACAGGCACCGCCATCAGCCGAGCCACCACCAGGGGCGATGGAGCCGCTACCGGAGGATTCCGCCACGGTAAGGCGTACCCGCCGCCCGCGGCGTAGCGACGATACCCTGACCCCGACCAACGAGACGGATACCACCCAAGTGCCGGGCAAGACAGCCGCTCGCACGCGGACTCGCAAGAGCGACACCACCGCCAAAACCACCCAAAAGCCTGCAAAAACAGCAAAAAAAGCCACAAAAACGGCTAAAGCCACGAAAGCGGATCAAAAACCTAAAACGGCGAAGAAGACCAAAACCACCAAGGCCTCGGACCCTAGTTAGACACGCCGGGAGTGCCCTATCGGGCCAAGGATGCATGTGATGAAAACAAGCCAAGCCTCACAGGAAAGCGAAAAAACCGTTACCAGCGAGGAGTCCCCCAGCGTCATGCGGCAATCTAGGGTACATGAAGGCTCGTCATTCCCATTGGGAGCCACCTGGGATGGTTTGGGGGTGAATTTCGCGCTGTTTTCGGCCAACGCCACCAAGGTCGAACTGTGCCTGTTCGATGAATCCGGCGAGCGGGAACTGGAACGTATCGAGCTACCGGAATATACCGACGAGGTATGGCATGGCTACCTGCCCGACGCCCGTCCCGGCCAGCTTTACGGCTATCGGGTTCATGGGCCTTACACGCCCGAGGAAGGGCATCGCTTCAACGCCAACAAGCTGTTGCTCGACCCCTACGCCAAGCAGATCGTCGGTGACCTGAAATGGGATGACGCCTTGTTCGGCTACACCATCGGTCACCCTGACGGCGATCTGAGTTTCGATGAACGCGACAGCGCCCCCTTCATGCCGCGCTGTCGTGTGCTCGACCCTGCCTTCACCTGGGGGCGTTCACGCGGGGTGCAGCTCCCCTGGGATCACACCATTGTCTACGAGACACATGTACGCGGCTATACCATGCGCCACCCGGCGGTGCCGGAAGCACTGCGCGGCACCTTCGCCGGGCTGATGGTCAACGAGGTAATCAACTACATCCGCTCGCTGGGGGTGTCCTCGGTGGAATTTCTGCCGATTCATGCCTTCATCGACGACCAGCACCTGCTTGAAAAGGGCCTTAGCAATTACTGGGGGTATAACACCCTGGGATTCTTCGCCCCGCATTCGCGCTACCTTTCGGGTGACAATATTAATGAATTCAAGGAATTGGTCGCACGCTATCATGCTAAAGGCCTGGAGGTCATCCTGGATGTGGTCTACAACCACACCGCCGAAGGCAATGAACTCGGCCCCACGCTTTCGCTCAAGGGAATCGACAACGCCGTCTACTATCGTCTGATGCCCGACGAGTCGCGCTACTACATCGACGATACCGGCACCGGCAACACCCTGAACCTGAGTCATCCGCGAGTATTGCAGATGGTCACCGATTCCTTGCGCTACTGGGCCACGGAGATGCGTGTGGATGGATTCCGCTTCGACCTGGCGACAATCCTCGGGCGCGAACACCACGGCTTCGACGAGGGCGGCGGTTTCCTTGATTCCTGCCGCCAGGATCCGATTCTCAGCCAGGTAAAACTGATTGCCGAACCCTGGGATTGCGGCCCTGGCGGCTACCAGGTCGGCGGTTTCCCACCGGGCTGGGCGGAGTGGAACGACCGCTACCGCGATACCGTGCGCGCCTTCTGGAAAGGCGACGAAGGGCAACTACCCGAATTGGCCACCCGACTGATGGGATCGGCGGATTTCTTCGATCGGCGCGGCCGGCGCCCGTTCGCCTCGGTCAATTTCGTCACCGCCCACGACGGTTACACCCTCCACGACCTAGTGTCCTACGACGACAAGCACAACGAGGCCAACGGCGAGGACAACATGGATGGTCACGACCATAACCTCTCCTGGAACCACGGCGAGGAAGGCCCCAGCGACGATCCCGAGATCAAGGAACTGCGGTTGCGTCAGATCCGCAATTTTTTGGCTACCACCCTGTTTTCCCAAGGCACCCCGATGCTATTGGCGGGCGACGAGCTGCTGCGTACCCAGCAAGGCAACAATAACGCCTACTGCCAGGACAACGAGATCAGTTGGCTTGACTGGAACCTCAGTGGCGATGCCCACGAGATGATCGAATACCTGCGTCGCGTGACGGCACTGCGATTGCGCTACCCCATTCTACGCCGCGGACGTTTTCTAAGCGGTGAGTACAACGAGGATATGGGGCTCAAGGAAGTTACCTGGCTAGCCCCGGATGGCGAGGAAATGGATGTCGAGCGCTGGGAGGACCCCGAAGCGCGCACCCTGGGGTTAATGCTCGATGGCCGCGCCCAACCCTCGGGCATTCGACGTGCCGGTGCCGATGTCACCTTGCTGCTGATCTTCAATGCCCACCACGACGCAGTGGCTTTCAAGTTACCCGACGCGCCAAGCGGCAGCGGCTGGCGATGCCGTCTCGATACCAGCCGGGCCACAGAGGAAGCGCCTTTCCAACAGGCTTTCGGTGATGTGCATGAGATGGAAGGTCGTTCACTGGCCCTGCTGGAACTGGTGCAGGAAAAAGCCAGGGATTTTGCTACCTAGACATGACGCGGCTCAGGCAAGGCGCAGGGCTTTTACCGGCCAGGCCAAACTACTACAGAGGAGCATGTGATGAGTTCACCTCCGTATTCAACACTCGGGGGCGTCGCCCCGATGCAAGAGCAGGACCAGCAAAACGTACTGGCAGCCGTCCAGGCACCCCGTATCGCTATCGAATCGGTACAGCCGAGTCTCGATCATGGACGTTTCGCGGCCAAAGCCATCGTTGATGAGCCGGTGAACATTACGGCAACAATCTTTGCCGATGGTCATGATGTGCTGGCCGCTACGGTCTGCTGGCACGACGACCAAGGCCGACAGCAGCGTGAGCCCATGCATCAGGTGGAACCGTTGGGCCTGGACATCTGGGAAGGCCGTTTCACCCCCCAGCGGGTGGGGAGGCACAGCTTTATCATCGAAGCCTGGTGGGACATTTACGCCACTTACCGCTACGAACTCTCGAAGAAAAATCAGGCCGGGGTGGCGGTGGAACTCGAACTCGAGGAAGGCAGACGCCTGATCGAGCAAGCCGCCGAACGCAGTGAAGGCGCACTAAAGGAAGCGCTCGACGGCGTTCACGAACACTTTGGCATCCTCAAGCAGGACGCCGAGCGAGTCGCCCTGTTGCTGGCTAGCGAGACGGCGCATTTGATGCACCAAGCGGATGCCCACCCTCACCTGACCCGAAGCGATGCGCGTTACCCGCTGGAAGTGGAACGCCTCAAGGCACGTTTCGCCAGCTGGTACGAACTGTTTCCCCGCTCGGAAACCGACGACCCCGGACGCCACGGCACCTTCAACGATGTGCACAAACGGCTGCCTATGATTCGCGACCTGGGCTTCGACGTGCTGTATTTCCCGCCTATCCATCCGGTTGGGCGCACCCATCGCAAAGGCCCCAACAACAGCCTTGTCCCAGGACCGAACGATCCGGGCAGCCCTTACGCCATTGGAAGCCCCGAGGGCGGCCACGACGCCATTCACCCGGCGTTGGGTACCCACGAGGATTTTCGCAACCTGGTGCAAGTGGCCGCCGAGCATGGCCTGGAGATCGCCCTGGATTTCGCCATCCAGTGCTCACCGGACCACCCCTGGCTCAAGGAGCACCCCGGCTGGTTTTCCTGGCGGCCTGACGGTTCGATCCGCTACGCCGAAAACCCACCCAAAAAATACCAGGACATCGTCAACGTCGACTTCTACGCCGAGGACGCCATCCCTTCGCTATGGATCGAGCTGCGCGATGTGGTGCAGGGCTGGATCGACGAGGGGGTGAAAATCTTTCGCGTCGACAACCCCCACACCAAGCCGCTGCCCTTCTGGGAATGGCTGATCGCCGATATTCGCAGGCGCGACCCGGCGGTGATTTTTCTTGCCGAAGCCTTTACTCGGCCGGCCATGATGCTGCACCTCGGCAAGTTGGGGTTTACTCAGAGCTACACCTACTTCACCTGGCGACATACCAAGAAGGAGCTGACCGAGTATTTCACTCAGTTGAATGAGTCGCCGCTGCGCGAGGGTTACCGGCCCAACTTCTTCGTCAATACGCCGGACATCAACCCCTACTTTCTGCAATCGTCGGGGCGCGCCGGCTTTCTGATTCGTGCGGCGCTTGCCACCATGGGATCGGGGTTGTGGGGCATGTACTCGGGGTTCGAGCTATGTGAAGGCGACCCGGTGCCGGGCAAGGAGGAATATCTTAATTCCGAGAAGTACGAAATCCGTCCACGCGATTACACCGCACCCGGCAACATCAACTACGAGATCGCCCAACTCAACCGCATCCGCCGCGAGAATCCAGCGCTGCAGACTCACTTGGGGCTCCGCTTCTATCCAGTACACAACGACCGGCTACTGTTCTTCGGCAAGCGTACCGCAATAGGCGACAACTTCATTCTCGTCGCCGTCAGCCTCGACCCCTTCGAGGCCCAGGAAGGCGCCTTCGAGCTGCCGCTCTGGGAGCTTGGGTTACCCGATGATGCCGCCCTGCATGGAGAGGACCTCATGAGTGGTCATCGCTGGACATGGCATGGCAAATGGCAGTCGATGCGGCTTGACCCATGGCATCAGCCGTTCGCCATCTGGCGCATTCGCCCGGTTCACTAGCCACTTCCACCAATCCATTCGTGCCTATAAAAAGCAGGGAGGGTAAGCCCAATGATGGATGCCAGCAGCGAAACACACGCCGTCGAGGCCATTGATTTCCTCGACGACCCCCTCTGGTACAAGGACGCCGTAATCTATCAGGTGCACGTCAAGGCGTTCTTCGACGCTAATGACGACGGCATCGGCGACTTCGCGGGGTTGATCCAGAAGCTCGATTACATCGTCGAGCTGGGCGTGAACACGATCTGGATATTGCCATTCTATCCCTCACCACGTCGCGATGATGGCTACGATATCGCCGAATACACCAGCGTCAGTCCCGATTACGGTACCCTTCAGGATGCTCAACGCTTCATCGAGGAGGCGCATCGGCGCGGCTTGCGGGTATTGACCGAACTGGTCATCAACCACACCTCCGACCAGCACGAATGGTTCCAGCGCGCCAGACAGGCACCTCCGGGTTCACCGGAACGTGACTTCTACGTCTGGTCGGATACCGATCTGAAGTATCCGGGCACGCGGATCATCTTTCTCGACACCGAGTCCTCCAACTGGAGCTGGGACCCGGTGGCCGGCGCCTACTACTGGCACCGCTTCTATTCCCACCAGCCGGATCTCAATTTCGACAACCCCCAGGTACTCGATGAAGTGCTCAAGGTGATGGCGTACTGGCTCGACATGGGCGTCGACGGCCTCCGCCTGGACGCCATTCCCTATCTGGTCGAGCGCGAAGGCACCAACAACGAGAATCTGCCCGAGACCCATGTGGTTCTCAAGAAGATCCGGGCAGTGATCGACGAACGCTACCCCGACCGCATGCTGCTCGCCGAAGCCAACCAGTGGCCGGAGGATACCCGGCCCTACTTCGGCGATGGTGACGAATGCCATATGGCGTTTCACTTCCCGCTGATGCCACGCATGTACATGGCGCTGGCCCAGGAGGACCGCTTCCCGATTACTGACATCCTGCGCCAGACCCCGGAAATTCCTGCCACCTGTCAGTGGGCGATCTTTCTGCGCAACCACGACGAGCTGACCCTGGAGATGGTCACCGACAAGGAGCGCGACTATCTCTGGAACCACTACGCTTCCGACCGTCGGGCACGCATCAACCTGGGGATTCGGCGACGCCTGGCGCCACTGCTCGAACGCGACCGGCGGCGGATCGAACTGCTCAATAGCCTGCTGCTTTCGATGCCGGGCACGCCGGTGCTGTATTACGGCGACGAGATCGGCATGGGCGACAATATCTATCTTGGCGACCGGGACGGCGTGCGTACCCCGATGCAGTGGTCGGTGGACCGTAACGGCGGTTTCTCCCGCGCCGATCCGGCAAGCCTGGTACTGCCGCCGATCATGGACCCGCTTTACGGCTACCAGACCGTCAATGTCGAGGCCCAGGTACGCGACTCGCATTCGCTGCTCAACAACATGCGGCGATTGCTGGTGGTGCGCAGCCAGCACCGTGCTTTCAGCCGCGGCACCATGCGTCCACTCTACCCGGCCAACCGACATATCCTCGCCTACCTGCGCGAGATGACGCTGGACAATGGCGAAACGGAAACGCTGCTGTGCGTGGCCAACGTGGCACGTACCGCCCAGGCGGTGGAACTCGACCTTTCCGCTTTCGCCGGCCAGGTGCCGGTGGAAATGGTCGGTGGTAGCGCCTTCCCGCCGGTTGGGAAGCTGCCCTACCTGCTGACCTTACCGCCCTATGGTTTCTTCTGGTTCCTGCTGGCCCCGGAAACCGCCATGCCGGAGTGGCACGTCCCGGTACCCGAGCCGATGCCGGATTACGTCACCCTGATCATCAAGCGTCGCCTGGAGGAGATTTTCGAGGCGACACCCAGGCAGTTGCTCGAACGTGAAACGCTGCCCAACTACCTGCCCAAGCGGCGCTGGTTCGCCGCCAAGCAGGCGCGCATCAAGCAGGTAAAAATGCTCTACGTGGCTCGCTTGGAGCATAGCCAGCACACCCTGCTGATCAGTGAGTTGGAAGTCGAACACGCCCAGGGCAGCGAGCGTTATCAGTTACCGTTGGCATTTCTGGGCGAGGAAGAGCAGACCAGCGCCCTACCGCAACAACTCGCCATGGCGCGGGTGCGTCGTTTCCATGAGGTGGGGCTGCTGACCGACGCCCTGACGCTGGACGCCTTCACCTTGGCGGTGCTCGATGCCATGCGCCAGGAAACTCGTCTGCCATGCGATGCCGGTGAAATTCGCTTTCTGCCCACCACGGCCTTTAGCGAACTGGCGCTTCCCGAGCACCCAGAGGTGGTGCAACAGGCTGCGGAGCAATCCAACAGTTCGGTGATCATCAATCGTCAGTTGGTCCTCAAGTTATTCCGACGCCTGGAACCGGGCCTGCATCCCGAAGCGGAAATCGGGCGCTACCTCACCGTGCGGGGCTTTGCGCATATTGCGCCCTTGCATGGTGAGGTGACCCGCTTCGACGACCAAGGCACGCCGCAGACACTGATGATCCTGCAAGGCTACATCGACAACCAAGGCGATGCCTGGTCCTGGACCCGTAACACCCTGGGGCGGGCGATTCGTGAAGCGGTAGCCGACAGTGAACGCGGGCGAGACACCAGCCGCGAAGAAACCAGCTACGGCGCCTTCAATGAGCTTGAAGATTTTACCATCACCCTGGGCCGGCGCTTGGGCGAGTTGCACATGGTGCTGGCGTCGCCCAGCGACGATCCGGCCTTTGCACCCAAAATCGCCGATAAATCCCAGGTTGAGCTCTGGGCGCAGCGGGTGCGTGAACGCGTCGAGGAGGCATTGGAATTGCTCGAGCGTCACAAGGGCGCTGCTGACGAGGCCGAACAGCAACTGGCCGATGAAATTCTGGCCCAGCGCGATAGCTTGCTGGCTTCCATCGAGACGATGGCGGCGCTTGCCGAAGGCAGCCTGATCACGCGCATTCATGGCGATCTGCATCTCGGCCAAGTACTGGTGGCACACGGTGATGCCTACATCATCGACTTCGAGGGCGAGCCGGCCCGGCCCCTGGAGGAACGTCGCGCCAAGGACAGCCCGCTTAGAGACGTTGCCGGGATGCTGCGCTCCTTCGCTTACGCCTACGCCAAGGTGGAGGAAGCGCAAACCGGCCACGAAGGTACCGAAGCGCAAGCCGATACCGGCCACGATGTAACGGAGCAGTACCTGCTCAAGGGACGCCAGGCGTTCCTGAATGCCTATTGGCAGGCCACGCTCGATATGCCCCACGAATGGAAGAAAACCAGTGGAGCAGCCGCGGCGGTCGATCTATTCGTACTCGAAAAGACTGCCTACGAGATCGCCTACGAAGCCGCCAATCGCCCCGCCTGGCTGGGGGTGCCACTGCGTGGGCTGGCCGCCATTGTCGAACAATTGAGCACGGGAGAAGCCTCATGAATGATTTTACCGCCAGACCCATGCTGGATCGCACCCTGTGGTTGTCGGAGGACGATGCCGAAGCGCTGGTAAAGGGGTCGCACCGCAATCCCTTTTCGCTACTCGGCATTCACGAGACCGAGGAAGCCAGTCTGCTGCGGGTTTACCTGCCCGGTGCACTGGGGGTCGATGTGCTCGACCGTGAAGACGGGGCTTTTCGCTGCTGCTTGACGGCCATCCAGATTCCCGGGCTATTCGCTGCCCAGCTGCCGCATGCCGCCCCTTACATCTTGCGCATCCGCTGGCCCGACGGTGAACAGCTAACCGAAGATCCCTACAGCTTCGGCCTGCTGCTCGGCGAGATGGATCTTTACCTGATCGGTGAAGGCAACCATCGCGACTTGGGCCACTGCCTGGGAGCTCAACCCATGCAAGTGGACGGCGTCAGCGGGGTGCGTTTCGCCGTCTGGGCACCCAATGCACAACGCGTCGCGGTGGTGGGGCCTTTCAACCACTGGGACGGGCGCCGCCATGTGATGCGCCTGCGTCATCCCGCCGGGGTATGGGAATTGTTCATCCCACGCCTCGGCCCGGGAAAGTCGTACAAGTACGAAATACTCGATGCCCAGGGCACCCTCGGGCTGCGCGCCGACCCGGTGGCTCTGGCCACCGAAGCCCCACCCAATACCGCTTCGGTGGTCGCCGATACCACGCCCTTTGTCTGGCATGATGAAGAATGGATCGCGCAACGCGACGAGTCGCACCAGCCTACCCGGCCGATCAGTGTCTACGAAGTGCATGCCGCTTCATGGCGCAAGCACGGCGGCGACAACGGTGAAATCTACAGCTGGCGTGACATGGTCGAGCATTTGATCCCTTATGTGCTGGAAATGGGCTTCACCCATGTCGAGTTGCTGCCGATCATGGAGCACCCCTTCGGCGGCTCCTGGGGTTACCAGCCGCTGAGCCAGTTTGCGCCCAGCGCACGCTTCGGTACGCCCAAGGACTTCGCCTATTTCGTCGACGAGTGCCACCGGGCGGGGCTCGGCGTGATTCTCGACTGGGTACCAGCGCACTTTCCCACCGACCCCCATGGCCTGGCGCGTTTCGACGGCACCGCCCTGTACGAGTACGAGCACCCTTTCGAGGGTTTCCATCAGGACTGGGACACCTACATCTACAACCTGGGCAGGCGTGAAGTACACGGTTTCATGCTGGCCTCGGCGCTGCACTGGCTGCGACATTTCCATGTCGATGCGTTACGCGTCGATGCCGTCGCCTCGATGCTCTACCGCAACTATTCACGCAACGAGGGCGAGTGGATTCCCAACAAGTACGGCGGCCATGAGAATCTCGAGGCGATCGACTTCCTGCGTCACCTCAACGATGTGGTCGCCGAAGAAGTCCCCGGCGCGGTGGTGATCGCCGAGGAATCCACCGCCTGGCCTGGCGTTACCCAGCCCACCGCCGAGGGCGGCTTGGGCTTCGCTTACAAATGGAACATGGGCTGGATGCACGACACCCTGGAGTACATCGCCAAGGACCCGATTTATCGTTCGTATTCGCATCACGACATGACCTTTCCCATGGTCTATGCGTTTTCCGAACATTACGTGCTGCCGATCTCTCACGACGAGGTAGTGCATGGCAAGAGATCGTTGATCGGCAAGATGCCCGGCGATGAATGGCAGCAATTCGCCAACCTGCGCGCCTATCTTTCCGTCATGTGGTCCCAGCCCGGCAAGAAACTGTTGTTCATGGGCTGTGAGTTCGGCCAGTGGCGCGAGTGGAGCCACGACCGCGAACTCGACTGGTCGCTACTCGGCGAACCTCGCCATGCCGGCGTTCGCCGACTGCTTGGCGATCTCAACCGCCTCTACGTGGAACAACCCGCCCTGCATGAATGCGACAGCGAGCCGCAAGGCTTCATGTGGGTGGTGGGTAACGATGATACCAACAGCGTCTTTGCCTGGCTGCGGATAAGCGCCACGGGCGAACCAGTATTGGTGGTCGCCAACATGACACCCATACCTCGCATCCGTTATCGGCTGGGAGTACCCCAGGCAGGGAGTTGGGAAGAGATATTCAACAGCGACGCCGACTGCTATGGAGGGTCGAACCTGGGCAACATGGGCCGACTGACAGCCGCCGATACCCCCTTGCACGGCCAGGTCGCCAGCCTGGAACTGACGCTGCCACCGCTGGCGGCATTGATGCTACGCCCGACCGAAATTCTCCGAGAATAAGCTGGGTAGGCCGGCACGAGGATAACCCTGACTCAATGTCGAGTCAGGGCAAGCTATCTTCAACCTTCCCAGGCGTAATCGGCAAAGGCGTCATCCAGCTCAGGATGATTGATGTGATTCGAGTAGTTGCTCAGGGTCTTCACCGCCATGGCGAGCACAATCTGCATCACATGCGGCTCTTCAAACCCCGCCTCCAGAAACGCTTTTACATCGGCGTTGTTCGGCTTGCCTCGGGTATCGAACATGACTTGGGTGAACTGGCTCAAGGCGGCCAGGCGGTCATCGGGAATCGGCTGGTCATTGCGCAGCGCTTTTATCACCTCGGACGGCACCTGGGAGACCTTTTCACCCAGCATGCTGTGCGCCGACATGCAGTAGCTGCAGCCATTCAGGCGGCTGATGGTGAGAAACACCACTTCCTGCTCGGGCGGGGCAAAGCCTGATTCCTCACGGAACAGATCATAACCGTGCAGGTAGGTATCCAACACCCCCGGCGCCTTGGCCATGGCCTGGTACATGTTGGGCACGAACCCCAGTTTGGCGTTGGCTTTCTCCAGCAACGGCTTGGCCTTGGCATCGGCGTTATCCAGGGTTTGCGGTGCTAGCTTCATTTTATATTCGGCTGACATGGTAGTTTCCTTGCTGTTGTTGGATGGTGCGATGATAAATATGGAACAATCGATCCAAAAATACCAAATGGATTATTTCAAGCGTGATTTTTCTCGCTCTTCAGTGCAGGTATTTTTCAGCGAAGTCCTATCAACACCTGCTCGACCGCGCCGCCGGCATCTTCGGCACTGGCGCCGCTCTTGAGTAGCGTGCGCAGCCCGGCCATCGAAAGCGTCAGGTAATTGGCCAGCATGGCTGCATCTCGATTCGCATCGATATCGCCTTCCGCCTGGGCCTGAAGCACCGCCTGGTGAAAAAGCTGCTTAATTGCCGCAACGGCAACAGCGGCCTCACGCGAGGGAACGTCGCCTCGCTGGCCCAATTCACTGGCGGAATTGAAAATCAGACACCCCAGGGCGGCACGCTCGCTGCAGGCATCCCGGGCGGTGTCACGAAACAGACCTTCGATGAAGGTAAGCGCACTCGGTGAAGCCGTCAGCTTCCGCTCTAGTCTCGCCACCAGATTGTCGCGGTAGCGATGCAGCGCTTCGAGAAACAGCTGTTCCTTGTTGCCGAAGGCCTGGTACAGGCTACTGCGCGATATCTGCATGGCCACCAGCAAATCGCGAGTGGATGCACTATTGTAACCTTGTGCCCAGAAGACCTGCATTGCCTGGGCAATGGCTTGGTCGGGGCTGAATGCTAGGGGGCGTCCTCTTGTCATGACTGGACTTTAGAACCAATCGTTCCATAATGCAAATAGTAGGGCCTGTTGACCTTTCACATGGGTAGCCATAAAAAACCGCAGGCCAAGGCCACCATGCTTTCGTAGTTTCGTTTGAGTTTGTCATACCGCATCGCTATCGCGCGATACGGCTTCAATC
>NZ_QPIJ01000039.1 GCF_003336665.1 Vreelandella rituensis | reverse complement strand
GTCAAAAGGCTTTGGCCGAACGTGGTACCGCAAAGTGCAGCGCATTAACGAGAACATGGCGCAACAGACGTCACGCCAACTGGTCGATTTTGCCTTGGCCGAAGGTGCTGACATGATCGTGCTGGAAGACCTGAAGGGCTGGCGTCCCAAGGCTGGCAAAAAACGCTCTAGCTTACGCCAGCGTTTTCACCAATGGCTGCATCGGCGGCTCGCCACGCTGATCGAGCACAAGATGAAAGAAGCCGGCGGGAAGGTGGTTTATGTCTATGCGCGGGGTACGTCCGCTTGGGCCTTCGACGGCTCCGGTCGCGTCAAGCGACACAAGACGCAATACGAACTGGCCACCTTCCAGAGCGGCAAGCAGTACAACGCCGATCTTGGCGCCAGCTACAACATGGGTGCCCGTTACTGGGCATGGAAACACAAACTGACCCGCCGAAAGGACGGGCAGGCGTCAGGCGGCAAACGTTCCCCTGGCTCACCGAGGATGCCGGTCACGCTCTCCACGTTGTGGCGGAGCGATGAAGCCCCGAATCAATGCGTAGCATGATTCGCGGGAGCATTCACTAAGCGGCATGAAAAGACTAATCCGAGGAGAAGGTGCATGGTGGAAAGCGCAAGGTTGGTAGCTGCTTGTGATGAAGAGTTGCATATAAGCCGTTTCAAGGATTTTACTCTCAATGGCTTGCAGGTGTCTGGGTGCGAGCATGTGACGCGTGTCATGACTGGAGTGACCGCCTGTCAGGCCTTGCTGGACGAGGCGGTGGCTTGGAACGCCGATATGCTGTTGGTGCATCATGGGTATTTTTGGAAAAACGAACCGGTGGCAATCACCGGTATGAAGCAACGACGCATCAAGACGTTACTGACCCACGACATCAATCTGGTGGCTTACCATCTGCCTCTGGATGCCCACGCCGTTCTGGGTAATAACGCTGAGTTGGCGCGCCATCTTGGTTGGCAGGTAGAGGGGTGTGTCGATGCTGAGCTGGGGGAGGGCCTATTGTGGAAAGGGCGTTTGCCGCAGTCCATGACAGGCGGTGAGTTAGCGCAGCAACTGACCCAAAAGCTAGGCCGTGAGCCATTGTTGATTGAAGCACCTTCCGAACAGCCCATCGAGCGAGTGGCCTGGTGTACAGGGGGAGCTCAGGACATGATCGGCGCAGCATTTGAAAGCGGAGCCCAGGCATTTATCTCCGGCGAGATATCGGAACGAACCACGCACCTGGCGAGGGAAATGGGTATTCATTATCTGGCTGCCGGGCATCACGCCACCGAACGTTACGGTATTCAGGCATTAGGTGAGTGGCTGTCTCGCAAGTATGGTGTCATCCACCGTTTTGCGGACATTCCAAACCCCGCTTAGCGGGGGTGGATAGTTTGGCAGTGTCTGCTATAGATAGTAACGATAGCACGTGTTGCGCTTGACGATGACGCGGTGGTCGATAGCGAGTGCCGCCAGACGCAAAAAAAAACGGCACTCGCTATCATAAAACTCAATAGCGCGGAGGCTGGGGAGCTTGCTGGTTATCTCTGAGGCCGAAGTCTTCGGAAAGCGTGCCACTGCTTCCGTCCGCATAGTCACGCGGCACGCTGGGTGGCTTTTCACCTGGAGTCAAGTTCGTTGCTTGAGAGTGTGCGTCCTGCCCTGGCACGTCCAGGTGAGATGAAATGCCTTCGAGTTGCCAGCGGCTGGCATCGTCATTGAGTTGATTTTCCAGTTGATCCGCTTCATGACGAATATTGTCGAGACGCTGTTGGATGCTGAGCAGGTTCTCTCCCATGCCGCCTTTAAGTTCGGCTAGCTGATGGTCTCGCTCCAATAGTTTCTGCCGCATTTTCTGGATGTCGCGGTGGCTTTTGCTAAATAAGCGATAGCCGACTACTCCAATCACAATACCGATTACGATGCCGATAATGGCAAACGTCAGCTGGGTGTTTGCTTCCACGTTATTCTCCCTGCGCCTGTAAACATGCCGGATACTGGCGTAATGAATATCCCGATAAAAGGGTGTTAAGTAAACCCCGGCAACACCATTATAGATGGCAGGTCGATAGTCGGGTCAATCCAATCATGCGCTTAGCATGCAGGCGGCGTATAATTACCGCCTCTTGAGGGCGCAGTCGGAGTCACTGCGCCCTCTAAATTTCACGCCGTCGGGGGAAGCTGGATGAATGCAATGCCAACGACCGAGGGGGGGGCGGTCAGACCCGCTACGCCTGTAGAGCGCTACCGTGTCGATCTGGCGCGGGACGATTTTGCCTACGACCCGGCTCAGGAAGCCGCCGTTGCCCATTTGCAGCGATTGTACGATGAGTTGGTGGCAATGCCCGCGTCTACACCAAAATCCGGGGTGGCGACTAAAGGAATAAGGGCCCGGATGGCAGGGTTGCTGGGAAGAAAGCCTGATGCGAATAGCGCTCTTTCGGAGCCCGCAATACGTGGCTTGTATTTCTGGGGAGGAGTAGGGCGGGGCAAGACCTATCTGGTGGATACTTTCTATGAAGCTTTGCCCTTTCCCGAGAAGATGCGCACGCACTTTCATCGCTTCATGCAGCGGGTGCATAATGAATTGAGGCACTACAAGGGAGAGAAAAACCCTTTGGCATTGATTGCCGGAAAATTTGCCTCCGAGGCACGTGTCATTTGTTTCGATGAATTTTTCGTCAAGGACATCACCGACGCCATGATTCTGGCAAATCTACTGGAAGCATTGTTCGAGCGTGGTGTGGTGCTGGTGACTACCTCCAATATCGTCCCTGATCAGCTCTACAAGGAAGGTTTGCAGCGTGCTCGCTTTCTGCCGGCAATCGAACTGATAAAGCGCCACTGTCGGGTAGTTAATGTCGACTCGGGGGTGGATTATCGGCTGCGAGCCCTGGAGAGGGCGGAAATCTTTCATTCTCCGCTGGATAAGGCGGCCGAAAAAGAATTGGCGCGCAGCTTTCGTGAAATTGCCGGTCACCCAGGGGAGGCTGATGCTCCTTTGGAAATCAATCATCGTGTTCTCACAGCGCGCTGCCTTCATGACGATGTTGTGTGGTTCGAGTTTGCCGAATTATGTGACGGGCCGCGCAGTCAGAACGACTATATCGAGCTTGCACGTGAGTTTCATACCGTACTGGTTTCCAATGTAAAACAAATGGATTCGAGCAAGGACGACCAGATACGGCGTTTTATCAATATGGTCGATGAGTTCTATGATCGGGGTGTCAAGTTATTGATGTCGGCGGAAGTGCCAGTGGCGCAGCTGTATCTGGATGGACGTTTGAAGTTCGAGTTCCAGCGTACGCTGTCGCGCCTGGAGGAGATGCAGTCCCACGAATATCTAGCCTTGGCTCACAAGCCTTGAGCGCCTCTTGCCGTGACGACTGAAATGTTGCTGGCGGTGCTTAACTTGGGGCAAGGGTTGATGTAGAATGCTGCCTCGCATTACAGCATTATGTTGTTGGCTCTAATGGCGACAAGCTAGTAGAAGTCGCAACCAAAAAAAATAGGGACGGTTTATCCTCGGTTTATCGAGGAAAGAACCCAATACACTTAATCTGGTGATTCCATCCATGAAGACGTTCAGTGCTAAGCCGCAGTCCGTCCAGCGCGACTGGTATGTTGTCGACGCTAAGGACAAGACGCTCGGTCGTCTGGCTACCGAAATTGCTCGCCGTTTGCGCGGTAAGCATAAGCCCGAATTTACCCCTCACGTTGATACTGGCGATTACATCGTCGTGATCAACGCCGAGAAAGTCCATGTGACCGGTAACAAGGCCAAGGCGAAAACTTATTATCGCCACACCGGTTATCCGGGCGGCCTGCGTTCCATGACCTTCGACAAGATGATTGCTTACGCTCCCGAGCGCGTTATCGAGTCTGCGGTCAAGGGCATGCTGCCCAAGGGTCCCATGGGCCGTGCCATGTACACCAAGCTCAAAGTATATGCCGGTGCCGAGCATCCGCATGCTGCCCAGCAGCCGCTTGAACTGAACCTCTGAGGAAAGCTTCGCCATGACTCAACAGTATTATGGTACCGGGCGCCGCAAGACTTCCACTGCCCGTGTGTTTCTAAAGCCGGGCTCCGGCAAGATCGTCGTCAATAATCACGACCTGGATTCATATTTCGGCCGAGTTACCGGCCGTATGGTGGTTCGTCAGCCTCTCGAGTTGACCGACACCCTGAACCAGTTCGATGCCTACGTCACTGTTGCCGGTGGTGGTGGTTCTTCACAGGCAGGGGCTATCCGTCACGGCATCACACGTGCCTTGATGGTCTATAATGAGGACTTTCGTCCCGCCCTGCGTGAAGCTGGCTATGTAACGCGCGATGCGCGCCAAGTTGAACGTAAGAAAGTCGGCCTGCGCAAAGCGCGTCGTCGCCCGCAGTTCTCCAAGCGTTAATTTTACGCTATGCGGCAAAACGCCCGGGTCTATTTGGCCTGGGCGTTTTTGTTTGAATATCAATGAATTACGTTCTGTCTACCACCTTGGTCAAGGCTTATTGTCCTTGTGCGAAGCGGCATGTTTTTTTAACATAGAGCACATTTGATATCCGTTGCCCCCGGAACGCCTTCCTTGGGGTAATGTAACGGATAAGCTGATGGGAGAAACCTTAATGGCAGATAACGGCGTAAACAAAGGCCGGCGCCGTTTCCTCGTGGGCGCTACTACCGTGGTAGGTGCGGTAGGTGCTGTCGGGGTTGCGGTCCCCTTTGTGGCTTCCTGGCAGCCCAGTGCCAGGGCGAGAGCGGCGGGTGCGCCGGTTCGAGCAGATATTTCCAAGCTTGAGGCGGGGCAGCGGATGACCGTCGAATGGCGCGGACGTCCCATATGGGTTATCAATCGTACGCCCGAAATGATTGAGCGCACGCTGGGCATCGAGCCGGAGCTGCTGGCTGATCCAGATTCAAGTGTTCCGCAGCAGCCTGCGTATGCTGATAGCGAGCTGCGCTCCATCCGTCCGGAAATCGGCGTTCTGATCGGTATCTGTACTCATTTGGGTTGCTCGCCCTTGTATCGCCCCGAACCTGAGGCGGCGGTAACGGATAATTGGCCGGGTGGTTTCTTCTGTCCATGCCACGGTTCCTACTTTGATCTGGCGGGCCGTGTGTTCGTCAATGTGCCGGCACCCACCAATCTGGAAGTGCCCCCGTACCGCTTTGAAGGCGACGACATTATCGTCGGCGAAGATGAGGAGGCTGCCTGATGGGTAACCCGAACAAAGCCAAGGCGGAAAGCGGCTTCATGCGCTGGGTTGACGACCGCTTTCCCGCCACGCAGATGATTCAGGAGCACCTGACCCAGTATTACGCTCCCAAGAATTTCAATTTCTTCTATATTTTCGGTGTGCTGGCCATGGTGGTCCTGGTCAACCAGATACTTACCGGTGTCTGGTTGACCATGAGCTATAACCCTTCTGCTGAAGGTGCTTTTGCCTCCGTTGAATATATCATGCGGGATGTGGAATTCGGTTGGTTGATCCGGTATATGCACTCCACCGGGGCCACGGCATTTTTTGTCGTGATCTATATGCATATGTTCCGGGCGTTGATGTATGGCTCCTACAAGGCGCCTCGTGAGCTGATCTGGATCTTCGGCATGACAATTTATCTTGCCTTGATGGCGGAAGCTTTCATGGGTTACCTCCTGCCCTGGGGACAGATGTCCTACTGGGGAGCCCAGGTGATCATTTCGCTGTTCTCTGCGATTCCGGTGATCGGTGGAGATCTGACTCAGTGGATACGCGGTGACTTCCTGATTTCCGGTATCACCTTGAACCGCTTCTTTGCCTTGCATGTGGTGGCGCTACCCATCGTTATTCTGGCGCTGGTAGTACTGCACATTATCGCTTTGCATGAAGTGGGTTCCAACAACCCGGATGGCGTCAACATCAAGGCCAAGAAAGATGAAACTGGCAAGCCGTTGGATGGCATACCATTCCATCCTTACTACACCGTGAAAGACCTGGTGGGTATTGCCATTTTCCTGTTTGTTTTCGCTGTCGTAATCTTCTACTTTCCGGAAGGTGGTGGCTATTTCCTCGAGAAGCCCAATTTCGAGCCTGCTAACCCGCTCGTGACGCCTGATCACATTGCGCCGGTATGGTACTTCACGCCCTTCTACGCCATCTTGCGCGCCATTACGTTCAGCCTGTTCGGCCTGGATGCGAAGTTCCTTGGCGTTCTCTTTATGGGTGGTGCCATTGCTGTTCTGTTCGTGCTGCCATGGTTGGATCGTAGTCCGGTTCTATCCATTCGTTATAAGGGCTGGATGTCCAAGGTGGCGCTGGCGGTATTTGCCATAAGCTTCATCATCCTGGGGATTCTCGGGGCATTGCCTACAACAGCTGCACGTACCGTGGTGGCCCAGATTTGTACCGCCCTGTACTTCGCCTTCTTCCTGCTGATGCCTATATACACCAGGCTGGAGAAGACCAAACCCGTTCCGGAAAGGGTGACTGGCTAATGAAAAAGCAACTGTTTGCACTGCTATTTGCTCTGATGCCTTTCACGGCATGGGGGGCTCCCGCAGGAGACGTTCCTCACTCGATGACGCCCGATCTGCAGGATCAGGAGTCACTACAGCGTGGGATGCAGCTTTATGTAAACTATTGCATGGGCTGCCATTCCTTGGAGCATCAACGCTTTGCGCGGGCTGCTGAAGATCTTGGAATGCCACAGGATCTGGTGGAAGATAATTTAATCTTCTCGTCCAGCCTGGCCTTTAATGATCAGATGCATAACGCCATGCAAAATGAAGATGGTGAGAACTGGTTTGGTGCGGCGCCGCCGGACCTGACGCTGCGTTCAAGGGTGCGAGGCAACGATTGGATTTATTCTTACTTGCTGAGCTTCTACAAGGATCCAAGTCGCCCTTCCGGGGTCAACAACACCGTCTTTGAGTTGGTGGCCATGCCTAACGTGCTTGAGCCCTTGCAAGGGGTGCAGGAGAAGGTCTGTGCCGCGACGGATCACCCTGTCGAAGGCGCTGAGCTTGATCCCTTGACGGGCAAGTACCAGGCGTGTGGCGTGCTTCAAGTGACTCAGCCGGGTAGCATGGAGCCGGAAGAGTTCGAAGAGGTGGCCTACGACCTGACCAATTTTTTGGCTTACGTGGGCGAACCCTCCAAGCTCCAGGCGCAGGCTTTGGCTCCCAAGGTGCTGATATTCATCTTTATCTTTGGGGTTATCGCTTATTTGCTCAAGCGCGAGTATTGGCGAGATGTACACTGATCATTGACTGATCAGATCATCAGGGCGCACGGTGAAAGCCGGGCGCCCTTTGTGTTTTTATATAGAGTAAGTGTTGGTACATGCCTTCGCCTAACTTGGTGTGGGCGTGTTATTATCAATGCTTGATTTGATGCGAGGATGGTTTCATGGGTGTTGTGGCCAAACGGTCGTCGATGATTTTTTATTCCGGTAGTGATGATCATTTCAGTCACCGCGTGCGTATCGTGCTGGCCGAAAAAGGTGTCGCCGTGGATATTGTGGAAGTCAACGACGAACAACCGCCGGAAGAGTTGGCTGACCTGAATCCCTATAACAGTGTTCCGACACTGTTGGATCGTGATTTAGTGCTGTATGAATCCAAGGTCATGATGGAATACCTGGATGAGCGCTTTCCGCATCCTCCGCTGTTGCCGGTATACCCGGTGGCGCGAGCGCAAAGCCGGTTGTGGATGCACCGTATCGAGCGTGAGTGGTGCCCCATGGTCGAGCAGATCCGTACTGGCGGAAAAAAAGAAGCGGACAAGGCACGCAAGGAGCTGCGTGAGAGCCTGATCGGTATTTCACCTATCTTTGAAGACATGCCGTTTTTCATGAGCGAAGAATTTACTCTGGTAGATTGCTGTCTGACGCCGATCTTGTGGCGCTTGCCCGATCTCAATATCGAGTTGCCTGAAAAGCAGGTGCAGCCATTACTGAGCTACATGAAGCGCGTTTTTGAACGTGATGCCTTCAAGGCGTCATTGAGCGAACGTGAAAAAGAAATGCGATCCTGAACCCGTCGGCCCCGGAGAGATAGACTCAAGCCGGGGCTTTCAACTCTAGGAAGGAGCGCGCGATGCATTCAAGCCGTCCTTATCTCGCCAGAGCGCTTTATCAGTGGCTACTGGACAATGAACTGACGCCTTATCTGGTGGTGGATGCGGACCTGCCCGGTGTCGAAGTGCCGCGCCAATTTGTTCAGAATGGGCAAATCGTGCTTAATGTGGCGCCCACGGCAGTGCGCGATTTCTTCATGGAAAACCAGGCTGTGGGTTTTAATGCACGCTTTGGCGGCCAGCCGATGCAAGTGATGATACCCACTGAGGCGCTGATTGCCATTTATGCGCGCGAGAACGGCGTAGGAATGGTTTTCGGTCATGAACCGGTCCTAGTGCCTGCTGGGGAGACTAGTGAAAGCGAGTCGGCATCTCGTGAAAGCCGGCGCCCTGAACTGAGTATTACTCAGACGACCGAGGGGAAGGGGGATCAGGCTTCGCCCGAGCCTACTGAGCCGAAGGATTCGGGTAGTTCCGATAACAAGCCTGGTTCGGATACTAAGCCTGGTTCTGATGGAAAGACATCCAGAAAGCGCCCGACGTTGCGAGTCATAAAGTGATTGATGATGGGTAGAGACTTCGTTCTCATGAGCTGAAACGAAACAGCCCCCGGCAATCTATTTGCCGGGGGCTGTTTCGTTGTGCTGAATATGACTGTCTAGGCGACGCTACAGGGAGGTGTCAGTCCAGATAGTCGAACGCCTTGACGATGCGCTGAACGCCGGCCACGTTCGAAGCCGCCCTAACAATACGCTCCGCTTCCTCGCGGCTGACGATGCCCATCAAATAAACGCTGGCGTTTTCAGTGGTTACCTTGAGCTTGGAAGAATCGATGCGGTCGTTGGTGGCAAGGTGACTGATGACATTCGTGGTCAGCCAGGCATCCGTCAGGCGTTGGCTGGCGGACAGATTGCCTGCCACAGTCAGCTCGTTGTGGACTTCATTCACACCGCGCAGGTTCTCGGTTATTTCCTCGGCGCGCTCCTTGAGTTCCTGGCTTGGCACTTGTCCTACTAGCAATACCTTGCCATTGAAGCTGTGCGGGCGGATGCGCGCATCGTCCAGACGAGCATCGGCGCGTGCCAAGGCGCGGCCAACTTCGCGTTCCACGGTGCTGTCGATGGCTTCTACATCCTCGCTGCGTTGGCCGTAGTTGGTTTGGTCGGCCATATTGGTGGTACAACCGCTGATCAACAGTGACAGGCAGACGCCGGCCACGGCCATCCATCTAGTACGTGATTGATAACTCATGCATACACTCCTTGCTACAGCGATGTTCTTGGGATCTGAGGACTGGATGATCAACAAGCTAGTCGGTACCACCAAATAGTTGTTCATCGATCAAGTCACACAGGCAGTGAATTACTAATAGATGCACTTCCTGGATTCGGGCTGTCGAGGTTGCAGGTACGCGGATTTCACAGTCGTCCTGCCCGAGTAGAGAGGCCATGTTGCCACCGTCTCGGCCGGTCAGGGCAACCACCGTCATGTCTCGGTCATGCGCGGCTTGGATCGCTTGAATGATGTTGCCGGAGTTGCCGCTGGTCGAGATGGCCAGCAGGACGTCGCCCGGCTGCCCTAGGGCGCGAATCTGCTTGGAAAATACCTCGTTGTAGCTGTAATCGTTGGCGATCGACGTCAAGGTGGAAGTGTCGGTCGTCAAGGCCAGTGCCGGGAGGCTGGGGCGTTCACGCTCGAAACGGTTCAATAGCTCGGAGGAGAAGTGCTGGCTGTCGCCTGCACTCCCGCCGTTGCCGCAGGCGAGTATCTTGCCTTCGCTAACCAGGCTCTGCACCATCATCTGGCTGGCTACTTCGATGAAGGGAGGAAGCACTTCGCTGGCATAGGTCTTGGTATCGATGCTGGCATTGAAGTGCTCGAGTATACGTGTCTGAAAGTCCATGAGGGCTTCCTGGTCCAAAGGGGTCAAAACGCATCGAAGGCTGCCTTGACCCAAGTAAAAGACAGGTCGGGGAGCGTGCCGGTGACGGCCAGTACATCGAAGCGGCAACCACATGATAGCTTGTTGCGCGCCAGATAAAAACGCGCCGCACGCACCAGGCGTTGTTGCTTTCGCGGAGTGACGGTTTCTAGTGGATGGCCGTAGCGGCTATTGACGCGATGTTTGACTTCGACAAACACCAGGGTCTCGCCGTCACGCATCACCAGGTCAAGCTCGCCGCGGTGATTGCTGGCCAGCAAGACCAAGCTTTGCCGGCCCAGCCACTGAGCGGCGATGCGTTCGATGGCCGCGCCCCGAGCGCGGGCCGTTCGTGAATCGGTTTGTGGGTCGGTCGGCATGCTTCAGTTCAGGCCGGGAATCAGAATGGGGCGGGGGACGCCATTCTGGAATTTGGCCCAAGGTAACTCCCGACGAATGCGCCCGTCAGCAGTGAGGCGCAAGGTGCCGGTGCTGCCTTGCAAGCCGTTTTCCAATATGGCGGGAGTGGCAAGTCCCAGGGCGATTTCCAGGGCGTCCACCCCCATTGCCATCAAGCGGAACATGGAGGCATCGGATTCGTCTTGCAGACTCTGATAGGTGTTATAAAATGGTAAGGCTTCCTCACCACCCACGGCGGCGTCCGGAATCTGCCAGGGAATATCCATGAACATCACGTCATCCAGGTCTTTGTCCAGCCGTGGCTGCAGGCGGCCTTCATACAGATGAGATGTCGCGTAAATCGGCAGGTTCTGAGCGTAATAATAGTCCAGCGTAGGCGGTACCTGGCGGGCATACTCGGGCAGGGCGAGCAAAAACAGAGTATCGATATTGCCCAGGCGCGCGCGTTCGCCGCTGACATTCAGAGCGGTGCGGACCGCAGCGGACACGGCATTCTCGGGCTGGTAGCGTACTGCATTGGTGATGTCGCCGCCTTGGCTTTGCCACTGATTCCAGAAGGCTTCGCCGACACGACGCCCCCACTCATTGTCGGGCACCATGACAGCAGCCTGGCGATGTCCGTCCTGCCAGGCGCGCTCAGCGGCTTGACGGGCTTCGTCTTCAGCAGAAAGGCCGTATTGGAATAAACGGCGTGCCTGGTTGCGCTCGCCGTTGCCATAGTTCAATGCCAATGTAGGTAACGGGACGCTGTCACGTTGCTCGAGCTGGCTGACTTTTTCCTTGTCGAGCGGGCCGACCACTAACTGGGCACCCATCTGACGCGCGCGGTCATAAAGCGCATCCAGACTTTCCCCTGAGGTATCCATGAAGCTTAACTGTACCGAGGTGTCGCTCAGTTGCTGATGGCGTTGCATGGCCATGGTGATCGTGTCGGCCACGTTGGAAAGCGGTCCTGTCTCGGGTAGAAAAACCGCAATATGGCGTATTTCCTGGCCTTCCAGTTCGGGCAATGCCAAGAGATCGGGGTCTGGTTGATCCAATGTTTCTCTGGCCCAGTCCCTACGTTCAGTCAGGGTGCGTTGCTGGGTGGCACTCATGGGCAATTCATCGTCCAGCACTTGCGTGGCTCTAAGAACGGCTCTGGCGTCGTCTTCGCCTCTGGCCAATTCCGAAAACAGCAGCGCCCAGCGCACGCGTGCTTGCTGGTTTAGGTTGGCTTCCTCGATGTCGCCGGCAATCTCGAAGGCCTGCTCCCGCCGGCCTTGGCGAGCGAGAATATCGGCTGCTTCCAGGCGAGTTGTGGCTGCTTGTTCGGGGGCTTGTTGAGCGGCTTGTTCCAGCAGCAGGTTGGGATCGCCTTCGGGAAGGCGCTCTACGGGGGAGGGAGGTTGTAGGGTGCAACCGGCGACCAGCAAAGTTATTAGCGTGGTGGCCAGCAGGCCACGCAATGAATGTTTCATGTATCCTTCCTCAATTCCCGTTTACGCTTTCGTTGGTAAGTCACCTGGTAGTGGGCTATTGGACAAGCATAGCGCACCGTGAGGACAAGCCATCCACAAATCAGGAGTCATGATGACACACAGGAAGGCCGGCACATTGTACGTGGTTGCCACGCCAATTGGGAATCTAGAGGACATGACACCACGTGCCGCACGCATTTTGGGGGAAGTGGATCGAGTGGCAGCGGAAGATACGCGCCACAGCGCACGGTTATTGTCACATCTGGGTGTAAAAGTCTCCATGCTGTCGCTGCATGAGCATAACGAGGCCCAGCGTGTGGAAACATTGGATGCTTACTTGGAAGCCGGTGAAAATATCGCCCTGATCAGTGATGCGGGCACCCCCTTGATCAGCGACCCAGGGTTCGTGCTGGTGCGTGAATTGCGAGCGCGCAACCGTCATGTCGTGCCCCTTCCGGGCGCTTGTGCCTTGGTCACGGCGCTTTCCGGGGCGGGATTGCCTACCGACCGCTTCGTATTTTGTGGCTTTCTTCCTGCCAAGCAAGGTGCGCGTCGTCAGCAGTTGGTCGAGTGGAAAACTCGAGCAGAAACATTGGTGTTCTATGAGTCGCCGCATCGTATCCAGGCGACGTTGGAAGCCCTGCATGAACAGTTCGATAAGCGACGGATCGTGCTGGCGCGAGAACTCACCAAGACGTTTGAAACTTTCCTGCAAGGCACGGCGAGTGAATTACTGGCGATGCTGGAGGAAGATCCCAATCAGGCGCGCGGTGAATTCGTGGTAATGGTCGAGGGCAACAAGGCTGAGATGGATTTGGAATTCCAGGAAATAAAGGCCCAGACGTTACTCGATGCCTTGCTTGCCGAAGGCGTTGGCGTCAAACAGGCGGCATCGGTGGCGGCTCGTTTGATGGGGGGGCGCAAGCAAGTCTGGTATGCGCGCCTGCAAGCAATCAAAAGCGGGGATTGAGGGTAAGCCAAGGCGCTGGTATGCTTGCCGCCGGAGTTGGCCAGACAGTCGCCGCTGAGGTGTCAAAACCTCAGGGGAGGAAAGTCCGGGCTCCATAGGGCAGAGTGCCAGGTAACCCCTGGGCGGCGTGAGCCGACGGAAAGTGCAGCAGAGAGTAGACCGCCTAAGCCTTTCGAGGCCGGTAAGGGTGAAAGGGTGCGGTAAGAGCGCACCGCGCGCCTGGCAACAGTGCGTGGCATGGTAAACCCCACTCGGAGCAAGACCAAATAGGAACCCGTTGGCGTGGCCCGCGCTGGGTTCGGGTAGGTTGCTTGAGCATTGTGGTGACGCAATGCCTAGAGGAATGACTGTCCACGACAGAACCCGGCTTATCGGCCGACTCCCCCTCTTATCAGGGCTGCACGCTTGTGCACCCATTCAACCGTGTGAGATGTAGATGCCTTCACCTGACGCTGAACAGGTCGTTTCCGGCTTTCGCCATGCCAGTGTATTGCTGGACGGGGCCGTGGAGGCACTGGTTAACGATCCCGAGGGTGTCTACCTGGATGGTACTTTCGGTCGTGGCGGCCATTCGCGTGCGGTTCTGGCGCGCTTGGGCGCTTCCGGCCGCCTGTTGGCCATGGATCGCGATCCCCAGGCAATCGAGGAAGCACGTCACCTCGATGATCCGCGTTTTTCCATCACCCAACGTGATTTTGCCCGGTTGGGTGAATTCGCCAGGGAGCAGGGCGTGCATGGCAAGCTAGCCGGCGTGCTGCTGGATGTTGGTGTGTCGTCCCCCCAGCTGGATGATCCCGAGCGTGGTTTCAGTTTCATGCGCGATGGCCCGCTCGATATGCGTATGGATCCCTCTCATGGGCAGAGTGCCGCTGATTTCCTGGTACATGCCAAGGAATCGGAAATCGCTCAGGTATTCAAGACCTACGGTGAAGAACGCTTTGCCAAACGTTTGGCGCGCGCGGTAGTGGAGCGCCGTAGCGAAAAGCCCTTTGAGCGTACCGTCGATCTGGCGGAGGTGTTGAAAGCCGCTCACCCGGCGTGGGAAAAGGGTAAGCATCCCGCCACGCGGGCTTTCCAGGCCCTGCGCATTTATCTCAATCAAGAGCTTGAACAGCTCGACGCCGCCCTTGAGGCCGCCCTTGAGGCGCTGGCCCCAGGCGGGCACCTCGTTGTGATCAGCTTTCATTCCCTGGAAGACCGTCGGGTAAAGCGTTTCATTCGCAGGCACGTTCGTGGTGACACTGACGTGCCGCGTGGCGTTCCGCTTCGCGATGATCAGCTCAATCGCCGCCTGGTGGGTCTGGGCAAGGGTCAGCGACCCGGGCCGAGTGAAATTGATGCCAACCCACGTGCGCGTAGTGCCGTCATGCGAGCGGCACGAAAACTGGCGTAAGCGGTCATGATGATACTTTTCCAGCCCGGACGTCTTCTTGCTTCCCTGCGTAACGAGTGGCCTTTCAGGCTGAGGCTCGGTCTATGGTCGTTGATCATCGCTGGATTGTTCGCCGGCTGTATGGTGTCGGCCCTGGCGGTTGTGACTACCAGCCATATGACGCGTACCCAATTTGGTCAATTGCAGCAACTGGAGCAGGAAAAAAATCAGTTGCAGACCGAATGGGGCCAGTTGCTGCTGGAAGAGGGGGCTTGGTCGACTCCGGCACGCATCGAGCAGATTGCCACGCAGCGGCTGGGCATGCGTATTCCCGATGTCCATGATGTCGAGGTCATCAGCCCATGAATATGTCGCGACACAGCGCTACTCCCCGAGAGTCGCCGGTAGCGCCACCGCTGGGCAAGTGGCGGATCACCCTGATGCTGGGGCTCATTCTTGTGGCGGCGGCGTTATTGATGGGACGTGTCGTGTTGCTGCAAGTGGTGGACCGGCCCTTTCTGCAAAGCCAGGGAGATGCTCGCACCCTGCGCCATGAAGATATTCCCGCGCATCGCGGTATGATCACCGACCGTAACGGTGAGCCGTTGGCTATTTCCACGCCGGTGATAACGCTCTGGGCCAATCCTCAGGAAATACCCGAGGATGCTATCCAGCGCATGATGCTGGCTCAGGCGCTGGGTATATCACTCGAGGATTTTGATGCTCGATTGGCACGCTATAGCGAGCATGAATTCATGTACTTGCGCCGGCAAATGACCCCTGATGATGCCCAGCGGGTGCTTAATCTGCGCACGCCCGGGGTCTATCCTCAGCATGAGTACAAACGCTATTACCCGGCTGGCGAGGTGGCGGCGCAGTTGCTGGGGGTGACCAATGTCGATGATTTAGGTCAGGAAGGGCTGGAGCTTGCGTATCAGCCTTACCTGGCGGGTCATGTGGGACAGCGGCGTATCATCAAGGACCGCCGTGGCCGCCTGGTACGCGAGCTGGGCGTCGTTGAAGAGGCGCAGCCGGGTGGAGAGCTGACGCTTTCCATCGATCAGCGGTTGCAGTACATGGCCTACCGTGAACTGCGCTTGGCGGTGGCGGAGCATGAAGCCGACGGCGGTATGCTGGTGATGATGGATGCCCGTACCGGTGAAGTGCTGGCGATGGCCAACCTGCCTTCCTACAATCCCAACAATCGCGCAGGGCTCGACCCGCGTGGGTTGCGTAACCAAGCCATTGTCGATGTATTCGAGCCGGGTTCGGTGGTCAAACCTCTGGCTATGGCGGCGATTCTGGAAAGTGACGTCTTCGATCGCGACGTGGTGGTGGATACCTCACCTGGATGGATGCGTATCGATCGGTTCACCATCCATGATATCCGTGATTACGGGGAGCTGGACTTGGCGGGCATTCTGGAAAAGTCCTCCAATATTGGCATGTCACGTCTGGCCTTGGAATTATCCGATACCACTATCTGGGACAAGTACAATCAACTGGGTCTTGGACAAAGCCCCGGTACCGGCTTTCCGGGTGAAGCCACCGGAAGCCTGCCGGCACCGGTGCGCTGGTCGCGCAGCGAACGTGCCGCTCTTTCCTATGGTTACGGCTTGTCGGTGTCCGCTTTACAACTGGCCAGTGCTTACACGGCGATAGCCAATGGTGGAGAGCGTTTGCCGCCCTCTCTGTTGCGCCTGTCCCAAGCGCCTGCCGGGATACCGGCAATTGAGCCGGCGATTGCCAACGATCTCCTGCAAGTCATGGAAACCTCCGTGGGAGCTTCTTCAGGGGGGCGTCGGGCACGGGTCGATGGGTATCGGGTGGGAGGCAAGACCGGCACCGTTCGCAAGAATAACAGTCAAGGTTACGCAGAAAATGCATACCGCAGTGTTTTTGTGGGTATCGCACCGATATCCGACCCACGCATCGTGACCGTGGTGATGATCGACAACCCCAAGGCAGGGGAATTCTATGGAGGCGCAGTGGCGGCACCGGTGTTTTCCAGTGTGACCGGCAATGCGCTTCGCTTGCTGGATGTGCCGCCGGACCAACAGACGCGTTAATATCGCTTCAGGAGAACTTATGCTGCCATCCCCTAATGACCTCTTGACCACTTTACGTCACCTATGGCCTACCGCCACCTTTCCTTCGGCTCTTCCGTCGCTACCTGACAGGGTGCGCCTAGTGATGGATTCGCGCTGCGTTAGCCAAGGCGATGTGTTCGTTGCCGTGGCCGGTACTCAATATGACGGTCGTGAGTATATCGAGGCCGCCCTGGCGGCGGGAGCGGCATTGGTGCTGGCGCATGTGAAAAGTGGCGAGGTCAAGGTGGATGGATGCGTCATTCAGTTGCCCCATCTCGGCATGCGTCTAGGGGAGCTGGGACGGGTGCTATACAAGGTGGCTGACTCACTGGATGTCATGGCCATCACGGGAACCAACGGGAAAAGTTCGGTCACGCATTATATCGCCGCTCTCAGCGAGCAGTTGGGTACCTCAGCAGCAGTAGTCGGCACCTTGGGTGTGGGGCGTCCGGGCGCTCTGGTAGACAGCGGATTAACCACCCCCGGCCCCTTGGCGTTGCAGGCCAGGCTGGCGGAGCTTGCCGAGCAGGGCGTAACACGCATCGCGCTTGAGGCGTCCTCTCATGCGCTCGATCAGCAGCGGCTCGATGCAGTGAAGGTGAAAGTCGGCGTCTTCACCAACCTGAGCCGTGATCATCTTGATTATCATGGCAGCATGGCCGCCTATGCCGCCGCCAAAGCCAAGTTGTTTCGCCGCGTCGAACTGACGCTGGCGGTGGTCAATGCCGATGATCCTCTGGCGAGATTGATGCTGGCCGGTTGCTCTAAGGACGTCAGAGTGCTTGCCGTCGGGCAGGACGAGGCCGTCACGCTAAGGGTGTTGGACTGGCAGCCGCATGCGCTGGGTCAGCAGGCGATAGTGGCCACCCCGGAAGGCGAAATGGTGTTGTCGCTGGCCTTGATGGGGCGCTTCAACCTGGATAACGTCCTGCTGGCGATTGTGACGCTTTATGGCCTGGGGGAACCCTTGTCCGCACTGTTTGCCGCTGCCGAGAAACTGTTGCCGGTGCCTGGGCGAATGCAGTTGATGCGTCAATCAGGCTCTCCTAGTGTGGTAATCGATTATGCCCACACGCCGGATGCGCTGGACAATGCCTTGCAGGCGCTGCGTGCCCATCTGGGTGACCAGGGTGCCTTGTGGTGTGTCTTCGGCTGCGGCGGTGAGCGTGACACGGGCAAGCGTGTGGAAATGGCCCGTGTTGCCGAGCAGCATGCCGACAAGGTAGTGGTAACCGACGATAACCCGCGTGGCGAATCCGCTGTACAGATTCGCGAGCAGATCCTGGCTGGGTTCACAGCCGCCGGGCGTGAAGGCGTGCTGTCCATTGCCGGTCGCCGCGAGGCAATTGCTAAGGTGCTGGCTTTGGCGGCACCCGAAGACGTTGTGTTGATTGCTGGCAAAGGCCACGAAACCTATCAGGAAGTCGATGGCGTTCGTCACCCCTATTCCGATGACGAGCAAGTGCAACAGGCATTGGCTCGGCGGCGTGCGTCATGAGGTCGTGGACGCTTGCAGAGGTGGCTCAAGCGCTGGCTATACCACCGCCAGCGGAGGATCTGGCATTTACCGCTATCGTCACCGACACCCGCCGGGTGATTCCTGGGTGCTTGTTCGTGGCGCTGAAAGGCGAGCGATTCGATGCTCATGATTTTATTGCTCAAGCGCGCGAACAGGGTGCTGCCGCCGCCCTGGTGGCAAGGCCGGTCACAGACGTATTGCCGCAAATTCAGTGTAGCGATACACAGCTGGCGCTGGGGCTATTGGGACGTTACCGGCGCGAGTGCTGGGGCAATTCGCTGGTGGCGGTGACCGGCAATAGCGGCAAGACCACGGTCAAGGAAATTCTTGCGGTACTGCTGGGCGGTCGCGAAACGACCCTGGCCACCCAGGGTAATCTCAACAACGCTATCGGTGCGCCACTGACCCTGCTGGAGCTTGATGAGTGTCATCAATCGGCGGTGGTTGAGCTGGGCGCCAATCATTTGGGTGAGATCGCCTGGACGGCTGCCATGGCCAAGCCGCAGGTGGCGGTTATCACCAATGTTACCGGCGCCCATATAGGCGAGTTTGGCGGGATGGGGAATATCGCCCAGGCCAAAGGCGAGATTCTCACAGGTCTCTCGGCGAATGGAGTGGCGGTACTCAATCATGATGATGTCTATTACCACTTCTGGGCGGCGCTTGCTGCGCCTCGCCAGGTATGGAGTTTCGGCCTGGATGAGCGTGCTCGGGTTCACGCTCGGGCGCTTTCCCGCGATGCCGTGGGACGCTATGCTTTCACGCTGGTGGTGGCAGGGTGCGAGCTTGGTCGGGTGTCATTGCCTTTATTGGGCAAGCATAATGTGAGTAATGCACTGGCCGCTTCGGCGGCTGCCTTGGCCTTGGGAGTCGAATCCTCTCAGGTGATTTCCCGCTTGAGTCAGGTGAGCGCCTTGCCGGGCAGGCTGTGTGCGGTAGAAGGGCCGCACGGTGCATGCATTCTGGATGACAGTTACAATGCCAATCCCGGCGCGATGCAAGCCGCTCTGGAAACGCTGGCAAGCCTGCCCGGCCCGCATTGGTGTGCTTTCGGCGCCATGGGTGAGCTGGGAAGCGAGGCTGAACGTCTGCACATCGAGGTCGGTGAGCAGGCCCGCGTGCTGGGAATCGAGGTCTTGTTGACCTTCGGTGAGGCAGCGCAGGCGGCTAGCCGGGCATTCGGCGCTGGAGGGCTACATTTCACCGATCATGCGGCGCTGGTGCGCCATGTCATTAATACTCTGCCGCCCGGAGCCAGTCTTCTGGTAAAGGGATCGCGTAGTGCGGCAATGGACACTGTCGTTGCTGCATTACGTTCGGATAAACCAAGGTAAACGCCGTTCATGTTACTTTATTTGGCGAATTTTCTAGCGCATTTTCAAAGTGCGTTTCAGGTATTCAATTATCTCACTTTGCGCGTCATTCTGGGGGTCTTGACCTCCTTGTTGATTTGCTTGTGGTTAGGACCCTGGGTGATTCGGCGCCTGGTCGAGGGGCAGATCGGCCAGGCCGTTCGCGACGATGGTCCGCAATCGCACCTATCCAAGGCGGGAACGCCGACGATGGGCGGCGTCATGATCTTGTTGGCGATTGCCTTCAGTACGCTGATATGGGGCGACTTGAGCAATCACTATGTATGGATCGTGCTGGGCGTCACGCTCGGCTTTGGCGCGATTGGCTGGGTCGATGATTATCGCAAGGTGGTGGAGAAGAATCCCCGCGGCTTGCCGGCCCGCTGGAAGTATCTGTGGCAGTCGGTCGTGGGGTTGGGCGCTGCGGGACTACTGTACTTTACAGCGGCAAGCCCGGTGGAAACCAGCCTGATCCTGCCGCTGTTCAAGGACTTCGTGCTACCCCTGGGGCTGTTTTATATCGTTCTGACCTATTTCGTGATCGTGGGCAGTTCCAATGCGGTCAACTTGACCGACGGCCTTGACGGCCTGGCGATCATGCCGACGGTACTGGTGGCCATGGGGTTGTCGGTATTCGCCTATGTCAGCGGTAATAGCGTCTTTGCCGACTACCTGCACATGCCGTTTATTCCAGGTGCCGGCGAACTGGCGGTATTCTGTGGCACGATCGCCGGGGCCGGGCTGGGGTTTCTCTGGTTCAATACCTATCCCGCTCAGGTGTTCATGGGTGACGTAGGTGCTTTGGCGCTGGGGGCGGCGCTAGGCGTCGTGGCGGTGATCGTGCGTCAGGAAATCGTGCTGTTCATCATGGGTGGCATTTTCGTTGTGGAAACGCTGTCGGTGATACTGCAGGTGGGCTCTTACAAACTCACCGGGCGACGCATTTTCCGCATGGCCCCGCTACATCACCATTATGAACTCAAGGGCTGGCCGGAGCCTCGCGTGATCGTGCGTTTCTGGATCATCACCGTGGTGCTGGTGCTGTTGGGCCTGGCGACACTCAAGCTTCGTTGAACCGCCTGTCGGGCGCCGTTCAAGGCGACAAGGAACCTTCGATGGTCAAGGTACCCAAGGGTTTGACACTGGTGGTCGGGCTTGGCATTTCCGGGCGGGCGATTTGTCGCCATCTCGAACGTTGCCGGGTCGCTTTCATGGTGGCGGATACGCGGGTCACTCCGCCGGGCATTGACGAATTTCATGCCGCTCATCCCGGCGTGAAGGTGCATTGCGGCGCGCTTTCTGAACTGGATCTTTCCGAAGTGGAAGAAGTGGTGCTCAGCCCCGGCATTGACCCCATGGCACCGGGGTTGGAAGTGTTGGCAGAGCAAATCAATCCCGTTACCGGGGAACCGCGTCTGGTGGGTGAAATCGCGCTGTTCGTACGCGCTGCCAAGGCTCCGATTGCGGCGATTACCGGATCCAATGCCAAGTCCACGGTGACCACCCTGTTGGGAGAAATGGCGGTGGAATCTGGCATAAAGGCTGCCGTGGGCGGAAACCTGGGCACGCCGGCACTCGATCTGCTCGCCGATGAGCCCGAGGCACCGCTGTATATTCTGGAACTCTCCAGCTTTCAATTGGAAACCACGCCGCATCTGGGCGCGGCAAGCGTGGCCTTTCTCAACCTGAGTGAAGATCATCTCGACCGTCATGGAGATATGCAGGCATATCAGGCCGCCAAGCAACGCATTTTTAACGGTGCCCAACATGTGGTGGTCAATGCCGATGATGCTTATACCTGGCCGTCTCGCCCGGTTGTTTCACAGGCGTGTTTTACCCTGACTACCCCCGAGGGGGATCAATGGGGCATCGCCAACCAGGCAGGCAAACCTTGGTTGATGCAAGGCGCCACGCCCTGGTTGCCGATAGCCGAGTTGAAAATGCCGGGACGCCATAATCAGGCCAATGCCTTGGCTTCCCTGGCGATGGGTCAGGCCCTGGGGTTCAAACGCAACGCCATGCTCGGGGTGTTGAGGCGCTTCAAGGGGCTTGCTCATCGTACCGAGGTGGTGGGTGAGATCAACGGCGTCACTTGGATCAATGACTCCAAGGGCACGAATGTGGGCGCTACTCTGGCAGCCATCGAAGGGATCGGTGGTACTCTTTCCGGGCGGTTGATTCTCCTGGCGGGAGGCGTGGGCAAGGGGGCGGATTTCACGCCGCTTGCCGGCCCCTTGGCCCGCTGTGCTCGCTTGGTGCTGGTGTTCGGGACTGATGCAGAACATCTCTGCGCGGCCTTGAAAGACAGTGTCGATGTTAGAGAAATGGACCAGATGCACCAGGCCATTCAAGCTGCCTATGCCGTCGCCGAGCCAGGAGATTGTGTGTTGCTGTCTCCGGCCTGTGCGAGTCTCGATCAATTTGCCAACTATCAGGAACGTGGCGATATCTTTCGCGGCGAGGTGTCCAGGTTGGCGACCCAGGCCAGCCAGCAGGAGGCGACATGAATCGCTGGAAACGTTTTTGCCAAGCGGTTTCAACCCGCCAACTTCCGTGCGATGTGTGGTTGATCCTGGCCGCGATATTGTTAGCGGGACTGGGCTGGGTGATGGTCAGTTCGGCTTCCATCGGCTTGTTGGAAGACAGTTATCACTACAGCAAGCAACATGGAGTCTTCCTGATAGTGGCCATCGGGGCGCTTTTTTTCACGCTCTGTGTTCCCCTTGAGGTCTGGCGACAGAATGCCAGCTTGTTGCTGGTCATCAGTATCGCCATGTTGCTCTTGGTCCTGGTGATCGGTCAGGAGATCAACGGCAGCAAACGTTGGATTGCCTTGCCCGGCCCACTACCCAGTTTGCAGGTCTCCGAGTTTGCCAAGGTGGGAGTGATTATCTACATGGCGGCGTTTATGTCGCGATTTGCCTATGAGCTACGCCATCGTGCCTTCAGTTTGTGGCGCCCTCTGGCGGTGCTCGCCGTACCTATAGGGCTATTGTTTCTGGCCCCGGATTTCGGGGGCATGGTGGTATTTGCCGCTTGCGTGATAGGCATGTTAATGATGGCTGGCGCTTCCTTGACGTTACTATTGGGAAGCGGTGGCTTTTTGGCTGCCGGCGCAGTGCTGCTGGTGGCCAATGAGCCCTATCGCTTGGCGCGTTGGACCAGTTTTCTAGACCCTTGGGCGGATCAATTCGCCACGGGGTATCAATTGACTCAGGCGCTGATTGCCTTCGGGCGTGGCCATGTGACCGGCACCGGTTTGGGTAACAGCGTACAGAAATTGCACTACCTACCCGAAGCGCATACCGACTTCATTTTCGCTGTGGTGGCCGAAGAGCTGGGTATGCTGGGGGCAATTAGCGTGGTGCTGCTTTTCGCCCTGCTGATTGTCCGGGCCATGTTGATCGGGCGGCGCGCGGAAATGGCCGGTCACCTGTTCGCCTCCTACATGAGTTACGGCATCGGTTTTATCATTGCCGCTCAGGCTTTCATTAACATGGCGGTGAGCTCAGGCCTATTACCTACCAAGGGATTGACGCTGCCGCTGATGAGTTATGGCGGCTCGAGTCTATTGGTTACCGGCATCATGCTGGGGCTTTTGCTGCGCGCCGATGTTGAAACTCGTCGCCAACCCAAGCGTGCATCCACTCCTTACAAGGCGCGTCATGAGCCTCGGCTGTCGCGGAGCGGTGTCAGGTCGCGATCGGTTCAAAGGAGCAAACAGTGATTACGACATCAGCTCGACGCATTCTGATAATGGCGGGGGGAACCGGCGGCCATGTGATTCCCGCGCTTTCTCTGGCGCGCTCATTAAGCGCCCAGGGCGTTGAAGTACAGTGGCTGGGAAGTCCAAGAGGGATTGAAAACCGCCTGGTGCCGGAAGCAGGTTTCCCCTTGCATCATGTCGCTATCAGCGGCTTGAGAGGCAGGGGGCTGAGTGGTTGGCTCAAAGCGCCGCTCAACCTCAGCCGTGCGGTGTGGCAAGCACACCGAGTGATCACTGACTTCGACCCTCAGCTGGTGGTGGGAATGGGAGGGTTCGCCAGCGGCCCCGGGGGGCTTGCTGCCTGGCTGTGTCGCAAGCCGTTGGTGGTGCATGAACAAAATGCCGTGGCGGGGTTAACCAACCGCGTGTTGTCACGTCTGGCTCGGCAAACCTATGCTGCTTTTCCTGACGCATTCGGTGACCGTGCAGAGGTCGTGGGTAACCCGGTGCGTGAGGACATCGCCGCATTGGGGGACAATCCCCGCACGGTCGAGGAGATGCAGAAACGCCCCTTGCGCCTTCTGGTGGTCGGGGGCTCGCTGGGGGCGGTATCGCTGAATGAACGTCTGCCACAGGCATTGGTCACACTTGCCACCGAGCAGCGTCCCGAGGTATGGCATCAAGCCGGGCGTGACAGGGATGAGGATACCTCGGCGAGTTATCGTAAATATGCTGTGCCGGCGAAGGTCAGCGCCTTTATCGATGATATGGCGGAAGCTTACGCTTGGGCCGACTTGGTGGTGTGCCGTGCCGGTGCATTGACGGTGGCGGAGCTCGCTGCCGCTGCCAAGCCCTCCTTGCTGGTGCCGTTCCCTTACGCCGTGGATGATCATCAGCGAATCAATGCCCAGGTATTGGTAAATGCCGGTGCCGCCGTCTGCGTGGTGCAATCGGCACTCTCTGAAGACGAACTCAAGAGGCAGCTGACTCAGCTGCTCAAGCCAGAGATACTGGCCGCCATGGCTGCCAAGGCACGCCAGGCCGCTCGCCTCAACGCCACCCAACGCCTGGCAGCCGGCTGCATGGCCCTAGCATTTCAAGGAGACACCGCGTGACCGATTCTTCGATTCAGCCCCTTTCCCGGCCGATTCCCGCCACACCCCAGGGGCCGGGAATGCGCCGTATCCACCGCATTCATTTCGTGGGTATCGGCGGGGCGGGCATGTGCGGCATCGCCGAAGTTCTTGCCAACCAGGGGTATGCCGTCAGCGGCAGCGACCTCAAGGAGTCGGCGGTATTGCAGCGCCTGCGTGACTGCGCAGTTCGCGTGATGATCGGGCATGCGGAAACCCATGTCAGCGGTGCTGATGTGGTGGTGGTGTCGAGCGCGATCGACGAGAGCAACCCGGAAATACGTTGGGCCAACGAACACCGAGTACCGGTAGTGCGCCGCGCCGAAATGCTGGCCGAACTGATGCGTTTTCGCCATGGTATCGCTGTGGCGGGAACTCATGGAAAAACTACCACGACTAGCCTGACGGCCACCTTGTTGGCGGAAGGCGGGTTGGACCCGACCTTCGTGATCGGTGGGAAATTGACCAGCGCCGGGACCAATGCGCGCTTGGGAGAGGGCGATTACCTAGTGGCGGAAGCCGATGAATCGGATGCCTCCTTTCTGCATCTGCAACCCATGATGTCGATCGTCACTAACATCGATGCCGATCATATGGCGACCTACGGCGGTGATTTCGAGCGCTTGAAAAGCACCTTCATCGAGTTTCTGCATAACCTGCCTTTCTATGGTCTGGCAGTGCTGTGTATCGATGACCCCCATGTGCGCGGCCTTCGTGATCAGGTCAAGCGTCAGTTCGTTACTTATGGCTTTGACGAGGATGCCGATTATCGCATCGTCGATTTCCGCCAGGCCGGCGGCGAGGTGCAATTTACCGCCCTGCGGCCGGGGGGGGCTGCATCTCTTGATGTGCATTTGGCGATGCCGGGACGCCATAACGCCTTGAATGCCATGGCAGCGATTGTCGTGGCTACCGATGCCGGCGTGAACGACGTTGCGATCCTGCGGGGATTGGCAGGCTTTGCCGGTGTCGGCCGGCGCTTTCAGGTGCATGGAAATTTCTCCCTGCCGGGTGTCGAGGGCGAGGTCATGCTGGTGGACGACTACGGACACCACCCCCGTGAAGTGGACATGATTATCCAGGCGGTGCGCGCCGGCTGGCCGGAGCGTCGCCTGGTCATGCTGTACCAGCCTCATCGTTACAGCCGGACCCGAGATCTCTACGAAGATTTCGTGCGTGTGCTATCGGGCGTGGATACCTTGGTACTGCTGGATGTATACAGTGCTGGAGAGGCGATGATTCCCGGAGCCGAGGGACGTACCCTGGCAGGCTCGATTCGTCAGCGTGGCGAGGTGGATCCCTTGTTTGTGGAATATAAAAACGAATTACCCCCGTTATTGGCGCGTATCTTGCGCCCGGGAGACATTCTTATCACTCAAGGCGCGGGGGATGTAGGGGGTATTGCCCAGCGTTTGGCGCAAGCGAAACTGGTGATGGAGGAGGTGGTGCTGTGAGCAAATTATCGCTTTCTCAGGATTCAGGCTTGGGCGACGTCATGGTGATTTACGGCGGTCGATCCGCCGAACGCGAGGTGTCGCTTAAAAGTGGTGCCGCAGTGCTGGAAGCGCTTCGTCGATCAGGGGTTTCAGCCTTTGGCTACGACCCGGTTGAAGGCGGCCTGGGAGGGCTGGAAACCCTGTCGCCTTCACGGGTTTTCATTGCCTTGCATGGCCGTGGCGGTGAAGACGGCACCCTTCAGGGCGCTCTGGAATTGCTCGACATTCCTTACACCGGAAGCGGTGTGCTGGCTTCCGCGCTGGGAATGGACAAGCAACGCACCAAGCAGGTATGGCAAGCACTTGGCCTGCCTACTCCGGAAAGCATCATGCTGGAGCCCGACTCGGATTGGAGTCAAGTGGTAGAGATGCTGGGCTTGCCCTTGATCGTCAAACCGGTGCACGAAGGCTCAACCTTGGGAATCAGTATCGTCAAAAGCCAGGCTGCCTTGGAAGCCGCTTATCAGGATGCGGCTCGCTTCGATGCTCGAGTGATGGCCGAGCGTTTCATCCAGGGAGAGGAGTACACAGTGGCTCTGCTGGGTGATCAAGCGCTGCCGGCGATTCGAGTCGAGGTACCTGGCGGCTTCTATGATTACGAGGCCAAGTACGTTTCCAATACCACCCGTTACCACCTACCCTGCGGGTTGAATGAAGCCGATGAAGCCGCGCTTGCGAGACTCTGCCAGGAAGCGTATGCCGCTATCGGCGGAGAAGGTTGGGGGCGTGTGGATGTCATGCGTGATGCTCAGGGGCGCTTCTGGTTACTGGAAGTCAATACCGTTCCGGGTATGACCGACCACAGCCTGGTGCCTCAGGCAGCCGCCTACGCCGGTATCGACTTTGATGCCTTGGTTTGTCGGATACTCGAGACAGCCGGGAAGCAGAGCGGACAATGACACGGCGTAATGCCTGGTGGGGCGTGTTATTGCTGGGTCTGCTGCTAGGGGCTGGCGGCAGGGCGCTGTGGCTATGGCTGGATCGCCCGATCGAGCGAGTGTCCATTCACGGTGAATGGACGCATGTCAGCGCGGACTATCTGAAAACTCAGCTTGCCCCCTTGGTGCAAGGGTCGACCTGGTTGTCGGTAGACTTGGGCGAATTGCGCGAACAAGCGCTTGAGATAGGTTGGCTGCAAGAAGTCAGGTTGTCGCGGGAGTGGCCCGATGCCTTGGCCTTCGAGCTGGTGGAACAACAGCCGGTGGCACGCTGGAACGATGACTTTCTGCTTAACCCAAAGGGTGAGCCCTTTGGATTTTCGCCCCTGCCGGTGCCGGCGGAACTGCCCGATCTGGCGGGGCCGGCGGGCAGTGGTAAAGAAGTGCTGGGTTATTATCAACGTCTTGTCCCCAAATTCGACTCTCTAGCGTTGAAATTGACGCAACTTAGGCTTGAACCGCGCGGTGCATGGCGGCTACAGATGGATGATCGAGTTTGGGTAATGTTGGGACGCCGTCAACATGAGGTGCGTCTGGCGCGTTTGTCGGCTTCCTGGGAGCGTGAACTGCATCGCCAGGCGAACCAAATACGCTACATAGACTTGCGCTATCCTAACGGGGTGGCTGTCGCCTGGCACGGAGAAAGCGAGTTTGATTCTACTGCTGCCCCGGATGAGGCTGCGCCTAAAGGTCGTTGATTTGAAAGTAAGTCGTTAAAACGCCTTAAGCATTTAGTGGCTGAAGGGTTTTGGATTTGCTAATTATAAAGTATGGCTCGAAGCGAAAATTCGAGCCTTAGGTTCCTTTCACTTAAAAGTAAGTGGTTGCCAACGCTCTATGCAGGGTTTTAATTGTCTTGAAGGAACAGTATTGTAGGTGGAACCAGTCGTATAGCATCCTGTGTTCCTATACTATGGATCTTCAAGTGCCAAAAGTGGGTGAATTTTGTATGCCAAGTTTATTATTTTACTGATAACTTTGCGCTTATCTCCCGCTAGTTCTTGGCCGCCTTGCCCTTGGGTGGTTCGTCAATGCAGGCAGCGGCGAAGAACGTTTGCTAAAAACGCCAGCTGGATATCTTGTGTTAAATAAATTGTTATGTTTTGTTGTCGTTAGCATCAGGGGCTAAAGACTACTATTTTGAAGTAACCAGAAGGAGAACACCCGACTCATGGCAGGCTTATCCAACGCATCCAACATGGTGGTCGGGCTGGATATCGGAACGTCCAAGGTCGTCGCAATAGTCGGTCAACGAACTGATGACGGAGGAATTGAAATTGCCGGTATTGGTTCGCATCCTTCTCGTGGTATGAAACGTGGCGTTGTGATTAATATCGAATCCACGGTTCAATCGATTCAGCGCGCGGTCGAGGAAGCGGAATTAATGGCCGGCTGCGATATTCACTCGGTATATGTCGGCGTTGCCGGTAGTCATATCAGTTCAATGAACTCCGATGGCGTGGTGGCGATCAAAGAGCGGGAGGTCACGCCTTCGGACATTGAACGTGTCATTGATTCCGCACGTGCACGGGCCATTTCCGAAGGTCAGCGGGTACTTCACGTCTTGCCCCAGGAATTTTCTATCGATGCACAAGGTGGAATCCGCGAGCCCTTGGGTATGTCGGGAGTGCGCCTTGAAGCACAAGTGCATCTGGTGACAGCGGCCATGAATGCCGTGCAGAACATTGAAAAATGCGTACGGCGCTGCGGGCTTGAAGTGGATGCGATCATTCTGGAGCAACTTGCCTCAAGCATGGCGGTGTTGACGGAAGATGAGCGCGAACTGGGTGTCTGCATGGTGGATATCGGGGGCGGTACCACTGACATGGCGGTATTCAGCGAGGGTGCCATTCGCCATACGGCGGTGATTCCCATTGCGGGCGACCAGGTTACCAATGATATTGCCATGGCGCTTCGCACGCCGACTCAGCACGCTGAAGAGATAAAGGTTAAGTATGCCTGCGCACTGACACAGCTTGCCGCTAGTGATGAAATGATCAAGGTGCCGAGTGTGGGTGATCGACCGGCGCGGGATTTATCGCGTCAAGCGTTGGCGGAAGTGGTCGAACCGCGTTATGAAGAACTTTTTACTTTAATTCGTGACGAACTGAGGCGTAGTGGTTACGAAGATATGGTGGCCGCAGGTGTCGTATTGACCGGCGGAACATCGCGTATGGAAGGTGTCAGTGAGCTTGCCGAAGAAATTTTTCACATGCCGGTGCGTATCGCGTCACCGCAGAATGTGAAAGGGCTTGCCGATGTGGTTCGTAACCCGATTTATGCCACGGGCGTCGGTTTACTGCATTATGCTCTTAAAGAAGGGCCTAATAGCCATGGTCGGCAAAGCCAAGTGGGAGTAAGCTCGGCATCAACGGGGCGTCATGACGTCTCCCGGCGCGATGCCAAGGATGGCAATACGGCGCTGGCAAGAATCAAAGGCTGGTTCAAAGGAAATTTCTGACAGGGCCGCAAGTGCGGTTCAGGAGACGGGGCTTATGTTCGAATTGATAGATAACGCACCCTCGAGCAGTGCGGTCATCAAGGTAGTGGGTGTTGGCGGTGGTGGTGGTAATGCTGTCAATCACATGGTGGAAAGCAATATCGAGGGCGTGGAGTTCATCTGTTTCAATACAGATGCTCAGGCACTCAAGCGTGTTTCCGCCAAAACTGTGCTGCAGTTGGGCAGCGAGATAACCAAAGGGCTTGGTGCTGGCGCAAACCCCGATGTGGGGCGCCAGGCCGCGATGGAAGACCGGGATCGCATCGCTGAGCTCTTGAGTGGTGCCGACATGGTGTTCATCACTGCCGGCATGGGTGGTGGCACGGGAACCGGTGGCGCGCCGGTGGTGGCTCAGGTAGCCAAGGAGTTGGGTATTCTGACGGTTGCCGTCGTGACCCGGCCTTTCCCGTTTGAAGGGCCGAAGCGCATGCGCGCAGCAGAAGAGGGCATGAAAGAGCTCTCCGAGCATGTCGACTCCTTGATCACTATTCCCAACGAAAAGTTATTGTCGGTCCTGGGCAAGAACGCAACACTGTTGACCGCCTTTAGTGCTGCCAATGATGTGTTGCTGGGTGCCGTACAAGGTATCGCCGAGCTGATCACCAGCCCGGGTATCATCAACGTCGACTTTGCCGACGTTCGCACAGTCATGTCGGAAATGGGCATGGCGATGATGGGTACAGGTGGCGCGACCGGTGAGAATCGTGCCCGTGAAGCGGCAGAAAAGGCCATTCGCAGCCCATTGCTGGAAGATATCGATCTGCACGGTGCTCGAGGCATCCTGGTCAATATCACTGCCGGCCCTGACCTGTCGATTGGCGAATTCAATGATGTCGGTGCGACGGTGCAGGAGTTTGCTTCGCAGGAAGCGACTATTGTCGTGGGTACTTCCATCGACATGGAAATGTCTGACGAACTGCGTGTTACCGTCGTGGCGGCTGGATTGGATGGTCAGCAGACCAAGAAAACAGCGCGTGAGCCTGTTCGACGTACCGCTGCTGATTCATCGGATTATCGCAAGCTACAGCAGCCTACCGTCATGCGCCAGCAGGCCACGGCACGTGCAGAGGCCAAGGAGCCGGCAAAGCCGCGCCCAGAAAAGCGGCGAGCCAGTGAGGCGGACGACTATCTGGACATTCCGGCGTTTTTACGCCGTCAAGCGGATTGACCTGAGTAATTTGATCCTTGCCAAGCAGTGTATTGCAATAGCAAACGGGCGTTTCTTTTGTGGAAATGCTCGTTTTCTGTTAAAGTGAACACTGTTCGTTAAGTTGGTTTTCCGTTTTTATGTTTATTTTGTCACCGTCACTAGAACCCGGGTATCGCCCATGATCAGACAACGCACCCTGCAAAACGTCATCCGTGCCACTGGAGTGGGGTTGCACTCTGGAAAGAAGGTGCACTTGGCGCTGCGCCCAGCTCCGGTCAATACTGGTATCGTTTTCGTCAGGACCGATCTCGACCCTGTCGTTGAAGTGCCGGCACGGGCCGCGCTGGTCGAAGACACCACATTGTGCACGGCTTTGTCGCTTGAGGGGGTCAAGGTGGCAACCGTGGAGCACCTGATGTCGGCATTTGCGGGTTTGGGCATCGACAATGCTTACGTCGATGTCAGTGCCCCTGAAGTACCGATCATGGATGGCAGCGCCAGCCCTTTTGTATTCCTGATTCAGTCCGCGGGTATCCTGGAGCAGGGTGCACCTAAGAAATTCATCCGTATCAAGCGCAAAGTATCGGTTCAGGCGGATGACAAGGAAGCCACGTTCCTGCCCCATCATGGCTTCAAGGTGTCGTTTGCGATTGATTTCGATCATCCTGTGTTCGACCAGCAGAAGCAGACAGCGTTGATCGATTTTTCCACGACCTCCTTTGTCAAGGAAGTGGCCCGAGCACGCACTTTTGGTTTCATGCGCGATCTTGAATTTCTGCGCTCCAATAACCTGGCGCTCGGTGGAAGCCTGGATAATGCCATCGTGATCGATGATTATCGGATCGTGAACGAAGGCGGGTTGCGCTACGAAGATGAGTTTGTCAAGCACAAGGTGCTGGACGCCATCGGCGACCTCTACCAGTTGGGGCATAGTCTGATCGGCGAATTCCGCGGCGTGAAATCAGGCCATGCATTGAATAACCAGTTGTGCCGTGAGTTGTTGGCTCAGCCGGATGCCTATGAAATCGTTACCTTTGAAGAGGAAAAAGCCATCGCTCCAATTTCCTATTCAGCGCCGGCGATGGCATAAGGTAGCGACTTTTTTTTCCATGATGTTTAAAGGCACTGCGACTTTCGCGGTGCCTTTTGCTTTTGGGTGTTCAAGTTAGCAAAAACCCGCGTAAACCCTCGCCTGAAGGGCGTATACAAGCGGGCAGCGCGATAGCGCTGCTGGGGTGTTGCAGTGGGGGTCGGCTCTGATACTATACATCCATGGCTATGTTGGTATCTGTTGTTGGTCAGCGCCTATCGCCACGCGAAGCCACGCCTCCTCGGATGGCTTAGCGGTTTCAAACAACCGCCGCCATGCCAGGTAATTCGGTAAGTACGCTGTCCCCACCCCATGAAAGCGCCCTATCCAGCCCTTCAAACGGCTGATATAGCTGTTGACGTTCTGAATGTGGTATTCCTTGCCGATCACTCGCTGGTTATCGAGTGTGATTAGCCGATGATGGGCAATACCATGCTCAGCAGAGAAGGTCTTATACCAGCTGTGCCCGTCCGAACATAAAATCGAATCGCGATCGATTAGCGGCGCCAGAAAGTCGTGGACAGTGGCCTTCTGGAGCGCCGGGTCCACCAGGTCACTGACATGGCCATGGCGATCACGCACGATAATGACCGGAATTTTATCTGCTTTTTTCTTCTTATTGCCTTGGCCACCGCGTTTGCGAGGCGCCCGGTGCGTGAGGTGACGCTTCCCCTTGCAGGATTCCACAAAGAAGGTTTCATCTACCTCGATAATGCCGGACAAGGCATTGCCGTTGGCACTGGCGCTCTCTTTCAGAAACCGATGACGCCAGCGGAAGGCCGTCTTCAAATCAATCCCCACTCGGGCTGCCGAGACGCGTAATGTCAGGCTGTCGCGCATGCAGCGCAAGTAATCGAACCATTTGTCACGATGCTGCATTTTGGCTAGGGGGGTGCCTGTGAGGGCATTGAACGTCTTGTGACAATCGGGATTTCGACACCGATACCGATGCAGGCCGCCGCTACGCCCCCACTTGACGGGGTGTTCGCCGCCACAGTGCGGGCACGGGGGGAAAGGTCTCGTGGTGTCGAGAAGGGTAACCACTTGGGAGCTAATTTGCGCAAGAAGCTGATCTGCTAAGTATTTCTTGAGATCAACAGGGAGACTAGCCAGTGTCTGCTCGAGGGATTTGAGGTCTGCTTTTTTCATGGCGTACTCCAGAGTCAAGCTGGATATACAGTAGTTTATACAGTATTTTTAAAGCATACCAACAGCAGATACCAACATAGCTACATCCATACAGCCCATGAGTTGGAAACGCCGTGCTGAAAGCCACCAAGGTACGCATTTACCCCACCCCTGAGCAGGCGGAGTTTCTGAACCGCTAGTTCGGGGCGGTGCGGTTTACGTACAACAAGGCACTGCACATTATCAGCTCGCAGTACAACCGGCATGGCACCAAACTACGCGCTAAAAAAGACCTCAAGCCCTTGTTGGCGGTGGCCAAGAAATCGCGGAAGTATTATTGGCTAAAAGACTACGACTCCATCGCGTTGCAACAAGCCTGTATCAACCTGGATCGTGCCTTCCAGAACTTTTTCAACCCCCAGCTCAAGGCGCGCTATCCGCGCTTTAAGCGCAAGCACGGTAAGCAGTCGAGCTATCACTGCACCAGCATCAAAGTGGGTGATGGTTGGATCAAGGTGCCCAAGCTTACGCCGATCAAAGCGCGGATTCATCGGGAGCTTACCGGCATGCTGAAAAGCATCACGCTGACCCGCACCACCACCGGCAAATACTTTGCCTCGCTACTGGTGGAAGATGGCGCGGATGCCCCGGCGCCGCCGCAAACTGTTCAGACGGTCATCGGCGTGGACATGGGTTTGACGCACCTCGCCATCGACTCCAAGGGCCAAAAAACGGCTAATCCCCGCTTTTTAAAACGCGCTCAGTCGAACCTTCGGCGCAAGCAGAAAGTCCTCTCGCGCTGCCAAAAAGGCAGCAAAGGCCGTGCGAAAGCGCGGCTAAAACTCGCCAAGGCGCACGAGCGCCTGGCGAATGCGCGTGCTGATTTCCAGCACAAGCTGTCTCGACAACTCATTGACGACAACCAAGCGGTGGTGGTCGAGACACTGAACGTCAAAAACATGCTCAAGAACCGCAAGCTGGCCAAGCATATTGCCGACGCCAGTTGGTCAGGCTTGATCCAGAAGCTGGATTATAAGGCCAAGGAACAGGGAAAATATCTGGTCAAGATTGACCAATGGTTTGCCAGTTCCAAAACCTGCGCCTGCTGCGGGCATAAGGTTGAGTCGATGCCGCTGAGTGTTCGTCGCTGGGATTGTCCAGCCTGCGGCACCATCGGTATTGACCGCGACATCAATGCCGCGATCAATATCCGGCAGCAAGGCATTTTAAAATTAAAGGCCACAGGTCTGTCGGCCTCAGCCAGCGGAGGCATGCGTAAATCCGGCCACGCGCCGCTTGCTGCCTGAGAAGTTGGAAGCCTCACCCGTGGTCGCGGAGCGACTTAGGGTGGGGCGCAGTCACGGTGATCGAATCTATGCTGTGGCGGAGTCATGGTGTCCGGGGAGGTGTCGCGTGGCTCGCAAGCCGTTGCAATGCATCTTTTAGCCCAGGGTCAGCGACATCATCGGCGCAGCGCGCCAAGGTATCGCCTGCTGTACCGGAAAGTGTACGGGTATTGCGAACAGGCGCTTTCGGTGGGCGAACGGGGCGCACCTTGAGTGTCAGGCCGGTAATCGATTCGAAGCCCGGCAGTTGATGAAGCAGTGAAATCAGCCGAGATTGTTCGAAACGTAGCCAGGTCAACCAGACGGCACGGTTGGTAATTACGGTCAAGCGTCCTTGGCTATACCCCCCTACGAAGACGTATTCCCGCATTTCCTCGGGCAGGTGTGCACGTAAATGGCGCTGGGCCAGATCAATCAGGCGCGACTGGCGCATCAAGTGGCCCAGCCCGCCTGGTTCGTTCAGGAGTCGGGAGATGGGCTGGGCGCGTGAACGCTTAACCTTTATACTCATGGCCTTGATTCCTGGGGAAACTCCCTCATCTTGTATTCTCCGAAGTATTTTCCTGAATTTTTTTGCAGGATCTGCTTTCAGAGATAGCTCTTCGAGATAGTTCTTAAAGACAGTTCTTCCGGATTCAGATTGCTTCGGTTCGGCGTGTAGCGTCGCACCGGTATTCATTCAGCGCAAGAGCCTAACACGCTCAGGAGCCAGTCCACAGCATGTCGTTGCCTTCTGTCTTGCCGGCTGCCGCACCGAGGCGCCAACGTCGCCATGGGATTGCCCGGTGGTGGTTGGCCGGCCTGCTGGTTAGCTGTTTACTGCCTGCGGGGCTTGGCCAAACCGACACCTTGCGTATTGGTGAACGCGTGGTCTCGGTATGTTTCTGGATGCCGGCTATCTTGCGTGCTCGTTCGCATTGGTTTGCCAAGCGTCGCAAGGCGCATCCCCGCTCCCGGGTGTTGCGTATCCTTCCCGTACTGGCCGTGCTGCTTCCACCGGCCTTTGGCCTCGGCATGAAATTGCCCATGCCCGCCGCTCATGATGTGTTGACACAACGCGGTCCTCCTGTCTCGACCTGATGCCATTCGGCAAAATGACTACGACATACGTGGGGCTCGGGCCATGCCCGGGACGGACATACGTGATTTACTGGATAGTTCATGATTAATAATTTATTACGCAAAGTAGTCGGCTCCAAGAACGATCGTGAAGTTAAACGCATGCATAAGAGCGTGCATCACATCAACGTTCTGGAAGCCGAACTCGAAGCACTGAGCGATGCCGACTTGCAGGCCAGGACGGGGGAGCTGCGCAAACGGCTGGATAATGGCGAACCGCTGGATTCGTTGCTTCCAGCCGCATTTGCCAACGTACGTGAAGCCAGTAAACGTGTGATGGGAATGCGCCACTTCGATGTGCAGATGATCGGTGGTATGACCTTGAACAAGGGACGTATTGCAGAGATGAAAACCGGGGAAGGCAAGACCCTGGTGGCCACATTGGCGGTATATCTCAATGCATTGCCCGGAAAAGGCGTGCATGTAGTGACCGTAAACGACTACCTGGCCCGGCGTGATGCTGAATGGATGCGTCCCCTGTACGAGTTTCTGGGACTCTCGATCGGCGTTATCTTTTCGGGCCAGAACGGTGATGAAAAGCGCCATGCTTATCGGTGCGATATTACCTACGGCACCAATAACGAATTCGGCTTCGATTATCTGCGCGACAACATGGCGTTTTCGCTGGAAGACAAGGTTCAGCGTGGCTTGCATTACGCCATTGTCGATGAAGTGGATTCCATTCTGATCGATGAAGCACGTACCCCCTTGATCATTTCCGGTGCCGTGGATGAGAACACCGAGCTTTACAAGGTGGCTGACCGGCTGGCGCTGGAGCTGGAAAAAGGCGAAGAAATAGAAGGCGACGAGTCATCCGTGGTGGGTGACTTTCTGCTGGATGAAAAGCAGAAGCAGGTCGAGCTCACCGAGGAAGGTCACAACAAGGTAGAAGACTTGATGCGCGCCGAGAAGTTACTCGGCGAAGACGAATCGCTTTATGCCGCACAGAACCTGAATCTGCTGCAGCACATCCATTCCGCACTGCGCGCTCGTCATCTTTATCATCGTGATGTGGATTACATCGTCACTGAAGGTCAGGTGGTCATCGTCGATGAACATACCGGCCGTAGCATGCCGGGACGTCGCTGGTCGGAAGGTTTGCACCAGGCAGTGGAGGCCAAGGAAGGCGTCACTGTCCAGCGCGAAAGCCAGACACTGGCCTCCACCACTTTTCAGAACTATTTCCGTCTTTACGAAAAACTGGCTGGTATGACCGGGACGGCGGATACCGAAGCGTTCGAGTTTCGTCAGATCTACGGCCTGGATGTGATCGTCATTCCCACCAACCGGCCGCTGACGCGTAAAGACCTCAATGATCTCGTGTTCTTGAGCGCTGAAGAAAAGTACGAAGCCATCATCAAGGATGTAAAGACCGAAACTGACGCGGGTCGCCCGGTCCTGGTGGGTACCGCGTCCATCGAGACCTCTGAATACCTGGCCAGCTTGATGAAAGAAGCGGGGATTCCGTTCAATGTGCTCAACGCCAAGCAGCACCAGAGCGAGGCCGAGATCATCGCTCAGGCCGGCCGGCCGGGCGCGGTGACCATTGCCACCAATATGGCCGGTCGGGGTACCGACATCGTGCTCGGGGGTAACTGGGAAGCTGAAGTCGCCAAGCTGGACAACCCCTCCCAGGCACAAATCAACTCGCTCAAGGCTGAATGGCAGGCGCGCCATGAGGCGGTACTGGCGGCGGGAGGCTTGCACGTGGTGGGTTCGGAGCGCCATGAATCACGGCGTATCGATAACCAGTTGCGCGGCCGTGCCGGGCGTCAGGGTGACCCGGGTTCGACACGCTTCTTCCTGTCGCTGGAAGATAGCCTGATGCGTCTGTTCGGCTCGGATCGAGTCAAGCGCTTGATGCAGGCGCTGGGCCTTGAGCGCGGTGAAGCCATCGAACATAAAATGGTTTCCAACGCCGTAGAACGGGCGCAAAAGAAAGTCGAAGGGCGTAACTTCGATATTCGCAAGCAATTGCTGGAATACGATGATGTGGCCAACGATCAGCGTCGCGTCATCTACGAACAGCGCAACGAAATCTTGGCTTCTGACGATGTTTCCGAAGCCGTGAAGGGCATCCGTGAAGAAGTCATGGAAGCTGCCATCAGCGATTTCGTGCCGCCGCAGAGTCTGGCTGAACAGTGGGATTTGCCCGGGCTTGAAGCCTATCTCAAGACTGAGTTCAATCTGGATGCCCCGGTAGTGGAATGGGCGAAAGAGGATGATCGTTTCCACGAAGAGCAGCTGCGTGAGCGCTTGCAAACCATGCACCGTGAAGCGTATCAGGCCAAAATTGATTCGGCGGGTGAGACTCTGATTCGGCGCTTCGAAAAGCAGGTCATGTTGCAAGTGCTGGATACGCGCTGGAAGGAACACCTGCAATCGATGGATCACTTGCGTCGCGGGATCCACCTGCGCGGCTACGCCCAGAAGAACCCCAAGCAGGAATACAAGCGCGAGTCCTTTGAACTGTTTCAGCACTTGCTGACCAACATCAAGGTGGATATCACGCGTATTCTCAGCCATGTGCAAGTGCGCCAGCCGGAAGAGGTCGAAGCTATCGAGCGCCAGCGTCGTGAGGCGTTGGCACGTGAACAGGCAACGGCTGATAGCCGCCACGACGACCCGAACGCCACCCAAGAAAGTGGAGAAGCACAGCCTGCGCGTGAAACGGCGGGTATTGATGCGCGTCCGGTGCGTCGTGAAGGTCCCAAAGTGGGACGAAATGATCCCTGTGTGTGCGGTTCCGGTAAAAAATACAAGCAATGTTGCGGTAAGTTGAACTGATTGACGGCGTTATAAGCCGAACTGCCAAACCTTGAGGAGAAACGTTCATGGCTGTGGGTAACGCTGATTTTCCCGATATGCCACCCTTGCCAGGGGTGCGCCTGGGAACCGCAATGGCGGGTATCAAGAAAGCCGGGCGGCGCGATCTGGTGGTCATTGAACTACCGGAAAGCGCTAAAGTGGCCGCTGTCTTCACGCGCAACGCCTTTTGTGCGGCCCCGGTCACGGTGGCGCGTGAACACCTTGCAGCTTGCCATGCTGAGAGCAAAGCACCGCGCTACCTGTTGATCAATACCGGCAATGCCAACGCCGGTACCGGTGAGGCTGGGTTGCGCGATGCGCGTGCTAGCTGTGCCGAACTTGCCCGCCTGGCTGGTGTGGTCAGCGAAAGTGTGTTGCCGTTTTCCACCGGTGTGATCGGGGAGCCGCTGCCCATGGAGCGCCTGCTGGCGGCGCTGCCGGCGGCACTGGATGCCTGTGATAGTGCCGGCCCAGCCTGGCGGCTGGCGGGGGAGGGAATACTGACCACCGATACGCGCCCCAAAGGGGCAAGCCAGACGGTGGCTATCGGTGACCACCAGGTAACCATCAACGGCATTACCAAAGGCTCGGGCATGATCAAGCCCAACATGGCCACCATGCTGGGCTTTGTGGTGACTGATGCGGCCATCGAGCAGCCTTTGCTCGAGCAATTGCTCAAGGAAACCGTCGATCGCTCGTTCAATTGCATCACGGTGGATAGCGACACCTCCACCAACGATGCCTGCCTGCTGGTCGCCACCGGCGCCGGTGCCGCAGTGGTCACCGAGGAACAGGTGGCCGTCTTTCGCAACGCCCTGCAGCGAGTGATGACCGAGCTTGCCCAGGCGATCATCCGTGACGCCGAAGGCGCGACCAAATTCGTGACCCTGCAGGTAACCGATGCGGCCAGCCGCGAAGAAGCGCTGGAGGTTGCGTTTACCGTGGCTCATTCGCCGCTGGTCAAGACGGCGCTGTACGCCAGTGACGCCAACTGGGGTCGGATCCTGGCGGCGGTAGGCCGGGCCAATGTCAGCGATTTCGATGTCAGCCGAGTGGTGATCAACCTGGGTAACGTCCACCTGGTGGAAAATGGCGGTCGTGCCGCGGATTACAGTGAAGCGGCGGGCAGCGAGGTGATGGCCCAAGAGGAAATCATCATTCATATCGGCCTGGGACGTGGGGAAGAGGCCGCCACGGTGTGGACCTCGGACTTGTCGCATGACTATGTTTCAATCAATGCCGATTACCGTAGCTGACCTGCTTTGGCGGTGAGGCCGTCCAGGTTTACGTTAAAAAGTGGACAACACAGAATGAATGCAATGGTAAAACGACGGGTACACGTAGCAGCGGCGGCAATTATTAGTGCCGATAAAAAACAGGTGCTTATCGCTCGCCGTCCTTCCAGTGTCGACCATGGTGGGTTATGGGAATTTCCCGGCGGTAAGCTGGCCCCCTATGAAACTGGGCTTGAAGGGCTGAAGCGGGAGCTGCACGAAGAGTTAGGCGTGGAGATTGTTCGCGCTCAGCCATTGATCCGTGTACACCACGAATATCCGGATAAGCATATCCTGTTGGATGTATGGCAGGTCCATGAGTTTTCCGGAGAGCCTTTCGGCCGTGAAGGCCAAGCGGTACGTTGGGTGGCCATGCATGAGTTGGCCAACTATCCATTCCCCGCCGCCAACTTGCCGATTCTCCAAGCCGTCAAACTGCCCACCGAATACCTGATCACCGCGGAGGAGGATGACGAGGCGCTGTTCGATAAGCGTCTGGAGCGAGCCCTGCGGGAGGATCAGGTACGCCTGGTGCAGTTGCGCGACAAGCATTTAAGTCGAGAGGCTTACCTGGCACGAGCGGAACGCGCGCTTGCGTTGTGCAAGGCCTACGAGGCGCGCTTGTTGCTCAATGGCGAACCTGACCTGCTCGACGACGTGGATGCTGACGGCATTCACCTCACTAGTGAGCGTTTGATGTCACTGGAGCGTCGCCCGATTGCCGACGATAAATTGCTCGCTGCGTCGACACATGATCGTGATCAATTGCGCCAAGCGGTGGTGTTGGGTAGCAACTTCGTCACGCTTTCGCCGCTGCGTACGACACCTTCTCACCCGGAAGTGGCTCCCATGGGTTGGCACGATTTCCAGCAGCTGGTCGAACGCGCCGGTATGCCGGTGTTCGCTCTCGGCGGCATGACGCGCTTCGATGCTCACCACGCCCGCGCCGTTGGTGCCCAAGGCATTGCCTCGATTCGAGATTTTTGGAAGTAGCTTCTGGAAGTAAGCGAAACGTAACGTAAATAGCCCCGCCAGCAAAGCTTGCGGGGCTATTGTTTTGCTTGGGATGGCTTGGCTCGGGATGGCTTTGTATGGAAAGGTCTAGTCGCGGTAGCGCCGGGTCAGATCCGCATAAGCATCCACACGCCGGTCTCTCAGGTACGGCCAGATGCGCCGGACTTCTTCACTACGCGCCAAGTCGAGTTGGACCAGCAGGCGTTCCGGCCCTTCTCCGGCATGCGCTAACAGCTCCCCCTGGGGTCCGCTGATGAAGCTGCCTCCCCAGAAATCTATCCCTTCTCCTACTTCCGACTGGTCGCGTTCGTGGCCAGTACGGTTGGCGACCACCACGGGCACCCCGTTAGCCACCGCATGCGAGCGTTGGATCAATGTCCAAGCGTCTTTTTGGCGGTATTTCTCGGCCGTGTCGTCGCTTGGACTCCAGCCGATGGCGGTGGGATAAAGCAGTAGCTCGGCACCGGCGAGGGCCATCAGGCGAGCGGCTTCCGGGTACCATTGATCCCAGCACACCAGTACCCCTAAACGCCCCACGGAAGTGTCGATAGGGGTGAAACCTTCGTGACGCGCGGCATCCGCATCGCCCGGCGTAAAGTAGAATTTTTCGTAAAAGCCCGGATCGTCGGGGATGTGCATCTTGCGATAATGCCCGACACGCCCCCGGTCACGGTCGTAGACCACGGCGGTGTTGTGATACAGCCCAGCCGCCCGGCGTTCGAACAGCGAGCCCACAAGAACGATATCCAGCTCCTGGGCCAGGCGTGCCAGAAATTGCCCGGAAGGGCCATCCAACGGCTCGGCCAGGTCAAACAGGGCGGTATCTTCGTACTGGCAGAAATAATGCGTGCTGTGTAGTTCCTGCAGCAATACCAGCTCGGCTCCTTGGGCGGCAAGTTCACGGACGCCCGCTTCGCTTTCCGCGAGGCTTTTGGCCTTGTCCGGCCAGGCGGGTTGCTGAACCAGGCCGACACTGAGTGTTTTCGCCATGAAAGGACTCCTTGGTGGGCAATCTCAGGTAAGAGGGAGCGGGCCTTCGACCAGCGTTCCTTGGGGGAGTTGCATGGTCAGGCAATGCAGGCTGCCATGCTGGCGGATGACGCTGGTGCAATCGATCGGAATGATGTCACGCTCGGGAAATGCTCGGGCCAGCGCCTTGAGGGCCGCGAAATCGGCCGGGTCAGCATAGGTGGGTGCCAGCACGGCGCCGTTGATGATCAGGAAGTTGGCATAGGTGGCGGGTAGGCGATGGCCGTCCTCAGGGTCGAAACATGCCTGGGGCCAAGGCAGCGGGATCAAGCGATAAGGTTTGCCATTGGCCTGACGAAAAGCCTGCAGTTCGGCTTCCATGGCTTTTAACCCCGGGTAATGGGCATCATCGGGGTCGTCGCATTGCACATAGGCGATGGTCGCCGGGTCGCAAAAGCGTGCCAGGGTATCCACGTGGCTATCGGTGTCATCGCCTTCCAGATGCCCATGGCTTAGCCACAGGACCCGCTGAATACCTAATTCCCGGCCAAGCCTGGCTTCGATGGCGGCGCGGTCGAGTTGCGGGTTGCGGTTGAGGTTGAGCAGACAGGCCTCGGTCGTCAAGAGGGTTCCCTGACCATCGGTTTCCAGAGCGCCGCCTTCAAGGATCAGCTCGCGTCGCTCTACCGGGCAGGCGAATACACCCGCCTTGGCCAGTTGCCCGGTCAGGCGGTTGTCACGCTCGGCGGGAAACTTGCCGCCCCAGCCGGTAAAGGTGTAATCCAGCAGCAGCAGGCCATCCTCATGAGCGACCGCCAAAGGACCGTGATCCCGCGCCCAGGTGTCGTCGGTTTCGGCCACGACGAGTTGCAGGCGCTCGGCCGGTATGCGATAAGCCTCAAAGGTTTTTTCCAGGCGCTGGCGGGTGGCGTCATCGGGTACGCTTATCAACACCTTCTGTTTGCGGCTGATCGCCAGCGCCATGAGTTCCAGTGTCGCTTCGATACGGGGTAACAGCGTGGCCCAGTCGCCGTCGGGGCGTGGCCAGGTGAGTTGCACGCCGTCTTGCGGGTGCCATTCGGGAAGCAAGCGATAGGTCATGATGTTCCGTACTCGGGAAAACGCCGTCCGGCGATCAGGGAACCCTCGCGCAAGGCGGGGATCGAAAACCGGCGCAATGTATGTGCTGCGCTGGTGAGTTGCAAGCAAATCCCCCGCCAATCCTCGCTATTTCTCATGCAGGCCATATCAAAAAAACGTACCATGGCCGCTCGTTGACAAGGAATGACCTCCATGCTTGATCGTTTACCTTTCCTGGTTGGGTTGCGCTATGTGCGAGCCGAACGCCGGAACCATTTTATTTCGTTTATTTCCCTGACGTCCATGCTGGGTTTGATGCTGGGCGTGGCGGTATTGATACTGGTGCTGTCGGTCATGAATGGCTTTGACCATGAACTGCGTACCCGCATCTTGGGGATGGTGCCGCACGCCAAGATCGAAGCCCGCGACGGCCTGGTCGAGTGGGAAACACTTGCCGAGCGTCTGGTGCAGCGTGAGCGAGTGGTCGGCGCTGCCCCCTTCATCGAGCAGCAGGGCATGTTCTCGATGGGTGGGCGCAATGAAGGCGTCATGGCCTATGGCATCCATCCCGACTGGGAGGATCAGGTCTCGATCATCGGTCAGCACATGCTTGAAGGGGATTTGAGCGACCTGGTGCCGGGAGAATGGAATGTGGTGCTGGGCGCCATGCTGGCCCGCAACCTGGGGGTGGGTGTCGGTGATAGAGTGACCTTGTTGGTCCCTGAGGCGTCGATCACACCCGCCGGAGTCTTTCCACGCCTTAAACGCTTCACCGTGAGCGGCATTTTCAGCGTGGGAGCGGAGCTGGACGCCAACCTGGCCTATGCTCATCTCGAAGACATGCAGACGCTTGCGCGCATGGGCGATGCGGTGGACGGGGTGCGCCTGGAGCTGGATGATCTGTTCGTTGCCGGTAGCGTAACCCGGTCCATCGTCAATGAGCTGGGACCCAACTACCGCGGCAGCGACTGGACGTTTTCCCATGGTAACCTCTTCCAGGCCATCCAGATGGAAAAGCGCATGATTGCGTTACTGTTGACCGTGATCATTGCCGTTGCCGCCTTCAATATCGTTTCCACCTTGGTGATGGTGGTGACCGACAAGCGCGCCGATATCGCCATTTTACGCACCATCGGGGCCACACCGCGTTCGATCATGGGTATTTTCATTGTCCAGGGTCTGGCGATCGGGGTGATCGGCATTGCGGTGGGAGTGACGCTGGGGGTGGTTCTGGCGTGGACCATTTCCGATTTGATCGGCTGGGTGGAAAGCACCTTTGGTATTCAGTTCCTGGATGCCGGGGTGTATTTCATCAGTGATCTGCCGTCACGCCTGCACTGGGCGGATGTCCGCGATATCGTGTTGGCGGCCTTCGGCCTGACCTTCCTTTCCACCCTGTATCCGGCCTGGCGCGCAGCGCGTGTTCAGCCGGCCGATGTTCTGCGCTATGAGTGAGGGTGCCATGATACAGCCAACTACCGCCACGCCGCCGGCCGCTGCGCCAACTGCTTCCAGTCAGCCGAGCATCATGCTGGACTGCCAGGGCTTGACGCGCATCTACCATGAAGGGCCTCAGGATATTACCGTGCTGGATGGGCTTGATCTTCAAGTGCACGCCGGCGAGCGTGTCGCCATTGTGGGAAGCTCCGGTTCGGGCAAGACTACGTTGCTTAATTTGCTGGGCGGCCTTGATCGGCCCAGCGCCGGCCGTGTGATGATTGGCGGTGAACCCTTGGACAAACTGAAGGAGGCGGCGTTAGGCCGTTTTCGCAATCGCTATATCGGTTTCGTCTATCAGTTTCATCATCTGCTGGCGGAGTTCACCGCCGTGGAAAATGCCGCCTTGCCGCTGATTGTGCGCGGCCTGCGTAAAAAAGACGCCGAAAAACGCGCCATGGCAATACTCGAACGAGTGGGGATGCAGGCGCGCGCCGAGCACAAGCCGGGTGAGCTTTCCGGCGGTGAGCGTCAACGCGTGGCGATTGCCCGCGCTTTGGTCACCGACCCGAGCCTGATGCTTATGGATGAGCCGACCGGTAACCTGGATCAGACCACGGCGTCGAGCATTCTGGCGATGATGGACGAATTGGCCCGTGAAAGTGCCTGTGCTTTCGTGATCGTCACCCATGACGTCAGTCTGGCTGCGCATCAGGATCGAGTACTCAAGCTCGACGGTGGAAAGTTGGTGGAAGAAGTTGGTTAATCGTCGAATTCCGATTCGATGTGCTCACGGCGTTGCTGGCGCTTCAGCCGGCGACGTTTCCAGTGTCGCGAGACATGCCAGCGCCAGATCAAGCGTATGCCGACATTGGCGGCCACGGCCAATAGCAGGGCGGTGGCTACCGAGCCCAGCAGGAGTGCAGGCATGATGTCGGTCATCTGCTCGGCAATCCATTGAGTCGATACACGACTGGGCGCCTCTCGCGGCGGCGTATCGAGTAACCAGGCGCCCAGACGATAGTTGCCGAAAAAAAACAGCGGCATGGTCAGGGGATTGGTGATCCATACCAGCCCCACGGAAAGTGCCAGATTGCAGCGACTCCACTTTGCACCCAAGGCAGCCACCACCATCTGGAAGGGAATGGGCAGCATGGCGCAGAACAACCCGACGCTGAATGCATTGGCCACGCTGCGTCGCGAGAGCACCCAAAGCGCTGGATCAGCAATCAACGGCGCCATGAAGCGCAGCGAACGTTGGCGGCTGAGCGTGTCGGGTCGGGGCATGTAGCGCTGCAGGAACCGGCGCGGCATGTCAGTTACTCGCGTAATGGGGTGGGAGCCATTATCCATATAAGGTAGGGCAACCGCCATGGATGGGATTTAACCCAGCCAGGATGCCAGGGAGGGCATATGCATATCGGATTGGCGTTGCCCATCCGCTGGAGCCGCGAACTTCCGTCAGCCCCCAGCACCGTTACCGTGTCCCAAGACCGCGCCGGTCGCTATTTCATTAGCTGCTTGTGCAAAGTGGACGCCGAATCACTGTCCATTACCCCCAAGATGGTGGGTATCG
>NZ_QPIJ01000038.1 GCF_003336665.1 Vreelandella rituensis | reverse complement strand
GCGTGCTTCAATCGATGCTGGACATGGCACCTGCCTTCGTCCTGCCTGAGCGACGCGAGCGGTCTTATCCTCGATCGGTCAGGCGCCGACCACAGAAATACCCCACCAAGAAAAATGCCAGCCAGCGTTAACTGACTGGCATTAGGCTAATGCCCTGGGTTTATTTACTAATTGCCGGTGTCCTTGAAATTGTCTGGGCTTACTCGATGAAGCAATCCCAAGGCTTCAGCCGGTTAGTCCCATCATTTATTACCTTGATTACAATGGTGGGCAGCTTTTGGCTGCTGGCCGTTGCCATGCGAACCATACCCCTCGGCACCGCTTACACCATCTGGACTGGCATAGGTGCGGTCGGGGCTTTTCTCGTCGGGATTGCTTTATTGGGTGAGCCGGTCAACACAATGAGAATTGCCGCGGCGACATTAATTGCTTCAGGTCTGATATTGATGAAAGTCTCAAGTTCCTGAATCTCAGGCTTCTGATGAGGGGGTTTCTCGGTGAGAGTGAGTTTGCCATATAGCCATATAGAAGTTGCTGGCCTGTAAATTCACCGTTGATTCATAGGCGTGTGCTTTATTGGCAGCAGAGAAGGGGGTTGCGCCGCTGGTAACTAGGTGTCATGAAATTGACATCTTATGGCGTTATATATGGTATTTCATATGTATTCGGGAGCCATTCTCATGTCCAAGCAGCGCGTGCTCTTCCTGTGCAATGCCAATTCCGCCCGCTCGTTGATGGGAGAGGCACTTCTGCGCCATCTGGCCGGTGACCGTTTCGAGGCTTACAGCGCGGGCAGCGAACCCGATGAGCCCCAGGCATTAGCCCTGGCGGTGCTAGAACGGCAAGACATCTCCACCGCAGGCCTGGCCAGCAAGTCGCTGGACGACTTCGCCGGCGAACACTTCAACGCGGTGATCGTGTTGTGTGACAAGGCTCAGCAGACGTGCCGCGACTGGCAGGGCAGCAGTGATGAGCATCTGTACTGGGATATTCGCGACCCGCGCCTGATCAATCGCCAGAATGCCTATGAACAGGCGCTTGCCGAAATTCGCCGACGCTTGTCGCTGTGGCTGGCCATCAAAACGCGTGACGATATCCAGCGCTGACTGCTCCTCATCCACCCTCCGCTATTTTCGACTAGACTTGAGTCAAACTGCTGGTTCCTTTCAGGAGTGGCACAGTCGTCATCGTGCTTCTGATAGTCATGGTATCTGCCGGAGCTTTCACAAGTGGAATTCAAGGATTACTACCAGGTGCTCGGGGTGACGAAGACCGCGACGGCCGAGGAAATCAAGAAGGCTTACCGCAAGCTGGCGCGTAAGTTTCATCCCGATGTCAGCAAGGAGCCCGAAGCCGAACAGCGTATGCAAGAAGTCAATGAGGCCAAGGCGGTGCTGTCCGACCCGGAGAAGCGTCTCGCCTACGACCAGCTGGCTCAGCAATATCGATCAGGGCAGGATTTCCAGCCACCCCCTGACTGGGATGCGGGCTTTGAGTTCAGCGGTCGTGGGTTCGAGGAGGCCGATCTCGGTGAGTTCAGTGACTTCTTTGCCAACCTGTTTGGTCAAGGCGGCCGGGCTGGTCGAGGGGGCCAGGCTGGGCGAGGGGGCCGCGGCTATCAGATGCGTGGCGAGGATCGCCATGCCAAGATCAATATCGACTTGGCGGACGCCTTCCACGGCGCAGCCCGAGCAATCACCCTGCAAGTGCCACAGCTTGATGCCCAGGGCCGTGTGTTCTCTCGGGAACACACCCTCAGCGTACAGATACCCAAGGGCGTCAAGGAGGGCCAACATATTCGCCTTTTGGGCCAGGGCAGTCCTGGTGTCGGGGGTGGGCCGGCGGGTGATCTGTATCTGGAGATCCACTTCACGCCGGATTCGCGTTATCGGGTCGAGGGGCGGGATGTGTATCAAACGGTGCCGGTGACGCCTTGGGAGGCCGCTCTGGGGGCCAGCATCGAAACCCCGACCCCTTCGGGGGCGGTGAAGCTCAAGGTGCCTGCCGGGTCACAAACAGGTCGCCGATTGCGCCTGAAAGGGCGGGGTATCCCAGGGCCGGAGTCGGGTGATCTTTATGTGGAACTAGAGGTGGTGCTGCCCCCGGCCGATACCGACAAGGCACGCGAACTGTACAAGACCATGGCGCATGAACTCGCTTTCGACCCGCGCCAACGCAGGGGAGGTTAGGACATGGAGCAGCAGCGTATCATCAGAGGTGAACTTATCGACGAGGCGACCCTGACTCTTGAGGATCTGGCGCGCGCCTGCTCGGTGGAAATCGACTGGGTCATCGAGCGTATCGAGAGCGGCCTGCTGGCCGATGGTTCGCCCTATGTGGCGAGCTGGCGCTTCACCAGTCATGACCTGACCCGTGCCCGACGGCTGTGTCAGCTGGAACGTGATTTCGAGGCAGCGCCCGAACTCGCCGCCCTTGCGACTGACCTGATCGAGGAGAACCAGCGCCTGAGAGACCGGTTGCGGGCCGCTGGCATGGCGTGATATGCCAGCGGGCCGGGCGTCAGAGGGTTTCCAGTGCCAGGGCGATGCCCTGACCGCCGCCGATACACAGAGTAACGATGCCGCGGCGTTCGCCGTTGCGCTGCATGGCATGCAGCAGGCGGGTGGTCAGCACCGCCCCACTGGCGCCGATGGGATGGCCGTGGGCGATGGCGCCGCCCTCCACATTGACGATATCTTCCGGCAGGCCGAGTTCGCGCTGGCAGGCCAGGGCGATGGCGGCAAAGGCCTCGTTGATCTCCACCCGATCCAGATCGCCCACCGACCAGCCGGCGCGATCAAGTGCCTGCTTGACCGCCGGTACTGGGCCGATACCGAAGTAGCCAGGCTCCACGGCACCGATGCCGAAAGCCACCAGCCGAGCCATGGGGGCGAGGCCCTGCTTTTCGGCCCAGTCGCGTTCGGCGACGATCATCGCCGCAGCGCCGCTGTTGAGCCCGGGCGCGTTACCGGCAGTGATGGTGCCCTCCTTGCGGAAGGCGGGTTTCATCTTTCCAAGTGTCTCGAGGGTAATGTCGGGGCGATTGTGCTCGTCGCGGGCGAAGGTGGTGGTGCCCTTGCGGCTAGTGAGTTCCACACCGGCGATCTCGGCCTCGAAGTGGCCAGCTTCCTGGGCCTTGGAGAAGCGCTGCTGGGAGCGCAGCGCCCAGGCATCCTGATCCTCGCGGGAAATACTGTAGCGGCTGACTAGATCCTCGGTGTGCCAGCCGGAATGCTTGCCGCTGAAGGCGTCGTTGAGACCGTCAAGCAGCATACTATCGTGCATGGTCACGTCGCCCATGCGAGCACCCCAGCGACCCTGGGGAAGCACATAGGGGGCACGATCCATGTTCTCCATGCCGCCGGCCATCGTGCAATCGGCCATCCCGCTCCAGATCTCCATGGCGGCGCTGGCCACGGCCTGGGCCCCGGAGCCGCACACCCGGTTGACGGTCAACGCCGGTACTTCCACGGGAAGCCCGCCGCCGATGCCGGCCTGACGTCCTGAGTTCATGCGACAGCCCGCCTGAATCACGTGCCCCATCACCAGCGACTGCACCTTGTCGGCGGCGAGCCCAGAGCGTGAAAGGGTTTCCTGGATGACCCGTGCCCCTAGGTCGATGGCGGGGGTATCCTTGAGACTTCCGCCATAGGTACCGATGGCCGTGCGAACAGGATGGCAGATGATAACGTCGCGAGATGACATAAGTGCTCTCCTCTGATCGTGCAAACAGGCGGCCGGATCAGCCGCAGATAAAGACATTTCACCTATAGCACTGAGTTGGCACCGGGGCCATGGTAGGCATGAAACATTGGTATTTAGTTGCTGTTATGCCATCGCCTGGGGATCACTCTCACAGGGCAACGCCTCGGGTAGCCTAGCGTGGCCGGGCCAGTACCTGGGTCCAGTAGGAGGAGTACACAGAGTCCGGATCGTCGGCCTTGGCCATACCCATCTCGGTGAAGGTGTCATTCATGATATTACTGCAGTGCCCCGGGCTCTCCAGCCAGCCATCGACCACCGCTTCGATCGACATCTGCCCAGCAGCAATATTCTCGCCCACCGTTCGCCACACATAGCCTCTATTGCTGACTCGCTGTTGGATCCCCACCCCATCCGAACCGGTATGACTGAAATAATCGTTCTCGGCCATGTCCTTGGAGTGCGCCTCGGCAGCCGCTTCGAGCGTACAGTTCCACGTCAGCGCTTGCGTCGCCGTATAACGTTGGTCGCCGCATTGGCGGGCCTGACTGCGCGCCTCGTTAATCAGCGACAGCATCTTGCGCTTGCGCTCGGTCAGTTCGCAGTCGTTTTGGTTGGTGGAGTCACCCCTCGGTACCTCCTCAGTGGCCCATGACCCACTTGGAGCCATGAGCATCAACAGGCCAACCAGTGCCCAGACAGTGGGACGTCTCAGAATGAAGTCAGCCACCGAACTTTTCATTTTCGCCTAGGTTCGGGGTGGCGTCTTTCTTGACGTTGGCCTTGGCGATCTCATAAAGCTGGAACGTCTTGCTCTCCTTGGCCTTCCAGTGCTCACCCATCTGTACCTTGATTTCCAGTAACGCCACGTCTGGGTCGTCCTTGCCGTCGTGAAACCAGGCCGCGATGAAGGGATTCCAGTATTTCTCGATCAGTTCGCGGTCATCGGTCAGGTCGGCCTTGCCCGAGAGCGACACGTACACGCCTTCTTCCTGGTCGGAGAAGCTGAGACAGACGTCCTGATCGCCAGCGGTTTCAAAGACCTTCTCGGCACTGCGGCGGGTGAAGAACCACAGGGTGCCGTCGTACTCATCTTGAACCAAGTGCATCGGCCGGGCACGCGGCACACCGTTGTCCAGCGTAACCAGCATGCCGACTTTGATGTCCTTGATCATTTTCCAGATCTTCTGCTTGTGCTCAGGGCTGGACATAGCTTCTCTCTCCTGTTGAATAGGGGATGGCGGATGGAAAATGACGGTGCCAATGCATCGAACATGACTAGAATCAGCCTAGCCACCATTATCGACCTCGGCAAATCGAAGGGAGCGAGCATGCAACCACTGTTAAATGAAAACACGCAAGTGACGGAATCGGCATTGAGCGCCATTGCCCATATGCCCACCACCAGCCTGTCGGTGTTGATGAATGAGGCCTTCATTCGTCGCCTGAGCGATGCCAATTTCATGCGTGTCGCGGTGCTGCTGGCACATAAAAGTTATGACGAGGGCGGCTGCCCCATCGGGGCGGTGATTATCGACAACGCGACGCGGCGGATTGTCGGCAAGGGACATAACACCCTGGTGCAGGAGAGCCATCCCTATAATCATGGAGAGACCGCTGCCATGCGCGATGCGGGTCGTCTCGACTTCAGCCAGACGACGCTGTTCACTTCCTTGAGCCCCTGCGAGATCTGCGCCACGCTGCTGCATATGCGCGGCGTTTCACGCGTGGTGGTGGGCGATGTCACCAATGCCTCGGGCACGGAAGCGCTGCTGAGCGAGAAGGGCGTTCAGGTCGATATTCTGGAAGATGCCCAAGGCATTGAACTCTACGCGCGCTTCCGCGATGAAAAACCTGAGCTTGAGCGTGAGGACTGGAGGGGTGTGCGGTAGGTTACGAGACTAAGTTAGTTTACGAGATTAAGGTCACTTGATATTGGCACTGTCGATCCGCATCGGCTGACGAAAACTGAGCTGGTTGGGATGCACGCCATCCGGCAACGGATCAGGTTGTAGCAAGACGCCTGGATCTTCCCGTGTCAGTGAATTCGACACGGGAAGATCTCATCTTCAGTCTTCCCTAGTGCGTGGTCACCAGCATGACTACGCTGAGAGCAGCCGAGACCCACATGGCCGGCTTGATCTCCTCGATGCGCCCGGTGAAAAGTTTGATCAGCACGAAGCTGAGAAAGCCGAAGGCGATCCCCAGGGTGATCGAGTAGGTCAGCGGCATCAGGATGATGGCCAGGAACGCCGGGAAGGCCTGGTCGAACTTTGTCCACTCGATCTTGCTGATCGGCGCCAGCATGAACAGTCCCACCAGCACCAGCGCCGGCGCGGTGGCGATACTCGGTACCAGCGAAAGCAGCGGTGACAGGAACAGGAAGGGTAGAAACAGCAGGGCGATGGTCACCGCCACCAGGCCGGTCCGGCCGCCCTGGGCGACGCCGGCGCCGGATTCGATGAAGGTCTGGGCCGCGCTGGTACCCAAGGGAGCGGCAATCATCGAGGCGAAGGCATCGACGGTCATGGAGCGCTTCAGGTTGCGCGGGTTGCCATCCTTGTCCTTGAGGTCGGCCGACTCGGAGAGGGCCATGAAGCACGACAAGGCATCGAAGAAGTTGGTGAATAGCATCACGAAGATGAACGGCAAATAGGCAACCTTCAGCGCTCCCCAGATATCCACCTGCATCACCGCGCTGAAGTCGGGCCAGGCAGCCAGGCCGCTCCATTCCACCACCACGTCACCGCCCCACAGCCGGCCCATGGGCGATGCCAGCAGGGTGGTCAGGGCGATACCCAGGATCAGCGCACCGTTGAAACGCAGGATGACCAGGATCGCCGTCGCCATCATGCCGATGAAGAAGGTGACCATGCTGGCATCCATATTGCCCAGCGTCACCAGGGTGGCGTCGCTGCCGACGATGAAGCCCGCATTCTTGAAACCGATGAAGGTGATGAACAGGCCGATGCCGCAAGTGATCGCATAGCGCAGCGAGGGGGGAATGGCCTCGATGATTGCCTTGCGGACGTTGAACATGGCCAGGATGGCGAACAGCACCCCGGACCAGAACACGCAGCCCAGTGCCACTTCCCAGGAGAGCCCTGCGCCCTGTACCAGGGTATAGGTGAACAGGGCGTTCATGCCCATGCCCGGCGCGACCAGGATCGGGTTACGGGCATAGAGCCCCATGGCCAGGCTGCTCATGAAGCTGATCAGCACCGTGGCCGAGAGGGCGGCGGAGAAGGGGATGCCGGCATCGCTGAGAATCGCCGGGTTGACCACGATGATGTACATGGAGGCTAAAAAGGTGGCGATCCCGGCGAGGATTTCGGTGCGCAGTGACGAGCCGCGACGCGTCACGCCGAAATAGTGGTCCAGCCAGTTGGCAGGCCGGGTGGCCTGCCCATCGGACCGTGCGGTGCTCTTGTCGGCAAGGGAGGAAGAGTTCGGTTCCATATCGGTGATCCCATTGTTGTTGGAATGAGTTGAAAATTGGGTATCGAGCCAAGGGTATTTGCCATGCTGACCAAGTGGTCAGCAAAGGGTGGAGACAGACTAAACAACATTTGACCGCTTGGACAGGTGGCTGTGACCATTGTCGTAGACGACAGCGAATAGCTGAGAAGATAAGAGATGAGACCCAGGCAGTCAGTCCCGGGCGTGTTGACGCCGCCCGCCCGCCCAGGTTTCCAGTACGCTGCGGTCATCGCCCAGCATCATCAGCGCAAACAGACGCTCGCCAAGGGTGCGACAGCGCGCATGACGCCTTGACAGAAGCGGTGTGGCATCGAGGTCGAGCACCACGAAGTCGGCCTCCATTCCGGGTGCCAGACGGCCAATCTCGCTATCCAGCGACAAGGCACGCGCATTGCCCAGTGTCAGGCCGTACAGCCCTTGCCAGGCCGTCAGGGGCTGACCACGCAATTGCCCGACCTGGTAGGCGGCCTTGAGGGTCGCGAGTCCGGAAAGGTCGGTACCGCCACCGACGTCGCTGGCATAGGTCACGTTGAGTCCGGCGTCGCGTGCGGCGTGGCGGTCGAATAGGCCGCTGCCGAGGAACAGGTTGGAACTGGGGCAGAAGGCCAGGTTGGCGCCACGATCCGCCAGCCGACGGCGCATCTCCTGGTCGAGATGGATGCCGTGGGCGAAGGTGCTGCGTGGCCCCACTAGCCCGGACTGCTCGTAGACTTCTAGGTAGTCGCGGCTCTCCGGAAACAGCTTGGCAACCCAGTCCAGCTCCCCGGTGTTTTCGGACAGGTGGGTCTGCAGCCACAGGCTGGGGTCGTTGCGCAACAGCCCACCCGTCGCGTCGAGCTGTTCACGGGTCGAGGTGGGGGCAAAACGTGGCGTCAGGCTATAGCCAAGTCGCGCCTTGCCGTGCCAGTCGCTGATCAGCCGCTCGGCGTCGCGAATGCCGCCCTGGGTATCGTCGCAGAGCGCTTCCGGGGCGTGACGATTCATGTGTACCTTGCCGGCCAGCATGCGCAGGTCGCGCTTGCGGCTGGCAGTGAAGAAGGCATCCACGGAATCGGGGTGGCTGGAGCAGAACACCTGGGCGGTGGTGGTGCCGACCCGCAGCATTTCATCGAGAAAAACATCAGAGAGTGCCAGGGCATGATCGTACTGGGCGAAACGACACTCTTCGGGAAAGGTATAGTCGTTGAGCCAATCGAGCAGCTGGCGCCCGTAGGAGGCCATGATCTCGAGCTGGACGTAATGCACGTGGCTGTCGATGAAGCCGGGCATCAGCAGCTTGCCACGGTGGTCGATCACCTCGATGCCCGGGGGCAGGTCCGGTTCGAGTCGCGCATAGTCATCGATGGCGCGGATGCGGTCATCCTCGATCCACAGGGCACCGTCTTCAATATGGCGAACGCTGCCCTCGGCGGGGGTGTCGTCCTCGCCGGGGTCGGCATCGAAGCTCAGCAGTTCGGCGCGTATCAGGCGCGAGTTGTTGGTCGTCATGATGTCAGGGACTCTTCTGTTCTGGCAGTTGTCGGAGCTGTTCCGGCGGCAGGCCTTCGAGGAGGCGCTGTGAATCCTTCCTTGGACGCTACATTCTTCATCCCTGAAGAATGACCTCCTCTTCGGCCTGCCCCCAGCGCTCCTCAATGCATGCGCTTGGCTTGTCTACGCTGAAGGTTCGTCAAACAGGGCTCGCAGTTGGGCAGGTTCGAGGCCGCGCTGGTCGGGGCGTTCGGCATAGCCCACTAACGGCAGCAGCTCGGCCAGGGCGGCCAGCGCAATGGCATAGGGCGTCTTGTCGCCGCCTGTGCCACCACTTGCCATGCCGATGGGGCAGCGCACCCTGGCGAGTGCCGCTTCGTCATGGCCGGCATCGGTGAGCCGCGAGCGAAAGCTGGCCCATTTGCTATGTGATCCGATCAGGCCGATCGACGCCATGTCGTTACGGCGCAGCAGGGCATCCACGAGTTCGCGATCCTCGGCGTGATCGTGGGTCAACACCAGCGCGTGGCTGTTCACAGGCAAGGCGGCCACAGCGGCCTGCGGGTCGGCCGCGTGGCGACAGATCAAACGCGGCTGCGCCTCGGCCCAGTCGGGGAAGACGCCGTCGCGGCTGTCATACCACAGCACCTGCCAAGGCAGCGGGGCGGCCAGGCGGACCAGTTCGCTACCGACATGGCCGGCGCCGAAGACGGCCAGGGTCGCCGCACTGCCGGGGAAGATGTCCAGCAGCACGTTGACGAAGCCACCGCAGCATTGCCCGCTGCGCCCGCCCAGGGCGAATGCCTCGAGGCTCATGCCGAGCGCTCCTGACCCCAGCCGTTCGCGGGCCGTGTCGATCACCTGGAATTCGAAGGTGCCGCCGCCCAGGGTGTCGTGGACGGCGTCCGCCGTGATCACCATGCGAGCGCCGGGCTCCCGGGGCGTGGAGCCGGCGCTGGTCACCACCGTGGCCAGCGCATGGGGCAGGCCGTCCCGCTGCAGGCGGTGCAGGGCCTCATGCCAGCTTTCGGGGCGCTGGGCGTTCATCACTCGCCACCTTTTTCCAGCGGCCGCGTATTGTGCGGGGCATCGTGCTGGGAACCGTATTGGGCGCGCAGGGCCTCAGCCGCCATCAGCACGCGTTCCGGGGTGGCCGGCGTGTCGAGTCGCGGTGCCTCGGCGTAGTCGGCAAGGCTCGCCAGGGCGTCACGCAAGGCCGACCACACCGCCATGCCGAGCATGAAGGGCGGCTCCCCCACCGCCTTGGAACGATAGATGCTGGCCATGGAGTTGGGATGTCCCTCCAGCAGCTTGACGTTGAAAACCGGTGGCAGGTCGCCGTAGGTGGGAATCTTGTAGGTGGCCGGGCCGTCGGAGATCAGCCGTCCGGCCTCGTTCCACTTGAGTTCTTCGCTGGTCAGCCAGCCCATCCCCTGGATGAAGCCGCCCTCCACCTGGCCGATGTCGATGGCCGGGTTGAGCGAGTCGCCCACGTCGTGAAGGATATCGACCCGGTCGACCTGGTATTCGCCGCTGAGGGTATCCACGCTGACCTCCGCCACGGCGGCGCCGAAGGCGTAGTAATAGAAGGGACGCCCCTGGCCGACGTTGCGATCGTAGTGGATCAGCGGTGTGGCGTAGAAGCCCTTCTCCGAGAGCGAGATACGGTTGAGGTAGGCGGACTGGACCAGCTCGCCCCAGGGAATGCGGCGTTCGCCCTCGCCGTGGCCGGCAATCAGGTGTCCGGCTTCCAGGCGTATGTCTTCGCGGTCAAGCCCCTGATCCGGATAGAGGTGCTCATGGGCGAAGTCGAACAGCCGCTGCTTGAGCTTCATGCAGGCATCGCGGGCCGCCTGGCCGTTGAGGTCGGTGCCGCTGGAGGCGGCGGTGGGCGAGGTGTTGGGCACCTTGTCGGTGCGCGTGGCGGTGATCCGGACTTCCTCGGTATCAAGCCCCAGCTCACGGGCGGCCACCTGGCAGATCTTGGTATGCAGGCCCTGGCCCATTTCGGTGCCGCCGTGGTTGATCATCACGCTGCCGTCAGTATAGACGTGCAGCAGCGCGCCGGCCTGATTGAGATGCTTGGCGGTGAAGGAAATACCGAACTTCACCGGCGTCAGCGCCAGACCGCGCTTGACGATGGGGCTCTCGGCATTGAACTCGGTGACCGCGCGGCGGCGTTCCCAGTAGTCGCTACTGGTCTCGAGCTGGTCGACCAGCTCCTTGAGCAGGGCGATCTGGTCGACCTGCTGGCCGTAATGGGTCGTCTGGCGGTCGGGACGGTAGAAGTTGCGCTTGCGTACCGTCAGCGGGTCCTCGCCGATGCGCCGGGCGATGTCGTCCATGGCCGCCTCGATCACCATCATGCCCTGGGGGCCGCCGAAGCCGCGAAAGGCGGTATTGGATGCGGTATGGGTGCGGGCACGGTGGCCGGTCACGCGGGCATCGCCCAGGGAATAGGCGTTGTCGCTGTGGAACATGGCGCGATCGACGATGGCATCCGAGAGATCCGGCGAATAGCCGCAGTCGCCGATCAAGGTGATCTCGCCGCCCAGGATCACACCCTGGTCGTCGACGCCCAGCCGGTAGCGGTTATGGAATGGATGGCGCTTGCCGGTGGCGCGCATGTCGTCGGCGCGGGGCAGGCGTACCCGGGTGGTGCGGCCGGTGCGTCGGGCAATCAGCGCGGCGATGCAGGCCCAGGGCGAGGCCTGGGTTTCCTTGCCGCCGAAGCCACCGCCCATGCGGCGCACCTCCACGGTCACGGCGTGGAACGGGATGCCCAGTACTTCAGCCACCAGTTTCTGGGTCTCGCTGGGGTGCTGGTTGGAGGTAAAGATCACCACGCCCTCGTCCTCGGTGGGCTGCACCAGGCAGGCCTGGCCTTCCAGGTAGAAGTGCTCCTGGCCGCCGACAAACTGCTCGTCTTCTACGACCAGGGTGGCATCCTTCAGCGCCTGCTCCCAGTCACCGCTTTGCTGGACATGGCTGGGGCGCACGAATTCTTCTCGCTCGGCGGCGACGACCGGGTCCAGGCAGGCCGGCTGCTCGTCGATCTCCACGACTGCCGCCTGGATGGCTTCCCGCGCAGCGCGATGGTTCTCGGCCGCTACGGCGAAGATAACCTGGCCGACGTAGCTAATCTCATCCTCGACGAAGATGGGGTCGCCGGGGAAAACCGGGCCGATATCGGTGTGACCGGGCACATCATTTACTGTAATGACATCCACCACGCCGGGCATGGCGCGGACCTTGTCCAGGTCGAGGCGGGTCAGGCGACCGTGGGCAATCGGTGAGAGGCCCAAGGCCACCTGCAGGCAGTCGGCGGGGGCGCTCAAATCGTCGATGTAGGCCGCCCGCCCGGTGACATGCTTGACCGCGCTCTCATGGGCCTGGGAATGCGGGTGAGTGTTGGTATAAGGAAGGGTGTCGCGGGCCAGGGGGCCGTCGCCCTTGATGCGTCCATCGAGCTCGTGACGGGCAGCCGCCGAGTCGGCGCTGACGTCAGCGGTGGCTTCTTTGTTGGATGCTGGCACGGTTCCGGGCGCCTTAGAATTCGGCGCGGTTCCGGGCGCTGTAGAGAGCTTAGTGAGCGTACGCATGAAGCATCACCTCCCGAGGGCTGTCTGTGGCATCCTGCGCCTGGTTTTCAATAATAAGCACCAGGCGCAGGCGTTCGAGCAGGTTGGCAGCAGAAACCTGGCGATAGTGGGCGCTGCCACGCACATCCGACATGGGCTGGAAATCCTGGGACAGCGCCAGCCGTGCCGCCTGGAAGGCAGCCGCTGAGGGCGCCTTGCCCTCGAGCGCCGCTTCGGCCCGGGCCGCACGCTTGGGAATGGCGGCCATGCCGCCAAAGGCCAGGCGCACGTCGCGCAATACGCCATTATCCTCCAAGCGCCAGGCGAAGGCCCCGAGCACCGCGGAAATATCGTCCTCACGCCGTTTGGACAGCTTCCATACCTTGAGCGTTTCCCCCTCGACAGGGTAGGGCAGGAAGATGGCGTGGATCGCTTCACCCTGCTGCAGGGCTGTACGCTTGTAGTCGAGGAAGAAGTCGTCCAGCGGCAACTCGCGTTCACCCTTCGGGCCAACCAGGCGCAGGCGCGAGCCCAATGCCAGCAGTACCGGTGGGGTATCGCCGATGGGCGAGGCATTGGCCACGTTGCCGCCCAAGGTGCCGCGGTTGCGAATCTGGGAGGAGCCCAAGCGATGCAGCAGGTGGGCGAAGGCATCGAAGTGTTCCTCGAACAGCGGCTCGAGTCGGCTATAGGTTACGGCCGCGCCGATCCACCAGCCGCGACGGCCGTCTTCGAGGGTGGTCTCTTCGATCACGTTCAACTCGGCGACGCGGGTGACATCGATCAGCTGCTCGAAGCGTACCAGGCGTTGGGTGCTTTCCAGCCACAGGTCGGTGGCCCCGGCAACCAGCCGCGCCTCGGGGTGGCGCTCCAGGCACTCGATCAACTCGGCGAGGGTGGTGGGCTGGGCAAAGGGACTTTCACTCATGGCCGGTCCGGCTTTCGGCTCAGGGGCGGCGGCATCCATCCACAGCGGGCGATGCTCGGGGTGCTCGTCCATGGTTAACGCAGCGTCGCGGATTGGGCGGTAGCCGGTACAGCGGCAGAGATTGCCCCCCAAAGCAGCCTCAAGGCGCTGCGGCGTCAATGGTGCCAGCGCCTTGTCTTGTTCCTTGCGCTGCTGCTCGTGAAGGGTGAACAGCGACATGACGATGCCCGGGGTGCAGAAGCCGCACTGGCTGCCGTGGCATTCGACCATGGCGGCTTGGGCGGGGTGCAGCTTTTCACCGTCGGCGAGGCCATCCACGGTTACCAGGTGGCGTCCATGCAGCTGATGGGCAGGGGTGATGCAGGCATTGGCGCTGTGATAGCGCAGCTCGCCTTCGGCGCCGGTTTCACCAATGGCGACGGTGCAGGCGCCGCAGTCGCCAGAGGCGCAACCCTCCTTGGTACCCGTGGCACCGAGGGTTTCGCGCAGCAGTTCAAGCACGCTGGTTTCGGGTGTTGCCTCGCAATGGCGTGGCTGCCCGTTGAGCAGGAAGTCGATCATCGCCGTGTCTCTTGTTGACCTTGTTAAGGGAGCGTTTCTCGCAAGAGCTTGACCAAGTGGTCAGGATTTTTCCAGCATGTGCCAGGATGTCGCACTTTGCAAGTCCGAGAGCGGACTTTGTATGACCGAGTGCAGGCTTTAAAGGCGGGCGGTAGATATTAAGTGTAATGCCAGTCAGCGCTAACTGACTGGCATGGTAGGTACACCTTCAGCCGGTCATTGGCCTACCATGATCGCAGGGCTCATGATCAGGGGGAGAAGTTATGCGGCAACTTATCTTGATGCGCCACGCCAAGGCGAAACGGGGAAGCAAGGAGATGGCCGACCAGGAACGGCCACTCAGCAAGCGAGGCAGACGCCAGGCGGTCGCCATGGCCTATGCGCTGCAGCGCTGGCAGGCCCTGGAGGGCGAGATTTGCGTCAGCAGTGCGGCGCGCACGCGCCAGACCCTTGACGAGATCGCTGGGCAACTGCCCGAGGCTTCCTTGATCGAGCGAGCTCACTTTGACGAGGCGCTCTACACTTTCGACGCCAAGGCGCTGCTTGCTTGGTTGCGGGGGCTGCCCGATGCCACCGAGAAGGTACTGGTGATCGGCCACAATCCAGCCCTGCTGGAGCTGACCCGCTGGCTATGCCCCGACCCGTCTGGCGAGCTACCGACCGGCGCCTTGCTGCATCTAACACTGCCTGATAGGCCCTGGCAGACGCTTATGCGGCACTGTGTCAGGCGGGTGGAAAGCCTGACCCCGGAGGAAGTTAGTTATGCGCTCTTCGAACGCCACGCGCCCGAGTCGCCCGAGTTGGATAAGCTTGGTCTGAAGCGGCGCATCCGTGAGCTGTTGGCGCACCAGTATCGGCGGGTCCGAGCCCTGGAGCCCGGGGTGGTGGCCGGTGCCGATGCGGAATTCCTTCACCAGTACCGAGTCAATTTGCGCAGCAGCCGGGCGATCGGCGAGTCCGTGCTCGCCACGACCAAGGTGCCTGGCCTGAAGAAACGGCTGAAGCGCCTCAAGCGCCGTGCCCAGGCGACCAGCGACTTGCGTGATCTGGACGTCTTTCTGGAGAGCCTGACCGAGACCCCGTCGCCGCTGATGCCTCGCTCCCGCAAGGCCCTGGCGCGCTGGTTGCAGGCCTGCAGGGAGGAGGCGCACGCGGCGCTGTGCCAGCAGCTTGTCCAGCCCGGCTATATCGAGGAGATGCAGGGCTGGCGAGACTTCATCGGCTCCCGGGAATTTAAGCAGGCGCTGGCCGGTCTCTCCGACAAGCGCATCGCGTCGGTGCTGACCGAGCGCCTCGACCGCAACGATCAGGCGCTGGCCGCGCTGACCCCGGAGAGCGATGATGAGGCATTCCACGAGCTGCGCAAGGGGGTGAAACGCATCCGCTACCTGGTCGAGCTGAACCCGAAGCGCCACCGTGGCTTCCTGGCGGGGCTCAAGCATCGCCAGCGTTTGCTGGGTGATTTTCAGGATCTGTGCACCCGTCAGACCTGGGTCGAGGCCTTTGCCGCCGGCGCCCGCAACGCCCCCAGTCGCAAGCAGGAGTGTGATGCCTGGCGCGCTGCCCTGGAGAGGCAAAAGCAGGCCTTGCGAGTGGAGGTGATGGCGTTGGCACCGTTATCTCACGCTCACCTCGAGTCTCTCCAGGCGCTATAGGGCGGCTTTCAGTACGGCGATATCCTGTTCGGACTTTGCTTCAATAAAGTCCGACAATATGCGCACCGCTTCATGACGAAACGTATGGTGGACGTGATCACCACGTGTAGCGATGAATGCCTTGCAATAACGGCAATTAAGAGCGTCGTCCGGCCTCGGGTCGCCTTTCCAGAAGTTGGCTCCCTTACACTCGGGGCAAGCAACTTCCCTTGAACGTTTGAACATCGGATCCTCCTGAAATTTTCATGCGGACTGAAGGTAGCATCCTAATGTGACGGTTCTCTTAACTCGAAGCTCAGTGACCCACGTATCATCAGTGCTGCTGATTGACGCGGGGCTTGTAGGCAGTTTTGAAAGTCCCTTGCTCTGTCGCCATGCTGTAAACGGAGGGAGGAAAATGTTGGCCAGTTGCCTTGAAGGCCATGTGATTTTTGCGATTCAAGGCAGCCAAAAAATTGGGCACAGTATGGACGCAGAGGGAGCCGGGAAGACGGGCAACAAAAAAAGGCAGATCAGTAAGTAACTGATCTGCCTTTCAAAATATTGGTAGCGGGGACCGGATTTGAACCGATGACCTTCGGGTTATGAGCCCGACGAGCTACCAGACTGCTCCACCCCGCATCAACGTGAGATGCATACTACTCTTTTTCTGGATTATGTCAAGCGTGCCTTTAAAACGATTAGCTTATGGTAGTTGCCCGCATTCTGCTGCAACATGGTGATCTTAGGACTATGCTTGATTTACAACTGTAAATAACCATAACGCTGTGGTCGTTGGGGCCTCATTCAGAAGCAAGGCATCGACCGCCAAGATTGTAATAAAAAAGCGCTTGAGCGCTTTTCACTAGAATGGCTTGCCAGCAAGCAAGGTGTTGCCAAGCCATGAGTCATTATCAGGGAGGTAGTCAATGGCCAATCAAGCCCCCGTCGCCTGGGTAACTGGTGGAACTGGTGGTATCGGCACGGCAATTTGTCGTTCTTTGGCAGATGCGGGTTATCAGGTTGTTGCGGGGTACCATAACCCGGACAAGGCGAAAACCTGGCTGGAGACACAAAAAGCCGATGGCTATACCAACATCGCTCTTTCCGGTGTCAATCTGTCCGACCATGATGCCTGTCTAGAAGGTGCTCGTGAGATCAACGAAAATCATGGTCCCATCAAGGTGCTGGTCAATTGTGCCGGTATCACCCGCGACGGCACCATGAAGCGCATGACTTACGATCAGTGGTACCAAGTCATTGATACCAACCTTAATAGCGTTTTCAACACCTGTCGTAGTGTGGTTGAGTCGATGCTTGAGCAAAACTACGGGAGGATTATCAATATTTCCTCGATCAATGGGCGCAAGGGCCAGTTCGGCCAGGTTAACTATGCAGCGGCCAAAGCCGGCATGCATGGTCTGACCATGTCGTTGGCTCAGGAAACCGCCACCAAGGGTATTACCGTGAATACGGTGTCGCCTGGCTATATCGCCACAGATATGATCATGCAGATTCCTGAAAAAGTCCGTGAAACCATTCGTGAAGGTATTCCTATCAAGCGTTTCGGGACGCCGGAAGAAATCGGTCGTCTGGTTACGTTTCTTGCTCACGAAGAGTCGGGCTTCATTACTGGGGCCAATATCGATATCAACGGCGGCCAGTTCATGGGCTGAACCGCGAAGCGCCAACTTTTTCGCTGCATAAAAAAACGGGAGGCCTGGCCTCCCGTTTTGCTGTCTGGCTTTTGCTTCAAGGCGGAGGTAGGCGGACCAGGCGGCCAAGAAGTTCATCCAGTTCAGCGGCTTCGCTTTTCCATAACGCTTCGGAGATGGGCCCAATGGCGAGAAGTTCAGCAAGCACATCGGTCAGCTCGGAGGCTGGGCTACGTGGTTGCATGCGACCTTCGTTGAGCCTTTCCACTTGAATGGCCAGGCGTAGTGGCTCGTCGCGTTGACGTACCCGCCCCATGGCGAGTAATGACAAATGAACACGGTTGCGAGCCAGTGCTTCTTCGACCTCGGGCATCAGGTTATCCACTGAGGTGTTGCCGGCGTCTCGGCGTGCCTTGTTGCGCTTTTCGTGAGCGGCCTGGAAGGGTGGTTTGAGTGGAGTAGTGACCACCGCTTGAGCGATGACCTCCTGAGTAACATCATGGTTGATGAACTCAGCATCCGCTGCCAGATGAGCATTGAGCAAGGGATATAGATCACGCCAGTATTGTACGACCTCACCCACCTCCAGCCGACTCAAGTGCTCGCGTCTTGTGCGGACGATCCCGCTGAACCGTCGCTGCATCCCTTCGCCACGTCGATTGCGTGGCAGTGGCTCAAGCGTCGCAGCTTCCTTGAGCACTTCCTCAAGAATCTCGCTTTCGCTGGCTTGCCTGGGTTGCCAGCTGTCCAGGCGCTCGATCAGTTGCTGCATGGCATCCAGTTGGTCTTGCTGGGGCTTGGCCTGTTGGGCCTGGGCAGTATCGCGCAGCATGAATACTTGATCGCACAGCTGGCGAAATTCCTGCCATAACGTTTGTTCTTCCCCCTTGGGAGCACGCCCCAGTGAACGCCACTGTTTTTGCAGCGCCTTGGCTTGTGTGGCGCGTTCCCGAGGAGTCAATGTCTCATCACTTAAGAGGTGACGAGTAACCTCGATCAGGTCGCGTTTTGTGGTGGCAATGGTGTGCGCGCGTTGGTCAATCAGCGCCTGAAGGTGGTGACGGACCTTGCCGAAGCGTCGCCCAATGGCCTCGGCCTGCTCACGGGGTACCGGTGAATAATGCCGCCATTGTTGGCGCGCCTTGTCGCGAATCTGACGCAGTACATCCGGGTCTGCATCTTCAGCGGGTTGAGCGAGCAGCGTTTCGAGCTGTTCGCACAGGGCTTCACGCGCCGCGAGATTTTGTTGGCGCTCTTCTGCCAAACGTTTACGCCAAGGCGCCAGGCGGGCTTGAATACGGTCCGAGGACTGGCGAAAGCGAGCGGACTGTTCGCGATTGGCCGCCGCATCGCCCAGGTCTTTCCACTCCTTTACCAGTTGACGGTGGCGACGGTCGAGAGCCGCTTCGTCCATCGCTGTATCGTCAGCCAGGGTGTCAATCAACTCGCAGAGCTGTTCACGCTTGGGACCGGCAACGAACCCTCGCCAGTCACGCAGCTCAGCCAGGCGAGCCCCGAGTTTCTTGAGCCTGTTTTTCAATGGCCTGCTGCTGTTGTGGGAAGACAATGCTTCAATTTGGGGCTTGAGGCGTTGATGTAATCTGCTGGCACTCTTGAAGGCGCCGCGTTCGAGAAGCCGCTCAAAGTTGTCAAGCTGCTCGGCTAGGTTGTCGAGCTTTTCAGTGGCGGTAGCGTCCGTGTGCTCGCCTTGTGATGACGTCAGGACTTCTCTGGCGCGCGTGAGCAGTACCGGGGGCGTCAGATGTTCCGGCCACTGGCTCTGTTTGGTCAATGCTTGTAATGCCTTTAGGTCATGCTCGGCAAGTGCATTTTCCACTTCCTTGGCAAGCAGTTGCCAGCGTTCCCAGGCGTGATAATAGCGCTCGTAGTTGTGCATCATGCGGGCATAGCGTTGTTGTTGTGGCTCGCTGGCAGGATGAATGTCGGAGAGCGCTTGCCAGCGATGAGCCAGAAGCTGCTTCTGGGAGCGCAGGCTGGCAATGTCCTGCGTCATCAGGCTGGCACCGTGACAGATGCTTTCCAGGCTTTCTTCCATTCCCTCGAGTAGTTCGCCACGTGTCTGGTCGGCGTCTTCCTGGCGCTGTTGTTCGACCAGGCGTGCTTGCTGCTGGGCTTCGTGATCGCGCAACGTCTTGCGACAGGTCAGGCAGGCATCCTGGTAACGGGCCTCCTGGGTGGCATCGGGGGACGCCTTGAGGGCTTCCCACTCGCGCTGCAAGTGACGAAAACGCCCACCATAAAGAGGCTCCCAGGCCATACGAGCATGCTGCTCCAGGCGGGTGAGCAAGGTTTCACGCTGCTGATATTGGTCATGAAACCATTGGCTGTCGGCCCTTAGCCGTGTAAGTCGCTCACGCGCGGTGCGTATTACCTGGCGGTCACGCCGCGCCTCCTTGAGCAGGCGCTTGAGGTCGGCTTCCTCATGCAAACGTTCGGCGGCACTGTGACGCACCACCGCCACCCCATTATGGCAAGCTTGATAAATAAGATCCTCAGGCGCACTAAGTTGGGCCAAGGCGGTCAGACGCAGGTCGAGGTTGTCACCCTGCAGCGCTACGGTATTGAGCAAACGCGCATCAGCGATAGTCTCAATCAGCGCTTGGCGGCTGGCGAGGTCAGCGTGCCCCGTCTGGCCGCAAAGCTGACGGCTCACCTCGATAAACCAGTCCTCGTCATCTATCCGCGCGGCGTACTCATCAAGCATGGCCTGAAGGTTGCCTAATGCCACCAGGGCTGCCAGTCGAATGGCACCGTCTTCATCCTGAGCCAGTTGTTGCAGTGCCTGGCGTTGTTCGGGGTGTTGTGGATCAAGCCGTGCTAATGCCTCGTGGCGTACGGCGGTGTCGGGGTGTTGCCAGCGTGGGGCAAACAGGCGTCTTAACAGTCCGTGCATGGATCATCCTGCTGAGGAACACGTAGCGTGAAAAAATGACAAGCCGAGCATTTGTTACATTCAGCGGTTGCAGTCGTTGGCGCTGTCGCTTAGCTTTGCCTTACTGGGTAGTGCTTAAGAAAGTGCCAAAGAAAGTGTGAACACCGAACTTGGCATTGCCTGGGTTGAAATCCAAGCCTCAAAACGGCTTTCAATGCACTACGCTTATTTTATCTGAGCTTGATTTTACCTGAACATGACGTGGAGTTCGGCAATGAGCCTAAAAATGGATAGCGCCACCATGGCCTTTACCTTCAAAGGCGGCATGTTGCCGATGACCATCATGGAGTTGAACAGTGCCGACCCGGAGCGCATACGTCGCCAGTTGGCCGGCAAGTTGACCCAGTCGCCAGCGTTTTTCCAGCATACACCGGTGGTGCTCAGTGTGGAAAAGCTGGATGAGCCGCATTTGGCGCTTGAACGTATCTGTGCCGTGTGCCGCGACCACAAGCTGCTTCCCGTCGCCGTCAAGGGAGGACCTGAACCCGTCAAACAGTCGGCCTGGGCACTCGGGTTGGGCTGGTTTCCTCCCAGTGATGGTGGCCGTGGGCGAATTCTGGAAAGTGTGGATGCCGAAATCAGCCAGCCCGTGGAGCCGGCTTCCGCACCGCGATCCGCAGCTGTCAGTGGCGAATTAGCTGCTACGCGCCTTTATCGTGGCACGGTACGTTCTGGCCAGCAGGTCAGTGCTGCCGAGGGTGACCTGGTGGTGATCGGGGCGGTGAATGCGGGTGCCGAGGTGCTGGCGGCAGGCAATATTCATGTTTATGGTGCCTTGCGAGGCCGTGCTCTGGCGGGTATACATGGCGATTTATCAGCAGGTGTTTACTGCCGTGAACTGCATGCCGAGCTGCTTTCGGTGGGCGGCAACTACAAACGTTTGGAAGACATTGATTCAAGACTGCTTGGCGCACCTGCAGAAGTACATTTCTCGGCCGAGCAGCTGGAAATTCGACCGTTGGTATAATAGCGACAGACTTATTAAGTAAGGACGCATATCTTGGCCAAGATCATTGTAGTGACCTCCGGAAAAGGGGGTGTTGGAAAAACCACGAGTGCCGCAGCCATTGCCACTGGGCTTGCCCTGCGTGGCAAAAAAACCGTGGTCATCGATTTCGATGTGGGGCTGCGTAACCTTGATTTGATCATGGGATGCGAGCGCCGGGTGGTTTATGACCTGGTTAACGTGATCCAGGGAGAGGCCGGCCTCAATCAGGCCCTGATCCGTGACAAGCGTGTCGAAAATCTTTTTATCCTGCCCGCCTCTCAGACACGCGACAAGGATGCCCTGACCCAGGAAGGCGTCGAGGAAATTCTCGATACGCTGAAAGAAACGTTCGACTATATCCTGTGCGATTCCCCGGCAGGTATCGAACGAGGTGCTCAACTGGCGATGTACTACGCCGACGAAGCCATCGTGGTCACCAACCCGGAAGTTTCCTCGGTGCGTGACTCGGATCGTATTCTGGGGTTGTTGTCCTCCAAGACGCGTCGCGCCGTGCAAGGCGATGACCCGATCAAGGAACATCTGCTGGTGACCCGTTACAACCCGGAGCGAGTGACCCAAGGCGATATGCTGACCCTGGATGATATCCGGGAAATCCTGGCGATCGATTTGTTGGGCCTGATTCCGGAATCCGAGGCGGTATTGCGGGCTTCCAACCAGGGCGTCCCCGTGACGCATGATGCGGACAGTGATGCCGGTCAGGCATATACCGATACCGTGTCGCGTTTGCTCGGCGAAGACGTACCGCTGCGCTTTCATGAGTGGCAGAAAAAAGGACTGCTGAGCCGTATGTTTGGGGGAGGTCGTCGATGAAACTGCTGGAGTTTTTGAAGCGTGAGCGCAAAAAGTCGGCCTCGGTGGCCAAGGAGCGCTTGCAGATCATCGTGGCTCACCAGCGGAGTCAGCGTGGCCAGCCTGATTACATGCCGATGCTCGAGCGTGAACTGTTGGAAGTCATCCGTCGCTATGTGCATGTGGGGGATGACGCCATTCAAATCTCGCTGGACAGCGAAGATAACTGCTCGGTTCTCGAGTTGAACGTGACCTTGCCTAAAAGTGAAAGGGATTGAGCCGGATAGCCAAGTGAGTTGGGGGAATCGAACTCAAGGGGTGTGCTAGGCTTGGGTTTTATTTGCCTAGCGGAGTGCTTAGTTCATGGCGTCGACCAATGCCGCCCCGGCCAGTTACCTGTGGCACGATTATGAAACCTTCGGGGCTGACCCTCGCCGCGACCGCCCGGCTCAGTTTGCAGGCATCCGCACGGATGCCGACTTCAATGAAATAGGTGAGCCTCTCGAGCTTTACTGCAAGCCTGCCGATGATGACCTGCCGCATCCGATCGCTTGCCTGATCACCGGGATTACACCCCAGAAGGCTCGTCGCCACGGCCTGCCGGAAACCGAGTTCGCCGGGCGTATCGTGGAGTGCATGAGCGAACCCGGCACCTGCGTGGTGGGGTACAACAGTCTGCGGTTCGACGATGAAGTCAGCCGTCAGTTGTTTTACCGTAATTTCATCGATCCTTATGCGCGTGAATGGCAAAACGGCAACTCGCGCTGGGATCTGATCGACGTGGTAAGGGCCTTTTATGCCTTGCGTCCTGAGGGAATCCAATGGCCGCAGCGCGAAGATGGTGCCCCCAGTTTCAAGCTTGAACATCTTACCCAGGCCAATGGCATTGCCCATGAAGGTGCTCATGACGCCTTGGCGGATGTGCGCGCCACGATTGCCTTGGCGCGTTTGCTCAAGTCAACGAATCCCAAACTTTTCGACTATCTTCTGGGGCTGCGTGGCAAGCGTGCCGTGGCGCGGCAAGTGGATTTGCCCGGCGGCAAGCCGCTGCTGCACATCTCGCGTCGTTATCCGGCTGCACGAGCTTGTGGTGCCCTGGTGCTGCCTTTGGCAGAACATCCCACCAATGCTAACGGCATTATCGTTTACGACTTGAGCGTCGACCCCGCCGAGCTCATGGCGTTGAGTGCCGAGCAGATCCGCGAGCGAGTTTTCGTCAGCCAGCAAGACCTGGCAGAAGGCGACACGCGCATTCCGCTCAAGGTGATTCATCTCAACAAATGTCCGGTCGTGTTCCCCGCCGGGGCCTTGAAGGATGTGTCCGGCCCGCAGCAGGGCGCGTATGGCGACATCGTCAAGCGCCTGGGGCTGGATATGGCGATGTGCCGTGCGCACTGGAAAACCTTGCGCGAGGCGAGCGGCGTGGCGGCGAAGGTCATCGAAGTGTTCAGCGCCCCTTACGCAGAGGAAATTCACGACCCGGACCTGATGCTTTATTCGGGTGGGTTTTTCTCGCCGGCGGACCGTCGGGAAATGCAGGCGGTGCGTGCAACGTCGCCCTGGGATCTGGTGGGCAAGCGCTTTGCGTTTCAGGATTCACGGCTGGAGGAAATGCTGTTTCGCTATCGCGCCCGAAACTATCCGGAAACCCTGGAAGGTGAGGAGCTCACCCAGTGGGAAGCCTTTCGCTGGGCACGCATGAATGACGCCGCCCTGGCCGGGTTTACCTTGAAGGACTTCGCCCGTGAAATAGAGCGTTACAATCAGCAGTCACTCAGTCAGTACGAGCGACAGATACTGGAAGAGCTGGTGATGTACGTCGAATCGATCATGCCGGCCCAAGCCTTCGATGCATGAAGGCTTGGGCCGGTGGGTCGTTGCGCTTAGTCGTCAGCGCTTGGCAGGGGTGGACGAGACTCGCGGAATTCCTGCACATCACTGGGGGTGACGCCTGGGTCGAAGCGGATATCCAGCGACTGTTCAAGCAGTGAAGGCCACAGCGTCTGCAGCGTATCCACACTCACCTCCAGGGCCAGAGCGGCATGTTGCTCGCGTCTTTCGAAGTTGATCTCATCGAGAGCCGTGGCTTGCCAATAGCGATTGGCCAGGCTGCCGAGGCTGGTGGCGCGTTGCTGCAATTGGTCATGCACTGCTTGGCGGTACGGTGCCAGATCGGCATCGTCAAGGGCCCCAAGGCGTGCGGTGGCATTTTCCAGGAAGGTGTCCATGTGCTCGGCGATGGCGGCGCTGTCCACATCCGAGGATTGCACCATCAAGGCAATTCCCGGTGCGTCGAGCAGGGGTGAATAGCCGGCATTGACCACGTAACCCAGCTGCTGTTCAGTGCGTAGACGCTGATAGAAGGGTGTGTCCAGCCATTGACCGAGCACGCTCAACGCCGCCTGTTCATGAAGCGAGCGTTCATTGCCCTGCAGGTAACGCAGCACCAGAGACTCGTTGCGCTCACTGTGGGGGTGCAGCAGCGGGGCGTCATCGCCTACCGCAAGCGGGGTCAAAGATTGGATGTCGCGGCGTGTCAGGCGCGGTAACAACATGGCCCTTAGCTGTTCGGCTTGCGCCTGAGCCTGCTCGGAAGTCAGGTTGCCCACCGCCATGGCATCGACATAGAGGTCATCGACAAAGCGTTGGCGAAAATCTTTCAGGCTATGCAGGGTCAAGCCATCGCTGGCTTCTAGCAGTGCTTGAGTGGGCCACTGAGGACGAATCAATGCCTCGCCCAGGGTATCGCTGGCTTGCCGGTATAGCGCATCCTGGGGGGCGTTTTGCCATTGCTGCTGGTAACGGTAGCGTACACGCTCGAAGGTGGCGGGATCGATGTCACCTTCCTTGAGCTGGGTGATCACTTCTTCCATCAAGGGTGCCTGACCATCGCGCCAGCCGGAAAAAGCCAGCGTGATGCCGCGGGCATGCGCATAGGCATTCATCGAGTGCCCCGCCAACCATGCCGGATAAAGCCGCTCGTTAAGACTGTCGTTGAGCCAACCGGCGAGTAGCCGGGCCAGCACCGCTTCTTCCGCGGAGTAGCTGGCGCTGGGGTGTTGCAGACTAATGCGCCATTCGGCCTTGGGGGTGTTGAAGCTATCGTTTTGCAAGTGCCAGAAAGTGAAGGACGGCGCATCGATCAAGGCCGACGGCTTATCATCCTGCCCTTCGATAATCTCCAGGCTTTCAGCGATGAAAGGGTTGGGCTCGGGTAAGGCGAGGCCTGTCAAGGCTTGGCTCATGGCGATGCTCTCGACCTCGTTCCAGGGAGCTTGGAACCAGGGGGAAATGCTATCACCTTCGACTTCGGGGCCGCTGTAGAGGCGAATCAGCGTCTCCGGGCGTAAGGCATCTGCGTAGGCTTTAGTGCGTTCAGGGGTAAAGCCCTCCATGCGGTAGGGGGCGTACTGCACATCCTTCAGCGGATAGCGTGACAGGTTCATCGCCAAATGCGTGGCTTCCTGTTGAGGCGCGCCGCGCTGTTGAAAGCGAAACGCCTGTTCGGCAAGCCGGACTTGTTCTTGATAGCGCCAAGCCTCGAGGCCGTTTTCACGAATCAGTTCAATGGCAGCAAACAGGGTGGCCTGAATGACATCGAGCTGCTCGGCGCCTTCCGGGGTCAGGCTGATCGACACGGAAAACAGCGCATCCTGGCCGTCACTGCGACCAACACCCGCGGAAAGGCCATCGGCGAGGCCGGCCTCGCGCAGCACCGCCAAGAGGCTGCCATCACCTTCATGACCTAACAGATGTGCCACGAGATCCGCTGGCTTGTGCCGGTAGTCGTTGATCGGGTCGGGTACCGGGAAGGAAAAGCGTATTTCACGGTCGTCACGCAGTGACTGCATTTCGGCATAACGGGGTAGGCTTTCTTCAGCAGCCAGAGGCTCTTCAATGACCGGTGCCTCGAGTCCCCGGTCCGTGATCTCGGCAAAACGCTCCACCACCCAGCTTTCCAGGGTATCGAGCGGTTGTGGTGCCACCACTGCCAAGTGCATGACATTCGGGTCGTAATGACTGTGATAAAACTCGATCACCCGTTCGCGTAGGTCGGGTTCGCCGGGGGGTGGGCTTGCCAACGTCTCGCGGCTGCCCACGGCAAAGCGGGTGGTGGGGTGTTCGGGGTTCAGCAATTGATTGAGGACATCGTTTTTTCGACGTCCTTCATCACGAATGCGCGCCATGTACTCCGAATGCACGATGTTGCGCTCACTTTCCAGCCGTTCGGCATTGAATAGCGGCGAAACAAAGAAAGCACTGAAGCGATCCAGGGCGCCGGGCAGCGCCGAAGGCTCTATATCAAAGAAGTAATTGGTGTCCTGCGAGGCGGTAAAGGCATTGTGCGAACCGGCATTTCGGGAAATATAGCTCTGGTAGGCGTCGGCTTGAGGGTAAGGCTCCGTACCCAGAAACAGCATGTGCTCCAGAAAGTGAGCCAGACCCTGCAAGTCCTCGGGATCCTGGGCGCTACCCACCCGGACGTTCATCGAGGCGGCGGCCTTGTCGGCATCGGAGTCGCTGACCAGCAAGGCGGTGAGGCCGTTTTCCAGTTCCAGAACTCGATAGTCTCGGCTGTCGTGAGGGCTGACGATCGGCTTGATTACCTCGGCCAGACCGTCCTCGCCGGAGAAGGCCCAAGCCGAGTCATCGAACCAGGCCGTGCCGGAAAGCAGTGTGCCGGTCAATAGCGTGCCGGCCAGGGTCGCAAAATGACGCCGGGGCCGGCCGGATAAGCGGGCAAGATGAGACATTAAAGCTCCTGAGTCGAAGCCCAGCGCAGCATCGAACCAACCGGATAGGCGCAGTCCGATGACTGATAGGCAGGGTTGTTTACCCTAGTTGATACCGGAAATGCGCCTAACAGTTCCAAAGGCGCGGGAGTCAGCAAGGCGGCGACCTCTTCAACCGGGGTTACAGGGTCGAGCCAAGAAGCGGCCTGCTCCGGAGCAATGATCGCGGGTAAGCGATCAGTCAGCCGGGAAAGCCAGGCGTTGGCCGGCACCGTAATCAGGGCGGTGGAGTCGTTGAATTGCGTCAAGCTGGTGTGATATCGACACCAGATTCCAGCCAGCAGCAGCGGGGCACGACCGACCTCGGTGACCAGGAACGGCTGCTTGGCGCGAGGGCGTGATTTCCATATATAGACGCCGGTGACGGGAATCAGGCAGCGCCGTGCGTGAAAGGCTTCGCGGAACATGCTGCGGCTTTCCAACGACTCCGCACGTGCACAATGCGGTGCATGATCAAGCACGTTCAGCCAGGGCGGTGTCAAACCCCAGAAGAGCGTGGTCAGGCAAGTGACACTGCCTTCACGACGAATAGCCGAAATCGGTTGGCGCGGGGCCAGGTTGGGCGATTCAATCAACGCCTGGCTGAGTTCCAGCATGGGAAGAAGCCGAGTGGGGTTGAACCCATGGACATGCAGGCGTCCGGTCATGAGGGTCTCCTGACGCAACACAGTAATGTAACGATGACCGATGGCTTGGATCAAACCAAGTGCAATAAACCGTGAAATGTGCGTTTCTAGTATCGAAAACACTGTTCGATGTAAGGTATCCTATATCAGTACTTCGTTGCGCTAAAGCGTGGCGAAGCGTTTCCTTGTCGCAGTCGTTCAAATAGAGAAAACCATGGCTCGTCCCAGACAGCATGCGCCCGATGCATTACATGCGCAGGTCATGCAGGCTTGTGATGCCTGGCTTGCCTTGCAACCGGTTCACAACCTGTCGCTGCGTGCGCTGGCCCGAGAAGTGGGCTGTGCGCCCAGTACGCTGCTTAAGCTATATGGCAGCTTCAACAACTTGTTGCAGCACGTCAACGTGGAAACATTGGCACGCCTGCAAAAAACCATTGCCAGCCTTGACGACGATGCCCCGGAGCCCTGGTTGCGCGCCTTGGCACATACCTATTGGCATTTTGCCGAAGCGGATCGTTACCGCTGGCAGCTGCTGTTTGATCATCCTCTGGCTGAAGAAGGCGAGTTGGATCAACGCCAGGGAGACTTGATCGGCGCTTTGTTCATGCAAGTGGAGGCGGCCCTGAAGCGCCACCAGCCGGCACTCGACGACCTCGAAGCCAGTCGGTTGAGTCGTACGCTCTGGGGCAGTGTGCATGGGTTGGTGCAACTGGGGTTGAATGAGCGCCTGGGGTATTGGCAGGGCCAGCGGCTCGAAGTGGATGAATTGCTCGATCAGCTGATGAGTACGGTACTGGCGGGCCTGAATCGCCAGGAAACCCGCGAATGACAGCCTGGTGGCTAGCCGGTTCGCTGGGAGTGGCGGCGTTATTGAGTGCATTGAAGCCCAGTCGTTACTGGCTGCTGCGCGGCCTTCGCCAGTTCCTGCGGCTTCTGATCTTGCTGATTATGCGACTTTGTTATCGTTTGCGGATTCACGGTCTCGACCATGTGCCTCGAGAAGGCGCGGCATTGATCGTGTGCAATCACGTCAGTTTCATGGACGCCCTCATATTGGGCGGCGCCTGTCCTCGGTCGCTGCGCTTTGTGATGGAGCGAGCTATCTTCGAGTCCCCCTGGCTGAACTGGTGGTTTCGTCTGGTCGGCGCCATTCCCATCGAGTCGGAACGCCGCAATCCGGGGTCGTTGCGGCAAACCTTGGAAGCGATCAGCCGAGCGTTACGTAACGGCGAAGTGGTGATGGTGTTTCCCGAAGGAAAATTGACCACGGATGGCGAAGTGCATACCTTCCGACGCGGCCTGGACGCTATTTTGGCGCGTGATCCCGTGGCGGTGATTCCGGCTGGTATCACCGGGCTATGGGGATCCTGGACCTCTCATCATGAAGGGCCCGCGCTGAAAAAGTGGCCGCGCCGCTGGCGCGCCCGTGTCAGCCTGCGCTTTGGCTCGCCGGTAACGCCCCAGGCGTTGGTAAGCCAGGGACGCGCCCGTCAGAATGCGTTGCGGCATTATCTGGAGGCGCGGGTGCGGGTACTGACCAGCATGGCGGATGACGAACAGATCAATTCCTAGCGCGAGCCAGGCGGCTCTGCTGCCAGCAGCGCGCCGAGGTGATCAGGTTGTCGCGAATCTCGAGGATTTCCATCCGCGTGTTACCTACCTGCAAGCAGACGGGGCCTTCGGGGAAAGCTTCCAGATGTTCGAGAATCAGACCATTCAAGGTCTTGGGGCCGTCGGTGGGTAGCTGCCAGCCCAGCGCCTTGTTGATTTCCCGAATGTTGGCGGTGCCTTCGATGACGTTGCTGCCATCCTCCTGCTGATGAATTTCCTGATCTTCCGAGACGTCGGTAGTGAACTCGCCGACGATCTCTTCGAGTATATCCTCCAGCGTGACCAAGCCTTCGACATCCCCGTATTCATCGACAACGATACCGATACGGCGTTTCTGTTTCTGGAAATTGAGCAACTGTGTATGCAGGGGCGTCGATTCGGGGATGAAATAAGGGTCACGTGCTTCCTGAACGATGGCCGCCTTGGTCACTTCGTCACGGGAAAGAAAGCGAGCCGCATTACGCAGGTGCAGCATGCCGATGATGTTGTTGATATCACCTTTGTACACCGGTACCCGGGTGTGCTGGCTGGTGCGTACCTGGGTCAGGATGTCTTCCAGGGAATCATCGAGGTCGATCCCGACGACTTCATGACGCGGCACCATGATGTCGTTCACCGTGACATTTTCCAGATCCAGAATCGACAGCAGCATGGTCTGGTGACGGTAGGGGATCAGGGTGCCCGCTTCATGCACGATCGTACGCAATTCATCCCGGCTCAGATTGTCCCCGCCGCCTTCCACGCTCTTGACCCCGGCCAGCTTGAGCAAGCTGTTGGACAGCACGTTGACCAGCCATACCAGGGGGTAAAGCAGCTTGAGCAGCGGTTCGAGCACCACGGAGGTGGGGTAGGCCACCCGTTCGGGGCGAATCGCGGCATAGGTCTTGGGGGTGACTTCGGCAAAAATCAGAATGGTGATGGTCAATAACGATGTCGCCACCACCGGCCCGGTAACTTCGCCAAAGAAATGAATGGCGATAATCGTGGCAATCGAAGCGGCCAGGTTATTGACGAAGTTGTTGCCGATCAGAATCACGCCAATCAGACGGTCGGGTCGTGCCAGAAGCCGAACGACGCGCTTTGCCCGGCTGTCACCGCTGTTGGCTTGATGGCTCAAGCGGTAACGGTTGATGGACATCATGCCGGTTTCAGAGCTTGAGAAAAAAGCGGAAAGTAAAACAAGCAAAGCTAGCAGGCCGAACAATAACCCCAGGGGGAAGTCGTCGCTCAAGTCGAAAGATCCTCTATGACGTGTCAGGCTTGATTTGTAGGGAGTAAGGGGCAATGTGTCAAGTTAGCGAAACGTCGCCTTGCCCCTGCCCAGGTGTCAGTTTTGGTTGAGCAGAATTTCCAGAACGAACTTGCTGCCGAAATAAGCCAGCAACAAGAGGGCGCAGCCCCACAGGGTCCAGCGTACCGCGCGCATGCCTCGCCAGCCGAACCGATAGCGACCTACTAGCAAGGTAGTGAAAATCAACCAGGCTGCCAGCGAGAGCACCGTCTTGTGCGCCAGATGTTGCGCAAAGATATTATCCAGAAACACCAGACCGCTGACGATCGACAAGGTGAGAAGGAGAACGCCCGCCCACACCAGTTCGAACAGCAGTCGCTCCATGGTGGTCAACGGTGGCAATGACTGGACGATTCCGCGGATATGGTGATGACGCAACGCCTGGTTTTGCAGCCCTACCAGCACGGCCTGTGCCGCCGCGATGGCGAGCATGGCAAACGCCAGGGCGGAGCTGGCCGCGTGGAGCAAGATGCCCGGGGTCAGCCCGGTTTCGCGCCCCTGGCTGGGTAGCCAGGTAGCCATGACGAGCGCCAGGCCGGCCAGGGGGAAAAGCGCGATGGCGGCATTGAGCACCGGCTTGAACAGGCTGGCGACCAGAAGCAGATTGACCACTACCGCCATCAATAAGGTGGCGCTGGTAGTCAGTCCGGGCAACAAGCCGGGCGCTTGAGAGACTAGTTCGATCACTACCGGGATGTGCATCAACAGCCCGAGCGCGCCGAGAAGACGCACTATCCCAGGGTGCGGGGGGACGCGACGTAACAGCGTCATGCCTTGCCAGATGGCGGCGGCAACGTAAAGTACAAAGGCTAGAGTGGCGAAAGGGAGCGCCTGCATTGTGCTATCCGTGCGCCTTGCCAGCGCGTTGCAAATGAATCGGTTATCTGGATCAAGCCTTGTCTGTCAACGGCTATGTATCAAGGCCGTTACTATAACCAATCCTGATGGCGCCGCACAGTCATAGCCCAATGACATCTTCGCAGACCATGGAGACTCGGCGCCACAGGGCGTATAATCACGCCCAAATTATTTCAGGTCGTGATGTGCAAAGCGACGGAGGCAAGCAGCCCCATGTTTGAGAGTCTCAGTGAGCGTCTATCCCAGACGCTGAAGTCGATCAAGGGTCAGGCCCGCCTGACCGATGACAACATCAAGGATACCCTGCGAGAGGTGCGAAAGGCGCTTCTCGAGGCGGATGTCGCCCTGCCGGTGGTCAAGGCCTTTATCGAGCGGGTGCGCGAGCGTGCGGTCGGGCAGGAAGTGTCGAAAAGCCTGTCGCCGGGCCAGCAGTTCGTCAAGATCGTTCAGCAGGAACTTGAAGCGATCATGGGGGAAGCCAACGAAGGGCTTGCTCTGAAAGGCTCCCCTGCGGTGGTGTTGATGGCCGGCCTGCAAGGGGCGGGTAAAACCACCTCGGTTGCCAAGCTGGCGCGCTATCTGCGCGAGCGAGAAAAGAAAAAAGTGCTGGTGGTGTCGGCGGACGTCTATCGCCCGGCGGCGATTGATCAGCTGGAAACCCTGGCCAAGGAAGTCGAGGTGGATTTCTTTCCCTCGCGCTCTGATCAAAAGCCGGTCGACATTGCGGAAGCGGCGATCAAGCACGCCAAGATTCAGTTTCATGACGTGCTATTGATCGATACCGCCGGACGTCTGGCGATCGATGAAGCGATGATGGCCGAGATCCAGGCGTTGCACAAAGCCGTCTCACCGCAGGAAACGCTGTTCGTGGTCGATGCCATGACCGGCCAGGATGCCGCCAATACCGCCAAGGCCTTCAATGAAGCCTTGCCGTTGACCGGGGTCATCCTGACCAAGGCCGATGGTGATGCGCGCGGCGGTGCGGCGCTTTCGGTGCGGCATATCACCGGCAAGCCGATCAAGTTCATGGGGGTGGGGGAGAAGGTCGACGCCCTGGAGCCGTTCCACCCCGACCGGGTCGCATCGCGTATTCTCGGTATGGGCGACATGCTTTCCCTGATCGAGGAAGCCGAGCGTACCGTCGACAAGAACAAGGCCGAACAGCTGGCCAAGAAGGTCAAGAAAGGCGAAGGCTTCGATCTTGAAGATTTCCGCGATCAGCTCCAGCAGCTCAAGAAAATGGGCGGCATGGGCGGTCTGCTGGGCAAGCTGCCCGGCATGGGACAGATGGCGGAAATGGCTCAGGGCCCCGGCCCGGAAAAGGAGTTGGGCAAGCTTGAAGCCTTGATCAACTCCATGACGCCCAAGGAGCGCCGTAAGCCGGACATCATCAATGGCTCGCGCAAGCGGCGTATTGCCGCCGGAGCGGGCTTGCAGGTGCCGGATCTCAATCGTCTGCTCAAGCAGCACAAGCAGATGCAAAAGATGATGAAAAAAGCCGGCCAGAAAGGTGGTATGCAGAAAATGATGCGCGGCATGTCCGGCATGATGGGCGGTGGTGGCCCGGGCGGCCCGGGCGGCCCCGGGGGTATGGGGGGCATGGGCGGCCCCGGGGGTATGCCTCGCCGGTAGGCGTTCGGCTTGACGGCTGTGGGGTTTTCTGGCCGTCAGGCTTTCCAAGCCCTGCGCATTTGCGTAGAATGCTGCCTCTTCATGCGTGGGCCATGCGCGAGTGCTGTGAAAACCGGCCCGGCCGGCCCACATGAAGCAAGCATTACCCATGAAGCACATCTTCAACATGAAGTGCCATTTCAACTATTTGAAGGGCTACTTCACGTTCTCGTAACCTCAACCGAAGGATAGTTATCGTATGGTTACCATTCGTTTGGCACGTGGTGGCGCCAAGAAGCGTCCCTTCTATCATTTGACCGTTACTGACTCACGCAACGCCCGCGACGGTCGTTTCATCGAGCGTGTCGGTTTCTTCAACCCGGTTGCCCGTGGTCAGGAAGAGCGCCTGCGCGTAGATCTGGACCGTGTGACTCACTGGCAGAGCCAGGGTGCACAGGTGTCCGGTCGCGTTGCTGAATTGCTCAAGGAAGCTCGCAAGCAGGCCTGAGCCTGACATGCGAATTCTTGCGCAATCGTTGTATATCATGGGAGCACAGTGAGGTCGTCGATGAATCGTAGTATTACCAACCGATCTGGCGACGAGCATGTGGTGCTGGGCAAGCTGACCAGCCCCTATGGGGTGAAAGGCTGGCTCAAGGTGTATTCCTACACCAACCCCATGGATAGCATTCTGGACTACCCGGAGTGGTGGATACGTCAAGGGCAGAGCCTTTCGCGTTACACCGTCATTCAGGGGCGTCGTCAAGGCAAGGGACTGGTGGTCGAACTCAAGGGTGTGGATGAGCGCGGTGCGGCGGAAGCGCTCGCCGATGCCGACATTCTCATGAGCAAGCAGGAACTCCCCGAGCTTTCCGACGACGAGTTTTACTGGCATGAGCTTGAAGGGTTGACCGTCTTCACTCAGGCCGGCGAGCGGTTGGGGCAAATTATCTATTTGTTCGAAACCGGCGCCAACGATGTCATGGTGGTACGCGGTGACGACGACGCGATCGACAAGCGTGAGCGTTTACTGCCGTTCTTGCCTGAAAAGGTCATCCTGGAGGTGGATCTGGAAAATCGCCGCATGGTGGTGGACTGGGACAGCGAATTCTAGGAAAGGGCAGGCAATGCAATGAATGAGACGATCAGCTGGGTATCCCCGACATGTGGATAGGTGTTGTATCGCTGTTCCCGGAAATGTTCGAGGCGATCAGTCGCCACGGCGTAACCGGTCGGGCAGTGGAAAGGCAACACATCACGCTGGAATTCTGGAATCCGCGTGACTACGCCACGGATCGACACCGCAGCGTGGATGACCGTCCTTACGGCGGTGGCCCTGGCATGTTGATGAAGGTGGATACGCTACGTGCCGCCATTCTTGCAGCCCGTGAACGGGCTGAGCAGGCCACCGGTCAGGCGGCCAAGGTGATCTATCTTTCGCCCCAGGGGCGAAAGCTGGATCAACAAGGGGTCAGGATGCTGGCCGAGGCAGGACCACTGGTCGTGGTCGCCGGACGCTATGAAGGCATCGACGAACGCCTGGTCGAAAGTGACATCGATGAAGAATGGTCAATCGGTGACTATGTACTCAGCGGCGGCGAGTTGCCGGCGATGGTACTGATTGACGCAGCGGCAAGGCTGGTGCCCGGCGTTCTTGGTCATCAGGATTCCGCTGTCGAGGATTCATTCAACAACGGTTTGCTGGATTGCCCGCACTACACGCGCCCGGAAGCAATCGATGGGCGACTGGTGCCGGCGGTACTACTGAGTGGCAACCATGCGGCGATCAAGCGCTGGCGCTTGAAACAGTCGCTGGGGCGCACTTGGCAGCGGCGTCCGGACCTGCTCGATAAGCAGGCCCTCGACGCCGAACAGCGAGCACTGCTGAAAGAGTTTATCGACGAACACGCCCTGTCCACCCGGTAGGTCAGGGCGGCGGTGCAGGGCGATGCCCAGGGCTAACCCGAGGGCGGCACCTGCGTCACCCATGACGACTCCCGCGTAGCTCGTTTCGAGCGCCGGGATCACGGCTCCCGCCAGCCATGCCAGATACAGCCGGCACAACGAGCGGTGAGCCAAGACATTATTCAGGAGTAACAGCATGAGCAGCAAGAACAAGGTGATCCAGGCGATCGAAAACGAGCAGATGTCCAAGCAACTGCCTCCCTTCGCTCCCGGCGATACCATCATCGTTCAGGTCAAGGTAAAGGAAGGCACCCGCGAGCGTCTGCAGGCGTTTGAAGGCGTGGTGATCGGCAAGCGTAACCGTGGTCTGAACTCCGCTTTCACCGTGCGCAAGATCTCTCACGGTGTGGGCGTCGAGCGTACCTTCCAGACTTACAGCCCGCTGGTCGATTCCCTCGAAGTCAAGCGTCGTGGTGATGTGCGTCAGGCCAAGCTTTACTACCTGCGCGAGCGCAGTGGCCGTTCTGCCCGTATCAAGGAAAAGCTGGTTTAATCAGCGAATTTCCGCGGGCGTTGCGGCGCCCGGGCATACAAGACCCCGTCACCGCTTTGCGGGGCGGGGTTTTGTCCGTTGATGAGACGAGAGAGACGCCATGGACAGGATAGAAGCGTTTCTGGATGCGCTGTGGTTGGAGCGTGGTGCGAGTGATCATACTCTGAGCGCCTACCGTAGCGATCTGGTGGCCTGGCAGGCTTACCTCGCCACTCTTGAACAGGATATCCTGCATCCCGATTCCGAGGCGCTGCCTGTCTGGTTTGAACAGCGCCGCGAGTTGGGGTATCAGCTACGCAGCAATGCGCGGCTACTGTCGAGTCTGCGTAGCTTCTATCGTTGGGCGCTACTGCACGCCATGATCCAGCATGACCCCTTGGCGGAGGTGCGTTTGCCGCGCGTGCGCCCGGGGTTGCCCAATATCCTGGATGAAAACGAAGTGGAACGTCTGCTGGCCGCCCCGGATACCGACACTGATCTGGGGTTGCGTGACCGGGCCATGCTGGAGCTGCTGTATGCCTGCGGCCTGCGCGTCTCGGAGTTGGTCGGCTTGACCACCGATGCGCTCAACCTGCGACAAGGGGTTGTTCGGGTGCGAGGAAAGGGCGATAAAGACCGCCTGGTGCCTTTGGGTGAAGAAGCCGGATACTGGTTGGGTCGTTATCTGGACAGGGCGCGCCCCGCGCTGATGGCGGATGTCACGCGCCCGGCGCTGTTCCCCGGGCGAGGTGGCAAGTCGATGACCCGGCAGACCTTCTGGCACCGGATCAAGGTGCATGCCGCTTGCGCCGGAATCAGCCGGCCGTTGTCGCCGCATACCTTGCGCCATGCATTCGCGACGCATCTGTTGAATCATGGGGCCAATCTACGCGTGGTGCAGTTGTTACTGGGTCACAGTGATCTGTCGACCACACAAATTTACACGCATGTCGCCCAGGCTCGCCTGGAAGCGTTGCATGCCGAACATCATCCACGAGGTTGAGCTGATGATTCATCGTTCCTCTATGTTTTTTCTGGCGCTGGCGACTGCCATTTTGCCTTTGTCAGCCAATGCCGATACGGTGCCCGAGCAACTCACGGAAACCTTGAGCGTCAACGGACAGCGCATGCCGGTCGAACGGGTCGAGCCCACGCCGCTCGAGGGTATTTTTTCCGTGCGCCTGGAAAGTGGCGAAACTTTCTATTCCAATGCCTCGGGCAGTCATTTTCTGGTGGGTGATCTTTACGACAATAGCGGTGAAGGGTTGGTCAACCTGACCGAGCAATCGCGCAACCAGGCGCGCGCCGCGGCGATTGACGAGATACCCGAAAGCGAACGCGTGGTATTTCGCGGCACCCAGCCGACCCGGGCCACCGTGGTGGTATTTACCGACCCGACTTGCCCCTACTGCACTCAGCTGCATGAACAGGTGCCCGAGCTCAACGAGCGGGGCATCGAAATTCATTACCTGGCGTTTCCGCGCAGCGGAATGAACGGAGACGCCGCCCGAACCATGCAGCAAATATGGTGCGCGGATAATTCAGGCGATGCATTGACGCGTGCCAAGCAAGGCGAGGCACTGGCTAACGCATCGAACTGCGACAATCCGGTTGCGGCCCAGTATGATCTAGGCATGCAGCTCGGGGTTCAGGGCACGCCGGCATTGATTTTACCCGACGGACAGCTGGTGCCGGGCTACGTGCCGCCCCAGCGTCTGGCCGAGATGCTGAATCTTGACGACTGATAGCCACGGCTAACCAAGAGCACGCGACGTGTCGTAGCAGCCGTCGCGTTATGCCAAAACACTCGTATGTTCACGTTATGCAAAGGGGAAAGACATTGAAACCGGTGAGAGTAGGTATCTGTGGATTGGGCACTGTCGGTGGCGGTACCTTCAACGTATTGACCCGGAATGCGGACGACATCGCTCGCCGCGCCGGACGGCCGATCGTCATTGAGCAGGTCGCTCACCGCAGTATTCACCCAGACTGCGATATCACCGGTATCAAGGCTACAAGCGATGTCTTTGAAGTGGCCACCAACCCGGACGTCGACGTCGTCGTCGAGCTGATCGGCGGCTACGATATCGCCCGTGAATTGGTGCTGACCGCGATCGCCAATGGCAAGCACGTGGTCACCGCCAACAAGGCGCTGATTGCGGTACATGGCAACGAGATTTTCAAGGCTGCCCATGAAAAGGGCGTGATCGTGGCGTTCGAAGCGGCGGTGGCCGGGGGTATCCCGGTGATCAAGTCGCTGCGTGAAGGCCTGGGAGCCAACCGTATCGAATGGGTGGCGGGCATCATCAACGGCACCGGCAATTACATTCTTACCCATATGCGCGATGAAGGCCGCACCTTCGAAGACGTCCTGACCGAAGCGCAGGCGTTGGGCTATGCCGAAGCCGACCCCACCTTCGACGTGGAAGGCATCGACGCTGCGCACAAGCTCACCATTCTGGCGTCCATCGCTTACGGCGTGCCGCTGCAATTCGACAAGGCCTTCACCGAAGGCATTTCACGGATTACCGCTGAAGATATCCAGCAGGCCGACAACCTGGGCTATGTGATCAAGCACCTGGGGATTTCCAAGCGCACCGATCACGGCCTCGAGCTGCGCGTGCATCCCACGCTGATTCCCAAGGAACGTCTGCTGGCCAATGTGCACGGCGTCAAGAATGCCATCGCCATCATGGGGGATGCCGTAGGGCCGACCCTGTATTACGGCGCCGGTGCCGGTGCCGAGCCTACCGCTTCGGCAGTCGTGGCGGACCTGCTCGATGTGGCGCGCGACATCACCACCGACCATCATTACCGGGTACCGTATCTGGCCTTCAGCGGCATTGGCGAAGATGTCGGCAGCCTGCCGATCATGCCCATGGAAGACATCATCACCGCCTATTACCTGCGCTTGCTGGCCGTGGATCGTCCGGGTGTGCTGGCGCGGGTGGCGACCATCCTGTCCGAGCAGGGCATCTCGATCGAGGCCTTGATCCAGAAGGAAGCCACCGAAGGTGAGCTGGTACCGATCATTCTGTTGACCCACCGCACCAAGGAAAAGCAGATGAACGAAGCCATTCGCCAGATCGAAGCGATGGCCGATATCGCCGGGTCGGTGATGCGGATTCGCGTGGAAAGCCTCGACGAGCAGGAGTGAACATGCGCTATATCAGTACACGCGGCCAGGCGCCGGCGTTGTCGTTTGAAGACGTGGTGCTGACCGGTATGGCCAGCGATGGCGGCCTGTACGTGCCCGAGACCATCCCGCAACTTTCCCATGATGACCTGGCCGCCATGGCCGGGCTCTCCTACGCCGAGATCGCCTTTCAGGTGATGCAGCCGTTCGTGGGCGGCGAGATCGACGACGACACTTTCCGCGAGATCGTGCGCGAGGCTTACGCCACCTTCAATCATGACGCCGTGGTGCCGCTCAAACAGCTGGATGCCAATCATTTTCTGCTCGAACAGTTTCATGGGCCGACCTTGGCGTTCAAGGACGTCGCCCTGCAATTGCTCGGGCGGATTCTGGATCACTTCCTGAAAAAGCGCGGCGAGCGCGCGGTGATCATGGGCGCGACCTCCGGCGACACCGGCTCGGCGGCGATCGAAGGCTGTCGCCATTGCGATAACCTCGACATCTTCATTCTTCACCCGCACAACCGTGTCTCGGAAGTCCAGCGTCGCCAGATGACCTCGGTACTGGCCAACAATGTCTTCAATGTGGCCATCGAAGGAAACTTCGATGACGCCCAGGCGATGGTCAAGGCCAGCTTTGCCGATCAGGGTTTCCTGAACGGGACTCGGCTGGTGGCGGTGAACTCGATCAACTGGGCGCGCATCATGGCGCAGATCGTCTACTACGTCGCGTCCGCCGTAGCGCTGGGTGCGCCGTATCGCCAGGTCAGTTTCAGCGTGCCCTCGGCCAACTTCGGCAATGTCTTCGCCGGCTACATGGCTCACCAGATGGGCTTGCCGGTCAAGCAGTTCATCATTGCCACCAACACCAATGACATCCTGCATCGCACCTTGGCAGCCAACGATTTTTCCAAGAAGGAGCTGGCGGCGACGCTTGCGCCCTCGATGGATATCGTGGTGTCGTCCAATTTCGAACGCCTGCTATTCGATGCCTACGGACGGGATGGCAAAGCCGTGGCGGACCTTCTCGAACGCTTCCAGAAAGAACCGACGGCCTTGGCCGATGCGCCCCTGGCCAAGCTGCGCGAGCTATTTTCCAGCCATAGCGTGGATGACGCCACGATTCTGGAAGTGATTCGCGAGGCCCATCATCGCACCGGTGAATTGCTCGACCCTCACACCGCCACCGGCTACCGCGCCGCCGAGCGTGCGCGGGCCGACCAGTCCACGCCGGTGATCACCCTGGCCACGGCGCACCCGGCTAAATTCGCCGAAGCAGTGGTCAAGGCCGGTTTCACCGGGGTGCCATTGCCACCGCACATGGAAGACCTGCTGGAACGCGAAGAACGTTACACGGTACTGCCCGCTGATCTAGCCGCGGTGCAGCGCTTCGTCGCGGAAAATCGGCGTTGAGCGTGATATGACGGCTTCCGGCAACCCGCACTACCATGCGACGCGGCCCCGTCTGGAGCCGCGTCTGCGTGATGCGAATATTTACGCCCGTGCCCAGGCCGAAGGGCTTTCCGAGCTTCAGGCACGCATACTGGCCGGTCGGCTGAATGGTTACGCAGGCGACTTGGCACCTTTGGTGACCCCCAGCTTGCGCTACCTGGCGCATCCGGAAAAACTCGCCGATGGCCGCCGCGCCGCCGAACGTATCGCCCAGGCGGTGGTGGACGGCGAGCACATCGGTATCCTCACCGATTACGACGTCGATGGTATCACGTCGCATGTGGTGATCCGGCGTACCCTGGTCGAGCTGTTCGGGGTGCCGGAAAGCAAGTTGCACAGCCTGATCGGTCACCGTATTCACGATGGTTACGGCATCAGCCTGCCGCTGGTCGAACGTACCCTGGCGCTCAAGCCGGTACCCAGCCTGGTGATTACCGCCGACTGTGGCAGCTCCGATGAGCCGCGTATCGCCCGGCTTAAAGCGGCGGGCATCGATGTGGTGGTCAGCGATCACCATGCGCTGCCGGTGGAAGGCCCGCCACCCTCTGCCCATGCGGTGGTCAACCCCACCCGTGACGATTGCGCCTATCCCGACCCCACCATCGCTGGCTGCATGGTGGCCTGGTTGGTCATGTCGCTGGCACGGGGAGTGCTGATCGAATGGGGGGTGCTGTCGGCAACCACTCCCAAGCTTTCGCCCTGGCTTTCCTATGTTGCCTTGGGCACCGTGGCCGACTGTGTCTCTCTGGGTGAAAGCCCCGCCAACCGGGCCGTGGTCAATTTCGGCCTGCAATTGATCAATCGCATGGATGCCGCCTGCTGGCGGGCCATGGCGGCGCGTCTGGGTGCCGACAGTGTGCCCTTCAACGCCGAAACGCTGGCGTTCCAGATGGGGCCGCGAATCAATGCCCGCTCGCGCCTGGACGACCCCTATGCGGCGCTGCATTTCATGCTCGCGGAAAGCGATGGTGTGGCGCAGCGCCAGCTTGAGGTTCTGGACCAGGACAACCAGTCGCGCAAGGCAATCGAGCTGGACATGGCGGAAGAGGCGCGCGCCCTGGCGGCGACTCCCTTGGCAGCGGGTGACCTGGCGCTGGTGGTGTTTCTGGAAGACGGCCACCCCGGCGTTCAGGGAATCGTCGCCTCGCGTCTGGTGCAGGCCTACGGCCGCCCGGCCATGGTGCTGACCCCCGCCTCGGCACCCGGCATGCTCACCGGCTCCGGGCGTTCCATCGATGCGCTGCATTTGCGCGATGCCCTGCAACGCACCTTCGCCTTGGCGCCGGAAACCTTACCGCGTTTCGGTGGCCATCGTGGTGCGGCGGGAGTGGGGGTTCCGGTGGCTCAACTTGAACGTTTTCGCGAGGCTTTCTTGCAGGCCGTTGGCGAGCAATTGGGAGATACGCAACTTTATCCGCGCGTATGGACCGACGGGCAGCTGACACCGGCCCAGCTGGATCTGGCAACGCTGATCGAGCTCGATGCCCTCGGCCCTTACGGGAGAGAGTTCGACTCCCCCCTGTTCGAAGGCGAGTTTCTGGTCGAGGCGCTCAAGCCGGTAGGGGCCGATGGCACCCACCTGATGCTGGAGCTGTCCAGTGGCGCCGTGACGCATCGGGCGATCTGGTTTCGGGCGCTGACGCCGGGTGAGTTGCCGGCCTTCGGCGTGGGCGACAGCCTCCACTGTGCCTACAAGCTCAACCGCAACCGCTGGCGAGGCCGTGAGACGCTGCAGTTGATGGTCGAGCACGCGGAGCCGAGTTAGGCCTTCCCGCCTGGTATCAGTTGTTAAAACATACGTTGTTAAAGCATAAAAGGATGTTTTTTTCATGCACGAGGATAACTTGCCTCGCGATCCGCATCGGCCTTACGAAGATGTCATGGCGATGCTGTTGGGTACGCTGTTCGTAAGCCTGGGGGTGACGTTCTATACCCATGTGGTGCTGCTTACCGGAAGCACCGCGGGCATGGCGCTATTGCTGACCTACGCCAGCGAAGCGGCGGGGGTGTCGAGTCTAGGCTTTGGTGCCTGGTTCTTTCTGATCAACGTGCCGTTTTATTACCTGGCGATCAAGCGCATGGGGTGGAGTTTCACGCTACGCACTTTCGTCGCCATCGGGCTGGTCTCGTTGTTTTCCGAGCTGACCCAGCGTTGGGTGCAGTTTGAGCAAGTGCCGATTCTGTATGCGGCGGTAATGGGCGGTGCCCTGATGGGCATCGGCATGCTGATGCTGTTTCGTCACCGTACCAGCCTCGGTGGCATCAATATTCTCTCCTTGTACCTGCAGCAGCGTTACGGCCTGCGTGCGGGCTATGTCCAGCTGGGCATCGATGGGGTGATTCTGCTGGTGGCCCTGGCGTTGCTGCCACCGGACCGGGTGGCTTACTCGGTGCTGGGTGCCTTGATCCTGAACCTGATCATCGCGCTCAACCATAAGCCAGGACGCTATACCGGGGAGAGTTGAGCCAAATAAAAAACGGCCCGTCAGTTCTGAACTGACGGGCCGTTTCTTGTGGCGGTTTTTTGAGGTGGTGCCTCAGGCCTCACTCAGCCAGAACCACCAGACAATCGCCACGATTAGACCTAAACCTGCAAGATTTATCAGCCAGCTCATGAGGTCGCCTCCTGTGCTTTTGTGGAGATAGGGGCTTTGGCAGCCGTCGATGCCGAGCTTGTCTTGAACAAGCGCAAGCGGTTGGCGTTACTCACCACGGTGATCGAAGAGAGCGACATGGCGGCACCCGCGATCATCGGTGAAAGCAGCATCCCGGTGAAGGGGTAAAGCACCCCGGCGGCAATCGGGATGCACAGGACGTTATAGCCAAAGGCACCCACCAGGTTCTGCTTGATATTGGTGAGGGTGGCGCGGCTGATCTCGATAGCATCGGCAACGCCGTGTAGCGACCCACGCATCAGCGTGATGCCCGCGCTTTCGATTGCTACATCGGTACCCTGGCCGATGGCAAAGCCGACATTCGCCCGGGCCAGCGCCGGCGCGTCGTTGATGCCGTCTCCCACCATGCCCACAATGGCGCCTGAACGCTGCAAACGCTCGATCTCCGCATGCTTGTCTTCCGGTAATAGGCCTGCGCGAAACTCATCGATTCCCACTTCTCGGGCAATGGCGGCGGCGGTGTGACGGTTGTCGCCGGTCAGCATCACCACTTTCAAGCCGTCCGCTTGCAGGCGTTTGACGGCCTCGATGGTGTCGTGACGCAAGGGGTCGCTGATGCCGAAAACCGCTGCCAGGCGACCGTCCATGGCCAGATAGACCACCGTGCGAGCGTTTTCCTCCCACTTCCGCGAGATGTCACCTGCATCAGTCAGGTCGACCCCCGCCTGCTCGAGCAAGCGCGCATTTCCCAGCAGCAATTCAGCCCCCTGAGTCGTCTGCGCTTTTACCCCACCCCCGGTCACGCTGTCGAAATTATCAATCTCAGAGGTGCTGGCGCCCTGGTCTTCGGCATGGGCGAGCAGGGCATTGGCCAGGGGGTGCTCGGAGCTGCGCTCCAGGGCGGCGACGTACCCCAATACCTGGCCGCTATCCTCGTGAAATATCCGTGTGTCGGTCACGGTGGGCTTGCCCTGAGTCAGGGTGCCGGTCTTGTCGACGACCAGGGTGGTGAGCTTGGTGGCGGTCTGCAGGGCATCGCCGCTGCGTACCAGCACGCCATGCTCGGCAGCTTTACCTACGCCGATCATGGTGGAGATCGGTGTGGCCAGGCCCAGTGCACAAGGGCAGGCGATGATCAGCACCGTGGTGGCGGTGATCAGCATATGCAGCACCTGGGGTTCGGCACCGAAATTGAACCAGGCCAGGGCGGTTAGCACGGCGATGATCATTACCGAAGGCACGAAAATACTCGAGACCTTGTCCGCCAGGTGGCCGATGGGCGGGCGCGAGTTCTGGGCGCTGGCGACCTGCTCGGTGATCTGGCCCAGACGTGTGTCGGCACCCACGCGCGTGGCCCGATACACCAGAGAACCCTTGCCGTTGACCGTGCCGGCGTTGACCTCATCGCCCTGTTGCTTGCTCACCGGCAACGGCTCACCGGTGAGCATGGATTCATCGATATGGCTTTTGCCCTCGGTAACTTCCCCGTCCACCGGCAGGCGCTCGCCAGGACGTACGCGGATGTGATCGTTCTCGCGTACCGCATCGATGTCGAGCTCACGCTCTTCACCATCACGAATCACCCGGGCGGTGCGGCTTTGCAGATCCAGCAGGCGTTTGAGGGCGTCGCTGGTGCGCCCGCGAGCGCGCAGCTCCAACGCATTGCCCAGCAGTATCAGGCCGATGACCATCGCCGAGGCTTCAAAATAGATGCCTAGCGCCATCTCCGGCAGCCAGGGTGCGAATATCACCACCATCATGGAGTAGAGCCAGGCGGTCCCGGTGCCCATGGCAATCAGGGTGTCCATGTTGGCTTGGTGGTGCTTGAAGTTCTTCCAGGCGCTAACGAAGAAGTGGCGCCCCGGCCCCATCAGTATCGCCAGGGTAAGCAGGCCGACAACCAGCCAGAAAAGCCGCCCCAACCCCGCTGGGTGAGGGTGATAGATGAACATTCCGGCCATCAGCGGTACCGCTAGCGCCAGCGACCAGGCGCTGCCCTTGAGGCGTTGCCGGTAGGTTACGGCATCCTTCTGCGCACGCAGGCGCTCGGCTTCACGCATGTCGAGGATAGGCTCGGCGGAATAACCTGAACTGTCCACGGCAGCGATAAGCGCCTGGGTGTCGGCGTTGCCGCGCACCTGCACGGTGTGGGTGCCGAGATTCACCACGGCGGATGTCACGCCGGGTGTTTTCTCCAAGGCTTTTTGCACGCTATTGACACAGCCGGCGCAGGTCATACCGGAAATGGCCAGGCGAATGGTAGATTCAGGCTCGCTCTCGGAAGGCGCTTTCGAGTCGGTTGGCGCTGACGCTGAGCTATCTGAAGTCTGTCTTGACGCCGGTTCCAAAGCCGGCTCTGAAGAGTCCGTGACGGGTGGCGACTCAATCTCGCCTGGGGGAAAGCCTGCATCGACCAGTACCTGATCCAAGCTGGCTTTATCCAGGCTACTGGTCACATCCAGGCGTTTCTCCGCGGGTGTGCCGATAACCTCGGCAGTGGGGTCTTGCGCCTGGATCGCTTCACGCATGCGTTTGACACAGCCTTGGCAATTCATGCCGGGAACCGTGCGCTCAAGGGTATGGCTCATGGAGTGTCCTCGGGAAAGTTTTCGATCAAGCGACAAAGGCTGTGGCCGTCCGGTGTGCCATCGGGCATGTCGGCCCAGGTTTCAAGGGCCTGTTCCATACGTGCCGCAAGTGCCTGGAGTTCGGCGATACGCGCATATATCTGGGGCAACCGCTCGGCCATCAGGTCCCGCACCAGCGGGCAGGGGGAGTCGCCCTGGTCGGCATGCAGCAGAATGTCGCGTATTTCGGTCACGCTGAAGCCCAGGGTGCGTGCCCGTTGAATAAAGTTCAGGCGCTGCAGGTCGGTGTCGCTGAATAGCTGGTAACCGTTATCCGGATGGCGCCGGGGTGAAAGCAGCCCTTCCCGGCTGTAGTGGCGTACGGTTTCAGCGGTGACCCCGGCACGCTTGGCAAGTTCGCTGACTTTCATCGTTTTGCGCGGGAAACCCGGTTGCTTTAGCGCCGGGAGGGATAGCGCGTCGTGCGCAGCACGACTCGGGGTTCCCTGTCCGCGCCTCCTTTAGTGTTGGATGGTGGGTAGTGGGT
>NZ_QPIJ01000037.1 GCF_003336665.1 Vreelandella rituensis | reverse complement strand
TTTTCATGGCTTACAGTTTAATATCATTTACGTAAGAACACAAGACGTCCTCTCGGACGCCGCGCTTGTATCCCCTCCCTTCGCGCTACGCGACTCAGGAAGAGGTATTACGCGCTTCTAGGTAATAATTCCTATCGGTATATTCAGGTGATGTGGTTTTTTTTAACTAAATAAAGTAACGGTATAAAAAACGACATCCATATCACTGTAGCCAGAAGTTGGGATGTAGTTCATAACACTTAGTGCTAAGTTTAAACATGCTGGGAAAATTAATTCCTATGCATGGTTTTTCCATCATACTTTCATGCAAGGCAATTTCATCAGGAAGCCCTGACTGTATGCAGCTTTCAAAAAATGCATCGAAGCCACCTTCGGGGTTGCTCAAGCCGAAAATTGCCGACAAGCCTTGTTTCGGTCTGATGGCAAGAACAGCTGTTCTCAGCACAGTCATGGCGGTGGTCATCTTCGCCGCTGTACTGCTGGCGCTAAGTGCTTTCGCACAATACCGTAATACGGTATCTCACCTTGCCAATCAGCAAACTCAGGGACTGATGACGGCAAGCCTGCTGTTGCAACAAAGCGAGAGCCTGGTTTCCAGTAGCGCCATGCTGCTGCTTGCCGATGATCACTTCAGCCGTCGTCAAGCCATGTTCGAGATAGCCGATCGCGAGGAGTGGATTGGTCGACTGGTAGCTGAACTTGCAGCATTGCGCACCGAGAGCGGTCAGTTCGAGGAAATCTACCGTACCCGAGACTCCTTGGTCGATAATCTGAAAACCCTGGATAACCTGATGCGCTGGCGCATCGACCTTCGGGCCCAGTTCTCCCCCAGCCCAGCGGGCATTGCCCTGCTCAAAAGCGTCGAGGCACAGCTGGCCGAAGTAATTCAAGATAATCGCAAGCTTTCACGCGATTTAGGGGTGGCTGTGGGTTATCACGTCGCTGCTATTCGCCAGGAAATCCAACAAAGTGTTAGCAACCTGGATTCGGATATCTCACAGCATGAGACCTTGCTCAAGGTACTGGTGCTAAGCGTGGTAATCGTGGTGGCCTTCACCCTGTTATTTATCCAACGCTCGGTAATTGGGCGTGTAAAGCGGCTTCAAAAGGCCATGAACAGCACGCGCCCCTCTCCTGAAGATATCGTGGTGCAAGGCAAGGATGAGATCGCCCGCATGGCCAATAGTATTCGCTCCTATGTGGAGAGAATAAATCTCAACGAACACCACATTCTCTCGATGAATCGTAAGCTGGACTTTCTTGCCCACCATGATGCCTTGACTCACCTGCATAATCGGCATTATTTCGAGCGTGCGTTGCATGAACAAAAGGCGTCATTAGAAGCGCACGGGTACTGCACTGCCATGGTGGATATCGATCACTTCAAAGAGGTCAACGACGCACATGGACATGATGTGGGAGATAAAGTGATCCAGCATATTGCGCGAATGATGCAGCAGCAGTTACCCAAAACTGCCTTGATGGCACGTTATGGTGGGGAGGAATTTGTGGTTATTTTTCCAAACATGGCGTTAGAAGAGGCGCGTTGTTGCCTGGAGGCATTTCGTCAATGCGTGGCCGATACGCCCGTAAAGGTCAATCACAGCAATATAAACGTCACGCTCAGCATCGGCCTTTCACCTCAACTCCCTGACGGCTCTATCGAAAAGACGATCAGAGTGGCCGATGAATTGCTCTACAAGGCGAAACGCTCAGGTCGCAATCGCCTGGAGATTCGCGATCTAAGACATCGTGACAAAATTTCCAGTGAGGGAGCCTCATGAGTTCTATGTCGTCTTCACTGACACTTTGGTTGCTGAGTGCCTTTTTAATGATGATGGGCACCACGGAGCTTGTGGTTGCAAATGACCAAGAAAAGGTGACCATCGACCGCCAGCTTAAACCACCCCACCTGGACCCGACCTTGACGGCTTCGGCGAGTACGGCGGAAGTTACCCATATGAATGTATTTCAAGGGCTGACACGGATCGACGAACAAGGCCGAGTCCAGCCGGCGTTGGCAAGGCTATGGGAAGTCAGTGCTGACGGACTGAAGATCATCTTTGAACTGCAACCAGGCGTCAGTTTTCATGATGGCCGCGTATTAGATGCTGAAACCGTGGTATATAGCTTGAAGCGATTGCTGGCCCCTGACTCGGGCAATCCTCAGCAACCGCTTTATCACGCCATCGAGAATGTCGAGTCCGTCAATAGCCATCAGGTGGCCCTCACACTCTCTCACCCGGATTCATTGCTGCCTTTTCGACTGGGTTTATCAGCGGCGGTTATCGTGCATCCCGCTTCAGCATCCTCCAACCGATTGCACCCAGTAGGAACAGGCCCTTATGCGTTTGGCAACTGGGAAAACGAACACCTCATATTGCAGCGCTTTGATAAGTACTGGGGCCCAATACCCGCTATCAAAAAAGCGGTGTTTACCTTTACCGCCAATCGCCTTGAACTCGAGAATAGCTTGAGCGAAGGGCGTGTTGACCTGCATTCCGATGCCAGCCCCTTGACCACCAACCTGCAGTTAACGCTTCGCGGCGACTACATCATGGAAGGCGGCCACAGTGAAGGTGAGGTTATTGTCGCCATCAACCATGCCCACGAAGCATTGGCCGATAAGCGTGTCAGACAGGCGCTGGCCCATGCTATCGACAGGCAGCGGCTGCTAACGATTTACCCGGACACTTCCCCACCTCTGATCGGTAGCCACTTTTCTCCCAATCACCCTGCCTATGTGGATCTTGCCGATTATTACCCGTATGACCCGGTTCAGGCGCGCGCCTTGCTAGAAAAGGCAGGCTATGGCGACGGCCTCGCCTTGACACTGAGTCTGCCACCACCCATCTATGCCGAGCGTGGCGGCCTGTATGTCGTGGATGATTTGGAAGCCGTAGGAATCGATATACAGATAGAGCGACTCGAGTGGGGTGAGTGGCTTTCCCGGGTTTTCACGGACAAGCAATATGACCTCACTCTAGTCTCGCACGTAGAACCCATGGATATAGGTATCTATGCCCGAGAAGATTACTACTTCAACTACGATAGCCCTGAGTTCAGCCAACTCTGGCAACGCATCAAGATGACCCAGAAAGATGAGAGGCGTCACGCTCTGCTCGGCGAAGCCCAGCGCCACCTGGCCGAGGATGCCGTGAATGTCTTCCTTTATATGAAACCTCAACACTCGATACGCCGTACGGGCCTGCAAGGTGTTTGGCTTGACGCCCCCATTCCGGCTGTGGTGCTGGAAGAGCTTTACTGGGAATAGGGTTATTCACGTTTCAGAGGCATGATTACAGAAGCTAGGCTTAGGTTGTTTTGCGTGAAACAAACGGCCCTGCCAAGTCTATCCGACAAAGTCATTTTCTTAAGCCTGTGAGGCGTCATAACGGCCTTCGACCGTAATTATAAAATCATGGTCATCCACATTTTCCGCAGGACGCACAGCCAGAACCGTCATGTTTTCACCAAGTATATCGATTGTGTCTCCGACTTCGAGATGTTCGTCGTACTCCAGGCTGCGCGGAAAGTCCAAATAAGATTTGCTGGAAACCACTAATGCTTTATACATAACCTGCTCTCTTTGTCACGTGAATAGAATAAGGCTGGCACAGGCTCAGCGATGTGTCAGGTGCCTTGTCAACGTCACTCCACCGCCTATAAGATTATTCTATTAATTCAGGCCTTTCATGATCATTCAGCAGTGTCTCACCTTCCCTTTCCAGCCAGCGTGCCCAGACAAGTCCGTAATGAGAAGCCCTTTTTTCCCGCAACCAGTCCGGCCACCAATTACGTCTAGGAAGAATGTCGACATTTTCGCTATCACATCTTAACCAATGTAACGCACATGCCAACGGATCTGCCCTGACACCAGCAAGCAATAACTGAGGATCACTTTCGCCAAGGGCAATCATGCTGCGCTGGTAGCGTGGTTTTTTGGAAAAGATCGAATCCTGAAAAACGTGGTAAAGGACGTCCGACCGAGCATTGGTGGGTGTCCCATCCGTATAGCCCTCCTCTCCCATCCAATAGAAAGAGACAGCGACGCCCGTGGCATGCCGAAAAGCGCCTGGTTCAGAGGTAGTAGGAGGACCAGCGAGATCTGTGCATTGAAACGCAAGCCAGTCGCCCTCCCCTTTCCACAGGTCAACCGCTGCCATTCTAGACAGGCCCATGCGCCTCATTCGGGCATAGCGCATCAATATTCGCGAAGCCTGAGATGGCGTGACGCGCAGAAAAATTTGAGTGTTGGTCATCATTTTGTCGCGTGCCCAAGCTTCCAGAATTTCGCTTGAAATACATTACCTAGGCGTTCTTCAGCCCAGCACCAATACCGCTCAGTTCGAGGCGACATGCTTTTGGAAGGTAGTCTTGCATGCAGGATTCGTCCATCAGGCTTTTTCATGACAACGAATGAGCCTGTGGTTAAGCCGTTCATTTTGGTGAAGAGTTTAGATTCAGTTGAGAGCCGCCGCAGGAATCCAGCTAATGATTCGGTTCATCTACCCTTTCGCTCTGCGCTTTGAGAAGATCAAACGAAGGATCCTGGTTGGAGGAAGCACAACCATGTTCAAGGAATTCAAGGAATTTGCCATTCGAGGCAATGTGGTAGGCATGGCGGTGGGAATCATCATTGGTGGCGCTTTTGGCACCATCGTACAGAGCCTGATGAAGGACATGTTGATGCCGCCTATCGGGCTCCTGCTCGGCGGGGTTGATTTCTCCGACCTTTTCCTGGTGTTAAAAGGCGATGAGCTCTATGCCACCGTGGCCGACGCCTCCGCCGATGGCGCAGTGACAATCAACTATGGCCTCTTCGCCAATAACGTCATTAGCTTTGTGGTTGTGGCTTTTGCTGTGTTCTTGTTGGTCAAAGCCATTAACCGCCTGCTTCGCCAACAGGCGGAAGCACCTACACCCCCCAGCGCGCCGCCGGAGGATACCTTGTTGCTACGCGAGATTCGTGATGCATTGGAAAAGGACAGGCGCTAGAGACCTACTACCATGGTCCCGACGATCTGTGCCTTGCGACCTATTGCCTGACCAAAAAAAGTAAAACCAGGAGCCTCACTATGAATGACGATATCCACTTTTATGAACCGGCAAACAGCCATGGTTTGGCCCACGACCCATTCAATGCACTCGTAGCACCACGACCCATTGGCTGGATTTCATCGCAGGACAACAACGGCGTCTTGAATCTCGCCCCCTATAGCTTCTTTAACGCCTTTAATTACCGGCCTCCTATCGTGGGTTTTTCCAGTATCGGGTATAAGGACTCCGTCAGAAACATTGAAGCTAACGGTGAATTCTGCTGGAGTTTGGTCACACGCCCCTTGGCCGAACGCATGAATGAAACCAGTGCGGCCGTGGGACCCGACGTTGATGAGTTTGCATACGCGGGACTAACTGCAAAACAGTCTCGAATAGTTGCTGTACCGCATGTTGCAGAAAGCCCGGTGTCGTTTGAGTGCAAAGTGACGAAAGTACTGCAACTCGCTGGTGCGGATGGTAAGGAGATTGAAACCTGGATGGTCCTCGGTGAGGTAGTCGGCGTTCATATTGACCGGCACCTGTTGCGGGACGGCATTTACGATACAGCAGCGGCCCATCCCGTCATGCGTGGCGGTGGAGCAGCCGACTATTTCACTGTCGACTCCAGACAACAATTTCGGATGTATCGCCCCAAATAGCTGTGTGCCCAGTCCCAAGCGATTAATTACCCGCCAAGCGCCGGCAGATCTCGCTGCTTGACGATGGCGGGCACGAAGGTGCCAAACAGGGGCTCATGACGGCTGCGGTCGTGGCAATCTTTGCCCACTTGAATCGCTTGGCATGACACGTACATTCACGGTCTTGGCATTAGCTGTCTAAAGGCCCCACCACATGTTTCACCTCCAGGTAAGCGCCTAACCCCCAAGGGCCAAGTTCGCGACCAATACCGCTACGCTTGAAGCCACCCCAGGCGGTTTCGGGTAGCACCAACTGCTCACTGTTGTACCAGATGCTACCGGCCTTGAGCTGGCGGCCAATACGGCGTGCCCGTTCGGGGTCGCCACTAATGACCGTTGCTGCCAGGCCATAGATACTATCGTTCGCCAGCCGTATCGCTTCTTCTTCGCTTGTCACGCTGCGCGCGCACAGCACTGGTCCAAAAATTTCCTCCTGCCATAAGCGGCTTTCCACCGGTACGTCGCGGTAGAGAATGGGCGCCAGGAAGTAGCCTTGGGAGGGCAGCGTGCGGTGTTTCCCATCGCGCACCGCTGTTAACCCTTCCTGTTCGGCAATGTCTAAATAGAGCTGTACCGCATCGCGCTGCTTGGCGCTGGTTAGTGGCCCTAAGTCGGTACCTTCCGCGAGCGGGTCACCCAGCGTTAAGGCATCCATACGCTCGGCAAGGGCGGCGTAGAGTGCCTCGGCTACGCTTTCGTGCACCAATAATCGTGAAGTTGCGGAACAAATTTGCCCGGCATTGAAGTAGATGCCGGCCATTACCCAGTCGGCGGCTTGGGCGGGGTCAGCATCTTCCATCACTAAAATCGGCGATTTCCCCCCTAGCTCTAGCGATACGCGGGCAGTACGGGCTGCGGCTGCCTGCATTACCGCTTCACCTATTCGGTTACTGCCCGTAAAAGAGATTTTATCCACGCCCGGGTGGTTGGTCAGTGGCGCACCGATGCCCTCACCGTCGCCGTTGAGCAGGTTCAGCACGCCAGCGGGTAGACCGATTTCAATGGCAATCTCCGCCAACACTTGCTCGGGCAGTGGTGTGACCTCCGAAGGTTTTAGCACTACCGTACAACCGGCCGCCAAAGCGGGCGCCAGCTTCCAAGCGCTGGTCACCAGCGGGAAATTCCAAGGTGTAATCAACCCTACCACACCGACGGGATCGTGATAGATACGCGCTTCAACGCCCTCCATTGCCACACTGACCAATTCGCCTTGGAGGGTATCCAGCGCCTTGGCCTGCCCGGCGTAGTAGCGGTAGCAGGCAATCGCGTCGTCGAGATCAATCCCGGCTTCCACCAATGGTTTACCGTTGTTGGTCGCCGAAAGTGTCATAAGGGCATCCCGGCGGGCTTCCAGCGCATCGGCAAACCCATCGAGATACGCTGCACGTGCGGTACCGCCCAGTACTTGCCAGGCGGGCTGCGCCTGCTTTGCAGCTTGCACGGCAGCCTCCACATCCTGCGCACCCCCCGCGGTGACTTGGGCAATACGCTCTTCGCGGTAGGGGTTCATCACATCGAGTTGGCGGGTGCCCGCCGAAGGCACCCACTGGTTGTTGATAAATTGGTGATCAACAACCGAAGGGTAATCTGCCTGGGAAGTCATGGACATTATCGTGGCTCCTTTAAAGGTTGTGTTGGCGAAGCCAATCATCGATAAGTTGGGTTAAATGCTGGCCGCTAAAGCTGGAAAAGTGTCCGCCATGCACAGTACGAACGGGCAGTTTACGCAGCCGGCGCATGCTGGCGGCGTAGTCGGTAAGATCGCTGTGCCAAAGATCTTCAATTAACGGGCCATCGTAAATCAGGTCGCCCGAGATCAGCGTCTGGGTTGCCGTTTCCCACAGGGCGATGCCGCCGGGGGAGTGCCCCGGGGTATGAATCACCTCCCACTGGCGATTACCCAAATCCAGTATTTCGCCATCCGCTAACGGGCACACCTGCTGCGGCGCCGTGATGCGGTAGCGTGCATGCGAGTACGGCTTGGCAGGGAGTGCCTCGAACATATCGTCGCTCAGGAACTGGTCTGCCAAAGTGCGCGTGTTGTCGGGAGAGGCAAGAATCTCTGCCTCGGCGGCATGCACATGACAGCAGCCAAACTCGTGGGCAGCGCCGATATGATCGAAGTGCGTGTGGCTGGCCACTGCCAGCAGGTCGCGCTCGCTAAGCAGCGCCACCTGCTGGCGTAGCGGCACCGCGCCCAGGCCAAAATCCACTATCATGCCCCGCTTGCTGCCCTGAACATGCCAGATATTGCAGCGATAGAATGGCTTAATCCATGGTTCATCGATCAGGGTGATACCGTCCGACTTGGCGGCAGTACGGTACCATTGCTGTTCGCCGATACGCTTAAGGCTCATACGGTTACCCGCTTCACGAACACGGCCTTACTGACCACAAAATAGAGCGCGCCGGTGATAACGAAAACCGGCAGCGACGCACCAAATTCCAACGGAGCAACCCAATTCCAGTAATAGGCTAAAAGCGCGCCTACCGCATAGCTGCCCAATGCGACCCAATTGAACGCAGGCAACAAATTGGCATCACGCATTAGCTGCGCTGATGTATAGCGGCTGCGATCCAAAAGGTAGTAATCCACTATCATTAACGAGAAGGCAGGAATAAATACACTGCCAATAATCAATAAGAAGGTTTGGAACTGGTCAAGAATACCTGGAATTAGCGCACCAATAACGGATACCACCCCAATGAGCAGTGCGGGCTTCCAGAAAGGTACCGTCGGCCGCACACTCATAAACGAAAGCGTCGCGCTGTAGACGCACATCACGTTGGTGGTCAGCACCGAAAAGAAAATCACCAAGGCCGCGGGTAGGCCGAAACCGAAACCACTGAGCAGAGCTGTCGGATCATAGGTAGGTTCCATACCCACGCTGATCGACAACGCCGACACCGTGGCACCCAAGCCCATAGCAACCAGCGTGGCAACCACGTAGCCGCCCCATGTACCTACAATGGCGGCTTTTAGGGAGCGGCAGTGGCGGTTGTAATCCGCGGCTAGAGGTATCCAGGAAAACGCGGTCGCCACGACGATGTCAAACACCACGCCGCCGCCCAAAACACCCTCGGGTTCCAACTGGGTAATACTGGGCAAATCGTAGTGGCGATTCAGCGCAAAAAGCACCACTGCCGACAATCCCAACATCAGTAACGCCGCAATTTTTTCAACTTTTTCAATACCTAAATGGCCGCGCAACGCAATAAGCACGACCAACGATTCACATAACACCGTGAATAACGCTACATTCGAATAACCGGTCAGGCTTTCAACTGCATAATCAAGGCTCATTCCCGCTAATAAAGCTTGAATCCAACTCCAAGCAACCAGTGCGAACAAATTAACGCAGGCGGGGAAATTAGCGCCTTTTCTACCGAAGGTGCCACGTGCTAGCACCATCGTAGTCATGCCAGTTTGCTGGCCCATTACCCCGATCAAAACCAGTGGAATGATCCCTACCGCCGAACCCAGAAAAATCAACAGCATCGCATGTTGAAAGGTTAAATCAGGCACCAAAAACATGCCGGTTAGAATGGTTGTGACGACGACATTAGCGCCTATCCACAAGGCGAACGTTCCGGGCAACCCAAGGCTGCGTTCGACGCCTTCTGCCGACAGCGTATCTTGACCTAAAACACGATTAGTTTTCATTATTGTTTCCCTGTTTGTATCAGGTTTTTTTGCCAGGCAGCGGCGTTTATTTCGATCAGCATCGGCCCGTCCAACGGTCGGCTGGCCAGTGCGTCGCTGAGACTTGCGGGGCTGTCGACGCAAGTTGCCAGACAGCCGAAGCCGCGGGCGAGCGTCAGGAAGTCGGGAGCCTTGAGATCCACGCCGAGGCGTTCGACACCGTGGGCGTCCATGAAGCGGCGTATCTCTTCATAGCCTGCGTTGTGCCACAGCAGAATGACCACCGGTAAGCGCTCTTCCACGGCGGTGGCAAGCTCCGACAGGGTGAACATCACGCCGCCGTCACCGACCAGCGCGACCACCGGCAGTGCCGGCTGGCCGAGCTGCGCGCCTAGCGCCGCTGGCAGGCCGTAGCCCAGGGTGCCGTAGCCCGTAGAGGCGTTGAAGTAACGACGTGGTGCCGGTTGCGAGACCAAATGGTTACCGGCATACACCGGAGCCGTCGAGTCGCCGACCAGGATGGCCTCCGGCAGTACTGCCTCGAGGACCGCATAGAGGGGAACAAAGGGCATGAAGGCCGGATCGTTGACCAGGTCCAGCGTGGCAAGGGCCAGCGCGGTGCGTCCCCGGCCTCCCTTGTGCATCGGGTGCGGCAGACGCTCGACCAGTAGCTCGAGGCTACGGCCGGCGTCGCCCACCAAGCCAAGCGCCGGTGGCTGGTTGCGCACGAGTTGCTGGGCATCCAGGTCGATACGGATCAACCGGCCGGTCAAGGCGAAGCCGTCGTCGAACACCACGTCGTAATCGGTCTCGCCCAGCTCGGTACCCACAGCCAGAATTACGTCGGCGTTAGCCGCCAGCTCGCGTACCGCAGGCAGCGCGGCGTTAGCGCCCAGGTCAAGCGGGTGGCGGCGGCCCAGCAGCCCCTTGGCATTGATCGTGGTCACCGTCGGCGCATCGAGGCGTTCGACCAGCTGTCGCGCCGCGCCGGGGGCATCCACGCAGCCGCCGCCGAGCAGCACCAGGGGGCGCTCGGCCGCCGTGAGCCAGTCGACTGCCTGGGCGAGACCTCGAGGGTCCGGCGCCGGGCGATACAGCATCGGCGGTTGCCACTGGCTCGGTATCGCGACCGGTGCATCGAACAGGTCGATGGGAATCTCGATATGTACGGGCCCGGGGCGCTCGCTGCGAAACACCGTGAAGGCCCGCGCCAGCACTTCAGGCAATTGGCAGGGATCGAGCAGAGTGTGGCTGAAGCACGAGACCCCGGCGATCAGCTGTTGCTGACTGGGCAGTTCATGCAGGCGTCCCTGACCCAGCCCCAAGGTATCACGGCGGTTGACGCTCGAGATCACCAGCATGGGAATGGAATCGGCAAGGGCCTGCCCCATTGCCGTGGCGATATTGGTCATCCCGGGCCCTGTGATGATAAAGCACACCCCGGGGTGCCCGGTGGCGCGTGCATAGCCGTCGGCCATGAAACCGGCGCCCTGCTCGTGGCGGGGGGTGACGTGGCGGATGCCAGCGGCCTCGCCCCCTTCCAGGCCACGATAGAGCTCGACGGTGTGCACCCCGGGGATGCCGAAGACGGTGTCCACCCCGTAGGTGTCCCGTAGCAGTCGAATGAGCAGTTCTGCACAGGTCATTTGGAGGTCCCTCATCCCACTAGCCAGTGGGCCATGACGACAATGATCGGCAAGGTGATGGCGGTGCGGATCAGAAAGATCGCCGCCAGCTCCCACAGCTTCAGCGGGATCTTGGACTTCAGCAGAAGAGCGCCGATTTCCGACATGTAGACCAGCTGGGTTAGCGACAGGCAGGCAATCACGAAGCGCGTCAGCTCGCTCTCGATGTTGCTACCCAGTACCGCCGGCAGGAACATGTCGGCGAAGCCCACCAGTGTAGCGGGGGCCGCAGCCTCGGCTTCGGGCACGCCCATCCACTCCAGCACCGGCACCATGGGCATCGACAGCCAGGTGAAAATCGGTGTGAACTCGGCCAGGATCAGCGCCACGGTGCCGATGGCGATGACCAGCGGCAGCAGGCCGAAGAAGATATCGGCGACGTTGAACAGAGCGATGCGCACCAGCTGCCGCGGACCGGGAGCCTTCTCCGCGCGGGCCACGGCCATGCCCAGACTATAGCGAAACAGCCCCTGGTCACCGGTACGCTCTTCCTGCAGGCGACAGCCCACCGGCTCATAGTAAGTATTCGGCTTGAGCGACAACGGTGGTAACCGCGGCACGATCACGGCCGCCACCAGGCCGGCGACCACCACCGTCAGGTAGAAGGGCACGAAGAGGTGGTTGATGCCGATGAAGGTGGTCACCAGGATCGCGAAGGCAATGGAAACGATGGAGAAGTTGGTGGCGATGGCCGCCGCCTCTCGACAATTATAGAAGCCTTTCTCGTACTGTTGGGTGGTGATCAGTACCCCTACGGTGCCCGACCCCATCCAGGAGGCCGTGGCATCGATCGCGCTTCGGCCCGGCAGCCCGAAGATCCACCGGAAGGGTTTGCGAAGCAGGCTACCGATGAACTCCATGAAGCCGAAGTCGACCAGGAAAGGCAGCAGTATGGCGGCGAAGAAGAAGAAGGTCAGGAGCACTGGTGCCAGGTCGTTAAGCATCACGCCACCCGTAAAGGGAGCAATGACGAACTCGGGACCCACCTGAAAGTAGGTCATCAAGGCGAAGAGCGCACCAAGGGCTCGCATGACGACCCACACAGGCGCCACGTCGAACAGATCCTTCAGCATACCCTCGCTCGCCCAGCCAGGATGGGTGGACTTGACCACCAGGGTCAGGACCACTGACAGGCAGAGGACGACCGTCGCGATAGCCGGCAGGGTATCGCCCAGCAGGGCCTTGAGCCCATCGGCGGCGAACCCCATGCCGATGTTGATGGTATCGCCCATCGAGAACGGCACCAGGAACAGCAGAACACCGAGTATCGATGGCACCAGGAACTTGATCAGTCCATGCCGAGAGAGCGGTGCGCCCTCAAGCGCTATGTCGTCGGATGTATCAAGGGAGGATGGCATAAGGCACCTCAGGTTGAATTATCGTTGTAGTGTCGGTCTGACCGCGAATCTTAATCGCGCTTGACGCCTGGCAGTACACAAAGCATTTCATACAGCAGCGTGGCGCCCATAAGCGCAGTGTTGCCGCTGGGGTCATAGGGCGGTGACACTTCCACCAGGTCTCCCCCCACGATGTTCAGGCCGGCAGCACCACGCACAATTTCCAATCCTTGAGTGGACGTCAGCCCGCCCATTTCCACCGTGCCGGTGCCGGGGGCAACCGAGGGATCCAAGCCATCGATATCGAAACTGATATACACCGGGATATCGCCCATCTGCTCGCGCACCTCCGCCATCAGCGGCGCTAGCGAGCGGTACCAGCATTCCTCGGCGGGCACGACGCGAAAGCCCTGCTCGCGACACCAATCGAAATCTTCAGCCGCGTAACCAGTCCCGCGCAGACCGATTTGCACCACCTTTCCATGGGCCAACAAGCCTTCTTCCTGTGCCCGGCGAAAAGGCGTGCCATGCGCAATCGGTTCGCCGAACATATGCTCGTTCACATCGGCATGGGCATCGATATGAATCAATCCCACCGGGCCATGCTTTTTAGCCATGGCCCGCAGAATCGGCAGCGTCAGAGTGTGTTCGCCGCCGAGTGTCAGCGGAATGCAGTCATGTTGGAGTACCTCGTCGTAAAACGCGGTGATGATGTCGACACTTTTCGGCAGATGAAAAGTATTGATCGGCACGTCACCGATGTCGGCCACCTGCAGGCTTTCAAAGGGTGCTGCGCGGGTCGCCATGTTATAGGGGCGTAGCATGCGTGACTCGTCGCGGATCTGGCGCGGCCCAAGACGGGTACCCGGACGATTGGAAGTACCAATATCCATCGGGACGCCGATGAAAGCGGCATCCAGCCCGGCAGCACTCTCTTGGGTGGGCAGTCGCATCATGGTGGCGGGGCCGGCAAAGCGCGGCATGCTATTACCACCCAGCGGCTGATTGAATTCCGACATACATATCTCCTTGGCCTTGTTTTGAAATGATCGAGTCGCTCTGCAAGCGCTTTTAAGCGCTTCCTGACTTTTTCAATGCACAGATCATGCCAAGTCGTCGGCACCACTAAATAGGTAGGATTACTCACCATTTGATGCAAAAATGCATCAAATTAACGGCTTATTAATTCAAAAACGCATCGACGATTCATAATTGAATCGCTTAAGGAGCGTGTTGCCATGAGTGAAATCGACAGATGCGTGTTGCAGACGATCGTGGCGACAGCCAACGATCACTTCTTCATTGTCAGTGGTGATGGACGGATATTGGATATTAGCCCTGGGGCCGAAGCGGTCTACGGGGTATCCCGAGAAGAGCTGCTTTCCAGCAGCGTTCAGCAGTTGCAAACCACGGGAGTGCTCAAGCCGTCAATTACCATGGAAGTGTTACGCACACGGAGGCCCGCTCAACTTATGCAAGTGACCGGGACTGGCCGCCGCGTCATCGCCGAAGCATACCCGGTGTTCGTGAATGATAAGCTTGAGCGCATCATCAGCCGTTCGCGGGATTTAACCGACTTGCAGCTACTACAGGACGAATACGCCCTGTTGCAGAAGCGCTTCAGCGAACATTTGAAGCGCAGCCACGCAACCCCCGATGCGGAAGAACAGGCACTGGACGACGCGCTCGACAACCTGCAGGTGAGAAGTCACGTCATGCGTGAAATTGCACTACTGCTTAAGCGGGTCGCGCCTTCGGATGCCAACGTGCTGATGCTCGGCGAATCCGGCGTCGGCAAGACTGCCTTTGCCAAGCAGCTACACCGCTGGAGTCAGCGTTGTGACGGCCCTTTTATTGAGGTCAACTGCGCAGCGATTCCCGAGAACCTATTCGAATCCGAGATGTTCGGCTATCAGCCAGGCGCTTTCAGTGGCGCGGCGCGACAGGGCAAAGCGGGGCTATTGGAGCAAGCCGAGGGCGGCACGCTATTTCTCGATGAGATAGGCGAGTTGCCACTACTGATGCAGACTAAACTCCTCAAAGTCATTCAGGATGGCAGTTTGACCCGCTTAGGCGATACGCGCCCACGTCGGGTCGATTTTCGCTTGGTGGTGGCCACCAATCAAAATCTAGGCAAGCAGGTAGAAGCCGGGCTGTTTCGTCTGGATCTTTACTACCGCCTCAACGTTATTCCCGTCACCCTGCCACCACTGCGCGACCGCCGCGAAGATATTCCCGATCTTGTCGAAGCCTGCCTGAAACGACTTAATCAGCGCTATGGACGTCAAAAAATTCTCGATACCCGCGTTTGGTCGACGCTAATGGGTAGCGACTGGCCCGGCAACGTGCGCGAACTTGAAAACTGGTTAGAGAGAGCCTGGCTTTCAAGCCCCACTGATCAAATTGAAGTGCCCGCCTTCCACCCCCAAGCGGAGAACCACTCGGCAAGCTTCCCGAGCGCCTCCCCCTTACCCAGCGCCGCCTCACTAGAAACCCACGAAACACTCAAAGAGTATCTCGCCCGCCTGGAGCGTGAAACCCTTGAGGAGCTCAGCAGAACCTTGCCGAGCACCTATGCCATCGCCGAACGGCTCGGCATCAGTCAATCCAGCGTGGTCCGTAGGCTGCAGCGCTACTGCCTAAAGGTCGCCAAATAAGAACCGACAGTTGGTGATGTGTAGGATACAGCCTAGGATTAGCTGAGGGCTTCCAGCGACTGCTCGATAATGCTCAAGCCTTCTTCCAGTACAGCGGAAGACACCGTGAGCGGTACCAGTATCCGAATGCTGTTGCCGTAGAAACCGCAGGAAAGCAGGATCAGGCCTTTCTCACGTGCTTTGGCACACACTTGCTGGGCCAGTTCTGGGGAAGGTTTGCCTTCGCTATCGAGCAATTCAAAGGCGGCCATGGCGCCTAGCTGGCGGCCGTGGGCCACGGCAGGGAAACGCTCTTCCCAAACCGAAAAACGCTCGGCCAGCATCTTGCCCATCTGCTCGCTACGCGCCAGGATATTCTCTTCTTCGATCACCTCGATCACTGCAAGCGCCGCCGCGCAGGAGAGCGGGTTGCCGCTATAGGTGCCGCCCAGGGAGTTGGGGCCGGAGGCATCCATGAGCTTTGCCGTCCCTACCACCGCCGACAGCGGCATGCCGTTGGCCAGGCTCTTGGCGGTGGTGAGAAGATCTGCCTCGATGCCGCTGTGCTCCAAGGCAAACAGCTTGCCGGTGCGGGCAAAACCCGACTGCACTTCATCGGCGATCAGCAGAATGCCATGCTCGTCACACAGCGCCCGCAGGGCTTTCAGGTAATCCGGTGAGGCAATGTAGAACCCGCCCTCGCCCTGTACCGGCTCGATCACAATGGCCGCCGTGCGGTGCGGGGCAATGTCGGTCTTGAACAGCGTACGAATGGCATTTAGCGACGCCTCTTCGCTGATGCCGTGCAAGGGGTTCGGGAACGGCGCGCGGAACACATCGCCCGGCATCGGGCCGAAATCGTTCTTGTAGGGCAGCACTTTGCCGGTCATCGCCAGGGTCATCATGGTGCGGCCATGGAAGGCACCGTCGAAGGTGATAATACCCGTGCGGCCGGTGGCGGCGCGGGCAATCTTCACGGCATTTTCCAGCGCCTCGGCACCGGTATTCACCAGCATCGCCTTGCGTTCAGGGCCACGCACCGGGGTTAGTTCGCAAAGCTTTTGGCAGAGCTGCACGTAAGGAGCGTAGGAAATCACCGCCGCGCTGGTGTGCATAACTTTCTTGAGCTGCGCTTCCACCGCCGCGACGATCTTCGGGTGGCGATGGCCCAGGTTCAACACGCCAATACCACCGGCGAAGTCGATCCAGCGGTTGCCGTCGGCGTCCCACAGTTCGGCGTTTTCGGCGTACTCGGCAAATTGGGTGGTCGGCGTCGCGGCACCGTTGGCCACGAAGCGGTTTTTCAGTTCGTTCAATTCTTGGTTTGTCATTTCTCGTTACCTTTTTATTTAAAGACCACCGACACAGACATACTTCAGTTCGGTAAATTCATCCAGGCCATGGTGGGAGCCTTCACGGCCCAGCCCTGACTCCTTCACGCCGCCAAACGGCGCCAGCTCGGTGGAGATCAGCCCTTCGTTGACACCGACCATGCCGTACTCCAACTGCTCCATGGTGTGCCAGATCCGGCGGTAGTCGGTGGCATAGAAGTAGGCCGCCAGGCCAAAGGGCGTATCGTTGGCCATCTGGATGGCTTCCTCATCGCGCTGGAAGCGGAACACCGGCGCTACCGGGCCGAAGGTCTCCTCATCGGCCACGGCCATCATGGTTGTCACGTCGGCCAGCACCGTGGGGGTAAAGAAGCGCTCGCCTGCGGCATGGGGCTTGCCACCGCAGAGCAGCCGAGCACCCTGGTTCACCGCGTCATCGATATGGCGCTGCACTTTGTCCACCGCGGCTTGGTTGATCAGCGGGCCGATAGTACTGCCTTCCGCTAGGCCGTCGCCGACCTTCAGCGCCTTCACGCGCTCGGTGAGTTTGCTGACGAATGCGTCGTAAATGCCGTCCTGTACCAAAAAGCGGTTGGTGCAGACGCAGGTTTGCCCGGCGTTACGGAATTTGGAGGCAATCGCACCGTCGACGGCGGCATCCAAATCGGCGTCGTCAAACACGATAAACGGCGCGTTGCCGCCCAGCTCCATGGCGGTTTTCTTGACCGTGCCGGCACACTGGGCCAGCAGATGCTTGCCCACCGGGGTCGAACCGGTAAACGAGACTTTGCGCACCCGTGAGTCGGTAGTGAGTACATCACCTACCGCTGCCGGTTTTGATGCGGTAATCACGTTGATCGTGCCGGCGGGCAGACCCGCTTCCAGTGCCAAATAGGCCGCTGCCAGGGCGGTCAACGGCGTGGCTTCAGCGGGTTTAATCACCACGGTGCAGCCCGCGGCCAGGGCCGGGGCGCACTTACGGGTAATCATCGCCAGCGGGAAGTTCCAGGGGGTAATGGCCGCGACCACGCCGATCGGCTCACGCAGCACCAACAAGCGCTTGTCCGCGCCGTGGCTGGGCAACGTTTCCCCGGCCATGCGCTTGGCTTCTTCGGCAAAGAACTCGATAAACGATGCGCCGTAGGTGACTTCGCCCCGTGCCTCGGCCAACGGTTTGCCTTGCTCTAAGGTCATCAAACGAGCAAGCTCATCGGCGTGCTGAGTAATCAACTCAAACCAGCGGCGCAGTAGCGCTGAACGCTGTTTCACCGGGGTGGCCCGCCAGGCCGGCCCTGCGGCATAAGCTGCAGCCACCGCATCACGGGCGTCATCGGCGTCCATATCGGCCACCCGTGCAATCGTCTCGCCGGTGGCGGGGTTATCCACGGGGAAGGTGTGCTTGCCGGTACGCCACTCATCGCCAACCAGGGCGGGTACCGCATCGTGAAGCCACTGTTCGATAAAGCTCATACTGCTCTCCTGAGTCGCGTTATGGTCTGGCAACGTAACAGTGAAAGGCGCAGCAACACATGCACCACTTTCAAGTTGGACCAGACCACTTTTATATTGGAAACTCAGGCAAAAAAGAGACGGTTAGGCGCTCGCTGGAGCGACCCTACGACAACGTTGAGAGTGAGAATAGCGCGGCATGGAACAAGAAAAGGTACTGCAACAGCTGGATAGTCTTTACAACCAACAGTCCTCAACATTGAGTAAGCAAGTACGCGTTGAGCAGGCATTAAGGCAGGCGATTACACAAAAATGGTCAAGTGCTACGCGCCTACCCGGACACAGGGCACTCGCCGAAACACTGAGTATCTCCAGGCATACACTCGCACGGGCAATTACCACATTAATCAAAGAGGAACTTCTAGTAACGCACCATGGCAAGGGCACTTGGTCGCGCTATCGCGCTTCTGATATCTCATCGGAAACACCGGTGCCCCGCCTTTCTTTACGGGCTCAGCGAGTTCTCCGAGACCCTGGGGCCGGCATGGTACAAAATGGTTCTTTCGTGCCTGGCATTCCTGATATAACCAAGTTTCCGATTCGTAAATGGCGACAGCTGTACGCTAGTGTGACAGTACCGCAGAATGCCCTGTTGCTCTCTTATTCCACCGGTGGTTATGGACCTCTCAAGAGGGCAATTCGTGATTTTTTACAGCGCTGGCGGCGCATTGATTGCGACATCGAACAAATCATCATCACTGACGGTACCCATAACGGAATTCAGCTTTGCGCTATGGCTCTCACCGATGCGGGGGATACGGTGGCAATGGAATCGCCCTGCTACTGGGGGGCGCGAAAAGTATTTACTTCCTCTAACCTTGAGCTCGAAATGATTCCGTGGGCACCTGGCAAGGGCCATGTCCTACCCGAATCACCCAAGCCAGTTCAGCTAGCCTACCTGATGGGGGGACATCATTATCCCCTTAGTGTACCCACTTGCATCGAGGACAAGCGCCATTTATGCCAAGCGTTGGACCCGACCTATATCATTGAAGATGACTACGAGTTCAGTCAGGACGATCACATCAACCTACTCTTTGACGCCCGATCCGACCGTCACATATTAGCGGGCTCTTTTTCTAAAATGATATTCCCTGGCTTACGTTTAGGCTATCTGGTGGTTCCAAAACACCTCGCCTCCCCTATCAACCGATTGCGCAGTGAGCTGTTTCGCGAAGGCCGCATGCTTGATCAGGCAGTGTTGGCACAATTTATGTTCAATGGTGACCTGGATGCTTGGTGCCAGCGCATTCAAAGGGAATACTTGGGACGCCAACAAGTCGTTCACGACCATCTAAAGACATTACCTAACGTGCGCTATATCTCGCCACCAAGCCATGCCATCAGTCTGTGTATTGAGTTTGAACCCCAGATTAACGATGTAGCCATTGCCAAGTCACTTCTTAAAGAACAGTTGGTGGTACGGCCGTTGAGCACCGTATGCGCCGATAAAGATCAGCGTTCAGGGCTCATCATGGGAGTTGGCATGCTCTCGGGAGACACGCTGAAACAAGAGGTTAAACGTTTAATAAATCATCTCGGCATACTTCTCAAATGACTATCAGATCGAAGCTCAGCGGCAATATTCTTGCCTACCTTGGTGTTGGGTTTCATTGGACTACTACACTGCCGACTATTGACACCCATCGCCTAAACCTGCCCTCCTCCAACCAGAAAAGCCAGCGCATTGCGCTGGCTTTTCTGGTTATGCCATGTTGCTCCGGCCCGCCTTGGGCCAAGCACTACCCCCTCCACTAGATATAGAAGTGTTTCAGCAAGTGGGCATCGTTTCGACGATAGGCGGATTCGATCATCCGCTCGAACAGGCGACAGGCAGCTTGGCTGATTCGCTTGATCAGGGAGGCCTCAGGAGCGGTGGCAGGCGTGCTGTGTGAGAGCGTCTGGGTGGTCATGGTATTGGACTCGGTATATCGTAAGTATGCCAACAGCATACCCGAACACAAGACTTTGGTCTAAATTAATTAGCCTTTAGTCGCATTCAACGTGCTCGAGCGCCTGACAACCAGTCGTCGCGCTGAAAGAAGCCTTGGTTTTCACGTATCAGTTTCGCGGAGTGCCTCGACCAGGTAATCGATTATCAACCTGCCTTGGCGAGAAGTCACAGCCTAAATAGTTATGCTCTGCAAGATCTGCTGCACACCGTGGTATCTCATCTGATCAGCGCCAGCCAGGGCACGCCAATCGCCAGCCAGGCAACCAGGAACACCAGACCGAAAATCGCACCGAGACGCCAATACAATGGGCCGGGTATATAACCACTGCCGTAGTAGACGGGGCTCGGCCCGGTGGCATACGGCGTGAGGATACCCATTATGCCCAGCGTCGGCAGCAGCATGAGCACAAACATGTGCATATCGATACCGGGTATACCGGACGCTGCCGCCAGCATGACCGGCAGCAGCGCAGTGGTATGGGCAGTGACGCTGGCGAAGAAGTAATGCAACAGATAGAAGATCACCGTCAGCGCGATCATCGCCATCGTCGGATCGAAGTGGCTAATGCGAGCGCCGACCAGGAGGCCGAACCACTCCACGAACCCGACCTGATTGAGCCCACCGGCCAGGGCCACCAGAGTGGCAAACCAGAAAAAGGTGTTCCATGCCGCCTTGTTGGCGAGAATGTCGTCCCACTTGAGGATATTCAGTATCAACATGGCACAGATTACCAGAAGCCCCACCAACGCCGAGGACACCACCGCGCTGGCAAAGATCCACAGCGCCAAGGCCGTGACCACCAGGCAGAGCAGAATGATTTCGTTACGAGTCAGGCCACCGAGTTGCTTGAGTTCCCCCGCCGCCCAGTCGGTTACAGCACTACCCGACTTGACTTCCGGCGGACACAACCAGTAAGCCAACAAGGGCGTCAGCAGCAACAGCAGGATACCCACCGGCGCCACCGCCATGAACCACTCCCCCCAGCCGATGCGGATGCCCGTCGCGGTTTCGGTCAAGGCAACGGCCAGCAGGTTGGGCGCCAGCGCAGTCAAGAAAAGCGAACTCGTCACGCAAGTCGAGGCTATCGCCGTCCACATCAGGAAGCTGCCGATGCGCTTGCTGCTCGCATCGTTCGGGTGGGAATCATAGAGTTCAGGGAGGTTGCGCACCACTGGGTAGATAGTGCCCCCGCTACGCGCGGTATTGGATGGCGTAAAGGGAGCCAGCACCGCATCGGCGAGCATCACTGCATATCCCAGTGTCAGGGTCCTTCGCCCCATGGTCTTGACCAGCCACAGCGCGATTCGCCGCCCCAGCCCGGTCTTCTCGTAGCCGAGAGCGAACATGAAAGCGCCAAAAATCAGCCATACTGTCGAGTTGGTGAAACCGGAAACCGCCCATGAGAAAGCGCTCCCGGACGAACTAAAGCCGGGATCAGTCAGTTGCTCAGGGGAGAACAGCACCCAGGGTGCCAATAACGCCGCCACGGCAACACCAATCAGACCAATCACCGCCCCCGGCAATGGCTCGAAAATTAGCCCGACGACGACGCCGAGAAAAATCGCAAAGAAATACCAGGCGTGGGGAGGCAACCCGGCGGGCACTGGCAATAGCGCCACGATGATGGTCACGATAAGCGGTGCAAGCAGCTTCATTCGAGATGTCATAGCGATATTTCCAGTTTGAGCCCTGGGGGAAATAGTGATAATAGGTCGGACAAAGGAAACGCTAGTTGATCCTGAACAAGACTGCCTACTCTTCTTCCAACTAATGTTCCAGATGAAGCCTTGTCCTTCTCAGGGCAGCCTACTATTCAGATGACAGGGGTTCAGTTAACCAAGCCTGGCCGGCAATCGATCATCGGGGAGAATCATGCGCGAACAGGACATCGACATCGTTATCGTGGGGGGTGGCGGCGCCGGTTTGCGTGCCGCGATCGCTGCGGCCGAAAGTGCCAGAAAAGAGCACCGTCAGCAGCGCATCATGCTGCTCTCGAAAGTCTATCCAATGCGCTCTCACACCGTCTCGGCGGAAGGGGGCGCTGCCGCCGTGACCAGCGAAGAAGACAGCCTGCAAGCGCACTTTGACGATACGGTTGCCGGTGGCGACTGGCTAGCCGAACAGGGTGTCGTCGACTATTTCATTCGCCACGCTCATCGGGAGCTGGTGCAGATGGAGCGCTGGGGCTGCCCCTGGAGTCGCAAGCCGGATGGTTCCGTGCAGGTACGGCGCTTCGGCGGCATGAAAACGGCGCGTACCTGGTTTGCCGCCGACAAGACCGGCTTCCACATGCTGCACACCCTGTTTCAGACCTCGTTGAAGTATCCGGAAATCGAACGCCTGGACGAGTATTTCGTGCTCGATATCGCGGTTGTCGCCGGCGCGGTGGCCGGGGTCATTGCGCTTGAGATCGCTACCGGTGAACTGATCCTGCTGCGCGCGAAGTCAGTGATCCTGGCGACAGGCGGAGCTGGACGCCTGTTTCGCTTCAATACCAATGCCGGCATCGTCACCGGCGATGGCATGGCCATGGCCTTTCGTCATGGCGTTGCCCTGCGGGACATGGAATTCGTTCAGTACCATCCGACCGGTCTCCCGGGTTCCGGCGTGTTGATTACCGAGGCCTGCCGTGGCGAAGGGGGCATCCTGGTGAACAAGGATGGCTACCGCTATCTGCAGGATTACGGGCTTGGCCCTGAAACTCTGTTGGGCCATCCGCAGAACAAATACATGGAGCTGGGTCCGCGCGACAAGTTATCCCAAGCCTTCTGGCAGGAACAGCAGTCAGGGCGGACTGGCAAGTTCGGCGACAGTGACGTGGTCTATCTGGACCTGCGCCACCTGGGCAAGGAGTATCTGCATGAACGCCTTCCGTTCATCTGCGAACTTGCCAATGTGTTCATCAATGTCGACCCGGTGAAGGAGCCCATCCCGATTCGCCCGGCGGTGCACTACACCATGGGCGGAATAGAAACCGACGCCCATTGCGAGACCCGCATCAAGGGGCTGTATGCCGCGGGCGAATGCGCCTCCGTGGGGCTTCACGGCGCCAACCGCCTGGGCTCGAATTCTCTCTCCGAACTGCTGGTCTTCGGGCGCCTGGCGGGGGAAGAGGCCAGCCAGCGGGCAGCAACGGTCACTTTTGCCGATAGCACTGCCCTGAAGGAACAGGCCCAAGCCCAAAAGATCCGGATAGCGAAGCTTTATGATGCCGAAGGCGAGGAAAACTGGGTAGAGCTCAAGCGTGAACTCGTGCTGACGATGGAGACTGGCTGCGGGATCTATCGGGAAGTCGCGGGGATGCAGACCACCTTGGACATGATTCGCGACCTGCAGACTCGTTATCGGAACATTCGACTGCAGGACAAAAGCCGTGCCTATAACACCGAGCTGATGCAGTGCCTTGAGCTGGGCTACGGCCTGGACATTGCCGAGGCGACTTGCCTGGGAGCGCTCGAGCGCAAGGAATCGCGCGGCGCCCACAAGCGGCTCGAGGAAGATCTTCAGCAACGTGACGATGTCAATTACCTGAAGCACAGTCAGGTTTTCTTCAACGCTGAAGGGCCAGCCCAGCTGCGCTGGCAGGACGTGGATACCCACCTGTCCGCCCCCGCTGAACGCGCCTATGGCGATGCCGGCAAAGGAATCAAACAATGACCACCAAACGGCTCAGTATCCAACGCTATCTTCCGGAGCAGGGAAATAATACTCCTTACTGGCAGGATTTCGACATACCCTTCGACGACAGCACCTCGGTTCTTGACGCCCTTAACTACGTCAAGGAAGAGCTGGACGGCAGCCTTAGCTACCGCTGGTCGTGCCGCATGGCGATCTGCGGCTCCTGCGGCGTGATGGTGAACAACACCCCCAAGCTGGGCTGCCAGAGCTTTCTGCGCGACTACGAAGGTCCGGTGAAGATTGCCCCGCTCGCGCACTTCCCTGTGGAGAAGGACCTGATCATCGATATGGGGTTGTTTCTCGATCACCTCGCTGCAGTGCAGCCTTATCTCATTAATGACAGCCGGCTCATCAATGACAGCGAAGAAGGCACGGAAACCTTCAAGCAGACTCCGGCGCAGATGGAAAAGTACAAGCAGTTTGCCGGCTGTATCAATTGTGGCCTGTGCTACTCGGCTTGCCCTCAGTTTGGCCTGAACCCTGAATTCCTGGGGCCAGCTGCCCTAACGCTTGCTCATCGTTATAACCTTGATAGCCGGGATCAGGGCAAGAAGCAGCGCATGCCGCAAATGAACCGCGAGGAAGGGGTCTGGAGCTGTACCTTCGTGGGCTTTTGTTCGGAAGTCTGCCCAAAAAATGTCGACCCAGCAGCCGCGGTGAACCAGGGCAAAGTCGAGTCGGCGAAAGACATGCTGATCGGCATATTCAAAGGATAGGGGGCGGCGTCATGGCAAAGCGAACAAGCTACTTTCCCGAACTTAAACGTAACTGGTGGTTGAAGCACCCTTACTTCAAGAAATACATGGCAAGGGAAGCCACTGTTCTACCGCTGGTGTTCTTTCTCCTCTGCCTGCTTGCAGGGTTGTATAGCCTGCTGCAGGGAGCTGAAAGCTGGCAAGGCTGGCTTACGTTCATGCAAAGTCCGCTGGTTATCGCGGTAAATGCGCTGGCTTTTATCGCCAGTCTGTTTCACGCCTGGACGTTTTTCCAACTGTTCCCACGCGTCATGCCATTACGTGCAGGTGGTCGCACCCTACCCCCGAACCTCATGGTCCTCGGACAATGGTTTGGCGTAGTAGTGGTGATGGTCCTGGCGGCCTGGATATTCATGAGGGGGCTGTGATGAATAAAGGTACGTCGTTGAATAATGATGCATCCGAGAACATGAGAAGAAGCGATGAGCCCATCTGGTGGGGCCTTTTCAGCGCCGGCGGTGTCTGCTTTGCGGTGTTTGTACCGGCAGCGATCCTGTTCATCGCCCTGCTCATCCCAGCCGGAATCGTTGGGCCTGATGCGCTACGTTTCGAGCGTGCTCACTCCATGGTATTCAGCCTGCCAGGGCTGATATTTATCGGTATGGTGATCTGCTTGCCGCTATTCCATGCGGCCCACCGTATCCGCCATGGCCTGCATGACCTTAAGCTGGGTACGGAACATCTGAACAAGGTAGCCACGTATGGTGGTGCCGCCCTGCTTAGCGTCCTGGCACTTGTCGGATTCGCTATCGGGATCCTGTAGCCATGCGCTAACCCGGCTGGTGCTGGTGCTGATCGAGGCCGGCTACTCGTCTATGCGTACCCGAATGCCTTCCGCCACCCGCTCGCCGGGATGAGTGATGACCACGTCCCCGGCCTCGAGGCCGTCGAGGAGTTGGGTCGTCAGCCCGCTGCGCCGGCCCGGGGTGACCTGAACCCGACGGGCACGGCCCTCTTCGATCGTGAAGACCACCCAGTCGCCGTCGGCGCGAAACAGGGCGCTGGTGGGCAGCTGCAGGATGTCGTCGGCCTCCCAGACCAGGAACTCGGCGTCGACCCGGAAGCCGCTGCCCAGCCCTTGGGCGGCAGGGTCAGCATCCTCCATGAAATCGATGATCACCGGCACGCGCTGTTCGTCGACGCCCAGCGCCGAGACCCGGGTGTATCCGACGGGCTCGATGCCGCGCACCTGGCCGGCCAGCGGCTCCCCGCCCCAGCCGGTGATGCGCACCGCCATACCGGGCCGCACCCGCACGGCATCCATTGAGAGCAGGTCCACCTGGATTTCCAGGTCCGCGAGGCTGCCGAGCTCGAGGATCGGCTCGCCGGCCGCCACGGTTCCCTCGCAGCAGCGGTAGCGGGTCAGCACCGTGCCACTGATGGGTGCGCGCACCTCCAGCGCAGGGTGCTCAATGTCGCCGCGCTGCCCACTGGCGACTTCTAGCACCGCCCGGGCGCTTTCCACTTCGAAGCGGGCGGCCTCTACGCTTGAGGCCGCGGCGCTCTCAATGGCGCGCTGGCGGTCGCGCTGGCTCTGGCGCTGCTCGAGATCGGCGGTGGAGACCTGGTTGCGCTGGTGCAGCTGGCGGTAGCGGTCATACTCGGCGTCGGCGAAACGCCGCTCGGCCCGGGCGGTCTCCAAGTTGGCATGGGCAGCCCGCAGCCTTGCTTGGGTGGCCTGCAGATTGTCCTCAGCCTGTTGTCGCGATCGCGGATCAAGGGCCGGGGCAGGGCTCGGCTCCAGGCGGAACAGCGCCTGCCCCTGCTCGACCTCGTCGCCGACTTCCAGCATCACCCGCTGCAAGTAGCCGGCGATGGGTACCGAGACGTTCCAGGTGTCGCGTAACCGGGTGCGCCCCTCCTCGGTGATCGAGTCGACGAAGGGCTCGGCGGTGATCCGGGCCACGCTGACTGGCACCGGGGCTGGGCGCAGCGCCCAGGCCAGCAGACCGACCAGCACGAGTCCGGCCAGGCCCCACAGCAAGCGGCGGATTAGGGGGCGGCGTGATGTCATGGGTTCATCTCCCTATGGTTCTTTGCAAAACGCGCCAGGCGTCCTTTGCCTCGCTCTGCAGGTCGACGCTCCTCGCTTCTACTCCACCGCCTTCAGGACTCTGATCATGTCCAGGCGGCCCAGGCGGCGCACCACCAACAGGTCGACCAGCAGCGAGGCGGCGATTACCCCGGCGGTGGCGATGGCCACGAAGACCAGCGCCACCAGCAGGATCGTCTCGTCAAGGTAGTCGCGGATGCCCCGCTCAGCCTCGGCGAGCAGCCCGATCGAGGCGACCCCGGGCATCTCCCACAGGGCTGCGTTGAGCGCGTCGGTACGGGCGGGGTCCACCAGCAGCCAGGCGCCGCTGATCGCCGGCCCCTCACGCATCAGCGCATTGAGCTGTTCACGCGTCATGTAGGCGCCCACGCCTAGGGGCTCGTCCACCAGGGCGACCAGCGGCAGGCTGACTCGGCGGCGCTGGCCCTCCATGATCGCCACCTCCAGGGTATCGCCGATCCGGGCGTCCAGCTCACCGGCCAGGTGGCGGGTTAGCATCACGCCGGATTCCGGCAGGCGCTGGGCACGGCGCTGGCCATCCAGCACCTGGCGCAGCTGCGGCTCGGGGACCATGCCGAGCAGGCTGGTACGGTACTCACGGTGTTCATGGATCAGCGTGACAGGCACACGACGCCAGGTCTCCACGGTCAGCACCCCGGGCTGGTGACGCAGCTCGCCGGCAGCCCGCGCCGGGGTCGCCTCGCTGAAGGTGAGCTCCACATCCATGAGCAACACCTGACGATACTGCTGGTCGATCATCCTCTCCACGGCATCGAGTTGGTAGGCCCCCATCATCAGCAGCCCGGCGGAGAGCGCGATCCCCGCCATCGAGAAGCTGGCCTTGGCCGGGTGGCGGGCCAGGTGACGCAGGATAATGCGCGCCTCGTGGCCCAGCAAGGTGCCGGGCAGAATGCGCTCCAGACAGGTACGGCGGAAGCGGATCGGAGCCGGCGGACGCATAGCCTCGGCCGGGGGTCGGCTGACGGCCCGCCAGACGGCTCGCCAAGTGCCGGTCAGCGCGGCCAGAACCACCACCAGAAGCGACAGCGCCAGGGCCCAGGGGGGCACCCGGAAGACCATCTCGGGAAAGCGGAAATAGTCGCGGTAGACCCCGGCCAGGCCGCTGGCCGCCCAAGCGCCCAGGGCCACCCCCAGCGCCCAGCCCAACAGCGCGATGGCCCCAGCCAGCAGGGCGTAATGGCGGGCCAGCTCACCATCGCGGTAGCCGAAGGCCTTGAGCACCGCGAGCGGCTCCCGCTGGGTCTGGATGATGCGCCCCATGACCACGCTGAGCAGGAAGGCCGAAACCGAGAGAAAGATCGCCGGCAGCACCGTGGCCTGGATGCGCTGCTGGGCCAGCTCCTCCTCGATGAAGCGGTGGGACTGCTGGTCGTGGCGGGTGGTGGCGCCGGTGCCACCGTAGCGAGCCAGGACCAGGTCCAGGGCGTCGATCACCCGTTTCTCGTCGGCCCCGGCCTGCAGGGTGAGCGAAAGGTGGTTGAAGGCGCCGCGCATGCCATAGGCGCTGGCCAGGGTATGCTCGTTCATCCACAGCACCGCGTAGCGCCGGTAGTCCGGCATCAGGTCAGTGGGCGCGGCCTGGTAGAGGAACTCCGGGCTCAGGGCGATGCCGGCCAGGCGTAGGGCGGTATGGCGGCCATCGATGATCGCCTCCAGGGCGTCGCCGGGTGCCAGGCCGTGGGCCTCGGCGAAGGCATCACTGACCACTACCTGGTCATCGCGCCCCGCCTCAGGCAGTGAGCCCGCCACCAGGTGCAGGCGGTTGAGGGTGGGCTGACGCCCATCGGGGATCGACAGCAGCGTGCCACGGATGGGGTCTTCGAAGTCGGGCACGGCCAGGCGCACCGCGGCGCGAACCCGGGGCTCGACCAGATTGACCCCTTCGATCGCCTGCAACTGGGTAACCAGCCCCCTAGGCGCCCGCTTGATGTCGACGAACACCTGGGCGAAGTGGTGGCTGGCGTAGAAGCGGTCCCTGGAGCCCGACAGCGCCTCCAAGGTGGTCACCGAAATTATCAGCGTCATGACCCCGCTGGCGATCACCACGGCGATGGCCAACGCCTGCCCCTTGAGTCGCCAGAGGTCGCGGACGAGCTTGCGGTTCAGGGTAAGCATGCGGCCGGTCTCATGGCATCACCAGCGCAGTTCATGGGCGGGACGCCGCTGGGCATTGGCGTGGATCTCGTCGACCCGGCCGTCGCGCAGGCGGACCACACGGTCGGCCATCTCGCCGATCACCTCGTTGTGGGTGATGATCGCCAGGGTGGTGCCGGTCTCCCGGTTGACCCGTTCGAGCACCTCCAACACCCGGATGCCGGTGCGGAAGTCCAGGGCGCCGGTAGGTTCGTCGCAGAGCAGCACGTCGGGCTGCTTGGCCACGGCCCGGGCGATGGCCACCCGCTGCTGCTCGCCGCCAGAGAGTTGGGAAGGGAAGTGGTCCAGGCGCTCCTCCAGGCCGACCAGGGCCAGTGCCGCCTCTGGGGTCATGGGATTGCGGCTGATCTCAGTGACGATGGCTACGTTCTCCCGTGCGGTCAGGCTCGAGATCAGGTTGTAGAACTGGAAAACGAAGCCTACGTGGTGGCGCCGGAAGCGGGTCAGCTCACGCTGGCTGGCCCGGCTCAGGTCATGCTCGCGGCCGGCGGCGTCGCGGTAGTGCACCTCGCCCTCGCTGGGACTGTCGAGCCCACCGAGGATGTTGAGCAGTGTCGACTTGCCGGAGCCCGAGGCACCGAGCATTACCAGCAACTCGCCGCGACGCAGGGCCAGGTCGACTCCCTGCAGCGCCTGGATGGTGACCTCGCCCATGCGGTAGAGGCGGGTCAACCCGCGCGTGGCGAAGACCACTTCCCTGTCATTGTCCATGCTCAGGCCTCCTGTTTTCACCGTTGCTCCCAGTCTAGCTGAAGCCAGAAAGTCCTCGTATATATTCCGGAAGCACGTCAGGCCTGAGGCAACTGTCCGGAAATTCCTAACTACTACAGTTGATCCTGCCCAGTAACAGTGGACATCTCAAGAATGCGCTGGCCGCCCAGTTCGACGCGAACAGAGCCATTTCAGGCGGGAGTCCAGGGAGATACGCTTTCATCCATAGCGGATGGTCATCTTGAATCATTTTATTGGCACAAAATATTGATTCTAAAAGATAAAACCATTCACTATCTTCGTTTTTAGGCATGATTCATGAATAAGGCGGAATAAAGCTTTGACATCCATCAATTCAAGATGCTGTTACTATTATGGTATAAGTAAAAATGGCAAATTGATGAGGACTCGCGGTGTCTATAGAAAATGTCAGAGCAAAACTTTTGAAAATTGCAGTAGAGCAATCTTATAATTCTGTTCTCGTCACCAACTCGGACATTTCTCCGGGTGGGCCTTTTATAGTATATTGCAATAAAGCATTTTGCCTGATGACGGGATATTCATCGAAAGAGCTGTTAGGTAAGTCACCGCGCATTCTTCAAGGGCCTGATACCGATTCTGCGGTCATTGATACAATGAGAGATGCGTTAAATAAAAAAATATTTTGGGAAGGAAGCACAGTTAATTATAGAAAAAGTGGTGAGATCTATATCGTTAACTGGAACATTTCTCCAGTTTTTGGAAATGGCGTAGAGGTCACTCATTTTGTTTCTGTGCAACAGGAGGTTACTCAGTTTCACATTGCTAAAGAAGAAAATAATGCACTGGCTAAATTGTTAAATAAGTCCCCGGACCCTGCACTTGTAGTTAATAGTAAATGGCGTATTGTATTTTCCAATACTGCATTTGAGTCTCTTTCGGGCTACCAATCAAACGAATTGATGGGTGAAATACCAACCTGTTTTATACCCGGCGAACAGGATTGCGAAGTCTACCAGAAGATGTTGAAAACTTTTGATGCTGGCCAGCCTTTCCAAGCGCATTTGGTCAATAAAAGCAAAGATGGCGAGCGTAAATTTATTCATCATACTATCGAACCGATTATAGATAATTCAGGCAAGAATACACACTTTATCGTCATATTGGATGAGATGCGAGGTGATTAGGGAGGCGACGCCTATATCCTCTTAAATTCAGTGAGCATCGCGAGAGCGGTTGACCCGCCTATTCATTAGGCGGGATCAAGTCACTTACGCTTTGACATTGGTAGGGCCTTGCTAGAATCAATAACAGGTGCTCATTTGCCGAACTCTATTGCGACTACCCATCAAGCACACGCATGCTAAAACGGTGGCCACGGCTGGTAAGATCCCGTCACTCAGATCTTCACCACACGATCTGCGCCGGACCTGTGGCACCGATCTGTTCAAGGCAGGCATGCGCCAGCTCCAGGTGATCCTCGGGCATGAGTCCATGAAGCACCACGGAGCGTCGATGACACCGAGGCCTACCGTAGTCAAGCGGCACGGCTTCAATCCGGGCGATTCGGGTATCAGGGGCGTAAAAAGAAGGCGCTGAAGGTGCCTTGAAGGGACATCGAGCCGGAAAGGGAAATGGCACGGTGGGTTTGGTGGCATTATTGAGCGAATGCCATGGCCCAATGCCTGTTAGTAATTAGATTCGTAATCTACCGACGAGCTTGGTTACAAGAACAATCCTTTTTTTGCTGTATTCTACATCCAATGGTTCGGACAGTTTTAAAGAAAGCCTGATGCTCAGATAATGGGGTCTCTCACAACATCACCACCCGAGCACAGGCTTTCATGGAAATAGTCAATACAGTCTTGCAGCAGATGTCCAGTCTCAAAAAGCCCCAACGGCGCTTTATTCGCGTCCTGTTGCCCCTGCTGATGTGTTTGCGAGGTCGTGTCAACTTTCGCAATCTCAGCCGTTACAGTGATTACCATGAGAAGACCTTTTCGCGTTGGTATCGGCGTGCGTTTGATTTCACCGAGTTCAATCGCCTGAGCTTTGGATCGTCCCGACGGTGAACAGTCGCGCGTGGACCGCTATCTTCACCATCTTCAGCAGGATCGTGCGTCACTCCCGCCACAGGTGCGTTATCTCGTGGCGGACGGCTATTACAGTAAAACCCGCTACCTCCAGGGTGTCGTGGCAACGGGGTTACATCAGGTCGGCAAGCTGCGTCATGACGCCAATCTGCGTTGGCTGTATCAGGGAGAACAGAAACCCCGAGGGCGCAAGCGTCTTTATGGTGGAAAAGTGAGCGTTGATGACGTGAGCCGATGGACGCCGGCAGGCCACATGGAGGCGACACAGGTGTATACCGCTATCGTGAACAGCGCGCATTTCAAACGCGACCTACGGGTGGTGTATCTGGTAAAGCGGGTTGGCGGCAAAGTGAAAACAGCCTTGTTATTTTCGACGGATACGTCCCTGGAGGCCATGACATTGGTGACGTACTACAAGGCGCGTTTTCAGATTGAGTTTCTGTTTCGCGATGCCAAGCAGTTTCTGGGTCTGAACGACTGTCAGGCGCGAAAGGAACAAGCGCTACATTTCCATTTCAACGCCTCAATGACGGCGCTGAACCTACTCAAACTTGAAGATCGGCAGCATCAACCAAGCGGTCAACGGGTGATTTCGATTGCCCGCTGGAGAACCCGCAAAGCCAACGCGCACCTGCTGGAACGCTTTTCTTCCTACTTGGGTCTGGACTTCAATGACATAAAATCCCGTCCCGACTTTGATGAGATGTGCCATTACGGCGCTATTGCGTCATGAAACTGTCCGAACCATTGTACATCGATAGCTGCTCAGAGAAGAACCTCCTCCACCGGGCGGCGCAAGGATCGTGGCATTTCAGGCCCACGACCGATTCTCACTATCAGATCCGGCCGTCGATTCCCGACACCGAGAAAACGGGCAAACTTCGCGCGTAAGGGTGCCACCTCAACCGGCTGGTTAATAAAGGCCGTCCTTAAGTCCAGCGCAGTTGCCTGCAGAGCGAGTCGCTCATAGCAACGGCCCGCCTCAATCCAATGGGGTTTGTCGTCGATATCGGAAACCAGTACGGCAATGGCAGACGAGCTCCGGATGTTCCGGCAGTCTTTCTGGTTCTGCTTTTTTGCAGAGAAACCGAAGCGCATCGCCAACAATCCAAGCCAACGAGGCACTGCAGGATTACCCATCGCTGGTCCATACAGACCATCACCGCTAGTTACTGCCTCTGGCCCGTTAAAGCGAATCCAGGATTTAAGCTCCCGGACCCATGCAGCGTCGCCAAATTGGGCGGTGTTACCTTCAGCCACGTAGCGGGCTATCTGCTCTTTTTGGTCAGTATCAGTGAACAGCTTGATGGAGACGCCCTCGCCCTGCCCGGCTTTCTCCATCTGCCGCAACTGCTCGGCAGAGAGTGGCGATCCATCGTATTCCACCCGGCTACACTGCCTTTTGGGAATGGCATCGAACAAAGGCGACCGAAAGGGGGAGGTTTTCTCAAAATCAATCTGTACACCCGAGGTCGACGGGTCGTAGGAGCAGAAACCCCTTAGCCCCGCCGCTTCCGCTGCCAGCAACAGATTCTCGGAGGCACAGCCCAGGCTCGCATAAAGGTGGTGGTCATCGGGATCTACAGCGGGACAACGCCGTGACAGATCTGGAAGAATCCAGATCCGGTTCTTTTCAAGTTTGAAGATCCAGGGCTGTGTGTTGTGGCTGGATGCAGCCAAGGTCGCGTACCGTACCAGCCCACTGTAATCCGGCATTACCGTTTCAGTCTCAGGGGGCTGCCAGATCTCCCTGACTTTTTCCGAGTAGTCCATCGTGACTTTCTCCTTTAAACAATGGGGTGAGAATGGCCTCGATGATCTCGGCTTCCACCCTTGGGACTGTTGGCGTTTCATGGCAGGGATAGGAGCCTGCCAAACTTCCCCTGTCAACAGGCCCTACTTCTACTGTGTCACAAAATGACTTTGCTGCACTATTGCGATAACATTCGCACTTGACATGGGCGTTTATGCAACATTATAGGCTACATGAACGCTTTGAGTCATACCTTGAGCCGATTGCGGATAGCGTTGCCCCTACTCATGTGAGTCATGTGAGGGCTCGTCACCAGGCACTTTCTGGGAGTATCGGGTTGCTGCCTAAGAAGCTGGAAGCTTTTCCGACATCACTCTCCATGCGTGTGCTATCACCAAAAATTCATGCTATGGCAATATTCGAGTAGAAACCGTGATAACGTTTTGTATAGTGGCTACGTGACTTCATCACGAGTCAACTTTTGATATACACCAAGACCGACTACCAACAAAATAGCTGCAATTAATAAGAAAGTGGGGTAGATCAACGTAGTAATGTCTTTTGACCCGGCGTCAAAAACGAACACTAGGGATTCCAGGCTTATAGCAATGGCAATTATGACGAGAAACTTTAATAAAGCCTGCCTCTGTTTTTCAGGCGACTTCGTAGCACTGCTGCTGAAAACTTCTTCCTCCAACAAGAATTTGGACACATCGAAAACAGCCATTCCAATCACAATCAAGCCGATGGCATTAAGAAGGGCTGCAATAAGCAAGGTCTTTTCGTGTAACGAGAGCCATATATCCCATAAGGCAACACCCATCATTGTGAGACTTATAATCCCCAAGCTCAAGCTGATGAGTCCGTAAACAGCACGCCCTATCCAATCAGAAATAGTTTTCGCTTTATTCATTTTTGCTCCGATCCGCCAATTGATTTGCTGGCATATGTTGTTGCTAAGTAGTTATGCAAAAGTTATCGAGCTATTTATTCCGTAACTGTCACACACGTTTTTTACCGCTTCACAGAGTTTATCGAACGAACTGTAGTCTGTCAGCAGTAGCCATCGGTATTTGATTTCACCCCAAAGAATTTCGATCAGGTCCAGCCCCGGCGAATAAGGCGACAGATATACCAGGTGAATGCGATATGCCATCTAATCGATTATTTTGCGCTGGGATGCTCCCCCTCTGTCAGCCTAGTTGTCCGGTTGGTGTTATCGCCTAAATCAAATCCAGAGGGAGCGGCATGGAGGACAGGCAATTGATGCGAATGTTCTTCAACAAGTTGCTGTAACACAGCAAGCGCGCTCTCGTTGAGAAGGTGAGGACGTCCTTCACGCGCCTTGTCCTGAAGGCCTTCAATACCCTCTGTTTCCCCATTGGGATAACCAAGTAGACACCGTATCGCGTTTAAATCCGAATCTGGTTAATCGTATGACCTTTGTGGCTAAGCAAGACGGCGTGAGCCCTACGACGTAACGCTCTCTTTTCACCGTGCTGATAGGCGTCATTCACGATATGTTGCTAGTCAGGTGTCAAAGAAACGAAGCGTAAGCGTCGAGACATGGTGCGTCTCCCTTGTTGAGCTTCGTTTTTTATACAGCGTAACTTATGCAGAGTCACTTACTAAAGCATGTATCATACTGATTATTAAACCATTACATTATGAAAAGCGCAGCGTCACACCTAGCTGTTTGTTGTATATCAAGAGATATTTTATTAAGGGAAGCAGAAAAAACGCATTGTGGCAGTGCAGCAATTAATAGTCTATCGTAATTATGCAACCCTCCCTAAGAGGAAGAGGAGTGGACATGACAACGACGAAACTTCAATGTCCTGAATTGGATCTATGCGGCTCCGGGCCGATGCGATAGTTGATCAAGATGTGTAATCAAAAAGCGTTATGAAATCCATCTTTTCCCCAGGGAGCCGAGTCAATAACCTGAATTTAATTAATAAATGCAGGCAGCCCATCTACCATCTAATAGGACCGGCCACATGGTACATAAACCCAAATCCATTAACCTCGCCCTTCAGGGCGGAGGTTCTCATGGTGCCTTCACTTGGGGAGCTCTGGATCGGATTCTTGAGGACGGTCGATTGCACATCGCCGGGGTCTCAGGCACCTCGGCGGGGGCTATGAACGCGGTGGCACTGGCCGATGGTTTCGCCCGCGATGGTTCCGAGGGCGCGCGCGCGGCCCTAGAAAACTTTTGGCGATGCATTGGCGACGACGCAAAGAACAGCCCGCTGAAACGCACGCCCTACGATGTTCTGACGGGCAACTGGGGGCTGGAGAATAACCCCATGTATTACGCTATGGACGCTCTCTCCCGTGTGGCTTCGCCCTATCAGTTTAATCCTCTCAATATCAATCCGTTGCGCGATCTGGTGGAGAAAGTCATCGATTTCGACAGGGTGCGTAGGTGCAATGCGTTCAAACTCTTTATTTCTGCTACTAATGTAGAGAGCGGCAATGTCAAGGTCTTTCCTCGCGAAGAGTTGACGGTGGACGTGTTGATGGCTTCGGCCTGTATACCGTATCTCTATCAGGCAGTCGAGATCGACGGCGTGCCATATTGGGATGGCGGCTACGTGGGAAATCCGACGCTGTTTCCCTTTCACGGTGTGACCGGTACAGACGACATCATGGTGATCCAGATCAACCCGATCGAGCGCAAGGGCACACCGAAGAATCCCCAAGAGATACAGAACCGGATGAACGAGATCAGTTTCAACAACAGCCTGCTCAAGGAACTGCGCGGGATCGACTTCGTCGACCGATTGATCCGTCAGGGCAAGCTTACGACCGATGAATACCGTCAGGTGCGAGTGCATGTCGTGGAAAACCAGGCCGAACTAAAACCGCTGAGCGCCTCATCGAAGATGAACGTCGAGTGGGAGTTTCTCACCAAACTTCGCGATCTCGGCCGTGACACCGTAACAGACTGGCTGGATGAGAACCTTGCAGCCATCGGAGAACGTTCAAGTATCGATCTTCGTCAGATATTCCAAGGCATTGGCGCCCAGCACCAAGGTTAGAACCATCTTCCTTAATCAGCAGCAAACAACCCATCAGCCCGGTGAATTAGTGCCCATCCAGAAACACGCATTTTCAGCCAATTCAGCTCGATCCTGGAAATGGAAGCGGCGCTGAGTGCCGTCAATAACGTGATACAGAGGGCCTTGACGCCGACCAGTCAACCTCCTCCGATCCTTCTATGGGCTAGCGTATATTTTTTGTGGCGGTCCGTTATCGTGCTATGCAGCAAGAGGCGGTATTAGAAGGCGTACATGGCCATGCCCTGGATGCGCAGCGCATCCCCATCACGGCCATCTGCCACTTTGCGGGTATGGTAGCCCGCTTCCACGCCGTAGCTAACGCGCTTCACCGGCGACCAGATATAGTTCAGGTGGACGGCCTCGAACTTCTCGTTCGCGCCTGCTGCACCGGGAAGGCCAGCCTTAACCGCATCGTCCATGTCCGCGTTGGACACGCCGTAGCCAAGGTTGACGACCCCCGGCCCTGTCTTTAACGACATACCGACATTCGCCCCCCAAGCCTCGATGGTCTCGATCTCACCGCCATCAAGGAACCCAGGCGCGGAGGGATTGTTCTGCATGTACTCACCGATGCCGTCGCCGTACGTCAATCCGCCGCGCACGATGAACGCTGGCGTCATCGGGTAGCTTGCGGCTGCATTAATCCCCCACCCCATGGCATCGTCATTCAGCTTCTCACCTTCCACGTTAAGCTGATGCGCGACGGCGGAAAGGGAGTAATGGAGATCACCGGCTTGCGTTTGGTAGCGCAGGGTGGCATCCGGCATGGCTGCGTGGTTATCCTGGCTTACGGCATAACCGCCACGGGCCGGATTGAAGCCAACCGCAACCGCGTTGTTGAAGTCGTGCGGCTCAGGATTTTCCAGCGCAACGTGAAAATCCCCCATCGTGTAGCGCAACTGCGCCTTGCGACCGCTTTTGCTTTGCCCCGGGCTTGGCGCAAAATCAATGATCGGCGTGCGGCTTAGCTGACTGCCGAAGTTTGTCCAGGTCTTCCCCGCCAGCACGTTGTTCCAACTGCCGTAGGCATGGCGTAACCGAAGTTCACCACCCTCCGGGACGTTATCGAACCAGTCCACCTCGACGTGCGTGACCAAGGGAGAACCGGCCGCGGGGGTGGCCGTCTTGAAGCCCAGCCGGCTCTGGTAGGCGTGCATGTCAAAGTTGCCATCCACACCCGTTTGCCCGTCAATCAGGATGCGCGGGCGCGCTGCAAGATTCCCAAGGTCGTTATCACGGTCGTAGATCGCATCCAACTTGGCAAACCCGTACACACTCGCCTTCGTCTCGCCCACTTCAAAACTGACGGCACTGCTCGTCATCGACATCACGCCGGCACCCACAACACTCAGTGCCAACAGCGTCGGCTTGAGCAAATTACGCTGGGAAATCGTCATTACATTCCTTCATCTATATTCATCAATGCGCCCGGAGAGCGCGGTACAAAGGGCCGAGCAACCACTCAGCGATGTTCGCCAAGGCGCAAAGCGGGTGCCGAACATCCAGAGCGGCTAATAATTATCTGGCCTTACGTTGAAACTAAATTAGAACATAAATAATAGCATATTCTAAATTAGATCGCATGGGCGCTAGCGGTCCCCCGCGACGTACTCCTGCTTACATGCCCGGCGGGTGCCTGAGTGCGAACCACCTCGCCCCCGGGGTGCGGGAGGAACGTCTGCTCGACGCTAACGGACGCCGGCTCAAACAGGTAGCGCGATTCTAGTACTGCAGTTGTAGATAAACGCTATACGTCGTTAGCCACGGCCAGTGAGTGAGGTGCCCGATGCTGAACGACATGGCCCTTAAAAACGTGCATAAGCAGACCCGTGATTGGGAATCAGCATTATTCTCATGGTTGATAGCGTGGGCGGTTACATCAAACACGCCGAGGCCTCGGTGCGTATCTGCGGGGCCTATTGGGCGACGTCGAGCGACGCAACAGTTGGCAACTGGCGGAACATCAGTGCGATGCGCACCCCTACGGTGGAATATCGAGCCCTGTTTCCAGGAAAGCAAATCACAACGGGGGCTGGATCAGTATGAGATGCGGACTTGGCGAGGCTGGTATCGCCATATCACGCTGGTAATGGCGGCCTACGCTCAGCTGGTCACGTTGCGCCGACATCAGCTAAAAAAAGCCTGTTGCTGAACCTGGGTGGGCAGCCCGTCGTTCTCTCCCTGGCCGAAATGCGGCGATGGCTGTGCCTTACCCCATTGCCCAACGACGAAGGCGGCTGGAAGATGCGCTGTACTGGGTAAGACGCCAGCGGATAAAGGGAAGTATCAACACCTTGTCTCTCAATGATTATTTACGACCGTAGTACTTAGAGATGTTTGGGCTATCCGTGCCAGATATACCTTGCCGGCAACCCTAAACAGGTAACGAGCGCCACTACAGCAACCTTTTCTTTTTTAGCGCTCCGGAGCACCTCTCATTGGATGGCCAAACCCACCCCCGTCACGACACCATCACCCGGTTACGGCCCTTGGTCTTGGCTTGATAAAGCGCTTGATCGGCACGCTGTTTCGCTGTTGGTGACAGCGAAGTGGGGCGCGTCACGCTCACGCTCTGCGTTGCCGAAGTGCTACCAGATGAATCGATTGAACAGCTATTTGGGTGCGCTGACGGCGTACTCTACCGTGCCAAAAGTAATGGTCGTGACATGACGATGCATGCCTCAGGCCAATAGCTATAAGGTCTTATGTGGTTGGCCACCCAGCACACAGTGTGAAGCTATGAGTGTATATGCAGAGTTACTAAAAGGCAGCTTTGGGTCATCTCCTGCCCTTCGCTGCATACGCCGGAAACTGCCGATACGCGAGATAATTATACTCGCTCTTCCGGCAGACGGATTTGGCGTACAATCCGTCCTTATTGATTCTCCCTGCAGCTTGCCACCAAAGCGTGCTGAGGGCTAGCCGGGCGGGTTGGCCAATATATGATGGCAAGTTAGGCGAACCGGAGCGGCTACCTCGGCTATGCTGCATGAGTCACAGAAAACTCGAGAGAGCGCGTCATGAGGGGATTTTCGTTGTATGTCGTGCATTATCTAAGTCTGGTGCTGCTATTGGCGCTTACCAACCAGGCGATGGCAAGCGAAGTCACCTGGCCGCGAATGGCCGACTCGGCGGATGGGGTGCCGATTGCCTACGAGGTGCGGGGGAGCGGCAAACCGACGCTCGTCTTCATTCATGGCTGGAGTTGCGACGGGCGATACTGGCGCGGGCAGCTGCCGCACTTCTCTCGTCAACATCGGGTGGTGGCCATCGATCTTGCCGGGCACGGTCATTCTGGCCAGAAGCGTGAGTCATTCACCGTGCCAGCCTTCGGGGAGGACGTGAAGGCGGTACTGGACGATCTGGAAGTGGAGCAGGCGATCCTCATCGGACACTCCATGGGTGGACCGGTCAGCGTGGAAGCGGCACGCCTGTTTCCGAAACGCGTCATCGGGATCATCGGCGTCGACACTTTCCACCACGTGAACTCAGAAATCACCCAGGCCCAGCTCGACGGAATGCTGGTACCACTCCAGCAAGACTTTGCACCGGCCGCACAACAGTTCGTGGCGTCGATGTTCATCGAGAGCACCGACCCCAATCTGCGCGACTGGGTCATGCGTGACATGGCGGCCTCGCCGTCGCAGGTGGCCATCAGCGCCATGGATGATATGCTGTCGCGCCATGCAGATGGTGAAGCGGCGCAACGATTCGAAGAACTGGCTGTGCCCGTATTCTCCATCAATGCTGACCTCTGGCCGACAGAAGTCGAAGCCAACCAGGAGCTCCTACCCGAGTTCGACGCCGTGATCATGGCAGACACCGACCACTTCCTGCACATGGCCAAGCCGGTGGCTTTCAACCGTGAGCTGGAACGGGTGATCGGCACCATGACGGCGGAGGTCGACAGGTAATGCCTTGCACTGGGAGCGCCTCCACTGGCAAAGAACTGTGAGAAGCTCCCCTGATGTAACGCTTGCAGCAGGGGCACGACGTCAGGAGCGTCCCTTGCCTGCAATTGTTAATTTGCACCCTGAATTCAACAATCATACGGCCGGATTCCCCGTATCAACGGGCGTGAGCCAGTGATGCGCGGGAGGAAGGCCGTAAAGTTGTAGAAGGGGTATCGAAATCCGAGTGAGCAGGTTCGCCAGGGTGACGTCTTCCCTGAACAGGGCGTCAACCCCGCTTGAATTTCAAGACTTCCCCCACATCCAGGTTGCCCACGTAGCGCACAAAGCGCTCCTCTTTTTCGATTGCCGCAAGCATCGCCATGCGGTCAGCCAGCTCATTGCCTTCGATGCCGGCATGGGCCTTCACATGGTTCAGCGTGATTTTGGAAGCGATCGCCAGGTACAGATCGTGGGCTGGCGCGATGATATCCGGATTTTTTACCGGGTCACCGTTGGGGCGTTTCCATCCCCGCTTTTTCCAGCCTGACGCCCATTGGCTGACACACTGGATCGCATAGCGGGAATCGGCACGAATACGCACGCTCTCCCCCGCCTCGACCGCTCCCTTGGCAAGTTTAAATGCCTCATGCAAGGCATGAAGCTCGGCAGTGTTGTTGGTGCCTCTCAAGGTGTAGTGGCCCAGATAGAGTGAATCGAGTATGCCTTGGCGGTAGACAGCCAAGCCCGATCCAGCCGGCCCCGGATTAGGGTCGCACGCGCCATCACAGAAGATCTCCACGTCGACGGCGACGGACGCATCGTGACGCATGTTATCTCCCGCGCCTTTGACGCCTTTCTCTGTAGGGTCAGCCTTGCCCCATCCACCCTCGCCCCAGCCTTGCTGGAAAGCACTATGGGCCTCGCCCTTGCTGAGGTAAGACTTGAACTTTGCCTTGGGAAACCCTTTGGTTTGCTTCTGGCAGTCCGCCCAGGTGGTGTATACCCCCGGCGTGCGCCCTTCCCAGACCACATACCACTTGGGCTTTTTCGCCGTTGCCATAATCGTGCCCTTCAAAGTTGAATGCTGCCTGGGGTTCGTCGCTGACTGAGCAGATGGAAGAACTGGAGCAACTCAACAACCGCCTTCTGGATCTTGATCAACAAGTGGAGCAAGTCAGTCGTGCGTTCGCCCCCTGCCGTCAACTGATGGCCATTGAAGGTATCGGCATAATATCAGCGACGCAACTTTACAGTGCGTTAGGTGACGGTCGAGCGTTCCAGAATGGCCGTCAGGCCTCTGCCTACATTGGCCTGACGCCAAAGCAATATAGTAGCGGCGGCTCGGCCACGATGCGAGGCATTGGGCGCACTGGGCAGGGCTATCGCAGTTGGCAGATGGGTGCTCGAATCTATTGTTCAGACTATTGCCAAGCACTTGATGTCTGGTATGAAGCCAAGACCTTAGAAAGCGATTATTTCTAACTGCGATAGCCCTGGCGCACTGGGCAACTATCCCTTAAATGCGCGCTTATACGAGGGGGGCACGCTGCCATTCGTGTCCTGGACGATAAACAAGATGCCAGAAGTCGGTGGTTACGTGATTTAGTCAGTCGTGTTGGCAAAAACAGGGCNAGAAGTCGGTGGTTACGTGATTTAGTCAGTCGTGTTGGCAAAAACAGGGCGGCCGTTGCGCTCGCCAACAAAAATGTCCGTATTGCCTGGGCAATACTTTGTCGGAAAACACCTTACCGTCACGATTTTCATGGAATCCAGGAGGCAGCGGTATAAATCCACACGATCACGGTTAGCCAAGCGGCCTGGATTGCCACCTTGTTGCCGAGCACCGAAAGATGAAAAACAGGTCAGACCGGCCTTCTCAAAACCTGTCGAAGGGTTGGGCTCTTGGAAGCCACCTCCCCTCTGAGGAGAGAAGGCGCGCGTCATTCATTAGGGTCAGGGGTTAGCTACCCCACTAACCCGAATATTGCAGCAAACATGAAAAAAAGCGGCTGAAAATCGCTTGTAATTCAAGCTCCTACACAAGAATCAGCCGGTTCAGCCGCCATGACAAAATGTACCACGCCGTCCGTCTCTTTTCCACGCTGCAAAGGCCGTCAAATCGTCGCCAACTTCGATGGCGGTGATGTCACCTCCGACGGAGGCATCCTGCTCCTTCGTCAGCTCGATCGTGAGATGGGCCTGACGCGCGCCGTAGCCCGCCGCCTGAGTGATGCGCGTGACCCTCAGCGCTGCCAGCACCGTACGGAAACCCTGGTCTGCCAGCGCATCTTCGGCCTCGCGCTGGGATACGAAGATCTCAATGATCACCAGGCGCTGCGCCATGACATCGCCCTGCAAACGGCCGTCGATACGGAGGGTGTGCTGGCCAGCCTGTCCACCCTGTGCCGCTTCGAGCAGCAGGCCGACCGGGACTGGGCGGTAGCCATTCACGAGGAGATCATCGAGCAGTTCATCCGCTCCTTCCGGAAGCCGCCGAAAAAACCGCTCTACCTCGACTTTGATGCCACCGATGATCGTGTGCACGGCGAGCAGCTCGGGCGGCACTTCTCCGGCTACTACGACCACTACATCTTCTTGCCCTTGTTCGTGTTCTGCGGGAATCAGCTGCTGGCCAGCTACCTGCGCCCCGCCTCGCGGGATGCCGCTCACCATGCCGGTGCCCTTCTGACGCTGCTGGTCCGACGGCTTCGTCAGGCATGGCCCGAGGTGACAATCGTGTTTCGCGGCGACAGCGGCTTCTGCCGCCCCCTGATCCTTAACTGGTGTGACCGCCATGGTGTCGATTACATCATTGGCATCGCCGGCAACAAGCGCCTGGCCAAGCTGGCACTGGACATCGACGCCGCCTCGGCCATCCGCTTCGAGAAGACCTGGGACGCCCTCGGCGATTACATCGCACTGGAAGGCGCGGGAAAAACCAATAACGCCTTTGAGGTTGGCAAGGTCACCAGCATTTTTCAGCATATCCTTGACGAAACTACGGTCGATTTTAAGGGTATCCACCGTCAAGTCACGAAGATGGCCAAGGGTCGAGTAGCCTGTGCCGAAATCGTCGAGAGACACCCGTATACCGAGCGACTTTGGCCATCGTGGAAAGCGTCATCTACCTCGCTCACCGGTTCAGCAAAAGGGTAGTGGCGGAAGGCGTGAAAAGTGACGCCCATATCCATCGCTTGCAAGGGATGGGCTGTGATCTACTGCAGGGCTTTGGTATTAGTAAACCCATGCCAGCCGAAACGCTGCGGTCTTGGTATGTTGAGCGTGAGTAACCGGCAATTCGGGCAGAGTTTCTCTCATGCCTGCGGCTATGTTGGTTGTCGAACAGACATATCCTGCCAACGACCTGAGAATCCATAAGAGGTAGCGCCAAACTGCGTTTCTCTCTCAGAGCCGGAAGGAGCGATCATGTCGACAATCACCACTATTAACCCCGCGACCGAAAAAGAAATTCAGACCTACGAAATCATGACCGAAAAGCAGGCGACGGACCGGCTTGAGGCCTGCCATGCGGCGTTCCTGGAATGGCGTGAACTGAGCCACCAGGAGCGGGCCCCCTATCTCAAAAAGATCGGCCAAAAATTGCGTGACAATGCCGATGAGCTGGCCGCCTTGATGACCAGCGAAACCGGTAAGCTCTTGAAAGACGGACATGTTGAGGTCGAACTCTGTGCGGCACTCTTTGATTACGCCGCCGAAAACGGACCCGACGCACTGGCCGACGAGGAGCGTGTGCAGGGTCTCAACGGCAAGCGCGGCGTCGTCAGCTATCAGCCCCTTGGCGTCATCTATTCTATCCAGCCCTGGAACTTCCCCATCTACCAGCCGGTGCGTGTGCTGGCGGCAAATCTGATGGCAGGCAACGGCTGTGTTCTCAAGCACGCCAGCATCTGCACCGGGTCTGGCCTGCGCCTGCGCGAATTATGCATTGAAGCGGGCCTGCCCGAGGATCTGTTTCAGGTCATCGTGATCGACCACGACACCAGCGATAATCTGATCGCCCACCCTAAAGTCCGTGGTGTCACGCTGACCGGCAGTGATGGTGCCGGGCGACACGTTGGTGCTGTGGCCGCCAGTGCGTTGAAGAAGACCGTGCTGGAACTGGGCTCGAACGACGCCTACCTGGTGCTGGAAGATGCCGACATCGACACGGCGGTGAAGTTTTCGGTCATCGGGCGGCTGTACAACAATGGACAGACCTGCGTTTCCGCCAAGCGCTTCATCGTGACTGACAAGGTCTATGACGCCTTTGTCGATGCGTTCGTGGCTCAAATGAACGACATCGTCATGGGCGATCCCACGGATAAGCATAGCCAGCTTGGCCCGCTGTCCAGCCAGGACCAGTTTGATACGGTCAAAGACCAGGTGGATGCCAGCGTCGCCAAGGGTGCAAAAATCCTCTGCGGCGGCGAAGTGCCTGACCGCACCGGTGCCTATTATCCCGCCACAGTGCTGGCAGACCTCGCGCCCGGAATGCCCGCCTACGACGATGAAATCTTTGGACCCGTCGCCTCAATTATCCGTGCCAAAGATGACGAGGACGCCATGCGACTGGCCAATGAAAGCCGCTACGGTCTGGGTGGCGGGATCTTTTCAAAAAACGAGGAACGTGCCCTCAAACTGGCCCGCGATCATTTCGACACCGGCATGATCCGCATCAATTCGTTCGGGGCGGCTGATCCGAACATGCCCTTTGGAGGGGTCAAGAATTCCGGATACGGGCGTGAACACGGCGGCTTTGGCATCAAGGAATTCGTTAACGTAAAGGCGATTTTCCTACCGTGACCACTCGCCACATTTTAACTATCTTTCACACAACACAGGAGAAGAACCCATGTCAGAAATCAATGGCAAGGTCGTCATCATTACCGGCGCCAGCAGTGGTCTCGGTAAAGCCACCGCCCACCGTCTGGCCAAGGGTGGCGCAAAGTTGGTGCTTGCTGCTCGCCGCGAGGATCGCCTTGTGGAGCTGCGCGACGCTATCAAGGAGCAGGGCGGTAATGCAATCTACCAGGTGACCGACGTTACTGACCGCGATCAGGTCGAGGCGCTCGCCACCGCGGCCAAGGAGACCTACGGCCGCATCGACGTGCTGGTCAACAATGCAGGCCTGATGCCGCTGTCACCGCTTGATCAGCTCAAGGTCGACGAATGGGAACAGATGATAGACGTCAACATCAAGGGTGTGCTCTATGGCATCGCTTCGGTGCTGCCGACTATGCGCGAGCAGCATGTTGGCCACATCATCAACCTCTCGTCGGTAGCCGGGCATAAGGTTTTTCCAGCGTCAGCCGTCTACTCCGCGACCAAGTATGCAGTTAAGGCGCTTTCTGAGGGTATACGCCAGGAAGGCGGCGGGGAAATCCGCTCCACCAACATCTCTCCCGGGGCCATTGCCACCGAGTTGACGTCCACCATCAGCGATCCAGAGACAGCCGAGGGCGTGGATGAAATGTACGAGATGGCTATCGATGCTGATGCCATCGCCCGTGCGGTCACCTACGCCATCGAGCAGCCGGCGGATGTCGACGTCAACGAGATTATTATCCGGCCGACTAAGCAGCCACTCTAACTAGTGCCCATCCAGAAACATGCATTTTCAGTCAATTCAGCTCGACCCTGGAAATGGAAGCGGCGCTGAGTGCCGTCAATAACGTGACGACGGCTGAATAACGCTCAGTCTGGCTGTCATTTGAGCAGTCAGCCCAACGTCAGGCCACGGGCATATCTTGCATGGCCACCCCATGCGTTCCTTTGATAGGTTTTCAGCCCGAACCTGGGAATTAATCCGGCCCGAGTCGCGCCAACCTTACCAGGTTGTAGCTCAGAGCCGAGGCCCAGACAAACGCCTTGAAGCCATCATGACCTTTCCACTTCGCCTTCGCAGCGCCGAAGGCTCTCTTCAGCTCCGAGATATTGCCTTCGACGCCGGCTCGAAAATGACGTAAGGCGTTAAAGGTCTTCGACTTGACGCCCATGGCGGTGAGCGATACGCCCACGGGCTTGTGAAACACAACGTGCTTAAGGCCCATGGCGCGCCCAGCCGCGACATTTGCCTGGCTGGCGTAGCCGCCATCAGCGACCACAGCGCGAGGCAGCTTGCCCAGAACGGATCGATGAAAATCCAGTATCGGCAGAAACAGCGTTTTATCGCCCGGATTCCCCTCTTCGATGGTCAACGCGGTGATAAAGCCGCTCACTTCACTGCTCAGATTGATTTTATGGCCGTACTGCACGTCGCGGAATCCCTTGACGATGATATCGGTATGCGGCTCAAACAGGCTGACGAGCTTGTCCGAGGAGGGCACCCGTTCGCCCTGGATGACACGACGTTGGGTCTGCTCGATCACGCGCGACATCAGCTCCCTGTAGTGCGCCAACGCGTCCAGCCATTTCTGTTGAGCCGCTGAGCCATCCCCGCCTTCGAGCACCTGCCGTTGCCCGCGATCCGCCTGCTTCAATACTAGCCGTGCGATCTTCAGCAGGTCGGGATAGAGCTCATCCT